>CAYMHU010000118.1:0-1523 GCA_964390335.1 uncultured Granulosicoccaceae bacterium | reverse complement strand
ATTCAAGCGACCCCTCTAAATCAGTTATTTTGAAGCAAGCGGTTCCGTATCTGCGACTTGCAGGTGAGTCGTGGCCGTTAGCGCGAGATCGGATGCGCTTTGAGATACGTGCTTTCGAGGCTTACAACGATTTAGTACCCAATCTCATTCCCACCATTTATCACGCAGACGAAGAAATGAGTACTTTGGTCATGCGGAACTTGGACAGCCACATAATCTTGCGCATGGGAATGATCGACGGCATAAAGTACCCCCTTGTGGGAAAACATATCGGGAACTTTATGGCAGAAACGCTGTTTAAAACCAGTGCTTGGTCGATGGATAGTATTGAACGGCGACAATTAATGGACCGGTTCACGCTGAATACAGAGCTATGTAAGCTAACTGAAGACTTTATTTTTACATTCCCGTTTTTAGAACACGAGTCAAACTATTCCAATCCAGCAACCGATCAATGGGTGAAAGAGAACATTCACACCGACTATGAATACAAGCGCGACGTGCTCAAGTTTAAAGACTTGTTTGTGGCTAAAACAGAAGCATTACTGCACGGTGATATCCATAGCGGGTCAATAATGGTGAATCAGGAAGAAACGTATATTATTGATCCAGAGTTTGCGTTTTTTGGCCCGATAAGCTTTGATGTAGGGAAAGTTTTTTCAAATTTTTTACTTTGCTGCACATCCCATTTCCATCGCTCAGGTGGAGCAGATTACCGCACATGGATAATCGAACAGTTGTTAATAGTGTGGAACAGTTTTGAGTCGAAATTCCTTGAGCTTTGGCAGCAGGTTGATGAATCGACCATGCTCACTAAGGGTCTGTTATCTGATGCAGAGCTATCGCAGTTCCGGGATGAATACATGACCAAGCTGTTGCAAGATGCTGTAGGCTTTGCCGCGTGCTCGATGGCTCGGCGTATGGTCGGTATTGCTGGCGTTGCCGATATTCGAGCAATTGAAGATGTGGACATTCGTGCCAAGTTAGAAATAGCAAACTTGCAGCTGAGCAAGCGACTAATGGCCGAGCGTGAATCAATCAATTCTATTGACGATTTGCACGCGTTTATAAATGATTTCTACTCCACCCCAATTCTTTAGGAGATCCGGTGTCAGCATCTATTTTAGGCGTTATCCCAGCAGCTGGTAGCGGTATCCGGGCACGGCCTTATACCTATGAAGTACACAAAGGCATGTTCCTGATTGACGGAAAGCCCAACATTGAACGACATATCGATTTGATGCGAGATGAGGTAGGAATAGAAGAGATCGTTATCGTACTTGGCTATATGGGCGACGCCATCCAAGAATACTTCGGTGATGGTGCTAATTTTGGGGTGCGGATTCAGTATGTTGAGAACCAGCATCTTGATAAAGGGTGGGCCTGGTCTGTTTTGCTCGCAAAACCATTTTTAGCCGGTCGCAAAGCATTCGTGATGCTTGCCGACGAGTTCTACCTGGACTCGAATCTTGGAAAAATTTCAGAATTTGATTTGGAAAAATACAGTGTGGTCTGTCCTGTGA
>CAYMHU010000117.1:0-1701 GCA_964390335.1 uncultured Granulosicoccaceae bacterium | reverse complement strand
CGGGCACAACTGAGCCACTCGACCCAGTACGTTTTGCTCAATTTTCGTAGACTAACCGGCCGCAGCTTTGAGGACTTAGCTGCCAATCTATGTCCCTTTAAAACACCTACTCTCAGAACAACTAATCAATAAAGCCCAAAGCCTCTTTTGTATTGTTGTTGAGTCAGTATGATTCCGAAGGTGTTATATGCTGGATATATATACAGTAAAACACTGCGCTTACATGATTTAATTGGTACACTGACATTTACCACGGGAGAACTGTTTTATGGATAAATCAACCAGCCCGAATACCCCAGAAAAAAAACACCCAACGTCTTTCCAGTTCGGCATGAGCTCATACAACTCCGCTGATCGTGAGCAATTTGGCCAAAGTGTACGTTTGGCCATGGCGTGTATGCAAAGCGAGCCCCAACAGTTCAATGGCAACGCATTGCCGCATGATGAATCATCCATTCGGCAACGCTTAAAAATGCTGTCGCAAGAAATGACTTCCCAACATGCTGACTTATTAGAGTTATTGGTCAGGTTTGATAAACAACAAGCCTGGAAATCCAGCGGTGCGAGCCATTGCGCAGCCTGGATGAATGCAGAAATCGGTATCAGCACTCAATTGAGCTGGGAGTATCTGCGTGTGGGTCGCCAACTGCAATCCTTGCCCACTTTACTTGCACTGTTCAGGGTAGGTAAGCTCTCGTGGTCCAAAGTTCGCCTGATTACCCGTGTGGCTAATGATGATAACGAGAAAACCCTGTGTCATGCAGCACTGGATGCTTCCGTATCAGAAGTAAAGCGACTATGCGAAGCTTATCGATGGAGTAATGATGATGCTAAAGATGGCCACGCCGAAAACACCCGTGCCATGCAACAATGGGACTCGCGCTCGTTGACTTGGCGTGAGGCTAGTAACGGCAGTACTCAAATTCAACTGGTGTTACCGCCCGAACTTGCGCAAGCCTTTTTGAATAGCATCGAACACAGCCTGAGTGAATCGGGCACATCCAACAAAACGATGTCTCAACGCCGCGCGGATGCGGCGGTAATGATGGCGGAGTCCAGTCTGCAAAGTGCAGGCAAAGCCATCGCTACAGCTGATCGATATCAAGTCAGTGTGTCGATTGATGAAAGTGAACTTGTTAATGACTGTGCAAGTGCCTCAATGACAGACAGCTCGATCACCAGCAATAAACCTATTAATCCTGCAAAACGCCCAACAATACACAACGCAGGTCCAATTGCCCGCGAAACAGCCAGGCGCATCGCGTGCGATTGCAGTCTCGCGGTCAACAAAACCAGCAACGGCGAGCCCACCGATATTGGCCGTAAATCTCGTATCTGGCCGCATGCCATGGCTCGTGCAATCAAAGAACGAGATCAACAGTGCGTATGGCCGGGCTGTGATCATTCACGCCACTTGCATATCCATCACATCGAGCATTGGGCCGATGGCGGTGCAACGTCGGTTGAAAATGGTGTGTGTCTGTGTTCCTATCACCACACACTGGTACACGAAGGCGGTTATCGCATCGAAAGAGTTGCACATAACAAAGACGGAATGCATATGCAGTTTTTTCAACAGCTGAATTTGCACGATATCCATCAATTCGAATTTGAAGAATCATTGCGCAACGACGTCGATTCATTCAATACGGTCCGACAATTATCACCGACACGGTTCCGGTTTCGCATCATGGATAAAAA
>CAYMHU010000116.1:0-1816 GCA_964390335.1 uncultured Granulosicoccaceae bacterium | reverse complement strand
GCTTGTTTTGACAGCGCGAGCCTTTGGTGGAGAATGAATCCGCCTTTGATGCTAGGAGAATCTGTACGCGCTCGGCAAATATTTCTTGAATGCGAAAAATTTTCGGAGTGGTCTACCCCGCCAGTGCCCGTTGGTGAACTTCAACCAGTACCGGTCCCCCACATTGTTGAGCCACTGTGTGCAGAGGGCACTACTGTGCGGATAGGCAATTTGTTTGCGGACGCAACCGTTAAAGTGATTATTACAGACGATAGTCATCACGGTTTAGTTGGTGGGCAAAGTTATTATGCAACTGCGCCAGAAGACGGTATTTTTGATTTTATTGTTCCTGCTCCGGGTTTGATGGCTGGCGGTCTTGTCTGCGCAACGCAAACACTTTGTTCCCGCGAAAGCGAGTTATCAAGCGCCGTCATGGTGACGGATGCTCCTGAAGTGTTGATAAAACCGGTCGTTGAAGAGCCATTGTATGCGTGCTCCATAACAGTTCGTGTAAGCAATCTTCATCCTGGAACTCGGGTTTACGTTAGCGCAGCTGATGTTGGCGTGATCGGTGAAGCGCATGTGATTAGTTCAGAAATGGATATCACGGTAAGACCAGTGCTAGTAAAGGGCCAGAAAATCACAGCGGTGGCTATTGGTTGTGGTCTTGAATCGGAGATTAGTGATCCAGTTGACGTACAGGAAGCTCCCACCCATCTACCTGCACCTCGAATTATCGAACCTGTTAATACATGTGATCGATTTGTTCAGGTTCGTGATTTGATCCCAGGGGCAACCGTCGATGTTTATGTCAATGGTACTTGGTCAGGGCGTGGCATGGCTGGCGCCGATGCTGACTCTATCGCCGTTCAAATTCTTCCGCTTGAGGTTGGTGATCAAGTTTATGCAATTCAGCATTTATGTGATGTTTATTCCGATCGGGGAAGCAGTGTAACGGTTGTGGTGTTTGATGGTGAATGGGAAGTATTGCGAGACTCCTTAGGTGCTGTTATTGAAGATAAATCTGAGATTCTGGCGGTACATGCTGCGCTGCTGCCTAGTGGTTGGATAGTTATTTTTTCAGGTGATGATTATACCAACGATAATCAACCGATCGACAATACCCGGCTAATGCTGGGTGAATCGCCTTGGACGGTAGAATCGGTATCAGGCATCCCTGATGGGTATAATCTTTTTTGCTGCGGTCATTCATTGTTGGCAGATGGTAGTGTCTTAACAGGTGGCGGTACTGAAAGCAGGCCGCCGAGTGGTTTGCATACCATGCATTGGCTTGGTTTGCGCGGTTCTCTTCGGTTTCGACCTGCAGCCTCCGGAGTTTGGTCATGGGAGACTCAAGGTGACATGGTTACGGCGCGCCCTGGAGATTTCAACGGAGATGATGCTAGCGATAGCGGAGGCCGATGGTATCCAAGTTTGATTACGCTTCCAAACGGACATTCATTAGCAATTGGTGGGCACCCACTAAACGGAGATAGGCGTCATACAAATACCACTTTGGAAACCTATAATCCTTCCACACGACAATGGAGCTATGTTGGCTCGTCAGATTATCAAAATATTCCTGGTTGGGATGAAGCTATACGGCGGAGATTGCACTCAGAATATCCTAGTTTGCATGTGTTACCTGATAATACTGTTTTTGCGGCGTCAGCAATGGCCGATGGAGATATGTGGAAATGGAATATAGGCGACGATGCAAATGACTGGGTGTATGTATCTTCAACACCATCCGGTTACGGTGGTAATCCTCAGCCAATAACAAGCGTATTACTGCCACTAAGATTTAACGCGAAGTATTCCTCTCGCGTATTACTTT
>CAYMHU010000115.1:0-1817 GCA_964390335.1 uncultured Granulosicoccaceae bacterium | reverse complement strand
ACTCCTCGAGCTGTAAGCGTAATGGCAATGAATTGAAGTAATTTTGTCCCATGATCTGAGTCTCCGAGAAAGGTATAAGGGCGTAAACCGCACGATTTTAAATCAGCAATTATGTTGCGTAAAATGATATAAATGGCATGCTGTGTTGCGATTATTGCAACACAAAGCTATCTAACTGTTGTTACAGGACATTTGCTTGGACATTCGAACGTACCAGATCTTCTTGAATTTGGCTCAATCGCTACATTTTGGCAGGACCGCAGCCAGCTGCAACTTAAGCCCGTCAGCGGTCAGCCGGCACCTGCAACGCTTAGAGACACATGTAGGCCAAACGTTGGTGGAACGAGATAACCGCCAGGTGAGTTTGACGCCTGCGGGTCGACACTTTCTCGAATACGCACGTAAAGCCGTTGATGATTGGCAGCAACTGCGCTCAGAACTGGATGCATCCAGCCAAAAATTATCTGGAGAAGTCAGCGTTTTCGGCTCTGTTACCGCCAATTACAGCATTCTAAGCAGGATCTTGCCGGCAATGCGCGATACCTACCCTGGTATTGAATTAAAACTGCGAACGGGCGATCAAGCGGAAGCGATAGATCATGTTGTCGATGGCGATGTTGACAGCGCGATTATCGCGGTTCCCGAGAAACTGCCCGGGAAGCTCAGCTGTTTGCCATTGAGTCGCACACCGCTTTGCCTTATTGGTCCAACGACGCCAAGCGCATTAACGCGATCGATCGATAAAATGTTTGCTGATAATCACGAACCCGATTGGGACACATTGCCGGTGGTGCTGGCCGAAAAAGGCTTAGCCAGAACCCGCTTTTTGCAACGCATGAAAACACTTAAGCGCAAACCACCAATTTACGCGCAGGTGGCCGGACACGAAGCAGTCGTGTCGATGGTCAGCCTGGGGTTTGGTGTGGCTGTTGTGCCAGCATTAGTGATAGAGCACAGCCCTATTCGTGACACCATAAGGGTACTTCCCTTTCTGACAGACTTAGAGCCTTTCGAACTTGGATTATGCGCTCACGAGGAGCGATTAAGTGACCCACTACTAAATGCGTTCTGGCATTGCGCAGCAGACTCTTATCCTCAGGCATAATAGACGCAATAGTAAGCCTTAAACATCAGCAAATAGCTTTCGCTAACCATGTTCTATATCAAACTGTCTAATCTCAGCGTTGAATTTAACGAGCGCTTTCGACTCACCAATATCAATTGGCAACTCAACGATCAACAACATTGGTGCATTACGGGTCCGAACGGTTCTGGAAAATCTGCAATAGCAGCAATTCTTGCAGGCTCTGGTGATATCGATATGGGTACGGTTGAGGGCATTCCTAAAAATGTATCTGTTGTGTCGTTTGAAGCACAGGCAGAGTTGATAGAAGCGGAACGACGCAAAGACGATGCAGACATCCTTGACGTTATATCCGAAGGAACGAAAGTACAGGAAATACTGGATGAGGACTGCAATGATAAAACCAAACAGCAGCAGTTGGTTCGTCTATTCGATTTTGAATCTTTGTTGGAACGCAGTTTTAGAAAACTCTCTACCGGAGAAACCCGTAAAGTTTTGTTGATTAAAGCCCTGACCACCAAAACCGATTTACTCATTTTGGATGAACCCTTTGAAGGCCTGGACAAAGCTTCCGATGAGCATTTACACGACATACTAAATGAACACAGTAAAAGCGTACCTATGGTTATGGTCCTGAATCGTTTATCGGAAATCCCCGCTTTTATTACGAATATTGCATATATGGACAATGCCAGCCTGGCCCATACGGTGGAAACAGCAGATAAAGCAAGCG
>CAYMHU010000114.1:0-1912 GCA_964390335.1 uncultured Granulosicoccaceae bacterium | reverse complement strand
AACTCGGTAACCATAAGCGATTTCCCCAGACGGTAGATGTGGTGCCTAAGCGCAGGGGTGGCACAACACAAGCCATGAGTCGTTGGATGCCGCCCGCACTGAATATGCTGACTTGCTTGCTATGAGTAAGGCTGTAGAAATACTCAATCCAGAAAAGGGGCCATAAAGCGAACAGTAGGTACAATAAATGGCTGCCTATTTTTTCTGCACGCTCTGCGAGCGCTAAGGCATCAATTAAAGACTGCGACGAGGAGCCGGTTTCTGCTGCTTCTGTTGTAGCGAGTTCAACCACACCGGGTATATCAATCCATGTCACGATGATGGCGGCTAACAAACCCAGAAACAGGGTGCTAAGCCAGAACATAACATGCGCAATATGGCTTGCTCGCTCACGCTGTTCAGTTGTAAAGGTTGAATCGTTCATCGATATCGTGTGTGACCGAATGTTATCTGCCACATAAATTAAGTACCGAATATTGACGTCATTTTCTTGCCAATCCGGCTCTTGGTCCCTGAATATTGCATGTACAAGCTCGTTGTTGTTCCCGGAGTGCTAAATACGTGCCTTTCAGTGTGATGGCGTGGGCAAAATCCCGGAACTACACCGCGTTTACGCAAGTATAACAATGGGCTGTAACTTGCTACTAATCACTTAATGTTTATTCAAGCGATGATGTTGGTATGCGTATGTCTAGCCTTCAATTTAGAGGAACTTTACTGTTCGGCTTCATACTGATTTGTGCTGGCTGCTCGTCAGCTGTAAATCTTGATGAATCTGTTACAGATGGTGTTGACTCAAATAGTGAATCATCTGAAATAACAGACGCCTCAAACCTGCAACTAGAAGGCGCGAACAATGCGATTCAATTCGCGCTACAACTGATGGTTGCTCAAAATCAATCGGCAACCGGATTACAAGTTAACGCTACCGCGCGGTTTTACGAAACAGCAACCCCGTTGCTGAAGCCGCCAAAACTGCGTGCCAAACAAATACCGGATACCTGTGAGATAACAGGGCTAGGTGATCAGTTCACGGTTGAGTTACTGGATTTCCCCATCGATCATTTAATTGAAGCCGATGTCAGTGAAATTTTGCAGATTAATCGAATCGTTGCTGGCGAAACCGTTGAATTGAGAGCCGATGCGGGTAGTTATGCTTCATTGCTGTTGGATGCTGATTTGGCCGAGCCACAATATTCCATACCACCGTCAGTAGAGCTCAATTCTGAACCGCCACAAGCCATGGTGCTAGACGTGCCTGGTGCGCAATTTCCTGCAGGCCAGTTTAACTGGGTGAAGCCGGATGCACTTAATCAGGATATGAAAGATCAAATTAGGCGTTTAAACGCGAACCCGATTCTCGATTGGGAGGGTCGTACTGCTGCAATTGAAAAAACACTCGACAGCTCGCTCGAGCAAGAAAGCAGGGTGTTGTTCTGGGTTGGTCAGATCGATGAACTCACAGGCGATTTTGCTGCGTATCAGTGCGACCTGCAAGACGATGGTGAATTTACCATTCCGGCGCAGATCCAGCAGTTGTATAGCGACGGATTAGACCCAACGTTTATTAGCGTGGCGCGTTACACCCGGCGTGTGCAGGTTGTTGCAGATATCGCGCTAGTTAGCGTGTACGTGGATAAATTCTGATACGGCGCCAATTTGCTGCCTCAACTTTACAAATAAGGTTGCTATGCTATATACTGTATAAAAAAACAGTTAGGCTAATGTTCCTTAAACCAACAGCCATCAAGGGCCGCGGATCCGTTAGTAACACCACTGGCCGCTATGAAACTCATACACTGCATGCAATAGATGATGGCTGGCAATCATTTGCCGAGCCCGAAGAAGAATTCCAAGATTCACCACAACTGCGGCTTCGTGCGCCCAATCAGACACCTATTCGTACAAGATG
>CAYMHU010000113.1:0-1913 GCA_964390335.1 uncultured Granulosicoccaceae bacterium | reverse complement strand
AACTCGGTAACCATAAGCGATTTCCCCAGACGGTAGATGTGGTGCCTAAGCGCAGTGGCGGCACAACACAAGCCATGAGTCGTTGGATGCCGCCCGCACTGAATATGCTGGCTTGCTTTGTACGAGTAAGGCTGTAGAAATACTCAATCCAGAATAGGGGCCATAATGCGAACAGCAGGTACAATAAATGGCTGCCAATTTTTTCTGCACGCTCTGCGAGCGCCAAGGCATCAATTAAAGACTGCGACGAGGAGCCGGTTTCTTCTGCTTCTGTTGTTGCGAGTTCAACCACACCGGGTATATCAATCCATGTCACGATGATAGCGGCCAATAAACCCAGAAACAGGGTGCTAAGCCAGAACATAACATGCGCAATATGGCTTGCTCGCTCACGCTGTTCAGTTGTAAAGGTTGAATCGTTCATCGATATCGTGTGTGACCGAATGTTATCTGCCACATAAATTAAGTACCGAATATTGACGTCATTTTCTTGCCAATCCGGCTCTTGGTTGCGGAATATTGCATGCACATGCTCGTTGTTGTTCCTGGAGTGCTAAATACGTGCCTTTCAATGTGATGGCGAGGGCATATTATTGGAACTACACCGCTTTTGCACAAGTATAACAATGGGCTGTAACTTGCTACTAATCGCTTAATGTTCATTTAAGCGATGATATTGGTATGCGTATGCCTAGCCTTCAATTTAGAGGAACTTTACTGTTCGGCTTCATACTGGTTTGTGCTGGCTGCTCGTCAGCCGTTAACCTTGATGAATCTGTTACAGATGGTGTTGACTCAAATAGTGAATCATCTGAATTAACAGACGCCCCAAACCCGCAACTAGAAGGTGCGAACAATGCGATTCAATTCGCGCTACAACTAATGGTTGCACAGAATCAATCGGCAACCGGATTACAAGTTAACGCTATCGCGCGGTTTTACGAAACAGCAACTCCGTTGCTGAAGCCGCCAAAACTGCGTGCCAAACAAATACCTGATACTTGCGAGATAACAGGGTTAGGTGATCAGTTCACGGTTGAGTTGTTGGATTTCCCTATCGATCATTTAATTGAAGCCGATGTTAGTGAAATTTTACAGATTAATCGAATCGTTGCTGGCGAAACCGTTGAATTGGGGGCCGATGCGGGTAGTTATGCTTCATTGCTGTTGGATACTGATTTGGCCGAGCCACAATATTCCATACCACCATCAGTAGAGCTCAATTCTGAACCGCCACAAGCCATGGTGCTAGACGTGCCTGGCGCGCATTTTCCTGCAGGCCAGTTTAATTGGGTGAAGCCGGATGCACTTAATCAGGATATGAAAGATCAAATTAGTCGCCTACACGTGAATCCGGTTCTTGATTGGGAAGGTCGAACTGCTGCAATTGAAAAAACACTCGACAGCTCGCTCGAGCAAGAAAGCAGGGTGTTGTTCTGGGTTGGTCAGATCGATGAACTCACAGGCGATTTTGCTGCGTATCAGTGCGACCTGCAAGACGATGGTGAATTTACCATCCCGGCACAGATCCAGCAGCTGTATAGCGACGGATTAGAACCAACGTTTATTAGCGTGGCGCGCTACACCCGGCGCGTGCAGGTAGTCGGTGATATTGCTGTTGTTAGCGTGTACGTGGATAAATTCTGAAATAGCGATAATTTGCTGCCACAATTTTACAAACAGGTTGCCATGCTATATACTGTATAAAATAACAGTTTTATACTAATGTTCCTAAAACCAACAGCCATCAAGGGCCGCGGATCCGTTAGTAACACCACCGGCCGCTATGAAACTCATACACTGCATCCAATAGATGATGGCTGGCAATCATTTGCCGAGCCCGAAGAAGAATTTCAAAATTCACCACAACTGCGGCTTCGTGCGCCCAATCAGACACCTATTCGTACAAGATG
>CAYMHU010000112.1:0-2080 GCA_964390335.1 uncultured Granulosicoccaceae bacterium | reverse complement strand
CCGTGGTGCGTATTCCGGTCAAAGTGGTCAGTGATTCCGGAACTAAATGGGCACCTGATCTACTCAACGCCCGAGGCTTGATAATAGCATTAGCGGTGACCACTTTGGCTATGTCGGCTCAGCAAGGAGTCGACGCATAGATTCCCCTTTCAACTGAAGCCGATGAGCGTTGTGAAGCAGTCGGTCTAGTATGGCATCGGCTAATGTTGGGTCGCCGATCGCAGCGTGCCACTGTTGTATCGGTACTTGGCTAGTAATCAGCGTTGATCGGTTACCGTGTCGATCTTCCATCAGCTCCAATACATCGTTTCTTTGTCCCAGTGTTAAGCTTTCAAGCCCCCAGTCATCGAGTACGAGAACGTCGGTTTTAGCCAGCTGATTGAGCAGCTTGCTAAATCGACCATCCCCGTGCGCTATGGACAGCTGTTCAAGCAGTCTGGATGTTCGGAAGTAACGAACGCTATAGCCCTGCTTGCAAGCTTGCGTGGCAAGCACACAACCAAGGTAGGTTTTACCGCAACCGGTCGCACCGGTGAGCAGAACATTCTGGTGATGTTCGATCCACTGGCCCGAGAGTAACGATGCGAACTGACTTTTATCAAGTCCTCTTGGGTGCGTGTAGTTGATGTCTTCAGGGTATGCCTGTAGTTTGAGCTTCGCTGCTTTTAACAATCGATCCACCTTGTTGTTGGCGCGATGCGTTATCTCTCGATCAATCATGAGTCCAAGCCGTTCTTCGAAGCTTAAGTCATTGTGCGTTGCGGGCTGTTCGAGTTGCTGCTCTAACGCTTCGACCATACCGGGTACGCGTAGCGTACGCAGTTGTTGTATCAGTTGTGAGTGTTGCATCTTATTTTTCCTGTTGTTGAGTGTGTGATGGTTTAGTGGTAAGACTTAGAGCCACGGATGTTTTCGTGATCGGTGAGGTGCTGGTCGCTATCTTTAATGCTGTCGTTCATTAACAGATCGGGTAACTTATCCAGCCCTTTGTTTAAAATAGATTGCACACTGGTGCGCGTTGGTGAACCAATCAACACTGCACGAGCACACGCGTTCTCAAGTCGATCGCGGCCATATTTTTTCGACAACGACAACAAGGCCAGCACCGAGCGGAAGTTTTGCTGTGGATGGCGTTTAGCGCTGAGCATCTGATGCACGATGTGATGTGTTGCTGTGCCTATATCAGCAGACCATTTCTCGAGGCGCTCCGGCGTCCAACTCGCATAATGTCGGTGAGCTTCGGGCATGTGCTCGGTAAGCGTTGTATGCTTTGCCTGCAGGTTAGAGCGTGTATGTGAAGCAACACGTTTTCCGCCAGCAAAGACATTGACGATACGATTGCTGGCGCGCACTTCTACCTCAGAACCGACCAACATATGCGGCACAGAGTAATAGTGTTTGTCGTATTCGATGTGGTAGTCCACATGCACACGAGCTTGGCGCACGTGTTGGTACTCATAGCTGTGCGATGGCAATGGGATTAGCTTAGCCTGCTCGATCTGTTCGAACAGTGATCGACGACAACCTGGTAGTTTCTTAAACGGCCGATTGTTCAGTTCAACCAACAGCTGCGAGATAGCCTCATTAAGCTCGCCCAAAGAGAAGAAAGTGTGTTTTCGTAGTCGTGCGATGATCCAACGTTCAACCACCAACACGGCGTTCTCAGCTTTTGCTTTGTCCTTCGGTTTGTAGGGACGTGCTGGGATGATCGCGGTGCGATAATGATCTGCCCATTGCTCATAAGTGGCGTTGAGTACCGGTACGTAGCGATCAGTTTTAGTGACGCCACTTTTAAGATTATCCGGTATGGTTAACGTGGCCCAGCCACCGAAGAACGCTGCAGCTTTCGTGTGCGCATCTATCCAGTCTGCCTCTTTTTGAGAGGCAGACGCACACGCGAACGTATAGTTCGATGCGCCCAGCACTGCGACAAAGATTTGTGCACCAATGAACGTGCCGGTATGGGCATCAACCACCGGCACAGTCGGACCACAGTAGTCGATAAACACGCTTTCGCCAGCAATATGATTTTGCCGCATTGAACGTCTCTGTCGGCCTAACCATGTTCGGTAGCGATGAC
>CAYMHU010000111.1:0-2151 GCA_964390335.1 uncultured Granulosicoccaceae bacterium | reverse complement strand
AATAATGTGTACTGATTATATATACAGCAAATTAAAAACGCAAGCGGTGCTAAGCTATTCAAATGGATAATACTGCATCACTCACCTTTGGCCGTGACCACATGGCCATCCCCGGACCATCGGTAATGCCTGAGCGCGTATTACGCGCAATGCAGCGTTCGGCACCGAATATTTATGCCGGTGAACTAGTCGAGATCACCGCCAGCATAAAATCGGATTTAAAGCAGCTCGCTGGCTGCTCTGGCGATCTTGCCATTTACATCGGTAATGGCCATGCCGCATGGGAAGCCAGTATCTGCAATACCTTCAGCAAAGGTGATAAAGCCTTATGCGCCATTAACGGACGATTTGGCCGTCTTTGGGCGAGCATTGCACAATCAATGGGCGTCGAAGTTGACATGCTGGACATCGGTAATCAATCGGCAGTCGATCCCGCGCAGTTACAAGCCTCGTTAAAAGCGGATACCAACCATGAGATCAAAGCCGTGTTAAGTGTGCAAACTGACACAGCTTCGTCATCAACAAACGACATCGCCGCGTTAAGATCTGCGATCGATGCAGCTGGTCACCCTGCATTACTCGTTATTGACAGCATCGCATCGTTCGGTTGCGAACCGTTTAATATGGACGAACTGGGCGTGGATGTCATGATCACCGCAAGCCAAAAAGGCCTCATGACAGTACCGGGCATTGCATTTATGTTTACCAATGAGAAGTTTTGGGATTATCAAAAACAAGCCGATTTAGTCACGCCATACTGGGATGCAGAACCACGGGTTAATCCCCCGGGATTCACCGACAACTTCAACGGCACGCCACCAACGCATCATCTATACGGATTGCGCGAAGCTATCGATATGTTACTGGAAGAAGGCATTGAAAACACCTGGCAACGGCATGAAGTTATTGCGCAATCTGTGTGGGCGGCAATTGATGTATGGGGCGAGCAGGGCATGCTGACATGCAATATTCCAGACGTTAAGCAACGCTCCAAAGCAGTCACAACGATTAACACACCCCAAGGTCTAGCCAAACAACTACAACAAGTGTGCAACGAAAAATTCGGGATTATTTTAGGAGTTGGTTTAAACCCTGATCCAAAAGGCGGCATTCAAGACAACGTTTTTCGTATAGGACACATGGGCCATTTAAACCCACCTATGATTCTTGGCACCCTGGGCGTCATAGAAGCAGGACTCGCAGCATTAAATGTGCAACGCGGCTCCGGCGCGGTTGATGCAGCGGCGGCTGTACTGGCAAGTTCCGCAGTCTCGTCAGCTTCATGACAAGAGCAAAAGATATCCAATCTACTTTAAGAGCGCTAGCCAATCCCGATATAGCCGCTCATTCGCAACGATTTTTTAAAACAGCGCCGGGTGAATATGGTGCAAATGATCATTTCCTTGGTCTCCGAGTGCCTGTGCTCCGAGCACACGTTAAACACTTCCAAGACTGTTCCAACACCGAAGTGTTAAAAGTATTGCGATCTAAATACCACGAGGAAAGACTGTTTGCGTTATTACTCTGGGTAAGGAAATTCACGAAAGCCAATGAAGCTGATCGTGAAAAAATAGTTGAACTGTATTTAGCGAACACAAAGTACATAAACAACTGGGATTTAGTCGACAGCTCAAGCTATTCTATTTTAGGTACCTATTTGCTGGATAAAAGTCGACAGCCGCTGCGTCAACTGGCTAAGTCCGACTCTATATGGGAACGCAGAACAGCGATAATCGCAACATACAGATTCATCAAAGAAAACCAATTCAAAGATACGTTTGCAATTGCAACGATTTTAAAAAACGATAAAGAAGATTTAATTCACAAGGCTGTGGGTTGGATGCTGCGTGAAGTGGGCAATCGGGATCGCCAAGCCCAAACAGATTACATGGCTTCACGCTATAAGAAAATGCCACGTACCATGCTACGTTATGCTATTGAAAAATACCCTGAAAAGCAGCGCAAAGCCTATCTGGCGGGAACGATTAGTTAAACGACTTGTCGTTGCCCGGTGCTTTTAGATTTAGAGCCGAATATAAATCCCAGCATGTTGGCAAGTAGGCGCGGCATGAATACATACACAAAAAACACAGCTATAAAAATATTCTTGAAATACTGCACATTCCAAGCGGCTTCGTGGTTGTAAAGATT
>CAYMHU010000110.1:0-2184 GCA_964390335.1 uncultured Granulosicoccaceae bacterium | reverse complement strand
AGTGCTCTGAGCTTCACATTGTTCAGTAGATGGTCGGCATCGCATGCCAGTTGAAATGCCAATTGTTTAGCGGCATCGGTCCCGTTAAGCCCGGCATCCATCAAGCTATCCATATAAACACAGGCACTAGAAATAGCAGCGGTAATTTCCTGTGATGCTGTAGCACCTGCGTTGTGGTGTGGCACCGCGTTGCAACAAGCGATAGTGACGTTGGGGAACGCTTGTAGTTCTTTGGCGAGTTGCCCAACTTCTGCAATAGCATCTTCTATCGGGGTCTTTAGTTGACCGCTATACGCGAGTGAGCCAATGGGGTCAGTGTTAATACTGATGTTGATGTCGTTGCTAGGCACGTTATTGTTGTTAAACAACTGAATAATTTTTTGTGCCGCTTGTTTTGCAGCACTGCCAGCGTGTAAGCCAATTTGTATGATGTCCAGTTGTACGTCCGTTAGCACAGTGTCCAAAGAATCGATTGCAATGGTGTTTTGTAGCTCAGGATAGCCAACAACCATGTCTAAGGATCCAATCCCGCCTTTTAGGCCCTCTAAAATATTGTCATTCTGTTCCTGTGCAGAGTCACCAATGACATGTAGGCGGTTATCCCAACGTTTTAGCTCGGTTGCGATGGCGTGCGTATTGGTTTCTGGCCGCGAGTAATACAGCGGTTTAACGTTTAAGCCGTCAATGGTGGTTCGTGTCAGATCTTCCAGCGTGGTTTCGCCACGCATACTTTTTCGAGCTAGCGTTTCCCAGTCGTCGGCGCTGCGATGTTCAAACGCATGCTTGGAAGCTTGATTTGTGGTGCCAGTTGAAGAGCCAGAATCATTCATAATGGTGAGACTGCTATGTAGGTGATTGATCTCTGTGGGATTAGTATACCGCCGATTACGCCCGTCTGAGTTGTCTGATAATAAAACGTGCAGGGTGCAGCAAATCGCTGTTAGCCTGTAGTGTTGTCGAGATCTCAGCTTGTGCTGCTTTGTCCTGATCGGTTGGCAGCGTTGTGCAAAGCCAATCGCTGAGCAAACGTGCACAATACGGCGCCAACACAATACCCCTGGAACCTAAACCTCCCAGCACCGATAAACCATTGTGGTAGCTCGCCGGGTTAAAGCGTTTTGCGGGTAATCCATTTTTAATAAGCTTGTAGTTGCGCTGATACGCATGCGCATCCGGCGCAGGGCCTACCACCGGTAAGCGATCAGGTGTCGTGGCTCTTATGCCCACAAAACCGCCACTTGGGGTTGGATTAACGGCTAAGCCTGCGTTCAACGTATTTAAACCATTCAAGTTCTGTTGATGATCAGTCTCATCTATAGCTTCTTGCATATTATTTCTGGAAAAGCTGGCACCCACATGCAAGTTGTTTTTGGTGGGAATAAGGTATTGCTTAGCGCTAATCACGGTTTTAAGTGGCAACGGTTCAAGCGGTGTAAAGATGCTAACCTGACCCCGCGCTGCGGTTATCGGTAAGGCTTGCGTATGTGTAAATGCGTGCAAGGTGGCACCGTTAGTTAAGATCAGTTGGCTTGTGGTGAGGGTGTGCGATTGCTTATTTGCATCCGCGTCACTGGCACCTAACTGCGTACAACGTAAGTGCCACTGCGTATCTTCTTGTACAATTTCATCCACACGGCAATTGATTCGAGTTTTGATGTTGTCATGTTTAACAAGCGCCGAGCAAAATGCAGCCGGGTTTATCCAGCCGGCTTTATCAAAAAATATCCCATGACTATGAATAGGTACTCCAGCCAGCGCTGAAGCCTCAGCCGGTGTTGTACAGGTGTAAACCGCGTTCGGCGGGTAGCTTTTTTGTACCAGTTGCAGCACACCGCATTGGTTGAAGTCTGCAGCTTGTGCAAACTCTTGTTGCTGCATTCGATACAAAAAATAGTTAAACGCAGCCGTAAAATAACTGGTAGCAGTGCTAGGCGCGCGTGTAACAAACGGTTTAACGATACCCGCAGAATTGCCCGACGCGCCATCTGCAACAGCGGGAGCTTTATCTATAAGCAACACATGTTGATTTCTTTGCGCTAGTTCGTACGCCAGATTACATCCGGCCAAGCCTGCACCAACAATAACGAAGGGTTCTGACTTTGACCCTAAACTTGACCCCAAACGGGAGTTGTTAAGGTCGGGCGCGTCCGGAAGTTGGAACCATGGAGGAGGCGATGCGACCAT
>CAYMHU010000109.1:0-2297 GCA_964390335.1 uncultured Granulosicoccaceae bacterium | reverse complement strand
ACCAGCGTCTCGTTTAAAATTAACAATGTGTCCATCAGTCGGATCTGGCGTTATACCGATGTGCCTGCCGACGGACCACAGTGCAGTTTGGGTGAAGTTGGCTGGGTTCCCTAGCTATTGTGATTACATTATGAACTTACAACTGACAGTTGATCATCAGTTGATAAAATGCTGACACCCAATTCATCTGTAACCAGAGCAATCGCACTCTCGGCATTCCAGGACATGGGCAATTGTTGTGGTTCAAGCTTGACTGCGACAACAATTTTGTCCAACAAAACTCAATGGTTGTTGATAGTAAATTGCTGCGATGGTTAATCCCGACTTATCCATTAAAAATGCAAACGCGGCATCGCTTCTTTGCATTGCCAATGTGTTTAATGGCAGCATGGGTCTATCCGTGTAGAGTCAATCTGTGTAGATTCTGCAGGTGTGGATTCGATACCTGCATAATCAATTCGTGTAGAGTCAATTCGTGTAGACTCGACGTTAATTTTTTGTGCTGGCTTCACATCAAACATCGCTGCATCCGAAATATCTTGTCCGTTTTTATTAATAATACGAAATCCAAATCGTTACGGTGATAGTTGCCGTATCGTGTTAAAAGAGCATATCGCAACACTTAGCTACCTTGAACCGGCACGAAGCCTCAAATACCACAACAATAAAACTATCAGCACAACCGCTTCGATACCCACTAGCTGCCATTGCTTGCTTGTTGAACCATCCAACACGATACCCATAACGCGAGTAATGATAATCCCAAGAACCAAAGTCGACAGCATCGCTGCCAAAGTTAACCAGACAGGATGGAGTTGATGGTGCAGCAATGCGAATAAGCCAAAGCCTATAAGCAAGCCCCACCAAATTCTGCGCTCTACAGCTTTAAACGGATCGCTCGGGATGGGTTTGTTACTCACAAGCTCTGGGTTATAGGACAGCACCAACCCGGCAATCAAAAATATAACGCCAATAACTTTGAGACCTAAGCTGTGTTCCATATTTTTCATTTATGAGTTATTGGTTACAACCGCTCGAATACAGTGGCCACACCCTGCCCCATTCCAATGCACATGGTGGCAAGTCCAAACTGACCATCGTTTTGCTTCATGACATTCAGTAGCGTGGTACAAATGCGGGTACCGGAACACCCTAAAGGATGACCCAACGCAATCGCTCCGCCATTTAAATTGACTTTGCTATCCATAACATCAAGTAAGCCAAGATCTTTCAGTACCGGAATGGATTGCGCAGCAAACGCTTCATTCAGCTCCACAAAATCCATATCGTCGATACTCATACCCGCACGCTTCAATGCTTTCTTTGATGCTGGCACGGGTCCGTAACCCATGATTGCCGGATCACAACCGCTTACGGCCATACTTTTAACACGTGCAATCGGCTGCAGGCCACGCTCCTTGGCTTTCTTACCAGACATAAGCAACATGGCCGACGCACCATCAGAAATAGCAGAAGACGAACCAGCTGTGACCGTACCTGAACCGGGGACAAACGCAGGTCGCAATGAGGCCAAGGCTTCGATTGACGCATCCGCGCGAATCACTTCATCGTGTTCGATGAGTTTAAACATGCCGATTTCATCGTGGCCCTCGATAGGCACAATTTCATTATCAAACCGGCCCTCTGTCATTGCAGCATGCGCTCGTTTATGCGAGCGCAACGCAAATTCATCCTGTTGTTCACGCGATACTTTATGCAGATTCGCCAGCATCTCGGCTGTTAAACCCATCATCATGGAACCTTTGGCCATGTATTTGCTCATCGCGGGGTTTAGATCAACACCGTGCATCATGGGTACATGCTGCATGTGCTCGACGCCACCCACAACAAACACATCACCGAAGTCGGTCATGATGCCTTGCGCTGCAATATGCAGTGCACTCATGGAAGAACCGCATAAACGACTCACCGTTTGAGCGCCCGCCGATTTGGGCACACCCGCCATTAGTCCAACTGCTCGCGCAACGTTAAAGCCTTGCTCGAGGGTTTGGTTAACGCAGCCCCAAACGATATCTTCCACTTCATTTATATCGGCGTTCGGGTTACGTTCAAACAACGCGCTTACCAATGCTGCAGATAAATTTTCGGCGCGCACATTTTTAAAACCACCGCCTTTAGAGCGACACATTGGAGAACGCACGCCATCAATTATGACTACATCTTTATCATCGAAGCTCATGAGTTTTCTCCAGCTGTTGCGTTACTCGGGTAAAACGTAGCACCCGTTTTGGCCATTTCCCGCATTTTATCGGTCGGGTGATACAAGGGTCCCAGAT
>CAYMHU010000108.1:0-2482 GCA_964390335.1 uncultured Granulosicoccaceae bacterium | reverse complement strand
CGTTCACGTCGAGATTACATTGGCATGATCACTTTATACAACGACTCGAATCCGTGCCGGAAACGGAATTTGGTGCGATTAATCCTGCTTATGCGAATGTCATGTACGGCAATTGCAAGCACAAATTAACAGCATGGACGGCGGGGCAAACTGGTTTCCCGCTTATCGATGCGTGCATGCGATGTTTACAGGCGATTGGATTCATCAACTTTAGGATGCGCGCAATGGTCGTCAGTTTTGCTGTTTATGCCTTGCACTTAAGTTGGCGTGAAATACATCCACCATTAGCGCGTGTTTTTTTAGACTATGAGCCTGGCATCCATTTATCTCAATTGCAGATGCAAGCCGGTGTTGTCGGTATCAATACAATCCGTGTGTACAACCCAACGAAACAGATAGTGGATCAGGACCCCGACTGTGTATTCATTAAAAAATGGGTACCCGAGCTTGCTGATTGCAGCTCGGTTGACATTATTGGACACGCATCCTCACCTATCAGTGGATATGTAGCTCCTATCGTTGATTTTAAAGCGGAGTCAAAAGCCATGAAAGATCAGATATTTGCAATAAGGAAAAGCGTAGAGGGGCAAGAAGCCAGTGCCGCTGTGCTAGAACAGCACGGATCAAGAAAAGCACCGACACGCCGCCGTAAAAAGACTATCAGTAAGCAGCGGAGCTTGTTGTAGAGTATTACCTAACGACAAAGAAACGAACAATACCCCGATTTTACACACAGCCTTTCTATGAAAAATTTTGAAATAACCGGTAGAGATGGTAATACAGTCAATATCGTAGGTGAATGTCTGGCAAGCGTTGCTGCATTGAACCACGACGAAACTGTACGAAGCACAATGCGATTAATTAAAACCACAACGGGATATGTTTGTGAGTCAGTCAGCAATCCACACACGCCTGATGCGCAACATAGAATGGAACACTGCAACGACGTGCTAAGCGTGTATCAGTTTTTCGGTACCCTGCCCTTAGCAAATTATCTTTATGGTACGGCTAAAATGGAGGTTCCGGGCTTGGTGCAAACAAAGGAATGAACAATAGCGTTACGCGTAGTTAAGGTTTCATTAGTTAGAATCGGTTTCGAAATGAATAAATCAGTAAAATCTCAAACAAAGACTTGCCCAGTGTGTCAAAAACCGTTTCATAACCGCAAAAAATGGCAAGCACGTGGGCTATGGCCAAACATCGTGTACTGCAGTGAGCGCTGCCGAAGACACTGCAACAAAGCGGCAGACTCAGGCCAATCGAACAAATAACGTTGCTAATCGGCAATCTACCCTAGGTGTATTAAACGATACAGTAGCAATCAGTACTGCTTCAGCCGCTCGTTCAACGCAAATCACACCGATCAGATGGAGAGATCAATGCCAACCAACAAAACCATCTTTCCGATTCTACTCGGACTGATAATTCTCA
This sequence comes from uncultured Granulosicoccaceae bacterium, assembly GCA_964390335.1. Taxonomy (GTDB): domain Bacteria; phylum Pseudomonadota; class Gammaproteobacteria; order Granulosicoccales; family Granulosicoccaceae; genus Granulosicoccus. Next base: position 1,051 of record CAYMHU010000108.1, on the reverse strand, counting down.
CTAGTTGTAGCGGCTCAACCGACACCACCGATTCCGAAATGGCTACTGATAACCAACCAACCAATATCTACGCCAATGGCTACCGGCTTGTTAAATTTGACAACACGCTGAATTTCCTGACCTCTGCTCCCGTAAAAACCACGTCGTATGAATACGATTTTGCGGCCAAGGAAATTATTCGAACTAGAATAAGTGATGAGGAAGATGAACCTCAAGTTTCTGTCCAACGCTTAGATGACGCCGGTCGTCTTATAGGTGGTAGTTATGACTATTCACTTGGTACTTTGATTAGCGGCACAACAGACTATGAAATTCGCTATGGACCAAATGGCGATGTACTCTCGTACTCTGAATCTGAATTCGATAACTTCTCTTTTGCGTACACTGGCGAAATGCTAACCCGCATCACCCACTTTCTATCAAGTTCCGTGTACACATTCGATTTAAACTACGATACAAGCGGGGTAAGAACGTCAACGGTTGACGCGGTAACGTCTGTTACCACTCATTTTACATACAATGACAAAGGTCAACCCATCAATGCACAAGAGATCGATCAATTTGGCGATGAGCTATTTTCCTACGATTTTGACTACGATGTGCATGGCAATCATGTGTCAACACTATCTTACACACCATTTGGTGTGCTTTTCTCTACAGACATTTATACCTACGAAGAAAGCCCCGAAACTGTGTTCAATCATGGAATCATGAGGCAGCAGATTCAGCCCTTTGAGACTACCAATATCAACTTTGTCAGGTGATAGACAGCTTGTCCGATGATTAACTCTCAGTTGGGATTGGATTGGCAAGCTCCGCTACCACTTCCATACTCGCAATGTTGTTTAACGTAGCCGGTTCCAACTTTAGCTTCGACGCCCGATTACCGCCGCCCAAGATAATATACTCACAATCCATCACCGCACTATCGACTAACACGGGTAGCGCTTCGGGCAATCCAAACGGTGTGACACCACCAATTTCCATGTCGGTCAATTCCTTCGTTTCATCAGCCGATGCAAACGAGACTTTACGCGCATTGATTTTTTTC
>CAYMHU010000107.1:0-2756 GCA_964390335.1 uncultured Granulosicoccaceae bacterium | reverse complement strand
CGCGACGTTGTGCAGCATCCCGCTGAACCAGATTCTTATGATGTGATTGCGGTTACTCGGTTTTTAGATAGATCCATTTGTGCGGTGTTAATGGCCGCTTTAAAGCCTAATGGTATTTTGTTGTATGAAACGTTTACGGCAGGGCTGAATAATAAAAACTATTTGCTGGAAGCGAATGAGATTACTCAATTGTTTGCTGGGCTTGATGTGTTGTTTCATAAAGAAACTGAATTAGATGCCAACGGTATGGCCAGTGCGATGCTGATAGCGCAGCGCGCTAATATGGGCACAAAGAAGCACAATAACGAGCGAAAAAAGGGCGCATAGTGGACGCGCCGAAAATGCCAATCGGGATACGATCATGGCCCAGCTGGATTGGTGTATTTTTTATTTGGATAATTAGCTTGCTACCACGGAGCTTACGGAATGCACTGGCTAACTGGATTGCCAGTAAACAAGTGAATCGCCAAACCAGCACCAATACCGCTGTTGATATCAATATACAAGCCTGCTTTCCAGAACTGGATGCCGAAGCGCGGCATGTGATGGCAATAAAATACACGGCGGCACATTTACAAGCGCTGATGTTATCGCCACGCAATTGGTGGTGTAGCGATAACGCCGTAAAACAATTTGGCCAATTACATAATCGCGAAGCGTTGGATGCAGCAATAGCAACACAACGCCCGGTTGTATTGTTGATAACGCATTCTGCAGCCCTTGATGCTGGTTTACTGGCAATTGCACCTTATTATCCATTGCAAGGCATTTATAACCCGCTGGAAAACAAAGTACTTGATTGGTTGGTGTTTAAAGGCCGACATCGCTTTGGTGCCACCGCGACTTCGCGTGGAAGCGGTTTCCGGCAGCTTATAAAGGGGTTAAAGGCGGGTAAGTTGCTGTGCTACCTCAGTGATGAGGATTTGGGTAAAGAAGGTTCTGTGTTTGCGCCGTTCTTTGGACATCAAAAAGCTACGCTTGCTATGTTGCCAAGGTTAGTGAAAGCAACCAATGCGTTGGTGGTGCCTATGATTGCGTTGCATAACGCGAACACGGATGGCGTTGATGTGCATTTTTTCGATGCGCTGGAGAATTATCCTAATGGGGATGAAGTGGCTTCAGCAACCATTATGAACCGCGCTATAGAAGACACTATAAAATTGGAGCCTCATCAGTTTACTTGGAAGCTGCGTATATTTAAGACTTGCCCGGATGATAAAGGGACGCGTTATGGACAGATTGAGCGTGGTGAGATTGGGGTTGGGGATTTGTGAGTGGTTTGGTTGGGGTATGTTTAGTTATTAAAAAGTCGATAGTTGCTATTCGTTTACAATGCTAACTCAGAAATAGTCTTGACCAACTTTTGTTATTTCCTAGTCATTCGTATAGTTTTTTCTACTCCGCTGAGTAGTTTTTCATGTGCTTTCTTTGAATTATCAGTAAGTAGAAAATGTTGCTGAAGGTTTCCCATTCGTGCTTCCTGCGCGGGTGGAAGTGGGAAACAGTGGTGCTGTAATATATGACAGTAATCAAGTAGGTAATGTCTTTACACGCCCGGTTGATAAAATGCAGACTGCTGCCTTTCACGCATTGGTGATAGATGGCATCTGGTTGCCTATCCACGGATGATGATATTTTTCTGATTTGTGCGTAAGGCGTTGATTGGGTTGCTTTGATTTGGTTGATTGTCGATATGGCCAACTGATCTCGGACAAATATCTGCAAAGTGATGTGTTTAATCACTTCACTTTGCGGTCTACTTGTTATTAGGCTTACTAGGATTTTGTAATTGTTAAGGATGTAATTTACGAACCAGTCAATAGTAGGGAATCGATCAATGGCTTGTCTGCCCAGTTCATCAAAATGCGAGTGGTTAGAAATTAGGGAATTTGTTGCCCATTTCAATAAGGAGACTGGTTCTAATTATTCTTATAAATGTTGCTTAGATGTTGAGATCAGAGACTCTAAGCAGCCTGAGGTTCTTTGCCTAGATGGTAACTCTGAGCTTGTTATCGAACGTAAGAATTTTATGTGGCCTTTAAACTACGCACAGATACACAATACAGAGCATCGAATATTTGACGGCTTGTCCAAAGCAATAGCTATCGACGCATCTGAAGCTATGCAACTATGTGTTCCTGAGATATCAGAGTTCAATCCAGTTGTTATTGATAAAGAGGTTGAAATCATAGCGAAAGCTATTTCTGAATATTCAAAAAAATTAAAATACGGCCAAGCTGTACGACTGTCTCACAAATTTGGAGAGTTTCAGTTGCTACGAGAGCATCCGAATTCCAGAGAGGATGGACAACCTGCAACTGGAATGAGCTATTTAACAAATGAAATGTCGATTGATGAAATTGTTGATTCCAGCGATATACCTGAGTCACTTGTTTCCAATACTCAAAAGTTGATCGATGGTGCTAGTGCCAAATTCGTTAATTACCAATCAGCAAAAAAGGTATTACTCTTCAATTTTGTAAATTCCAATCTAACGACTTTAGAACTAGATTGGTGGAATGCATTGTTTGCTCTAGTAACCCTATCCAATGGCATTGATGAAATATGGACTACTTTCAATTATGAGGACAATTATTGGAATTTCGAGAGAGTACTTTGAGATGCCGCAACCCTAACAAGACGTTGCAGCAATCGGTTGCGCTCAGCGCGCAACCATGAATACTTCAGAACACTCACTGAGCGCAACCGTTCCTGAACTTATTGTTAGGCATCATGATTGAGCGAACTGCGAGAGT
>CAYMHU010000106.1:0-2790 GCA_964390335.1 uncultured Granulosicoccaceae bacterium | reverse complement strand
CTGCGCGGCCTGTGGCCGCCGGACGTGCGTTGCACGCCTGTTAACGAATCGTTAGCTTAGAAGACATTGGTACGTATATGGAAACACTAAACAATAATGAAATTAAGGCTTTTCTAGAATCTGCAAGAATCTATGAAAAAGTTCTGTATCAATTACCAGAGATTAATCGTGGCGATATTCAGATACCCCAAGTTGATGGTCCATGTCCAGTGTGCAGTCAAACTAGGCCGTATAGAAACACTGCCAATATTGATGCTTTTGCCCAAGCTCTGAATGGTCGAGCGCTTTCTACGGGCTATACGAATTTCGAGTTTAAATGTTTAACTTGTCATAGCGCCACACTCCTATATTGCGTATCTCACACAGTTGAGGGCCGCGTGATAGAGCTACAAAAGTTCGGAGAGTTTCCGCGAAAACGACTACCACGAGATGCTCAACTAAAAAAGTTTCTTTCAAATGATGCCGAAAATTATGAAAAAGCAGTTGTAAGTTTGGCGCAGGGCCACGGCATTGGCGCGTATGCGTATTTTCGTCGTATCGTCGAGGACAATATTTATAATTTGCTACAGATGTTGCAAGAAGATCTAGTGACTACGGGAGGCAACAATCTAGTCTTACAAGAGCTAGAAAAACTCAATGGCAACGTTCCCATGAGCACAAAAATAGATATCGCAAATCACGCATTACCAGATTACTTACGCCCATCCGGCCTAAATCCATTGGGCGCATTGTATGGAGCGCTTAGTGAGGGCGTCCACTCCCATCCAGATGAGGTATGTTTACAGAAGTCAGTCACAATTGAAAAATGTTTAAAATATTTAGTATCCGAGTTATCTTCGCGGAAAAAGCTTCGAGACTCATTTGCCAGTGAGGTAGGAAAAATAAGCTAACAAATCGGTGTAGCGCGACAATTTATAAGCTAGCCAAATTAGCGTTCCGCTACGCTCCACTTTACGCCAATTTGGCTAGCTTATAAATTGCGCCTAACCGAGGCGTTATGCCGCTAGTTCTCTAAATCCTCTACAAAAGAGAAATTAAATATGTTGCGTGGTGCGCAACATGCTATACTAGACCTATGATAGCCAGCATCAAGCACAAAGGATTGCGCGATTTCTACGAAAAGGGAACAACCAAGCGAATTCAGGCAAATCATGAATCGCGGCTTCGTATGATGCTAGCGGCCTTAGAGACGAGCCAGGTAATAGATGATATGGACATCCGGGGCTATCGGCTACATCCATTGAAAGGGAAGATGAAGAATAGATGGTCAATTGCGGTTAGTGGTAATTGGCGTCTTACATTCGAGTTCAATGACGGCAACGTTTATTTACTTGACTATGAGGACTATCACTGATGGGAATGCATAATCCACCACATCCTGGAGAATTCATTCAGGCAACCTATATTGCTCCCTATGACACAAGTGTTCGGGCATTGGCAGAGAGCTTAGGCGTATCCGCGTCCACGATCAACAGAATTATTAATGGCCAAAGCGGCATTACACCAGCTATGTCATTAAGGCTTTCAAAGGCATTGGGTAGATCACCAGAAAGTTGGCTTGCCATGCAGCATCAGTATGATTTATGGCATGCGAAGCGAGAGGTGGATCTTAAGTCTGTAAAGAAGTTTAAGTTTAAAGCGGCATAACAAAATGCTGCAACAGAAACTTGACAGCTCAATCCCGTCGCTACCGCTTTGGTTAATCGCTGTCAAGTTCTGCTGAGCATGGCGTTAGGCATATTAATTGCGGTGTTGGTATTTTGACTCCTAATACGCAATACGCGAAGTGTGAGAAACATGGCAGAGAATCACAGCAACGTTTACATAGCGCACACCGATGCATCTACACAAAAGAAGTTGTCATCAATATTTCAAACATTGAACGATATTCCAAGGCCAGATTTAAAAAAAATAGAGGAAACCCTTATTTTATCCAGTGAAGATCTATTGACAGTTTCAGGTAGTAAGTTTGCTCTGGAGCTAATTCACTCGGTTAAAAATAATGACGGAATTCCAGCCAATGATCTCCGTGCAGAAAGCAAGCAGGAGATTAATGGTTACTGTAGTTATCATTTTGTTCATGGTGAGAATGGCGAAAAAATAATTACAGCAATAATTCAATTTATCGGTGATATAGCACCTAAAGCTGATGTAAGAGCGTGGTTGGTGGGTGATGATGATCCATGGGAAGTATTATTCCGATATGAGTCAGGTGCAGTAAATTCCAAAAAATACGAGCCCTCTATCGAGGAGCGCAATATGGAGTCCCTTCCATCTGAATATGTGTGGTGGCACAAAGACTTACCTTCTGAAATTTCTGAAGGATTCATAAATGAATGGAAATCATTAGAAGATGACGAGTGGGAAAAAGAATGGATAATTCAGGAAGATACAATATCGGTGGTGAAAATGGGGCCCCACTGCCCTTACTGTGGTGGGGAATTACGTAGTCCACGTGCGAAGCAATGTCCTAGCTGCATGAAGAACTGGCACAATGACATAACTATACGTATGGATGACGATGTTATTTCGTATTTTAAAAAAGTGGCTCAGGAGACAGATATACCATACCAAAGACTTATGAATTCGTATCTTAAAGACTGTGCTGAGAAGGAGAGAAAACCCAAAATGGTCTGGAGTGGTGAGAACGATTCCTAAGTATATGAATCCAAGGCAGCCTAACAAAAAGCTGCACTCGACAATTTACGCGCAGTCCAAATTGCCATGGTCGCAAGCTCCCATTTTATGGCAATTGGGCCAACGCGTAAATTGCGAGTGAGCTTGGCGTTA
>CAYMHU010000105.1:0-2891 GCA_964390335.1 uncultured Granulosicoccaceae bacterium | reverse complement strand
TCGCTGCGAAAATCCAAACCCACGTTATCGCCGACAGCGGCGTTCACTTCAGAACTGATGCGTGCTTTTAATTCGCCACTGGCGGTTTCCAACGTGAGTATTTGCGTGGTGCCTAAGTATTCAGCAGCCAGTATTTTTGCACGCAGCTGGGCATCATCTTTTAACGTAATGTGTTCCGGTCGGACGCCGAATACCAATTCACCACTGGCATCTTCACGCATGGCAGGCACTGCCACGGTTTGACCGGACAACGTAACCGCAGTGTCTTGCACCGCAAGCGAGCCGTTAAAGTCGAGAAAATTCATTGAAGGTGAGCCGATGAAATCAGCAACAAACATGGTTGCCGGTTTATCGTAAATTTCGCGTGGGGTGCCAAACTGTTCGACAACAGCATTGTTCATCACCACGATCTTGTCACCCATTTGAAGGGCTTCCAGTTGATCGTGAGTGACATAAACCGTAGTTGCGCCCATGCGATCGTGCAACGCGCGCAGCTCTTCTGCCATGTGTTCACGAAACTCGGCATCGAGTGCACCCAATGGTTCATCCATCATGAACGCTTTGGGTTCGCGCACAATTGCTCTGCCAAGCGCAACACGTTGTCGATCACCACCTGATAAACCACCTACGGGTTTATTAAGAATGTCGCTAATACCCAGAATATCGGCTACCTCGGCAACCTTGGCTTTGATCTGCGCGCGTGGCATACCTTGCGATGCCAATGGGTAACTCAGGTTTTTGCGTACATTCATGTGCGGATACAACGCAAACATCTGAAACACAAATGCGATATCGCGCTGCGATGGTCGCAACTGTGAAATGTCTTCGCCATCAAGAAAGATGTTTCCGCTGGTGGGTAACTCCAACCCTGCGATCATGCGTAAGGTTGTGGTTTTGCCACAACCAGATGGTCCCAGCAGCATGAAAAACTCGCCGTCTTCTATAGTGAACGAGCTTTCCTGCACCGCCACGAAGTCGCCAAATTCTTTGCGAATATTTTGAATAACAATTTGAGCCATTGTTACTCCGGAAAGTGGCTAACAATGATGAACATCACCGTGCCAACCAACGTTGTTATGAATGAGTAGGTGTAGGCCCACATTACGAATGGCTGCATTAGCATAAACACGCCAAGCGCGATAATAATGGTGGCCAGCATTTCCCAGGAGCCACGCCTGAACCGAAATAATCCACTGAAGAAATTTGTCATTTTCGTACTGCTCCGAACGTAATGCCACGAAGCAAATGCTTACGCAATAAAATGGTAAAGATCATGACCGGCAATAAGAATATGGTTGCACCAGCAGCAACGGCGGGCCAGTCCAAACCACCAATACCGATGATGGTGGGTATAAACGGTGGCGCTGTTTGTGCGGTAGCGGATGTTAGCAACACGGCAAACGCGTATTCGTTCCACGCGAAGATAAGGCAAAAAATAGCCGTTGAGGCAATGCCGGTTGCCGCCTGCGGTAACACCACTTTATAAAAAGCTTGAAAACGCGTGTAGCCATCGATCAGTGCGGCCTCCTCGTACTCACGCGGTATCTCATCAATAAAGCCTTTTAATAGCCACACTGCCAAGGAAATATTCACCGCCGTGTACAGTAGTATCATCCCCAAATGCGTATCGGATAAACCAAGGCTTCGATACATTAAAAATATCGGGATGGCCACCGCTATAGGCGGCATCATGCGTGTGCTCAATATAAAGAACAACAAATCGTCCGCAAACGGAATTTTGAATCGACTGAACGCATACGCTGCCAGCGTGCCTAAAAAGATACTTAAAAACGTCGATCCAAAACCAATAATGACTGAGTTAAGAAAGCGCTGGCCAAACTTGGACGGACCAACAATAACCATGTCGTATTGCCGCACTATCTCGTCTGCCCAGTTCTGCGGTGGGTTATCGGCTAGAAATTCATCGGTTTGCCTTGTGCGCGTGGTGAAAAGATTCACATAGCCCTCAAGCGTTGGCTCGTAAACCACTTTTGGCGGATAACTTATGGCATCAGCGGGAGATTTGAAGCCGGTCATCACAATCCAGACTAACGGGATCATGGTTATAACGGCATACAAAATAACTAAGACGCCTGCAAACCCCTTCGCGCGATTCGATGCTTCTGAAATAGAGTAGCCACTCATCGTTCTTTCACCTTGTTGAGTGCCTTAACATAAATGGACGCAAGCCCAAATACGGTCACAAACAAAATTATGGCGTACGCAGACGCATACCCGGTGCGCCATTTTTCAAATGCTTCGCGCTTTAAATTAATAGACGTGAGTTCGGTTGTTGAGCCGGGACCACCACCGGTTAGCTGCACCACCAGATCGAACATTTTGAAATTTTCAATACCGCGGAACAGCACTGCAAGCATTAAGAACGGCAAGATCATTGGGATAGTGATCGTAAAAAACTGCCGCACTTTCGAGGCCCGATCGATTTCTGCAGCCTCATAGATGTAGTCGGGAATAGAGCGTAACCCGGCAAGACAAATTAACATAACGAAGGGTGTCCACATCCACGTATCCACTATCACAATGGACCAGGGCGCTAAATCCACCGAGCCCAGCATGTCGAAACTTGAAGCGTCCTTACCCGTCACAAACGCAACAACATAATTAAACAATCCGATTTGCGGTTGATACAGGAATTTCCAGAAGTTACCCACAACCGCAGGACTTAACATCATTGGCAACACAATAACCGTGGTCCAAAACGCATTACCTTTGAAGTTACGATGAATCAACCACGCTAAGGTAAAGCCGATCAATACCTGCAACACAATTGTCCACAATAGAAAATGTGCGGTTGCTTGCATGTTCAGCCAGATATCAGAATCAGTCAGAATGCGCTCATAGTTGCGCAGCCCGATGTCTTTAATTTCGCG
>CAYMHU010000104.1:0-2920 GCA_964390335.1 uncultured Granulosicoccaceae bacterium | reverse complement strand
ATTCTGATTATATTGGTAATTTAAATCTTCGCTTTATCGCTATAGATCATGATGATTACAGCGTGTCGTCCACGCAGGACGTTATGGTGAAAGTGAAGCAGTAGCCTATGCTACTGCCTCCAGTACGTCACGCAACACATTCAAGTCAACATTAAAGTGCTTGTTGCGTGTGGTTTGTTGAATTTCCGCTGAACCTGCGCTCGCTGCCTCTTTAAACTGTATAAGGCGCGGATAGTCACTGCAATCTTCCAGCACCGGATAATATTCGTGCCCGCACATCTGCGCCAATCCATAATAGAACGGATAAACGTGCCGACCAAATATCTCAACCACTTTAATTCCCGGACGACAAAAAACCATATTGGTTAGCGCCCCACCATGAGGTGATATCAGGACATCGGTTCTGGCCAGTAGCTGAGCCTGCTCTTGTACGCTCATGCCCTCCATTGCTGTGATCGTAAATCCCGCAGCTCTTAACAGCGGGAGCATCGCTTCTTCATTGGCAATGCCACGCCGCACACCTTTCGGGCGACTAATGTATAACTTTATACGATCACCGACTGGGTAAACCGGCGGATAAACATGCTTGATGAAGGTCGGTATGTACCGATTCATTTTCATGTTGATACCGTTATTAATATGCACATGAATGACCCGATCACAATCCAGATAGCGATTATTCTTGGTTTGTACAACGCGTGATCGATCAATACCAAAGCGTTCTAAGGTATCCATATGAAAGCTGTTATTCAATTCTCTGACTAGGAAATTATCAATAGTAGAAAGATCAATACCGGCTTTTTCAACCATCCCCAGCTTGGGCAGCAGGTCGAGCATCCAATGATAATAGCAATGTGCACCCATTGAATCACCCAGTACAAGACTGGTACCTGGTAGCTTTTGATGGGTTTGCCACTCAATCATTTTGTTGAGTTCGTCATCCACTCGATCACGCACAATGACTTTTCCATCGGAAGATCTAATTTGGGTTCGCCCACCGATGAAATACACTTTTGCATCATCAACCACTGTCAATCTGACAGGATTGGTGGTCATTGACTCATCGTTATTGATATCAACGCATGCCGATTGCACTGTAATCGGTTTTTTCAACTCGTACGTTTCTTTGCCAAACAGTTCTTCTTGAATTAAATCTGGCTTTGCATTAAAAGCCGCATCAGCATTTCTTGGTAAGGCTTTAAATTCTGATAATCGCTCAGCAGCAAACTGATGAATATCAAGATTATCCTTCGGCACACGAACCATAAAACGCTCGGCTAATTCGCTGATGACAACGTCCGGCTTGATGGATTCTACATAGGCATGATCAATACTCGCATTCCAGATGAAGTGTACTTCTGAGAATGTCTCAGCCAGCATCCCTGTTAACAAATGCGTACGGTACTCTGAGAATGAATCGCCAAACAACATAATGCGTTTATCGATAGCATCAGCAGAATCGTTTCGAAAAACCACGTGCGAACCCACATGCAATGAAGGTTCATCTACCAGACCATGTTGTTCTTTAAAACGAACTATAGGATTGGCAAATGTGCGCTTAGATTGTTTATTGAAATGGTAGAAACGGGCTTTTTCTTTTCGGGGTGTCTCTAGCTTCGCACCCAGATCAAACAGCACCGGACCTTCATTGAATGGATAGCCCATTAAATCGGTTCTGGCTTGTACTCCCATTCTGCCACATAGCAATTGATACGCTGCATAGCACCCCCAACACGACCAATGCGTATCGGTTTTCCAGTACAACATGGTTTTATCTATCTGAGCTTGAAAAAAAGGTACCACGTTAACGAAACAAGGAACTTCAGCCGCGTGATTGTTGGCCATATATACAGTTGGACTGCCGTCAACGTTATCAAGCTTATCCTGAAAATGCTTATGCAGCACACTGAGCTTTTCAGGCGCTGATAAATGCAGGTATTGAATGCCTTGTTTCTGAAAGCGTGCTGAGCGTTGCTGTAACAGCTCAACCCATTTTCTACCCATTCTAGGAGTGAATGAAGAATTCGTTTGATACAAGTCGATAACCGAATTGGATCCGGCTACCAGAAACAGCCAATCTTCACTGCCTTCATGGACTAGATTGCTGGCATCCAATTTTTTAGCTGAAACGGCTTGATTTGGCACAGGCGTATTAACTACCGATAGTTCAGGTTTACTCGGAACCGCTGACCCTTCAATTTCTGCAACTTGGTCTGCAGAAGCTGTAGGTTGGGCATCAGGCGACGCGGGCTGGCTTTTGCTCATCGTACTGAGCCTCCTTAAACTTGAACCCGGCTTGATGACAAAAATGCTGATAATCAGGGTATAAAAGTTCCGCTAACCTGTTGTAGGTTTCTAACGAAATTTTATGTAAGCCACTACCATTCGAGTGTCTGATTACACCAAAATCTTTATTATCAACAAAGTCCACATTCAAAAATTCATGTACCTGTTGCATGACTTCGCGAGGTCGTTCGCGCTGAGCGCTGTTTTCCAAAACCAACAATTGATGCTTCTCAAACTCTTGTCGGTATGTCAAAAATTTACGTGTGTATAAACTAAAACCTAAACACATATTCAGGTAATAACCCAAGGTTGTGTTCTGACGCATCGCTTCGGCCAGATCTTGCAGAAAAAACTCGTTAATATCCACTTCCTGTAACGCAGGTGCTTTGGTCGTCACTTTTAAATGGATAAAGTGCGATATAGCGCGCTCCACTGGGTCTCTTGTGATCAATATAACTCGCGGGTCTTCCGTGTAAGCATTAATTAATCGCGGTATTAACGCCGTAGTAGTCGTATCAAAATACGTTGGACTGGCATCAATCGTTCGACATGTGTCGGGAACGTCGGCAAAGTGACTGGCATACCACTCCGGCCCTCTGTCATAAAACAGAGAAAAGTAGTGAATTTCCTTTAA
>CAYMHU010000103.1:0-3240 GCA_964390335.1 uncultured Granulosicoccaceae bacterium | reverse complement strand
TTCGCTTGTGACAACAAAAAGTGAGAGTTCTATCGTATCTAAATGCGGGAACGTGTTGGATATCGTATCTGCGGCGCGGCGCCCGTTGACCTTTAAAGACATTACTGCTCAATCGGGATTAGCCAAGAGTTCTGCCCATCGCATTATTACCATCCTTATAAATGAGCAATTAATCGAGCATGACAAGCTCAATCGGGTATACCGGTATGGCCCAAGATTAAATCGCTGGGCGCGTGGAGCATGGATGCAAGCGGATTTATATGAGAATTCTGCGCAGGAGATGCATCGCTTAGCTAACTCATCTCAAATGAATACGCAACTGTCTGTGCTGGACGGCGATGCAATTCTGTATCTGCGTACCTTGAATACATTTCCGGTGAACTATGCGTCTCACCCAGGTGATCATGCACCGTTGCACTGTACTGCTGCCGGTAAAGTTTTTATGGCGTGCATGACACCTGAACAACGCGAAGAGATGTTAGTCCGGTTGAGCTTTGAGCGATTGACAGAAAACACCATCCAAGATCCAATCAAACTGGTAGCTGAGCTTGAGCTTACGCGCTCACGTAATTTTGGATTGTCCGTGCAGGAGGAATATCCGTCGGTGATTGGTATAGCGGCACCGATCAGAGATATAGATGGTGAGGTTAGCTCGTGTTTGTCGTTGTGGACGTCAACTGATCGTATGAGCCAGGAATCCGTTGAAGCCCTTGCGCCAGAGCTCATTGCCAGCGCTGACCGAATTTCCAGATAATGTTTTACGAAGTTAGATTGGAGTGCACCCAGATGGCGCTTTAAGTTTCGTTCTGCTTTAATACCATGGTCCCATGAGGGTTTAGACGAAGCGCTAGAAGTAAAATCTTCAGATCTTTTTAGTCAAGGAGTGTGGTAATGAGATCAACCGAACCACGTGGAATGCTTTGGTGGCATGTTAAGTCAGGCAGCACCAATGCTCAAATCAGAAACGCATTTGCCGATGCCAAGGAGAATCTCAACAACCTCGAGGCGCTGGTGGAGGCAGATAAACTCCGTGATGTTTTTTATTACGTCGGAAAAGCGCCGGTAACTGAAATTGTAGAAGAAAGTTTTGGTGATCCCGAAAAGCCATATGCCTCTATTACACGCAACCGCTATGGCGCATTAGTATTGAATGCTCCCAGTGTGTTTTTTGCTGATATAGATATAACCATCAAATCTTCACCTCCACTTTGTGATGACTCAATAATCAATTCCAAAGAGTATTCTTCGGCGAATCTTGTAGCGTTTAGACAACTTAAAGATGAACAGAAAAAGTGGGATTTTTTGGAGAAATTGACCGGCGCGGAAAGGTCTATCGCAACCATGATGATTCTCGATGGGATACACGGAGGCGGGGAAGATGTTAAAACACGATATGAAAAAGAGGTGACCGAAAAACACGAAAACGCCATGAACAGCTTTTCAGAATTTCATAAAAACAATCCATCATTGTCTTTTAGAGTCTATAAAACTGCTGCAGGATATCGGCTGATAGTTACCAGTCAAACCATGGAAACAAGCAGCGAGCAGTCGAGTGCGTGGCTAAAAGCGCTCAATAGCGACAAGCTCTACAGCCGTTTGTGTGAACAACAGGAATGTTATCGAGCCAGATTGACACCCAAACCTTGGCGCTTGCCTGATTTCAAGCGACCAGTGGCTTTTTAAGACAGCCCTGATGAAGAGAAAAGCAATCTTACTGAATGGCTAACGGAATACAGCATTAAGTCTGAAGCCTATGCAGTGTGCAAGCTGGTAGACAGTTATGGTGACAATACTTTCGACTGCGTAGCTAAGGATGTTGTGCAGATTCATGATCAGTATGTGCTTAAAGAGACCGACACCGAATTGGCATAGGTGAGCACTAAAACTCCACTTTGCAGACGAGCCAAGCTGTATGAAGATATACGATTATTGGTCCAAAGCTGGTAAGAGAGCTGTAGATGATGTTGGCTCGCATTACTGGCTGGTTGGTTGGGCAGGTTCGAATAGCAGTGTTCAAGATGCCAAGGAGGCGGCGCAGAAGCGGGTTGCTGGTTTAAAAGAGAAGCTGGAATCAGAAGGTTGGTTGCGTGATTTTTACGAGTATGAAAGCGATCATCCGATCAAGGAAATGGTTATTGAACGTTTTGGCAGTATCGATAATCCGCATGCAGCCATAACCCGAAATCGGTACGGTGCATTGGTACTCAATGCAGCAAATTTATTTATAGCCGATGTGGATCTTCCGGATCCTGAACAGCTAGAGAGACAGAAGTCGCGTAAAAAGCTGCAAGACTACAAAGATCTGGCACTATCTCGATTTGCCGACTTTAGCCGACAGCATCCAGCTTTATGTTTTCGCGTATATGAAACTGCTGCGGGTTATCGCGTTATTGTCACTAACAAATATATGGAGCCCGACAGCGTGGAGTCGGCGGAATGGATGGAATCGCTCGATAGCGACAAACTCTATCGTAAGTTATGTAAGCGACAGCAATGCTATCGCGCTAGACTCACACCCAAGCCGTGGCGCCTTCCAGGGTGCAAGTCATCAGTGTTTTTTCCAAACGGGCAGTACGCCGATAAATATAATTTGAAAGATTGGCTTCAGAAATACAATGAAGAATCCAAATCGTTTGCAGTCTGTACGTTAATCAAGACTTATGGCGATGGTGCTATTGCAGAAGGAATAGATGAAGTTTTAGATATTCATGATAAGTATGTGCTTAGTGAGTTGATAACAGAGCTTGCATAGAAATGTTATCGGATGAGATAGCTATAGTTCGCGTTTATCCAACTGCTGCATCCACCAAACCACCGTTCGTTTCCCAAGCAGTTGCACGTTTCTGAACGGGATCTTTTTAATGCGTGATATCGGAAAAGGTAAATCTTCGGGTGCAGTGCCAAGCACGCGATCTGCTAACACGGTACCCATCGCATTAGACATTGCCACACCCCGCCCGTTGTAACCCATCCCGGCAACTAGGCCGGTAGCCGGTTCATGAAAATGTGGCAGACGATCATCAGTGACAGCGATCTTTCCACCCCAGGCGTATTCCCAGTCAATACCTTTCAATTGAGGGAATATGCGTTCGGCATCGTTTTTCAGCCAATCAAATCCGGTTAGTGAGTCATCGTTTCTGATATTGCCGTGACTGCCAATAACAATGCGATCGTCAGGCTCGCGACGGGCGTAGATGATCACGCGCCGGGTATCGGCGATGGTGTGACCTTGGGGCAAAA
>CAYMHU010000102.1:0-3273 GCA_964390335.1 uncultured Granulosicoccaceae bacterium | reverse complement strand
TCGGTGCGCACGCGGCTTTAGCTGCTGACGCGGTGGAATCTGACGATGTTTGTATCTTCAGCTCAACAACCAATTACAACGTAACTATTGATTCTGCAAACGGTGGTTTCAGATTGATGGACGGTACTGAAGAAATTCCATACGGGTTAACGTGGTCGGCAAATGGCGGAACAGCTGCAACAGTAGCAGACGGCACGGCCATTACTGGTTTAGCTGGTAACAGCACAAGCTTGGATTGCGGCAGTGGCACGAATGCAACGTTTGAAGTAACAGTTGCAAGTGCAGATTTCAACTCAGCTGTTCCTGGCTCCTACTCTGACACCTTAACACTCACTGTAGCACCAGAATAAGTTCTCTATTTAGTTAGCATGGTATGCACTTGCCACACTGCGTGGCAAGTGTTTTATTCGTCACTGTGGTAAGACAAATAACGTATATGACTAAAGCTACATTCACTTGTATTTTCCTGCGAAACCTACTGCTTATTATGTTGGCCTTGGGTTTTAGTTCGCACACGCTCGCGCAATCCAATTCCGCTGAATCTGAAATCAGTATTGTTGTTGGCGAGTCCGTAAAAATAAGTAACGTAGATGATTGGCTGTTGGGCGTGTACACAGCAACCGATACTGTAAACTTTTTAACACCGCTTTTTCGGGATGATCAATGCGTTTTTTCGTCTACCGGTGCATTTAGAATAACAATCAACGGTCAGCACAGTAACAGTAGCTTTTTAATGGAAAGCCAAAACGGCGACACTATGGCTTACCGTATGCTGATCAACTACAGAAGAAACGGTGGAAATCGATTTACATTTGTAAATACACCGGCAACCTTCAACAATATTGATGGCGCAAGCACACTGGACTGCTCAGACAGCCCGAACCCTGGCTGGAATTTGCGGTTTTACACCTACGTGCTGGGCGCTTCATTCAACGCAGCGCCTCCAGGGATATACCAAGACACACTGACATTGTTGGTAGCGCCAGAATAATCAGAAACTCTGAGTTCTGCGTTGGCTACATCATACAATCAAATGTGAATTAACCAATACTTACTGACATACCTCCTAAGCAGCCTTGCCATTCAGGCGATAAATAACATGTTAGATGACCGAAACGGCATTTGGAATACTCGTCACGGTTGTCTCAAACGCATAAGGAAATGCACGGTGATTTATTTATATCTACTGCTGCATTCCAAAAAGCCTTAGATATGAATTGATCGGTTCATGTTAATTAAAAAGGCTTGCAATGAAACACGTCAACACGCTCCTGATCGCCTCTGCTCTGATTATTTCCGGCACTGCTACTGCGGCATCCGATGGAACACTTGGTTCAAATTCTATTGCTGAGTCAGATGTCACGGTTATCAAAGATGATGCCGTACAGATATCTGATGTTGGCGATATCGATCTGGGCTCACATGCAAACTTAACAACTGATGCCGTGGGCTCGGACGATGTTTGCATTTTCAGTTCAACGACTAACTATAACGTCACTGTGGATTCAGCCAATGGTGATTTTAATTTAGTGGATGGAGCAGCCTCAATCCCATACACCCTGACCTGGACATCCAATGGTGGTAGTGCAACAACTTTGAGTAATGGCGCAACATTGACAGGACTTACTGGAGATAGCACAAGTGTAATTTGCGCAGGTACCGGTGGTTACAATGCAACGTTTGAGGTTACTGTTGCAGCCGCCGATTACAACGCCGCTATACCCGGCACCTACATAGACACACTTACCATTACTGTTGCACCCGAATAAAGTACAAACAGAGCTGACTGTTATCGATTAATTTTTTCACCCAAAACCATGCTCAGCTTATAAATAAATATTACGTGCTTAAACTACCAGACATCACAAAAACACTAACGCGCGGCCTGACGATTGCGTTTATTCTGGTATTTGGAAACACAGCCTTCGCACAACAACACTCATCTCAATCGATCATCAGCATATCGGTTGGTGAAGGGGTGAAGATCAGTAATGTGGATGACTGGTTCCTGGGTACTTATGCCGCAAACCACAATATGGGAAGACCACCTCGACTGCTGGACCAGCAATGTGTATTCTCTTCCACGGGTACTTTTTCGTTAGCAATTGCAGGACAAAACAGTACGAATCAACTCAGAATGATGAATGCAGCCGGAGACTCTATACGCTACCGCACGCAAATGACCTTTTTTAGAGGCAACACCCAACGAAGAGCCAACTTTGCTCGACCCAGAACCGTTAGAAATATTTCAGGGGCCAGCACAATAGACTGCTCAGATTCACCGAATACAGGCTGGAATATACAATTTAGCACCTGGGTGTATAGAGGTTCGTTTAATTCAGCACCTCCCGGCACGTATCAGGACACGGTTAGCATCACAGTTATACCGGAGTAAATTCCGATAGCTCTATTTCGCCGATGATTTCTAATCATTTAACTTGAGTTAGAACATTTCTATCGGGCATAATCAGGCTATTCGAATTCCTCAAGCGTCAACTATGTCCTCGAATCTCAAATCAGCAGACCTTTCAATTAGCAGCGCCAACGATGCCGATTGGGTCAATAAGCAATCCGGCAACCTTGATGAGTTTATAAAACAAGTTTCGGTCGAAACCAATATTAGTGACTGGCCCAATGCCAGCTCGGTTGAACAAAATGTGCTTGTCTATAACGGCGACGATATCCGAGCTGCTGCCACAGACGAGCAAAAACGTGCGGAGCTGCAGCGTGAGTGGGCATCGGCATTACTGGATGGCCCAGGTATAGTTGCGTTTAAAAATGCCATCGCGGACAACAACGTTATAGATGAAACAAACCAATTGTTTGCAGACATTATGCGCTCGCAACGCGAAACAGGCCATGGACAAGGAGATCACTTCGCCAAACCGGGCGCTAATGATCGAATTTGGAACGCATTAGAAAAACACTGCATTGCCAACCCTGATAGTTTTGCTCGTTATTATTCGAATGACTGCATTGCTATGATTAGCCAAGCTTGGCTTGGTCGTGGCTACCAAGTAACCGCACAGGTTAATCAGGTGAACCCGGGGGGGCAAGCGCAACTGGCACACCGCGATTATCATTTGGGTTTTATGTCGCAAGATCAAGCACTGGAGTATCCTGCGCATGTGCATTTAATGTGTCCAACTTTAACGCTGCAAGGCGCGGTGGCGCACTGCGATATGCCACTGGAGTCTGGCCCAACATTGTACTTACCCTATTCGCATAAACACAAACAAGGGTACATTGTATTTGGTCAAGATGATTATCAAG
>CAYMHU010000101.1:0-3344 GCA_964390335.1 uncultured Granulosicoccaceae bacterium | reverse complement strand
GCTACTGCCTTTTTTATGTGCGACGGATATGGCGCGAAGCGTCATGACTGGCGCTTGTGACTGTTCAGCGAAAGCAAACCAAGATGTGACTTGAAGGTAAAAGTCCTCTGGAGGCCTTGGTAACAAAAACTCCTAGTCGAACTGCAAACGCACTATCGTAAGGTGCTGTGTGATGGAAGCTGCAGGCAAAGTTTTGGCCTGACGAACAGAAACGGTTTTGATTAAAACCGTGCTCGTTAGTGTGCGTATAACTCCCGAGTTCCATGGTGGATTGCGGACAAGGGTCACATGAATCAAGCGTTCCCGACTCGCTACTTCCGCAGCTTGAGCCTGCTGTCTCTAACGGATGAACACGTTTGATTGCAAGCATCTTTATGAGCAGCGGTACACGGAACCATACCTACGGTGGTGTGGGAGGTGGCGGCGGTGACGCGGCTACTGACCAGATGCTTGGTCTGGCGAATTGAATAGTATGCAAAGTTCTCAACCGTACGGATTGCTCTGTAGGCTTCGAGATGGTCAAGCTGGGTAACTCCTTCCTTCTTCTTAATTAATTTGTTGTTTTTGCCAAAGCAAGATGTGCAAGTTCTATCAAGTCCTCGCATATCTACAGTGAATAATCAAAAGGCTGTAATTAAGGTTGGTCAGGACGAGTATTTTGTCACGGATTTCGACACAGAGACTGACATTGCCAATGGCATTGGGAATCAGAATGTCGATGTTGCACTTACCCCGTTTTTTTCAGGAGTCGCTCTCGATGTGCTTCCGCAGATTGATGCTAACGACAATGTGATACTTCACATTCATCCAACAATAAGTGAGGTTATGGAGGAAGCAAAGAACATCAGGGTTTCTTCAGATTCTGATTTTTCCGTTCCACTAGCACTTAGCACTATTCGCGAGTCTGATTCAGTCGTGCGCGCTCAAAGTGGTCAAGTCATTGTCGTTGGTGGATTGATGAAAAATGCTGTGCGCGTTGAAGAAACCCGCACACCTGGTTTAGGTAACATTCCGCTGTTTGGTGGGTTGTTCCAAAATCGACGAGAAGTGGCGACCAAAAGTGAGCTGGTTATATTGTTGCGTCCTGTAGTTATCCGAGGTGATGAACAATGGGATGGGCAGTTGCGTAATAACAGAGAACGTTTCGGAAATGTCCGAATATCGGATAGCAGTAACACTCAGTCGCCTCATTTGATCGAGGAGTAATGCTGTGTAATTAGAACACTTCGGACTAAAACAATATCCATTTACTTTGACGCCGGATACTGAGTTCTTTTTGGATTATGGTGAATTCAAGGACGGACTTGATGTACTGGAGTGTGCACTATACACAGGAGAGGGCTTCACTAAAGTTACAGGAGAAGTGGGAACCGGTAAAACGCTGTTATGCCGAAAACTGCTGCATACTCTAGACGAAAGTTTTATGGCTCTGTCCATAACAAACCCGGCAATCACTCCCAAAGCCTTGCTTAGCGCATTGGCTAAGACAATTGATATCAGCAATAGCTACAAAACTAGTCAATCGCGTCTACTTGAGCTTATTTGCAGTCGGCTGATAGTGTTACAGGATAAAGGACGGCGGTTGGTTTTGGCTATTGATGAGGCCCAGTCTTTATCAGACGAAACAATGGGCGCATTGAGACTGTTTTCAAATCTCGAAACAGAGAAAAGCAAACTGTTGCAACTTGTTCTATTCGGGCAGCCGGAGTTGGATTCGCGTTTGCAACAAGATCATTTTCGACAATTACGCCAACGTATCGCCTTTAGCCACACACTTAAACCGCTGGAGCTGAGTGTGTTGACTGTTTATGTGCAACATCGAATGAATGTCGCCGGTTGCCATGAAAATGTGGTTTTTAGCTCGGATGCAATGCCGACACTATTAGAAGGAAGTGGTGGCGTCCCGCGTGTGATTAATGTGCTGGCTCACAAGGCTCTTCTAGTGGCTTTCGGACGAGGTGACAGTACTGTCGTTGATTTTCACATAAATAAAGCAATAGAAGATTCAGTTGGTCTTAAGTTTCAGCACCAGCGAACGTCGCAGATCGCGGCACTTTGCGGCTTTCGTGGTCGGACCGTCATGAGTCTCTAGCATTACCGTTACGGAGTAGATCCAAAGTGAGTCTTGTTAACGATGTGTTGAACGATCTGGCACAAAGAAAATACTGTAGCGGTGACGCCGTGTTAGGGGTGTCTGTCAGATCAGAGGAAATTCCAGCACCGGTTTCGTTGCCAGTGACTCAAATTGCTAGGCAAACCAGAAATGTTAGTAAAATGCGTATGGCGCTGACTTTGTTTTTATCAGGAATAGCCGTTGGTAGTTTCGCTGTTCATCGAACAGCGCAAACACCTTATATCGATGACTCAACTGAAAGCATCGTGCCAACGTACATACAACCGCAATTAAACAACGATACTTCGCTAAAAGCCACCGAAGTAGATTTTGTGTCAATACAAAAAAGTAAACAGCAAATTCGTGAATCGAAGAGTACGGTGGTAGCGTCGAAAGATCTTGAACTTAAAAGAGAACCAAACACCAATAAGGTGCAATCCAATGCCAATCGTTATCTCGGTGATGTGAAAAATGACGCTGTGGACATAAATTCGCCATCGCATGGGTTGCTTGAATCTGAGTTTATAGAGGTGATTCACCATCCGTTGTCGGCAGTGCAACAGAGAACAAACGATTTCCGCAAGGCAAGCAATTTATATAAAACAGGTGATTATGGGCAAGCTGAAATGTTGCTGAATGATCTTTTGCTTCAAGACGACACTCAACATCAAGCCAGAATATTATTAGCCAAGCTTTATATGTCGCAGAATCAAGAGGGTAGAGCTGAGTTGGTACTGGCACGAGGGCTGACGCGCTATCCGGAGGAAGTGTCATATGTCAGCCTTTATGCGCAAATTCTCGCCGCGCAGGGCCTGGATAATGCAGCCCTAGAAGTATTGCGACGCGTTTTGCCGGTTGCCGTAGACAACGCCGAGTTTCATGCACTGTTAGCTGGTATCTATCAACGAACAGGTAATTCAGTTCAGGCGGCAAGTAGTTATATTACTGCTCTTCAGATTGATTCAACGCGAGGTGAATGGTGGATGGGGCTCGGAATTTCGAGTGAACAAGCCGGTGATACGCACACCGCTGAAAGTGCTTCACGACAAAACTTCTGATCTTCCAAGGTATCAATAGACTGATCGTGCAGCCAAACTCGCGACTGTACCTAACTGGCCGACTTGAGTGTTGAAAGTTATTCGCAGATCTATTCTGAGGGTAATTGTTGGCTAGTAGGTACATTCGGAACTCTCTATGTCAGGTATTAGCACCGTGTTGTGATAGTGCATGT
>CAYMHU010000100.1:0-3400 GCA_964390335.1 uncultured Granulosicoccaceae bacterium | reverse complement strand
ATCTGGGACCCTTGTATCACCCGACCGATAAAATGCGGGAAATGGCCAAAACGGGCGCCACGTTTTATCCGAGTAACGCAACAACTGGAGAAAAGTCATGAGCTTCGATGATAATGATGTAGTCATAATTGATGGCGTGCGTTCTCCAATGTGTCGCTCTAAAGGTGGAGGCTTTAAGAATGTACGCGCAGAAAACTTATCGGCAGCATTAGTTAGCGCCCTATTTGAGCGTAATCCAAACGCCGATATCAATGAAGTGGAAGACATTGTTTGGGGCTGCGTTAACCAAACCTTAGAACAAGGTTTTAACGTTGCGCGTGCAGTTGGATTAATGGCGGGTGTACCCAAATCAGCCGGCGCTCAAACGGTCAGTCGTTTGTGCGGCTCTTCCATGAGTGCACTACACATTGCAGCACAAGGCATCATGACCGACTTCGGTGATGTGTTTGTTGTCGGTGGTGTCGAGCACATGCAACATGTGCCCATGATGCACGGCGTTGATCTAAACCCGGCCATGAGCAAGTACATGGCAAAAGGTTCCATGATGATGGGCTTAACCGCCGAGATGCTGGCTAATCTGCACAAAGTATCGCGTGAACAACAAGATGAGTTTGCGTTACGTTCACACAAACGAGCTTACGCTGCAATGACAGAGGGCCGGTTTGATAATGAAATTGTGCCTATCGAGGGCCACGATGAAATCGGCATGTTTAAACTCATCGAACACGATGAAGTGATTCGCGCGGATGCGTCAATCGAAGCCTTGGCCTCATTGCGACCTGCGTTTGTCCCCGGTTCAGGTACGGTCACAGCTGGTTCGTCTTCTGCTATTTCTGATGGTGCGTCGGCCATGTTGCTTATGTCTGGTAAGAAAGCCAAGGAGCGTGGCCTGCAGCCGATTGCACGTGTTAAAAGTATGGCCGTAAGCGGTTGTGATCCGGCAATCATGGGTTACGGACCCGTGCCAGCATCAAAGAAAGCATTGAAGCGTGCGGGTATGAGTATCGACGATATGGATTTTGTGGAGCTGAATGAAGCGTTTGCTGCGCAATCCATTCCGGTACTGAAAGATCTTGGCTTGCTTGATGTTATGGATAGCAAAGTCAATTTAAATGGCGGAGCAATTGCGTTGGGTCATCCATTAGGGTGTTCGGGCACTCGCATTTGCACCACGCTACTGAATGTCATGAAGCAAAACGATGGCCAGTTTGGGCTTGCCACCATGTGCATTGGAATGGGGCAGGGCGTTGCCACTGTCTTCGAGCGGTTGTAACTAGTAACCCATAAGGGATCAAAAATGGAACACAGCTTCGGTCTCAAAGTTATTGGTGTAGTGTTTTTAATTGCCGGGTTGGTGCTGTCCTATAACCCGGAGCTTGTCAGTAACAAACCCATCCCGAGCGATCCGTTTAAAGCTGTTGAACGCAGAATATGGTGGGGCTTGCTTATAGGCTTTGGCTTATTCGCATTGCTGCACCATCAGCTACATCCTATCTGGTTAACAATAGCGGCTTTGCTGTCAGCTTTGGTTCTTGGGCTTATCATTACTCGCGTTATGGGTATCGTGTTGGATG
Source organism: uncultured Granulosicoccaceae bacterium (assembly GCA_964390335.1). Classification (GTDB taxonomy): domain Bacteria; phylum Pseudomonadota; class Gammaproteobacteria; order Granulosicoccales; family Granulosicoccaceae; genus Granulosicoccus. The sequence goes on along the minus strand of CAYMHU010000100.1, from coordinate 1,826 downwards.
GTTCAACAAGCAAGCAATGGCAGCTAGTGGGTATCGAAGCGGTTGTGCTGATAGTTTTATTGTTGTGGTATTTGAGGCTTCGTGCCGGTTCAAGTTAGGTTTGTGGTGCGTGCGGTCTGAATCCATTATCCAGGATTCGATTACCCAAGTAGTGTAATTTTCCAGCTTATCTTGAACTCCAACTATTAAAATTGTTTACTGTGTTGATTGTTGCGGTATCCTCCCTGTATTGAAGCTGAGTGCTGTAATACAGGGAGCTTGTTCAACATGGTCACCAAGATAATCCTCTTTTTAATTGTTGCGTATATCGTTTTAAGTCTGTCTGGTTGCGCTACCGGTCAGCAAACTGATCGACCGTACCAGGAATTAGGTCGATCCAAGCATTTTGATTTAACTGCAGATGGTCTAATCATCGGTTTTGAGAAGCGATCGGTTGTTGGGTCAAAAAACCGCAAAGAACTTATGGGTGACTACGCGCATCAGCCTTTGTACAGCCATTTAGTTGAGCCATTGTCTGGCGACGAAAGAATTACACAGGTACGTAATGCATTGTTCCAGAACTATACGCGTCAAAACACAAAAGTTATGTTGCCCACTCAAATAGTGTCGCGCATTAATGGTGTGCAAAAATTTGAATATAATGCTTATGATGAAAATCCGGATGGTGACTATAGCTATACAGAATCTTTCCAACAGTTATCGAAGCTATTTGAATCTCTGAAGCGTATCGGCACCATTAGAGATAATTACACTCATGTTTTCGTATTAAACATGGGTTGGAATAATGATCAGACGGAGTCGATGTGGCGTTATAATTTGATTATTGAAAATCTAAAAGATCAAGCGAAAAAAGAAAAACCTGAATTTAAACCGTTTGTTATTGCGATTACCTGGCCATCGGTTTGGCGGTCTATCAGCGATTTTATACCGACAAAAAAGTTTTTCCATATCATTAGTTATCCCAATAAAACGCAAGACGCAGATGAGTTAGGCATAACCTGGTTGAATTGGATTATTAATGATCAGTTACCTGGTGTTATGGATAATTCAGATACTAGCGGCCAGAAATTAATATTAATTGGTCACAGTTTGGGCGCACGTATTTTGTCACGGGCTCTGTTTTCATCAAGACATTTGGTGAACGCCAAAAACGCGGACCCGGTTGATCTCATGATTGGATTGCAAGCTGCGTTTAGTGCCCGGCGCTTTGTTGCCAGTGGTGGCTTAGAGGGGCAGCCATATTCTGAATTCACAGACAAAAAAGCGAAGTTACTCTTTACAACATCGGTACATGACAACGCTAATCCAATAGCCAACTATGTCACCGGTGCAAAGCATCTTGGTGGCAGATTTGGATTAGCATTTGCGAAAAAACATGCCGATGGCCCGCATAAGCCAGGTGCTAAGCCCGTTTACAAAATTGTTAATTGGGCTGATGACTCTAAGAAAAAGCCCGTGTACGACAACAAGGTGCTGCTTGTTGATGCGTCAGGCATCGTTGTTGGTTCTGAAAAGCCGAAGACGGATGCGCACAATGATATCCTCGATAAAAAGATGGCTGAACTCATGTGGCACTATATTAAGGACCTTTGAGGATACTTGCTTATGCTTTGCGGTGGATTATTGCTTGAGCTTTGGTGTTGTTGTTGGTGATTTACTCAACTACCGGTAAACAACATCCAGTCGAACAGCCTGTTGCAAATTCATAATTGCTAAGGCACCCAACCAACTTCACCTAAACTGCACTGTGGTCCATCGGCGGGCACGTCGCTATAACGCCAGATCCGACTGATGGACACATTGTTAATTTTAAACGAGACGCTGGT
>CAYMHU010000099.1:0-3572 GCA_964390335.1 uncultured Granulosicoccaceae bacterium | reverse complement strand
CGCGCTGTTCTGACGCCGGATTAGACACGCTTAGCCTGCCTTGTATCGATATTTTGCCTGTTGATTGTTCAATTGATGCTGCAGAAATTGATGCAGCCGAGTTTGTTTTTTTCACTAGCCGAAATGCTGTGGAATTTGCACACGCAATCCAGCCGTTACCCTGGAACAAGGCATCGGTCTATTGTATTGGCCGTGCAACGCAACGTGCCTTGGCACAATTTAATCAAGATCTTGCGCACCCACCCATAGAACCGTTTACCAGCGAAGCGCTGATAGAGTGGTTAAAAACACAGCCTACAATTAAATCGGCACTTATTGTAAAAGGTGTAGGTGGTCGAAACCTAATTGAAAGCTTTTTTGAACAGAGCGGAGCAACTGTTAACATTAAAGACGTTTATAAACGGGTTACTCCGGTGGTCAGTGATGCCGAGCGTCATCGTATATTCGTGGATACACCACCGAATATCATCAGCGTAACCAGCGATGATGTACTCAGGAATTTAGTTAATATAGCTGGCCCAACCTACGCAAACGAATTACATGCCACCCCTATAATCGTGAACAGTGAACGATGCGCTGATTTGGCAGTAAGACTTGGTTTCGACCATAGTCCGATTATCGCCAACCCTCCTGGTGATGATGGTCAGATTGATGGAATAGTATGTTGGCTTGAGAAGCAGAAACATACCTAGCCTTGCTGGATTTTAGACCCGCTGTGTGCGGCGCATCGCTCTTTATATTTCTGGCTGACATACACATTGACCTATAGCTCGTAGAGCGTTTCCAAGTGCTCAACGAATTCGGAACACACTGTTATAGATACATTATTAGGATCGTAAAACGCATTTGGCTCATCACACGCTTCAACGGTTACCTGAACCGACTCAGGTAAATAGTAGTAAGCATTCAAATCTTCAATTTCTGCCGATAACAGATCATTAAGCAGCTTATCGTCTGGATTACTAGACGCAACAAATTCCAATGATCCAGGTGAACTGGGATCGGATAACTCTTGAAACACCAAGCCCCAACTGGCATCGGCTTGTTCATATTCTTCAACGCAGGTCTCTGCTCGTTCTGCAGGTAGACCCAAGTCATTAGCCAGCAATTCGCGTTCATCCGGATTTGCACCGTAAAACAAGCACACATGGTTGTAATAACGCTGTTCATCGGGACCATGAATGTCCCAATAGGCTACCGCTTCAGTACCATTAGGATCATTGATGTACCCAAATGCACTGTCGTAGGCGATTGATTGAGCCGACTCTTCTTCAAATAATTGGTGAATCATAAGCACCGACATATTATCTGCCGCATCTTCTTCTTGGCCATAAATAGGTACTTGAAGTAAATCGATTACCGCATGGCCCAGCTCATGGTAAAAAATGGACAGGATATTGGCTTCGACAAAGGCCGTTTTGTTTTCATCCGCTACTGTTGTACGTTGCAGAAAACTCATACCAAGCACCACAACGACTAACGTCACGTTTAATGGTGTCCTGATTTTCTTAAGTGGTTTAAACACAGTAAGCCCCTACAGTGAACAGTTATTCCGTCATCGATGGGCTTAGTATATGTGGTTTGACGCGGCTGTACCAAAAACAGCCTTTGAAAAACGGGCGCTTGATGCGCCCGTCTCTCGTTAAAAGCCTCTACAAGCTTTGAGCAATAGGTGGCTATAACATGAATAAATCGTCTTCGGGCAAAAATACCGTGTTTAAACTCATCATCGTACTAGGTGAATTCGCAGCAGCTTCCGAGCTTGCTGTATAGGTATAATCGCGATAAAGCATTAACACACCGTCGGACGCAAACATTTCGTGTCGAGTGACATTAACGTAAAAAGGCCACTCCTAAAGAGTGGCCTTCTACTTTTACTACACAGTTAAGGGCTTAGCTTTGTGGGGGTAACAATACTTTATCAATAACGTGAATGACGCCATTTGATGTTTTAATGTCTGCAGTAGTCACGGTCGAATCATTAATCATGACTCCGTCGCCCGCCTTAATCATGAGTTCTTGACCCTGCACAGACGCAGCCATTGAATCGCCTTCAGCGATATCGCCCGACATGACTTTCCCCGCAACCACGTGGTAGGTCAATATAGCGGTTAACTTGTCTTTGTTCTCAGGCTTTAACAGGTCTTCTACCGTACCATCAGGCAAGGCTGCAAAAGCTGCGTCAGTTGGTGCAAACACAGTGAACGGACCTTCACCTTTCAATGTTTCAACTAAGCCTGCAGCTTCAACCGCTGCTACCAATGTGTTGAAGTCGCCAGCACCAGCCGCTGTGTCGACAATGTCTTTTTTCATTCCGCCAGCAAAGACTGACGTGCTCATTACTAATGCCGCGATGGCTATAAGCTTTCTCATTACTACTGCTCCAGTTATAAGATAAATTGATCGTTACTTGGTTAACGTAGCTTTGATGCGCATCGTCACTACACATACGCACTTACGCAATCGCATAAAAAATGGATTATTACTTTTGTGCAATAACTTTTGGAACTGCCCACGTTCTAATTTATCCCGACGGGTTTGGTGATGCGGAAATAAAACCAGATATCGCTACTTGCGGATACGTTCTGCAGATGCTTTGCACTGAGAGTCCCGTTACAACATACTCGCCAAAACACTTGACGGGAATAGTTATAGTTCTGTTTAATGAGATGGCCATTTATTATCAGAGATCTCGTTTTGCCTCACCACGATACTCCCAATTCATTATGGATGGCCGGCCTGCGGCACACCTTACCGAACTCGCCGCTTACGCAACAAACAACAAGCGATGTCACTGTGATAGGTGCAGGTTTTACGGGTCTGCGCGCCGCGCACAAATTAGCTGACGCCGGAAAACGCGTTGTGGTATTAGATGCAAACGATGTCGGTTTCGGTGCATCCGGCCGCAATGGTGGACAGGTAAATCCAATACTACCGTTTAACGGACCGGAACAAGTGCGTCGGCATGTTGGACCAACCTACTTGCAGCGGCTCACTGATATTTCGTTAGGTTCAGCAGATAGCCTATTCGATTTTATCAATCAATATCAGATCAAGTGCGATGCACGTCAACATGGATGGCTGCGTGTTGATCATTGCGAGCGCGCAAAGAAGGAGTCTCGTAAAAATGCGGAAGCCTGGATCAAACTCGGTGCTCAGATCGAGTTCGTCGATGGTGAAGCACTGACGACGCTAACTGGCAGCAGCGCATATCAATCAGGCATTCTGGTTCCACGCGGTGGGGCTGTTCAACCGCTAGCACTGGTACACGGTATCGCTGAACGAGCTAAGTCTGCCGGCGCAACGATTTATGGTTACAGTGCAGCAAACCGTCTTACACAGCAGCCAGACGGATGGACAGTAGAAACAGCCTCCGGCAGTGTGACATCGCAATGGGTCATCCTGGCCACAAACGGCTACACCGATACTCTGTATAAACACCTCAAAGCTTCCATCATCCCGTTCGTATCCGTGCAAATTGCTACGCCCCAACTACCACCTGAGGTTATCAATACCATTTTGCCCCAAGGTCACACCATCGCCGATACCCGGCGCGTGATCATCTACGCCCG
>CAYMHU010000098.1:0-3618 GCA_964390335.1 uncultured Granulosicoccaceae bacterium | reverse complement strand
GCCTAGAAACCTATAATCAACGCCGAACTGCAAACCAGTGCACACCGTCCACAGCGATAGCCCAAATAGGCTAATAACGCATCACTAATCTCTGAGGAATAGTGATTTGCTGCCGATACTACTTGTATCGAGCAGGCAGACGCGGGGTGACCGGTATGCTACTAATTACTGATAAAACAATATTTTAGCGTTTACAAACTGCTATAAGTATTCAGATGGATTTTACGTCTTCAACTAAGGGTTGATTAATGAAAGTTACGATTTACGGATCGGGGTATGTTGGATTGGTCACTGGCGCGCTGCTCGCCGATGTGGGCAATGATGTCATGTGCGTCGATATAGATGAAACCAAAGTTGCCAATTTGAAAAAAGGCGTTATTCCGATTTTCGAGCCTGGTCTCGATGATGTCATCAAACGAAATGTGGCCGCTGATCGTTTGGATTTTACAACCGATATGGATGTTGCCGTAGCGCACAGTGAAGTCCAGTTTATCGCTGTAGGCACACCGCCAGGCGAAGATGGTTCTGCAGACATGCAATACGTCGCTGCCGTTGCAAAAACAATCGGCGATCGCATGACAGAGCCTAAGATTATTGTCAACAAGTCAACAGTACCGGTTGGCACTGGCGACATGGTTGAAGAAGTTGTTGCTGATGCCCTAAAAGCGCGTAACTTAACCACCGAATGCATTGTCATTTCTAACCCTGAGTTCTTAAAAGAAGGTGCGGCGATTGATGACTTTATGAAGCCGGATCGCATTGTTATCGGTACAGATAGCGAACATGCAAAAGAAGTGATGCGTGAGCTGTACGCACCGTTTTGCCGTAACCACGACAAGCTCGTGTTCATGAATCGTAAATCATCTGAACTAACCAAGTACGCGGCCAACTCCTTGTTAGCCACGAAAATCAGCTTCATGAATGAACTGTCAAACATCGCTGATTTAGTTGGTGCAGACATTGAAGATGTGCGTCATGGCATCGGTTCAGACCCTCGAATCGGGTATCACTTTATTTATCCCGGTTGTGGTTACGGTGGCTCCTGTTTTCCAAAAGACGTCAAAGCCTTGGTGCAAACCTCAAAACAGGTTGGCTACAAAGCAGAGCTGTTGGATGCGGTGGATGCGGTTAACGATCGTCAAAAGCATGTGCTGTTTCATAAGCTCATGGAGCATTTTGACAACAACATCAAAGGTAAAACGTTTGCCGTTTGGGGGTTATCGTTTAAACCTAACACTGATGATTTGCGCGAAGCACCGTCAAGAGTATTAATTGAATCCATACTTGAACATGGCGGCACCGTGCGCGCATACGACCCAGTTGCCATGGCTGAAATGCGTCACTTCTACCCCGATGAAAAACGCATCGAACTCTTGGGTACCGCGTTGGATGCCTTGGACAATGCAGATGCTTTGCTCATTGCAACGGAATGGAGCGAATTCCGCACCCCACATTGGGAAGCTATGAAAAAAGGCTTAAAACAACCGCTGGTCATCGATGGTCGTAACCTATACGATCCAAATGTTATGCGCGAACACGGCTTTGTTTACGATTGCATTGGCCGACCAACGGCAGTTGATCGTCGCAAAGACGAAAAGCGAATCGCATAATACTCATCAAAGAAGGCTCGCAGAATGCGTGTGAGTCTTCAGCCGCAATGGATGCGCTGTTAAACATCAAAGCCCCGATTATTATCGGGGCTTTTTTATTGGTATCCTCTTTTACCCGACACCGGCTGCTTAACACTGAATCTCGAGCATGACGTCAATCTCAACGCCTCAAACAACGGCTGAATGGCATCGTCGAGTCGTGTGGTTGGCTGTGCCAATCATCTTGTCAAACCTCACCGTACCGTTGGTTGGTATTGTGGACACGGCGGTCATGGGGCGCATGGATTCATCCGCCTATCTATCTGCCACCGCTATCGCCGCGACTTTATTCAGCTCAATTTACTGGATATTCGGATTCTTGCGCATGGGCACATCAGGGCTTCTCTCCCAGGCTCTGGGCGCTGCCAACCATGTGCGTGCCGAACGCACAGCACTGCGTTCAATTGGCCTGGCCTTAGTTTTTGGGGTGCTCACATGGTTTACCGGACCTACCCTGTTTACATTGGGCATGTGGAGCATGCGCGTGCCACCGGATGTGTATGGCCTAGCGGAATCTTACTTTTCAATACGGCTTATCTCGGCGCCAGCAACGCTAATGCTGTACAGCATTATTGGCATTCTGGTTGGACAACAACGCATGCCACAGGTGTTGGCGGTTCAATTGCTGCTCAATGTTGGCAACATAATTTTAACAATTTGGTTTTTCGCGTTTTTCGATTGGCATATCAAAGGAGTTGCTGCGGCTACGGTTATCAGCGAATACGCTGCCGCTTTCTTAGGTTTGTGGTTATTGCGCTCATCTCTCGGCATGCGCCAACATTTACTGCAAAGTGAGTCATTAGCGTGGATATGGGACAAACAGCGGTTAGCGGAATTCTTCCGCATTGGGCGTGATCTCTTTATTCGCACATTGTGCTTAACTGCCTCGTTTTACTGGTTGACGGTTTTAAGCAGCAGGCTTGGCGTTACTGTGCTGGCTGTAAACGCTATTCTGCTGCAAATGGTGCACTTCATGTCTCATGCGCTAGACGGCTTCTCACACGCGGCAGAAACGCTGGCAGGTCATGCATACGGTAAACGTGACCGGCCCGCTTTTTCTAACGCCGTTAAAGCTGCTTCTATCTGGGGTGCGGTAATGGCCATGATGTTTACGGTTGTTTACGCACTGTTCGGCAGCGCAATATTCAATGTAATGACAACGCAAACAGAGGTACAAAACGCTGCTACCACGTGGCTTTGGTGGGTTGCGTTAACACCGCTTATTGGGGTTTGGAGCTTCCTCCTGGATGGAATCTTCATTGGCACAACTCACACGCGAGAAATGCGTAACGGTATGATTATCTCGACCGCCCTATTTCTATCTGCCAGTTTGGTGCTTGTGCCGCTATTGGGTAACCACGGACTTTGGTCCAGCTATTGTATACTCATGCTGGCCAGAGCTGCCACACTGGGATGGTGGTATCCAAGACTATTGATACTGAAAAACTAACGTGCAATTCGAATCCAATAAATCGCTTGCGTCACTGAATACGCTAGGCTTTGATCAAAGCGCCGAACACTACATAGAGGTTGATAGTAACGAGCAGCTGAACATGGCTGTTGAATACGCTAATCAAAAAAACTGGCAAATTTTTATTCTGGGCGGTGGCAGCAATATTGTGTTAACGCAAGATATCCCAGGACTGGTTATCCGCCAAACGAATCAATCCATTCAATTTGAGAATCGTGGTGGTGAAAACTCATGGTTGTTCCGCGTAACTGCCACGGCTGCAATTGATTGGCATGGGTTGGTGCAAGACACTATGTCGCGCAGCGTTGCCGGGCTCGAAAACTTAAGTTTAATCCCAGGCAGCACCGGGGCAGCGCCGGTGCAAAATATCGGTGCTTATGGGGTTGAACTCACTGATCGATTTGAATCTCTGCAGGCCTTGCACCTACCTACAAATGAGTGGCGCACATTCTCAAAGTCAGATTGTGAGTTTTCATACCGGGACAGTTTCTTTAAAAG
>CAYMHU010000097.1:0-3624 GCA_964390335.1 uncultured Granulosicoccaceae bacterium | reverse complement strand
CGCACGCATCGCCAATGCCATCGTTATCCGTGTCCTGCTGGTTTGCATTGACATCTGTCGGGCAGTTATCGGCAGCGTCTTCGATTAAATCGCCATCGGAGTCTGTTAGCGAATCACACGCATTGCCTGCTCCGTCATTGTCTGTGTCAGCTTGACCGGGGTTCGGATTAACCGGGCAATTGTCATCAACGTTTGCGACCGAATCACCATCTCTGTCAGAATCACACACATCACCAATACCATCATTGTCGATGTCGGACTGCCCCGGATTTGCATTAACCGGGCAGTTATCGTTCTGATCGATAACAGAATCGTTATCGGCATCCAACGTTGACTGACATGCTGCGTTAGCTGTAGCAGGTGAACAAGCATCATTATTATCGATATCTTGCTCGTCATTCACGCCATCGTTGTCAGAATCTATAATCGATGATTCAAGATAGTCCTTGATACCATCACCATCTGCGTCGGCCGTTAACGTTTCGTTCAGGTCCGTTTTACCATCGCCATCGGAATCTTGAAGCGTGGCCTGACACGCATTATTACCGCTTGTTGGTAAACACGGGTCATCATCGTTGGCATCAAGCTCGTCTACCGTGCCATCGGTGTCTTGATCTAGCAGTGACGATTCCAGGTAATCGAGCTTGCCGTCGCCGTCTGTGTCTTGGGTGGTGGTTTCATCAATGTCTTTTTTACCATCACCATCTGCATCGGCAGTCGTGATTAAACAAGCTTGTGCACTAACTCGTGGAACACAGGGGTTCTGGTTAGCGGAATCTGTTTCATCGCTCTCACCATCATCATCGGCATCCAAAATAGACGATTCTGCCAAATCCGGTTGTCCATCGCCGTCTGAATCGGCATCCCCTTCTTCGACATCCGTTTTGCCATCGCCGTCAGTATCACGCAATAAATTTTGACACCCAAATGTGTTTACGGAAGGAATACAGGGGTCGGTATCGTTGGCATCTAACTCAAGATCACGACCATCGTTGTCTTCATCAATTAACGAGGATTCTCTATAGTTGGGTATACCGTCGTTATCAGAGTCGGCAATTTCAGTTTCGATACTATCCGGAGAACCGTCGTCATCAGTATCGATCAAACACCCAGCCGCAAACGCACTTTGCGCACAAGGGTCTTTTTCCGGGCTATTTGAATCGAATGGGTTATACCCCTCTAACACTTCATCAAGGTTGGATAGGCTATCGGTGTCTCGATCAATTGACTCTGAATCGTATAACGTTGTTGGTACATTGACCTGAGCACTACCAGTGCCTATTTCCTGATTGGTTTGCGCAGTTGCCAATGGAATGGCTGTATTTTCTGACTTATAAAATGTAACCGATATAAAACCGTTACTGTTTTCTACTGCCTGCGCCGAACCGGTCCACGAATTGCCCGCACGGACCAACGGCAACGGCTGCTCGTTAAACTCAGCCACGGGGGTAATGCTCTGGAGTAACGCGGCATCATTTAAGATTCGTGCGTCTGGAAGTTCCACTCGAACGGATACGGGTAACAAGGTTGGCGCTTGTCCCGGGCTTGCACTATCAAATGGATTTGTGTTCGCATTTCGCTCCTGTAAATTAGAACGAAGATCAAGGTCGTCATCAATATTGGAATTGAAATCACTGGGCAGGAAAATTACGTTTTGCGTACGCGATGAGTTAAGCGTGATATCGATCGTTTTAGTGGCTTTCGCAAGTTTTAGAGCTTCATTGAAATAATCTTCAATCCAAACTACTTCAATGACAGATTCTGTGCCGGCCGGCAAACGTATTGTGCCGACCTCCAATCCGGAATCGGGATCGGTTTCCATCGGCACATTAGTGCCGTTAACGACAACCTGAACACTTAAGTTATCTTGTTGTATGACCCTTGACTGACTCACAATGGGTGGAGGCGCCATTTCCACACGAGAGCTAGTATCTTCTGCCACAATTGAACCGCTGTGCTCATTACAAGCTACGATCAGCAAGCTGGCAAAAAACAGAACTGTGATTCGGGCAAATCTAAGCAATTGAAACCACGTTGCAGTATGCATATTTGGCCTATTGGAATTTATCAACGCGGATAACAACATCGACCTCATCCGCACCTGAGCCGCCATCCGAGGAACCTCCGGCTAAACTTGCCAAAGCACCGAGTGCGACCAAACCAAGCACACCATAAATAACCCGCTTATTGGTGCTTAGTCCTGATGATGCAGCGGCATCGGTTTGAGTTGCGGTAGTTGCCACCGTGGGGGTATCTACCAGTACGCGTTCCAAAGGATCGAAGGCGAAACCTTGCACCGTTCGATTAGCGCTGGGATCTTTGGCTTCGAGATAGTATTGAATAACGCCAGAGCTGGTATCTGCCGTATCGATTGACGCAGTGTAAATATCTGTGCCCTGAATAACAGCCATGGGTGTAGCGCTGTATCTAGCCTGCGAACCAAAGCGATAGAATAGCGTAGCGGAAGACACGATATTGTTGTCGGTGATGGTTGCCGTAAAAACCTGCGTATCACCACGAACACCTTCTTCAACAGATTGCAATTCGATTACAGGCGGGTCGACGTCTACGCCTTGCCCATGGGCAATACCGGGTAACACAGCGAACAGACTAATATACACATGCAGCGCAGTTACCAAAGTACTGGTTGCTTTGGACAGCGATGACAAACCCATAGAAATCTCCGAACTACCAGCCGATAGGTGACCAACCAGAACTGGTGCGATTACTGGTTAACCTGATGGAAGACAGGTTATCAGGTGCATCGACTTTTCGCCCGCCCGATTTGACCAACTTTTGGATTTTTAACGTTCCTGAAATAATTCCGTCGGCGTTGGATGAGCGAATATTACTGACACGGGCTTCGACAGCCTCGGTGTTTTGGAAAATTTGCAGCATTTGCTGAACGCGTTGGCCGGATTGCTGTGTCAATGCAATTACGGTTGTAATGTCGCGATTCTCAATGGCATCTTTGAGTTCAACAAACCGTTCAGCAACGCGATTAAAGTCGGCATCGCTAATTGGGGTGCTTTGTTGGCGTGGTTGAATACTCAAACCTAGCTGCTCACGATTGCTGTTCGCAGCCAAGCGATTCTGCTCTGTTGAAGCCGCTGCTCTGGCCGCTTGGGCAGCCCGCGCCTCGCGCGCTGCCTGAGCCGCTGCGGCTTCTGCCGCTCTTTGTGCTTCTGCGCGTTGCGCTTCCAACCGAGCACTTGTCGCGCGCTCGCGTGCCGCTCTGGCTTCAGCAGCAGCTTTTGCCTCTGCTGCCCGCTCCAGTTCTTGCGCTTCACGTTCTGCTCTAGCGGCAGCGGCTCTGCGTTGCGCTTCGGCCGCTTTTTCACGTTGCGCAAGCATTGCAGCCGCTCGTTGTTCGAGAAGCAATTGATCTTTCGCTGGTGGCGCAATGGTTGCGTCAGCATTGGCTGCCTGTTGAGCGGCGTCGGCTTGTCTCGATTGCTCAGCCAAACGTGCCGCTTCTGCCTGCTTGGCCTGTTCTGCCAATTGCGCCAATTCAGCTTGTTTTGCTTGTGCGGCAAGCCGTGCTGCTTCTGCGAGCCGCTCCCGTTCGGCAATTCTCGCTTGTTCAGTGGCTTGAGCTTCTGCGGCTAATCTGGCTTCCTCTGC
>CAYMHU010000096.1:189-4442 GCA_964390335.1 uncultured Granulosicoccaceae bacterium | reverse complement strand
CCATCGGAATCACGGTAGGGACTTTCAGGTACGGTATCCAATGAACTTAGGTACGCCGCCAGTGCATCCAAGTCGCTGCTGATACCCGCTTTGGGGTCACCCAATGGTTGATTACGCGTACCCGCATTAAACTGAGCATTGCTCATGAGTCCGGTGCCACCTGCGAAACTTCTGATTTGACCTTCGAAATCCTGTAGCTCATCGAAGTTGGCGCTCCAATGTAATAGACCATGATCCATCCCACCGGTACCGTCTAACGCTATTGTGTTGCGCAGCCCTTCTCCCAAACCCGAGAAGTCCCACGTTCTTCCATCATGCCCACCTTCGTTATGACAAGACGCGCAGGCCATGTAATCCAATGCCGCTAATCGATCATCTCTCGCATCATAGAACAGTTGTTTGCCACGTAACACATTTGACGCTAGTTGCTCACCGGCAGATACATCAACAACCGCAATCTGTGAAACAGTGGTTCCCGCGCGGTCTACCACGTCTTCGATGTCATAAACACCAATGGTTCTATCCATAAAGTTGTGCACGTAAAGTCGTTTACCGTCTTCTGACAACAACAACGATTGAGGTGCCCGACCAACATCGAAACGAACGTATTCAATACTGCTAGTGGCGTCCACGAGGGCAACTTGTCTGTTACCTTCTAATGATACAAATAACGTTAAGCCATAAGGACCGAAAGCGGCGTGGCTTGCGATACTCGCGTTGTCATGGTCTACGCGTTCAAACAGGGATTCAGTTTCGTTATTTAAATTAATTTTGGACGACACAGCCCGTACGGTTTGATCGAATGTCATACCCGCACCACCGCGGATGGTGCCTGCAAGAATGTTGTCCTGCTTGGACGGTACCCACGCGCTCTGACCGTCTGGTGAAACAACCAACGGTCCAAGATAGTTAGGCAACCCGGGGCCTTGGCTTTCAGATACGCCACGATTAATGTGACTCAACAAAATCGTTCTGGTCGCACTTAACGAAGATGCATTGGTGGTATACACTCGAATTTCCCCGCCCTGACCCGAAACCTGTGGATTCGCTCCCTGCTCTCCGGGCAAACGAGGCGTTATGAAATTAGACACAAATAATTTGTTACCCGCTGCCTTTAGAGACACATGGCGTGGAAACTCACCGGCAAACGCACGCCGCCGTTCAACGCCATTTGCTGCATTCAGCTGTACTACTGTGCCAAGCGCTTCCAACGCCACATACGCGCTGTGATTATTGAACACGATGCCGTGAGGCTGACTGCCAGTGTCCAAGGATACGGTTTGCACGACATTTCGGTTAGCTGGGTTGATAATTGATATAGAAGCGTCACTCTTATTAACCACCCACACACGACCATCGGGTGCTACTGCAAGTGAACGTGGATTTTCACCTACATTAATAATGGTAGTTCGGGATAGGCTTGACGTATTGACAACGCCAACGGAATTGTTGTCCGGATTGACGTTCCACACCTCATTGCGCGACGGCAACTCCACAATTGCTGCCGACACTGCAGGCTTAGTAGCCGAAAGGTTGCCATACACCACCTGACTAAATGAGCGGCTTGCATCAAGCCCGTTAGATGATAATGCGGTTACAGTGACAATGTATCGTCCTGGCTGAGCATAGGTATGGCTGGTCGTACCACTTGATGTAAATGCTGAGTCACCAGTACCATCTCCAAAATTCCAGCTGTATGTCACGTTAAAACCAGTTGCACTAGCGCTGAAGCTTGCAGACTGCCCACTTTGTACCGGCGAAGACTCAATGGCTGCAACATCCGGTGGTTCATTGTTATTTGGATCTTCTGCATCGGCCGTAATTTGAATAACCTCTGCAACAGACGGAACGCCATTAGTATCCACTGCAAACAACATCCAGTATCCTGGTGTTGCTACGTTTTCGTTTGAATGCATAGTGATATTGAAACTGTTGCCGCTGCCAACAAAATCAGGCTTGAAAAATCTTGCATCCGTGTTGATCGCATGTGTTGTCGACGACATTTTGATTAAACTAAAGTAATCAATATTGCCTGTTGTAGACACTCTAAAAGTTTGTCCGTAGCCAACTTCTTCCACGCTCGAATTGACCGATGGACGAGTCGCAAGCGAACCCGCCGCATTAAACAAATACGGTGGTGAATATATTTGCGCATCCTGATGCGTACCACCAGAGTTGGGGTTACTTGGTGCATAACCACCGCCAGCAGTAATAACGCGACCATCGGTCATTAGTAGCGCTGTCGAATGATAATCGCGAGGAATAGTTAAAGGTGCCGTGATTCGCCATGTGCCAGTGTCAGGATTCCAGATTTCGGTATCCAACACACTGCCATTGTCCTGAAACTTTGCGCCAGTTGTATTACCACCCACAACCAATACTTCACCAGTGGGTAAGTTAATCATCTGGTGAAACTTACGCCGGAAGTTCATGTTTTGCGTTGCGCGAATAACAGGCTGCTCGCCGTTCAAATCGACTGTAAATGCAGCACTCGTGACAACAGAGGCGTTTCCACCCCAACTGCCATCGTTCTGGCCGCTAATAATAAGCTTGCCCTCGTCAAACATAAGCTGGCCACCGCCAGCATGTTCCGAACTATCTGTATTATCGTTAGCTTGTACAGCGCTACCATTACCGATGGTGGATATATAGTGGTTCTCAACGGTGTCCCAGTAGTGGTAAATGAGTCCATTCGGTGCCTGACTTAATAATGGGAATACATTCTCACGCCCATTTTCCCGGCGACGATCTCGCATGCTGATAAAATCAATGCCGTTTAAAACACGCCAGCCAGTATCTTCATTCCATATGTCTGGGTTACGCACGTTTGTGGAGTTGCCCATAGCAGTGAACACTTCACCTGTACCCAACGCCAAGCTGGTTGGATACCATCGACCGCCGGACGCCATGTTATCCAATGCTGTCCATGTATCGTTCTGATAATCATACTTTGAGGTCCACGGACTATTACTCGTGTTACGACCACCATTAACAAACACCGAACCGTCTTCCAGCATAGACATAGCGCCACAGAACATATTGTGACCGGTATACAACTGTTCACTAAACGTGTCCGTTTGCGGATCCCACGTGGCGCTGTATGTTTGTTCGGTGGTTGGCCAAGTGCGGCGCTCAGAACCTGAGTACGTTAGTATTCTTCCGTCTGGTAAGTTAGCCATCGACACAGCAACCAAGGGCCATTGTTTCACCGGCCCCATTTGTCCTACTAAATGCGGATCATTTGAACCAGTATTAAATTGAGGGTCACTGGTTAAAAGCTCGAATTGACTATTAAACGCACTGTAAGCACCAGCTGCAATAAATAACTCCAACCCCGCAGCGCCACCATTTTCAAAAAACACAGCTTCAAACGAATGTTGACCAGCTGTTAAGAAAGCTTGTCCAAATCGGTTTATAACCCCGTGCAGCCCATCGTTATTAACCACCTGTTGTCCATTTACATTGAGTATGCTGCCATCATCACTGTTAGTACCGAACGTGTACGTGCCAGCTGCCGATAAATTAAACGTACCTGTTACACGCACAGCGAACGTGTCGTTATACGGAAACTGCAAATCGTTACTGAACGATCCAATATCAGCATTGTCAGTGAAATTAATACGTGGGTAATCTTGAACAACGCGCGGGCGATTGCCCGGGTTGTTCAGAATGTCGGTGGCTTGCGCAACATTGCTTATTGCTACTGAGTTATCTACAAACTCAACCTGAAATGCGTCCGCAGTGGTCGCAATACAGCACAACGTGCTTGCTAAAAAAATCGAGTGTTGAACACGTTGGTAAAATCTGCGAGTACTTTTCATTAGACTGAAAATCCAATTACGATTTGGTGCAGCTAAGTGGAACTGTTGACACAAATTCGGTGCGTTGTTTCTAGTGCTCTCAGCCGATCTATAGTGTTGCCGTGGCTGAACTGTAAGATTACGGAAAATGCCGAATTAGAATTGTTAACTGGATCTCATTGAGGAAACTATTTGGTCACCAAAAGCCAAATTTACAGTTTTTAAAGGATTAATCAGAACACCTACGGGTGTTCTGACCCCTGCGGGGCTGCGCACCCGTTGGGTGCTTGTAGCAACTCGCTTTGCGAGTTGTCGAACCTCTGTTGGTTCGAATCTGAGTGTTCTCTCTGTACGAAATTTATTCTGGTGTGAGTTTTTTAATTTAATGGCGCGCCCGGAAGGATTAATCAGAACACCTACGGGTGTTCTGACCCCTGCGGGGCTGCGCACCCG
>CAYMHU010000096.1:0-89 GCA_964390335.1 uncultured Granulosicoccaceae bacterium | reverse complement strand
TACGAAATTTATTCTGGTGTGAGTTTTTTAATTTAATGGCGCGCCCGGAAGGATTCGAACCTCCGACCACCTGGTTCGAAGCCAGGTAC
>CAYMHU010000095.1:0-4534 GCA_964390335.1 uncultured Granulosicoccaceae bacterium | reverse complement strand
TTCCTTCGTTTCATCAGCCGATGCAAACGAGACTTTACGCGCATTGATTTTTTTCCGAACAGCATGATTGACATCAAGCCGATGAGTGGCCAACACCACACACAGCGTATAGTTGGGATCACCCTTTTTCGACTTAACCAAAATGGCGTTGGCGGAATTGGCGAACGGGATATCATAATGTTCACAAAACTGCTTTGTGTCAGCCAGCGAGGGGTCACAGGCCATGACTTCATACTCGGCTTTGGCGGAATCCAGAGCCGTTTTCACTGTGGGCATTAAGTCGGACATCGTATTAATTGACTGAAAAGTAAACCCATAACGTTATCCTAATTGAGCAAACTCTCCAAGCGTTCGGCAGTTTCAATTTTGTCTATCGAACGGTATAATGGGCGGCTACGAGCCAAACTATGCCACACCAAGCATAAATCTATTTGCCCAACCCATAAGTAATGCACATGAGCACACTCGACCTATCAACCCTGACCGCCATTTCTCCTATCGATGGTCGGTATGCATCCAAAACCGAGAGCCTGCGAGATTGCTTTAGCGAATATGCGCTAATCCGGGAACGTGTGCGAGTAGAAATGGCGTGGTTCGTTCACCTGTGTTGCGAGCCTGGTATTACAGAGCTACCCGATATTGATGACGCGACGGTCAATGCTCTACTGGCGATTGGTAAAGACTTCAATGTGAACGATGCAGCGAAAGTTAAAGAGATTGAAGCCACAACCAATCACGATGTTAAAGCCGTAGAGTATTTTATAAAGTCAAAACTTGACGCAATCCCAGCCATCAAAGATAAAGCAGAGTTCGTACACTTTGGCTGCACCTCTGAAGATATTAATAATCTGGCTTATGCATTACTGCTGGAGCAATACCGAGCGAATGTGTTACTACCGCAATGCGATGCACTGATCGACACCTTAGCAACGTTTGCCAAAGACAACGCCGATGAGCCCATGCTAAGCCGCACACATGGGCAAACCGCCAGTCCAACCACATTGGGAAAAGAGATCGCTAATGTTGTGCATCGCTTACGATTACACCGTAACCATATTGCAAACACAGAAATTTTGGGCAAAATGAACGGAGCGGTAGGCAATTACAATGCACACCTTGCTGCCTACCCCGATATTGATTGGCCCAAGCTAGGTGCAAACTTTATAAGCTCAATTGGCCTAACGGTTAACGAGTACACCACGCAGATAGAGCCCCACGATTATATCGCTGTCATGTTTGATGCCATAGAGCGCTTTAACGTAACCCTCATTGATTTAAGCCGCGATGTTTGGGGTTATATTTCTTTGGGGTATTTAAAACAAAAAACGATTGCGGGCGAAATTGGCTCATCGACTATGCCGCATAAGGTCAACCCAATTGACTTCGAAAATGCTGAAGGCAATCTGGGTCTCGCCAACGCTGTGTTCTCGCATCTAAGCCGCAAACTACCAATTTCTCGCTGGCAACGTGATCTAACAGACTCTACCGTACTCAGAAATTTAGGCGTGGGCGCGGGCTACACACAAATTGCGATTAGTTCGTTACAAAAAGGATTGAGCAAACTCAGCGTCAACGCTGTTGCCACAGCAAACGATCTTGATAACGCATGGGAAGTATTGGCTGAACCAATCCAAACCGTGATGCGCCGTTACGATGTTGCCAATGCCTATGAGCAATTAAAAGAACTGACTCGTGGCCAGGAAATAAACCAACAGACGATTCAAACGTTTATTGATGGACTGGATCTGCCAGAAGCTGCCAAAGCGCAATTAAAAACACTGACACCAGCAAACTACACGGGTTACGCGGCATCGTTGGCCCGAGACATTTGACCATTGTGATCAGTAAAGTTAATTGGCCAGATGGTTTAAGCGAACAAGCGTTTCTTGACGAGTATTGGCAACAAAAACCATTGCTTATCAAGCAAGGTTTGCCTGGCTTTGAAACACCGATTAGTCCAGACGAGCTTGCAGGATTAGCAATTGAAGAAGACACCACGCCGCGGCTGATTCTACAAAATGCTGCGGGCGAATTTACTGTTGAAAACGGCCCGTTTGACGCAGAGCGTTTCGCAACCCTACAACACAATGATTGGTCTTTACTGGTAACTGACGTAGAAAAACATCTACCGGATATCAGTGAATACCTCACCCCTTTTCAATTTTTACCCAGTTGGCGCATAGACGATCTCATGATCAGCTATGCACCCGATGGTGCATCTGTTGGCGCGCATGTTGATGAATACGATGTGTTTTTAGTACAGGCAAGCGGTACACGGCGCTGGTTGATAGATGACAGCATCAATCCGGATGTGACATTGGTTAAAGGCGCAACGCTCAAATTACTCGCTAACTTTAATGCAAGCCATACGTTCGATTTAACACCCGGTGATATTTTATATTTACCACCTGGCGTACCGCATCACGGTGTGGCCATCGGTGACGATTGCACTACTTGGTCCGTTGGTTTCCGTGCTCCCGCTCTAGCTGATATTGTCAATGAGTTTAGCGAACTGTTGGCCAGTGAATTACCCGCAAAACGTTATACCGATCCAAAGTTGAACATTGCAACGCCAGGCGAAATCAGCGACGAATCAATTGCGCAATTTGGACAGTTATGGCGCGAAGCTACTCAGCTATCAGAAGAGCAATTGGCGAGCCTTGTGGGTCGCTTGGTGAGCACACCATCAATTGATGCTGAACGTGAATCCATAACCGGCAGTCGCGTACTCGAATTGGACTGGATTAAGCATCCGTTTAGTCGATTTGCATTTAGCACCACGAATGAAACCACTCACCTGTTTGTTGACTCAGAAATCTACGAGTGCTCGAACGAATTTGCCAAACAACTGTGTGCGGGAAAGGTAGTTAATGGTCAATCATTTAATCAGCAGGATCAAAACGTGTTAACGAAACTGCTTGCCAATGGTGCGATGCAAGCAGTTAACGAGTAAACAACACACATTAGTTACCCAGATTTTGACAGGCAACGGTCTCTACAGATGGGATGCATGGATCGTTTTCATCAGGGTCTTGTTCAGCACCAAATCCGTCATCATCAGCATCAACGTTATCTGGTTCCAGATAATCTGGAATGCCATCACCATCTTCATCAGCCGTTTCAGTCTCTACACTGTCTATGTCGCCATCACCATCGGTATCAACAATACATCCAGCATTAAAGTTAGATTCAGCACAAGGATCAATTGCCGGGTCGCTAAAATCCAAAGGGTTAAACCCGGCCAATACTTCCTGAATATTGTTTAGGTTGTCTCCATCGGTATTGAATACATCGTACTCATAATCCACATCATTAATCGTAACGGTAATGCCGCTGGCAACATTGCGAGTGTTTTGCCAGCGCGCTAATGGAATATCGCGGGCGTTTGATGCATACACGGTGAAATTAATTAATACGTCGCTGTCTTGCACACTGAGCGTTTCACCGCGCCACGTTGAGCCATCGAATTCTAAAACCAGATCGCGCCGATCTACCTGTGCAACGGCCAACAAATTGGTTTTAATATCATTGCTGGCGTCAACTAATAAATCAGGCATCGATGCACTGACCACTAAGGGTACCCGCACGATTGGATCAGTGGAGTTTGGATCGGTTGGATCTGTACCGTTGTTGCGTTCTGCAAGATTTGAAACCCCGTCGAAATCTGAATCGAAACCGATGTAGTAGTCCCCTGCGGAAAATTGGATGACTAACTCGCCATCAGGGTTTACCGGCACGGTGTAGTTTTCACTGGCCTGGGCTAAATCCAGAAGCTGTCCCTGAAATAGTTCTTTCCAGGTAATAACAACCAGCAGGGAATCGCCTCGGACCGCACGAATAGTTGCGCTCCAGGTTTGTTGGTCTTCTGTTGTGGCTGAGACGCTATTATTGTCGACAGTAATTACGGGGGTTATGGCGCTATCGTCCGGCATGCGCAGTTGCGTAAGCGTTGACGGCGGAGCAAATGACACAACGGACCCACCCTTGCCGTCTGGCACTACGCGACCGTCAGGTTCGGGGGCACATGCGGCTGTCGCCGCCAATACACCACCGAGCACACAAGCATGAGCTATTGAACGCCACGTTATTTTATGCGCTTGCTGTTGGAACAAATTTACGAACATGCCTATTGATCACAATTACACACAAGCCTATGTTGGGCGGTTGCCGGCATTAAGTCAATTGTTGGCACAGGAATTTACGAAGCTTAATTGTTGATCTTATTGAAGTTTCAGTATCACTCTGCGACAGAGTGTCCATTTTTTTCGCATATCAGATCGATGTAGGCACCATCCACAAGTTGGAATAAGTCGACATCCAGCACTGCCATCAGATTCTCAACAGTTTTCACACCTTTGGAAAGAGACTCTGCCTGACTTAGCTGTACCTTAATTTCGATGAAGTTACCCAAGCCATTGACCTTATCTAAATGGACACACGCGTTGCCAACATTAAACGAGCGGCGAAATTTTCGCACACGCCCTACCTCACCAAAAGCACTACCCAAAGAAGCTCGTAACGCCGCGGGATTCCG
>CAYMHU010000094.1:0-5069 GCA_964390335.1 uncultured Granulosicoccaceae bacterium | reverse complement strand
CTATGCAACAGTGCGATGTTTTATGGCACGTACTGGAGCCAGTAACTAGCGAGCATATAAACAACTCACCAAGATTAAAATTAATTCAAAAAATTGGCGTAGGTGTTAACACTATCGATATAGCCGTGGCGAAATCAAGAGGCATTGCAGTTTGCAATATGCCCGGCACGAATGCACCCGCGGTGGCTGAAATGACATTGCTGCTAATCTTGTCGACCCTACGAAAGTCCACGTACTTTGACAAACGCACTCGAGAAGGAAACGGATGGAATTTTGACCCTAACCTACAAGATTCACTTAACGAAGTGCGTGGAAAAACCGTTGGCTTCGTTGGCTACGGAAGTATTCCACAGCAATTAACACCTGTACTACAGACCATGGGAGCTCGGGTTATCTATAACGCAACGACTCCAAAAGAAACCACGCTAGCGGAATTCAAACCGCTGGATGATCTATTAACAGAAGCTGATATTGTGTCATTGCACATACCCTTAACGGCTGAAACCAAAAAACTCATGAACTCCGAAAGGTTCAGTAAAATGAAGGTGGGTGCTATTTTTATCAATACCGCGCGTGGTGAAGTAGTTGATGAAAACGCATTGATTCATTCACTACAGTCAAACCACTTACGCGGCGCCGGACTGGATGTGTTTGCGAATGAACCAGTTGATCGACTAAATCCTTTATTGCAAATGGACAATGTAACCTTGATGCCGCATTTATCGTGGCTAACGCAAGAAACATTGCATAGAAGTATCGCCGTAGCTGTTGAAAACTGTGAACGATTAAGAAACGGTACTGAACTGCTACATCGCGTATAGTTGGCTTCAAACATTAGTTAACGAAGAGCCCCTTTATGATCAGTTGCGGCGATTACGATTACATAGAAATAGCATGCATGTACCGCTATACGGTTGAATTAACACTAACCTCAGGCAACGTTATTGAGGGGGTAGCAATGGATACAGCTCGCAATGACAATCGAAACGAATGTGTTATATTGGATGTTGATTCATCCAAGGTATTGGTGGAGCTAAATGAAATAAAATCACTTAAGGTTTTAACCAATAACGCTCAATTTACCGAAGTTGAATTTACAGACAGTTAGCGTATTGGTGTAGTCGGCCTAAACCAACAACCCACGAACCATCGTAAAAAACGGACTGTCTTTATTAGAGAGCACATTCAGCTCATCGAAATGATCCACATCCGGCACCACGTATAGTTCTATAGTTCTGGTGCTAGTATTAAACTTATCCACATACATTTGCGCTTGACGATGAAACTCGTCGGTCTCCGCCCCGCCTACTACAACCAACTGTTGTGCATTGGTGCTTGGAGGGTGATTCGTCATCGGGCTTTCGCGCTCAGCCTCTTCCTGAGTCATCTGGATGCCGGCATTCAGGTTTTCAGTTAAGCGAACAGGCTCTAAATAACTTAATGGTGATACCGGTATGCCCAGCTTTATTAAATCGATCGACAAGTCGTCACCTAACGCTGACCAGTCGGTGCCCATCAGCATTTGTGTGATGTGACCACCTGCAGAGTGTCCCATCACGTTGAAACGATTGCTATTGATCCCGATGTCGCTACCATTGCGCCATAACCAAATCATTGCTTCACGGGCTTGCTCGGAAATACGTGTTATCGAAACATTGGGACAAAGATCGTATCCCACAACCACCACATTCACACCACTGTCTGTAAAAGGTGTTGCCAGGAAACTGTATATTGATTTATCGCCGCGCTGCCAATAGCCGCCATGGAAATACACCAGCGTTGGCGCAGAAGCATCACCACAGTAAAACACATCTAATAGTTGTTTATCTCCTTCACCATATCGGATATCCAGTTTTTTATCTAATGAATCTCGTGCTTGCTCGCTGCGAGTTTGCCAGCTTGGAATAACCGTGACTTCATAATCTGGTCTACCAGCCCGCAAGTTGTACTGCGCATCGAGCTCTTCGCTAGTAAATTTCTTGTGGAAATTCAGATTCTCAGACATTAACCATCTCCAACAAATACAAAATAACAACTGGTCTGTGGGCACGCACTACATTTAATCCAGGCTCCCGCATGAGTTTGCCTTAATGCCCGCTGGCAATCTCCAATGCTTGCCATTCTTCAGGATTAGTGCCAAAAAACCGCATAACGTGCTGCTTATAGGCCGGTCGGTCACATAATTTTGCGTACCATGCTTCCATATTCGGTAGTGGCGGCCGTTCAATATCAATATTAAAGTAACGATAAGCTACTGCTCCCAACGGAATATCCGCCATACTGAACTCACTGCCGCCCACATATGTATGCTGACTTAAGTGGCGATCGAGTATTGGGAACACATCGGCAGCCTCGTTTTGATGCTTCGAAATAATGGCCGGGTCGCGACGCTCAGGTTCAGTTCGAACTGTAGCGAAGAATGCCCAAATTACAGGCGGAAATGCTCTGCTCGTACTCCATTCCATCCATTGATCTGCTATTGCACGTTGTTTTGGGACTGTCGGACAAAGCGAACCCATACCATAGGATTCACATAGATATCTAACAATGGCACGTGACTCCCATAGGCAAAAGTCGCCGTCTTGAATTGCCGGAATCATGCGGTTTGGGTTAATCGATTCGTATTCATCTGTGTCGAGCTTACCAAAGCTGCCACCGGCAAGCTCCAGCTCAAAATCTAATTGTAATTCGGCCGCAGTCCAGATAACGGGGATCACATTGGATGAATAGGGTCTGCCCCAAATTTTAAGCATATTGATATGGTTCCAGATTACGACGCTTGTTGTGTTCCGAAAACCGGAACAACATATTCTATAAGACGATTTAAACTTGCTAGAATTTTCTCATACGGTACGTCGATAAACTGCTGCATCAATACAAGATGATCAAGATTAATTGCTTCACGACTTTGGGCAATTTTTTCTATAACAAACTGCGCATCGCCAACCATGATAATGCCACGTGAATTCAGAAAATCGAACCAATCCATGTTTTCTATTTCCGGTGTCATTTCTTCACCAATGTCCAAATAACCGTGCTTGGTCCACTCACCTTTAGGACGTGATCCACCAAGCATTTCATAATACGCGTTTACAGCAGGACGTATTGTGCGCGCAGCTTCTTCCATCGACTCGCCAACATAAAACGAGGTGCACACACCCACACCTTCACCCAACTTTATATGTTTACTGGATGCCGCCATTCGAGCTTGCTGATAAGGCTCCCAACACGCCAGCATGCGTTTTGGTGCAGCCGCCATCGCAATGACACCCCAACCTTTCTCGCCTGCTAATTTGAACGTAGGCGGCGCATTCGACATTAACCACACGGGTGGATGGGGGTCTTGAAAAGGACGAGGATGCACATACATGGCTTTGTACTCACCGTCTGCACCATGATAGCGAGAATCCAGAGGTTCGAAAAATCTGTTCTTTTCCTGCCAACCGGGTACTGGAAATTTGTAAAACTCACCTTTGTGCGTGAACGCTTCATTCGTCCAGGCTTTTAATATGATCTCCAGGCTTTCCTGGTACAAACGCATGACTTTTTCATTATTTCTACGATCAGCGTGGTGGTTAAACTGAATGGTTTGTCGTTCGTTGATACCTTTTGCAACGCCAAAATCAAATCGTCCAAGCGACATGTTATCGAGCATGGCCGCGTCTTCAGCAACACGCAATGGATGCCAATCCGGCAATACTACGGGGCAAGTTCCAACTCGAATTTTCTGACAATGTGCGGCAATGTGCGTACACATTTGAATGGGGTTTGGAGGCGCGTTTAGAAAACCGTTATGCGCAAAATGATGTTCCGTGAACCATGCTGTCGTAAAGTTGGCCTGCTCTACCAACAACGTTTGTTCACGCATCATCTCAAGCGTACGATGCCATGGAATTATCCGGCCAATGTTAAAATTGGGAATAAAATCAAATCGCACCGGTATACCTATCAAGTAAGCTGAGTTCGGAATAAATCCATTATCGACTTTTTTGTATGAAGCGCAATAGTATTTGCGACCCCAAATGGCCAACTCTGGCTTGCAAGGCTTAGGTTTTACAGTTTAAAGTGTTGATACGTCTCTCTTTCAGCATTTGACATGACCGATACCAATCATTCGCAACACACTTGGCAAGCAACAAGCCGCTACCCTGACCCGGCCGTCATTTCTTTAAATCCCATATTCGATCAATACCGACTGCCCCTGGCAGCGGTAGAACGATTAGCTACCGGCTGCCGTTGGAACGAAGGGCCGGTTTGGATGGGTGATGCTCGTTGTCTGCTTTGGAATGATATTCCCAACAACCGAACTATGCGTTGGGACGAGGTCACCGAACAAGTTTCGGTATATCGTGAACCATCTAATTTTGCTAACGGACAAACAAGGGATAGAACCGGTCGACTCATCGCCTGCGAGCACGGTGGCAGACGAGTTACTCGAACTGAATATGATGGCACTATAACAACACTTGCCGATAGCTATAACAATAAGCGTTTGTCGTCGCCAAACGATGTTGTCGTTAAATCAGATCACTCTGTGTGGTTCTCCGATCCACCGTTTGGCATTATGGGTAACTACGAAGGGTATAAAACAGAACCTGAATTGGGTCAGCATGTGTATCGCCTAGATCCATCCACTAACGAACTAACAGTCGTTGCAGACGATATCGCCGGCCCAAACGGACTCGCTTTTTCACCAAACGAAGACATTCTGTATATCGTTGAATCCAGAGGCACGCCTTCAAGAAAAATTCTGGCTTACGATGTTGACTCAGATGGTTATACCCTTAAAAACAAGCGGGTACTCATTGATGCCGGCCCCGGCACACCCGACGGTTTTCGGGTTGATGTTGATGGTAATCTCTGGTGCGGCTGGGGCATGGGCAGCGATGAACTGGACGGCGTGATGATCTTCGATTCCGACGGTCAAGCGATTGGGCGTATTAAGCTACCTGAGCGTTGTGCCAATGTTTGTTTTGGTGGTCGTGCTAACAGTCGCTTGTTTATGGCTTCAAGCCAATCTATCTACGCACTGTATGTGAACGTAGCTGGTGTAAAAGGCGGGTAGATTA
>CAYMHU010000093.1:0-5354 GCA_964390335.1 uncultured Granulosicoccaceae bacterium | reverse complement strand
TGCAGTACAAACGATGACAAGCAACTACCAGCGTTTATGTGATCTGTGGGATTCGGCGCGGGTTAAGTAAATAACAAAACCATTCATCATCGTTGTTTTCTCATTGGTAACGAAATTTATCTGAAGATGAGCCATGCGCGATTTATTGGTCCGAATTTAGCAAGCTAATTGTGACGAGATCGACTTAAACACAGCGTCGAATACCCGAGCCCCAAGATCGCTGTAAAATAGCGGGCTGATCCAGTGTTAACGTTATTCAACGGACAGAATCGATTATGTGGAAAAAACTAATCCTGTTGCTGCTGGCACTGCTGATTTTAGCCCTTGTAGCGTGGCAGTACTTAAAGCCAGAACCACTAACCCGCGTTAGCATGGTGGCTCCTGTTGAACAAACTCTGTCTACTAACCTTGACTTAAACGCCGTTGTGATCAACGATCAAGTAGTCACCATTACCGCTTTGCTCGATGGAGAAATAAGCTCCGTTGTGTTTCGAGAAGGCGAGAAAGTAAAAAAGCAGGAAGTGCTTGCGGTACTTGATAATAAACAAGCGCAATCGTTGTTAAATAAAGCGCGCGCTGAATTTAATTATGCAAAGCAAAAAGTTAACACTGCCAGCCGCAGTTATTCGCGCATTAAAAATTTATCTAATGCCGGTAACACATCAAAGCAAAACCTAGATGAAAGCCTTGATCAACTGCGTGGAGCACAAGCCGAGGTAGAAATTGCTGAAGCAAATATTACGCTTGCCGAAATTCAGTTACAGAACGCAACAATAGAATCACCGTTTGATGGCATCGTAACCCAACAACATGCAGAAGTCGGACAATGGGTTGAAGCGGGAACACCGCTTTTTAATGTGGTGGCAGAAAACGGCTTCTTGATTGAAGCGCAGGTTGATGCCAGCGACTGGGCACAAGTGACACTTGGCCAGACGGTAAGTTTAAGCACAGAAACCGCACCTGATAAACGATGGCAATCAACCGTTGCCTGGATAGCGCCACGGGTATCGCAGAACCGCCGAGATGCTAAATCGGTTGCGGTGCGCTTTGAGTTCGGTGAGGAATCGCCCAAGTTGTTATTGGGTCAGGAAGTTGATGCTAAGTTGGAGCTGCAGCGCGTGGATAATGCGCTCACGTTGCCACTATCCGCCATGCATGAAGAAGCACCCAATGCTTACGTTGTATACGTTGTTGAGAATAACAAAGCTAAACGCGTACCAGTGGAGCTAGGCTTGCAAAACGCAACCTATGCCGAAATTAAATCTGGCATAGGTTCAGGTGATAAAGTAATTGCAGCGCCATTGTCGCGTATTCAACATGATATGACCGTAGACGTTGTCGACTGATGATTGCGCTGTCGGCATTGTCAAAAGCATACGGTACGGCCGGCTCATCGTTGTTGGTGGTATTAAAAGCGATTAGCCTTAACATCAAACAGGGTGAGTTTGTGGCCATTATGGGGCCATCGGGTTCTGGTAAGAGTACGCTGCTTAATATTATTGGATGTCTAGATACCTTCGATCATGGTACATACCAATTTAACGATAAGAGCATTGATGGTTTAACCTCGGATGAACTTGCCAACTTGCGATTAAATCATATTGGTTTTGTATTCCAGAGCTTCAACCTGATACCGCAATTGTCTGCACAAGCCAACGTTGAGCTACCCCTACAGTATTCAAACGTTTCAAAACAACAGCGGCAAAAGCAAGCCATAGCGCAATTACAGTTGCTTGGGCTTGGAGAGCGTTTGACACACAAGCCTTCTGAATTATCAGGAGGTCAGCAACAGCGCGTGGCCATTGCCCGGGCAATGATCAACAACCCGGATTTACTCATTGCCGATGAGCCCACAGGCAGCCTTGATACCGAAACCGGTATTGAAATAATGGAGTTATTTCAACAGTTGAATAAACAAGGCAAGACGATTGTTATGGTTACGCATGAAGACGAAGTGGCATCTTATGCGAGCCGGGTGGTGCGGATGCGTGATGGCAAGATTACAGATAGGGGCTTAAAACAATGAGCCGCTTTATCAGTAATCTTGGCCAGGCACTGGATGCGTTGCGTGTACATCGTCGTCGTTCTTTGCTATCCATACTGGGTATTACCATTGGTATTACTGCAGTTATGGCTGTTGGCACTATTAGCCGTGGTGGTAACCATCTCATTTACCGCGAGCTTGAGACCTTTGGTCTCAACTCGGTTTGGGTTTATAGAAACTGGAATACACAAGATACCAAGTTGCGTGAAAAGCCCGGTAGCGGTATCCAGAATGAAGACTTTCAAATACTCCAGCAAGAAAAAGCTGAACGCGGAATCCGAAGTATTACGCCTATTGTTGATGCGCCTTATGATTGGGTAAGCAAGCAGGGTAACAAAGAAGCAAACGCGCAAATAATGGGTGTTGGCAGAGACTTTACATCCATTGCCAACGATAATTTGCTGGTTGGGCGTTTCTTTAATCAGCATGATATTGATACTCGACAGGCGGTTGTTCTATTAGCGCCGCAAATGGTGAGTATTCTGCTAGACCCAAACAAAGAGCCGGTGGGGCAGCATATTTATATAGACAGTAAACGCTTCATTGTAGTTGGATTGCTTGCCGGTAAAAGCCGGGATTTTCTTGCCAGTATTGGTTCTTCCGGCGGCCAGAATGCTAACGATCGCATCTTAATGCCATATACCACGCTGCAGCGAATGACCGGTGATAAAGACATTCGTAACTTGCAACTGGAAGTAGCCGACTTTGATGCTGCAGAGACTGTAGCAAACAATACTGTTGACTATTTATTGTCTCGCCATCCCAAAAGCTTTGCGTATCGCGGTGAAACCATGGCCAGCTACATTGAAACAACCAATACCATATTAAACGGTGTTGCCATTATCGGCATTGTGTCTGCGTCTATATCGTTATTGGTAGGTGGTATGGGCATAATGAATGTTATGGGCACAGCCGTTTTAGAACGAACACGTGAAATTGGGGTTAGAAAAGCGATTGGTGCGCGCGAAACAGATATTATGAGTCAGTTTTTGATTGAAGCCGGGTTAATCAGTGCCGCTGGTGGCTTGCTCGGTTTGCTTATAGGCACCATTAGTAGTGTGGCACTTGCCAAGCTAACAAACTTTCCGCTGATACCTTCTCCTGTGCAGGTTATAGCAGCCATTGTCATATCTGTTCTGGTGGGTTTGCTATCTGGGTTTTTACCGGCGCGAAAAGCGGCACGGATGGAGCCGGTTTCTGCGCTTCGTACAGAATAATGCTGGGTTCGCCTTTACTGTAGATAACGGTTTTCATTTTAAATTGCCGAGAATATCGTTAAGTGGGCTGACCACTCCACCTGCACCTCGTTTAAGCACATGCGTGTAAATCTGTGTGGTTCTTACCTCGGAGTGTCCTAGTTGTTCTTGAACTGTGCGAATATCAGCGCCCCGTTCTAATAAATGTGTAGCAAATGAATGGCGAAGGCTGTGACTGCTGGCAGGCTTAGCTATGCTCGCTTTTTTTAAACCGTTCTTGATTGCACGTTGCAGTGATTGCTCATGTATGTGGTAGCGACTGATTTTGCCGGATTGCGGATGTTTGCTTCTATTGCGTGCAGGAAAAACCAGTTGCCAATGAAATGAAGCAGCAGCGTTCGGGTATTTTCTTTCTAATGCGTATGGAAGGATTGTGTGCCCATATCCATCTTTAAGATCTTTGTTGTGTAACAAACGTGCATAGTCTATTTGTTTTTCTAAATGATCGATCAAGTTGTCAGGTAGTGTGACTACACGATCTTTACCCCCTTTTCCACGCATTACGCGAATGGCTCTGTAGTTGAAATCCAGATCTTTTACCCTGAGACGCAGCGCTTCCATTAGACGAAGACCAGAGCCGTACATTAGCGCAGGTAACAACCAGTGCGGGTGGTTCAAATTTTCGAGGAGGCGACGAATTTCATTTTGGTCAAGCACCACCGGCAATTTTTGTTTACCCGATGCTCTTTTGACTTGTTTAATTTCATCCAGGGGTTGATCTAACACATGCTTGTAAAGAAACACTAGTGCATTCAATGCTTGATTTTGCGTATTAGGTGCGACTTGCCGGTTGATAGCAAGATGGGTAAGAAAAGCGGACACATCGGATTCGCACAAATTTTTTGGGTGTTGCAATTGGTGAAAGTGTATATAGTGCCGCACCCACATCGAATAAGCCTGCTCCGTTCGATAACTGTAGTGTAGGGCTCGAATAGCCTGCCTTAGCTGATCCATCAGTTTTAAGGGCTTGCTCATATGCGTTTCCTTCGCGAGTAAAGTTAGAAATTTATTATACTGTAATAAAAAACAGTGGTCAAGTAGGTAATTTCTTTGTAAATCTTGTTGATACAATGCAGATTGCTGCCTTTCATGCATTATTGATAGATGGCGTTTGGTTGCCTATCTACGGGTGGTGATATTTGTCCGATCTAAGTATAAGGCATTGATTGGGTTGGCTTGTTTAGGCTGAGGTAGGCCGCAATAAATTAATCTCGGACAAATAACTGCATAGTGATGTGTTTGATCACGTCACTTTGCGGTCTACTTGTTGTTAGACATACTGTCTGTTAATTCTCAAAGTTTAAGAGAATTCGTACAAATAGCTAGTATTCAGTATTAATGTCGTTGGTCGTTGTTATAATCAGAATCATCACTGAATAGGTACATTCATATGGCCGCAAATGTTAGAGATCTCGGATTAGATAAACTTCCTACGGAAGATAAAGTCGCTCTGATAAACGAACTTTGGGCCGATGTGGTAGCGGAAGAACGGTCGCATCCGATATCCGAAGAAATTGCGCAGAAAATAGACGAGCGCGTTGCAGAATATGAAGCCAATCCTAATAAACTTCACACGATTGAAGAAGTCTTGGCTACGCTAAAGGCTGATCGCGAAGCGTGAGTCATAAGGTCAGCTTCACGGATGGGGCTTTAGATGATCTTCGGGCAGCTCAGGCTTGGTACGAAAGCAAGGTTCCAGGTTTAGGGGTAAGGTTTTCGGAATCGGTTCTGCGTCAGGCAAGATCATTGGAGCATATGCCAGAGAAATATCGGTTGGCACATAAGGACGTTCATTTGTGTTCAGTACCAAAATTTCCCTTTGAGCTTTATTACAAGATTGAGGAAAAGCGGGTAGTTATTTTAGTTGTGCACGCTGTTCGTCAAGACCCCAATTTTTTGAGCGAAAAACTTATCAGATAATTCACGGTGCAAAAATGATTATAATTTTCGCCGTATGTCTAACAGTACCGTGCAGAGAACGGTTGCGCTCAGCGCGCAACTTGAAAATATCAAAACACGCACTGAGCGCAACCGTCTCTGACGGATGTTGTTAG
>CAYMHU010000092.1:0-5391 GCA_964390335.1 uncultured Granulosicoccaceae bacterium | reverse complement strand
ACGGTATGCTTTGGTTAATTGGTATTGTCGGTGGTGCTATTGGTATCAGTATCGCGGGCTTTATGGCAACCAAGCGGGTGTTATCCACACCGCCAGTTGTTGCATTAAGGCACGCAGGGTAAGCAGTGTAGCCACTGAATTTTTTGAGCGTTCGGGATTGTGAAACACGCATACAGTGCAGAGGATGCGCATTTTCAAACAGCCGAAACAGCGGCCCACTATTTATCGCTCGATTGCACGCGAACACAATCGCTGCAAATTCGAAAAGCCGTCGATCTATATTGGCAAACACGCAACAAAAAAACGCATTACCCCAACTCCTTGTATGTGGCTTCCCAGCTAAAGGGAATGCGGGCCGATGTGCCCACGTTAATTTCGGCCATTCTTGGCGATAACAATTGCAGCGTTGACGTCCCAGTAGAGCAAATTAACGAACAGTTTGGTAGCGCTATCGCGGAATTAACGCGGCAAGTGCGTTGGCTAAATGAGCTGTCCATGAAAGATTCTGCGCTTGTCAGCCAAATTGGCTCGGGCGATCAAGCTGAAATGCTACGTCGCATGATCCTGGCAATGGTTGAAGACATAAGAGTCGTACTGGTTAAACTTGCGTTTCGGACTCAACGACTTTACGACCTGGTTAAAACGGATAGCTCAAAGCGTGAAGAAGTCGCGACTGAAACCTTATCGATTTATGCGCCGTTGGCCAATCGCTTAGGCCTTGGGCAACTCAAATGGGAATTGGAAGATGTTGCGTTCCGGATTTTGGACCCGCATGCGTATAAACGTATTGCGAAGTCACTCGAAGAGAACCGCGCATCACGCGAAACCTACATTGTCGATTTTGTTAAAAATCTGCAGTCCAAGCTTAGCGACAATAATTTAAATAGCGTGCAGGTTTTTGGTAGACCGAAACACATCTACAGTATCTGGAAAAAAATGCAAACGAAGCGTTTGGATTTTACCGATCTATTTGATGTGCGTGCTGTGCGGGTTTTAGTTGACGATATTCCACAATGCTATGGCGTGCTGGGTGTTGTGCATAACGCATGGCAACCGATTACGCGCGAATTCGATGACTACATCGCCAACCCCAAACCCAATGGCTATCGTTCGTTGCATACGGCCATTATTGGTCCCCTGGGCAAGCCGGTTGAAGTGCAAATAAGAACAAAAGAAATGGACGATGACGCTGAAAACGGCGTTGCCGCGCATTGGGCTTATAAAGAAGGCGGTCCCACAGATGAAGCACTGCAACGTAGCATCGACACCTTAAAACAATTGTTAGAAGACAGTGACGAACAATTGGTTGAGGGTTTCTCTCAACAATTGCAATCGGAGCGCGTGTATGTGTTTACGCCTAAGGGTGAAGTTGTCGATTTGGTTAAAGATGCAACGCCATTGGATTTTGCGTATCACGTGCATTCAGAGATTGGTCATCGCTGCCGGGGTGCGAAGGTCAATGGCAGCATTGTTAACCTGACTTATGCGTTACAGAATGGCGATCGCGTTGAAGTATTAACCACACGTGAAGCGGCACCCAGCCGCGATTGGCTGAACAAATCGTTGGGGTATATAAAAAGTAGCCGGGCGCGTGGCAAGGTGCGCGCATGGTTTAACACCCAGGATCACGATCAACATCTCATTGATGGTCGGGCTATTTTAGATAGAGAACTAAAGCGCCTAAAAGCCACTGCGGTATCCATCGACAAAATTTCGCGTCGCTTGAAGTTTGACAAGCCAGCTGATTTATTTGCAGCAATTGGTCGCAGTGAAGTCACCGTGCCCCAAATCGCCGGTGCAATCGATCGATTGTCTGAGCCGCAACAAAAAGATCTGGACGTTGGAAGCACGCCATCGAAACGAGTTCGTAATCCGGATTCGGTTAGCGTGCGCGGTGTTGGCAACTTATTAACGAATATTGCAACTTGCTGTCAACCCGTACCCAATGATGAAATTGTTGGGTTTATTACGCGCAGCAAAGGTGTGTCTATTCATCGCGCCGATTGTAAGAACATGTTGAACCTGCCGGAAAGCGAACAGCAACGACTGATCGACGTAGAGTGGGGTGCTAATGTAACCGATAAGTATCCGGTTGATATCAGGATAACGGCCTATGATCGTGTCGGGCTGTTACGCGACGTGTCCACGGTGATGGCTAACAATAAAGCCGAGGTGATTGCCGTAAACACCTTAAGTAATCCGGTGGATCAAACTGCAGAAATGAAAATTGGTGTGTTGGTCAGCAATATGTACGAACTCACGAATATCATGGAAAAAATTCGACAGCTTCGCAATGTCAGCGCTGTAGAACGGCTGCTATAGCGGACACGGCACCAGCTCGCACGGTATACTGGGCGTTATGGCTGGAAATACGATTGGACAAGTCTTCACTCTCACAAGCTTTGGCGAAAGTCATGGGCCTGGCATCGGCTGCATTGTTGATGGTTGCCCCCCGGGCTTGCCCATCAGTACCGAAGACCTGCAAATAGATCTAGACCGGCGCAAACCGGGACAATCGCGATACACCACGCAGCGACGCGAAGGCGATGAGGTCGAGATTTTATCCGGTGTGTTTGAAGGTCATACTACGGGTACGCCTATCGGGCTTCTTATAAAAAATACCGATCAACGATCACGCGACTACGACAAAATAAAAGAGCAATTTCGGCCCGCTCATGCCGATTACACGTATCAGCAAAAATTTGGCTTGCGTGATTACCGTGGTGGTGGCCGATCATCAGCTCGGGAAACGGCTATGCGGGTTGCCGGCGGTGCCATAGCGAAAAAAGCCTTGCACACCCTGTTCGGTACCAGTATCCGTGGCTATCTGTCACAACTTGGTCCCATCGAGCTTAACCGCGAGCAATTCGACTGGAACGAAATTGAAAACAACCCGTTCTTCTGGCCAAACGCGTCTCAGGTTGAAGAGCTGGAAACCTATATGAAAAAACTCTCGAAAGACGGTGATTCCATTGGCGCTAAAGTCACAGTCGAAGCGCATGGTGTACCAGTGGGATTAGGCGAGCCGGTGTTTGACCGACTCGATGCCGATATCGCGCACTCTCTTATGAGTATCAATGCGGTGAAGGGTGTGGAAATTGGTGCAGGTTTTAACAGCGTGGTGCAACGCGGCACCGAACACCGTGACGAAATGACCAAAGCCGGCTTCTTAAGTAATAACGCAGGTGGTGTATTGGGTGGCATATCTTCCGGTCAGGATATTGTTGCATCCATTGCAATGAAGCCCACCTCCAGCGTGCGCATACCGGGCAGAAGCGTTAACATCCACGGCGAGGAAATCGAAGTCATTACAACCGGGCGACACGACCCGTGCGTAGGTATCAGAGCAACACCGATTGCCGAGGCCATGCTTGCCATTACGCTGCTCGATCATGCATTGCGGCATCGTGGCCAAAACGCCGATGTACAATCAGCCACGCCCGTTATTCCACCGCAGGCTTAATAGTGTGGACGCAGGCCAAGTTCGGCAGTACAACGTTGTTTGCTAATTGCAGAACAATACGTCAGAGTAAATAACCAAACGTTAAGCGAAACCGTTTAACGATAATTAAACCGAAAACACAGGAATTACCATGGCAGCATACAAAGCGACGGGTCGCTTACACAAAGTATTTGAAACAGAACAGAAGTCAGGAACGTTTCAGGCCCGCGAGTTTGTGATTGAAGTCGCTGATGGCAAGTTCCCACAGATGGTGAAGTTTCAATTAACGCAGGATAAATGCCCGTTAATCGATGATTATTCAGAAGGTGAAGAAATCACCGTCGATTTTGATTTGCGTGGACGCGAATGGAACGAGCGCTACTTTACTAATTTAAACGCGTGGCGAATTGCACGTGCTGATACACAAGATTCTAATTCGGATAATGCTCAAGCAGAGCAAGTAATACCGGCAACGGCCAATGTTGACTTTGATGATGACATACCTTTTTAATAGTCTTTCGGTGCAGGTACTTCACCATGCAAAACTTCGATGTCCATCTGCATCTACATCCTCTCGCCAGCCCTGAATACGAGCCCATACAAGATGACCCGGAGTTTGATCCGGCACGTCATTTGGCTCTAGAGTATCCTGAATCGACTTTTAGTTTAGCTGACCTTGGATACGGTGATGAGATTGCTGGCACCACTCCAACACACATTGCAGCCACGTCTTGCTTTCGGGTCCTGAGTGACGAAGGTATCGAAGCAATGTATCACGTGTGTAAACAGCTCGAAGCTTACACAACCTCCAATCCTCGAATTGCTCGTAATACCCGTGGGGGAGTTTATAGGTCGAGATTTTTACGGGAGTTCAGCATGTGTTCGGAATACATCGAGCATTTATCTTCGATCATGCGAACGCCATTATTGCCTATAGCAATGGGGCATCAAATCGCGCATCTGAACTATCAGCCGCTGACTGTCGGTGACGACGTTGACAAATGGCACTTTGACACACTGCAGGTCGATACCGTGATGTTTGTAACTGACCCGAAATCCGTTGTGGGAGGAGAGTTCCAATACTTCAAGGGCACACGTGAAGACATGGCAGACATGCACACCGCAGGTATTCCTGTTCCTTGCGATCGAATCGAATCTCCAAGCATTCCGGGAGCAGGCTACGCTGTGCTGATGCAAGGTAATTATGTTGTTCATCAGGCCAAAGGGCTGCGCGAACCAGGTGAGCGCATTACATTGGTCAACGGCTTCAGCTATGCAGATTGGGACACGCCGGACTACACCGCGCTCGGACAGCTGTTTCATGCAGATCCACCGGCAGTAATATCAGCCGAATACGCTCGCCACATTGCGCTGCGATGTGGTCGAGAACTTGAACAGATTATTAATAACCCGCGTTACGGTGACTCACCTGTGCAACATGCACAGCGTCTGGCGCGAGTACAGTCGGAATTAAGCAAAGCTGTGGAGCAATTAAATTCTGCTGCTGGAGAGGAGATGCGGCACTTTGGTAACAGCTGACCCTAGTGAGGTCATCCTTGCAAGGTTAGCTATTGGCAAGAGCCTTTCTCCACTTTCGCTTACTGAGTAGCTCCGGAATCAGCTCGCTCAATGCGATTTCCAGTTCCTGTTGTGCATTTATTTCTGGGTGCTCAACAGCGGATGCCGGATAAGTATCGAAGGACTCATCAAACCCTTGTCCGTCAA
This sequence comes from uncultured Granulosicoccaceae bacterium, assembly GCA_964390335.1. Classification (GTDB taxonomy): domain Bacteria; phylum Pseudomonadota; class Gammaproteobacteria; order Granulosicoccales; family Granulosicoccaceae; genus Granulosicoccus. The sequence continues at coordinate 224 of CAYMHU010000092.1, read as the reverse complement.
GCCATTGTTCCGCAAGTTGGTCGTTACGTTCTTTGTAGTGTGCATAAAACGTTTCAACATCTGCACGTGCAGGTAAGATACTGGGGTAGTTATCTTTTCGTTTGTGTAAGTGTGCGATTAAGTGTTGTCGTAGGAACTGCTTTTTAAACCCACCCAGTAGTGCGTTCTGATCGTCCAGATGATTAAATCGCAAAAGTGTTTCCTGTGCAGTTACCGACAAACGC
>CAYMHU010000091.1:2045-5624 GCA_964390335.1 uncultured Granulosicoccaceae bacterium | reverse complement strand
ACAAATTGTCCTTTCTGGTCGACAATTCGCCACAGGTAGCGCCATTTGCCGCAAACGCGGATGTAGGTCTCATCCACATGCCAGTACATGGTGCGCGGGTAGTGCAGCTTTCTGACCTGGCGAGAGATGGTTGGTCCAAATTTTACAACCCATCGGTTTATGGTGGCTGGGTCGACGTGAATGCCACGTTCGGCCAACAAATCGCGCACATCGCGGTAAGACAGGGGATAGCGGCAGTACCAGCGAACGGCAAGTAGAATGATTTGTGGTGGAAATCGATGGCGTTTGAACGGATCGGATTTCATATTTTGGCCTCAAAGATTGCCGATAGGGCTTCAGTGTGCCACTCTGGAAGTTAATGCAACAATTCCATCTAGGATTATGCCTATAAAATCATTCAATGAACTGGTCTCATCAGTGAGGGCCTGTACACTGTGTGCCGATGAATTGGAATTTGGAGTTCGACCTGTACTACAAGTGAACCCCAAAGCACGTGTATTGATTGCGGGCCAGGCACCAGGTGCCAAAGTCCACAAGTCGGGCATACCTTTTGATGATGCCAGTGGAGACCGGCTTCGGGAGTGGATGGGAATAAATAAGGACACCTTTTACGACGAAACTCAAATAGCCATCTTGCCGATGGGATTTTGTTATCCAGGCAAGGGGCGATCTGGCGATCTACCACCTAGATCAATTTGTGCAGAAACCTGGCGCGACAGTCTACTCAAAGAACTACCCGGTATTCGCCTTACATTAGTAATTGGCCTGAACGCGCAAGCTTGGCACATACCATTTCGACAGAAAACATTGACCGAGACCGTACGTAATTGGGAAAAATACAGTGATGAAATAATGCCTCTCCCTCATCCAAGCCCGCGCAATAATATTTGGTTAAAGCGAAATGACTGGTTTGAAAGCGATGTACTTCCTGAGCTTAAGCGTAGGGTCGAGAACGCTATAACCAAAAAATGTTGATACATCTTTCCTTTAGCCAATCCAGAGATTACTGATAGGCCACGAGGACATGTTGGATCAGTCGGCGCACGGCAGGATGCTGTTCTCTGTCCTTTACTGTCACAATGCTGATTTTACGAACTATTGACAGCTCTTCGAGATCGCAGGTCTTTAGATCTGCATTGTTGGCGGCACTTTCTGGCATTATCGAAATGCCGATAGACTCTGCTATAGCCTCTCCAACAAGATCTTCTCGTTCCGATCGTAATACCACCTGGGCTTCGATTTGCCGAGAGCCTAGCTCTTCAAAGAACATCTCTCGAAATTCACACCGCAATCGATCCACATAGTGCAGACCCTGAAGGTCGGAGCAGCTTATTCGGTCACGGTTTGACAGTGGATGTGTTTTATCCATCGCTACCATCATTTTTTCTTCAGTCAATCGTTGCTCGACAAAGCGCTCTGCTAGATCTGACATACCGGCCATTATGATGCAGTCAAGCGCACCGGAGAGTAACAATTCGAGCGCTTTTGATTGCCATACATCATGAATCAGTAGTTCATTGTTTGGCGTCTCGTCGCTAAAAGACGCAATGGCCGATAGCAACCGACGTGGGCTCAACGTACACATGAAACCCAAATTGATTACGTATTTTCCGCTGTGAACAAGCGTAGACGCTGCAAGATTGGCGGCCTCTCTTGCTTGTTCAATTTGGCCCAAATGAATACGCATAGATTCACCTAACGTCGTCATTTCTATCACTCGCCCGTCACGCGTAAACAGCGCACCGCCAAGTTCATTTTCGAGCTTCTTGATAGCTGCACTTAACGAAGGCTGACTAACATTGCACAGCTCTGCAGCGCGAGTAAAGTTCAACGTATCGCACGTACGTAAAAAATAGGTTATCTGATTGAATTCCACTATTGATCTTTCATAGTTTAAAACTCTGTTTCGATAGTTTTTAGGTATTGGACAACATCATTATTCTCTCGCTAGGATTCATAGATGCGAAGCACCCTAAAAACAAACAAAGAGGATATTCAAATCTTATGCTAATTCGAAGAAAAAGCAATGCTTTAATTTGCACCACTGTAGCCGCATTCGTAGGGGTTGTTTGGTTTTGGTCTATCAACGCGCAAGCACAAGACAGCGCTATCAATAAGGCCTCGTTTAACAGTGATGGCAGTGTCAATCAACCGGTGGAATGGAGAAAATGGATTTTTGTAGGATCGCCTCTTACGCCGAATGCGCTCAATGGTGGAACCGCACCGTTTCCTGAGTTCCACAACGTCTATGTTGAACCTTCGGCCTTTGAAGCGTATGAGAAAACCGGTAAATGGCCTGAAGGGACACAAATCGCGAAAGAGCTGGCGCTGATCTATGACAATAATAATGATGAAACTGGCGCTTCAACAGAAGTATCAGGTCGCGGATTTCAACAAGGTGAATTCCAAGGACTGGAGCTAACGGTTAAAGATACGAAACGTTTTAAGGATATGCCAGGTGGATGGGCGTATTTTTCGTTTGGTCATAAGCCAGAGCCATACGAAAAAACAGCAATGGCATTTCCAGCGGAATCCTGCAATGCTTGTCACGAAGCCAATGCTGCGGACGATTTCGTATTTACGCAGTTCTACCCAGTGCTCCGTGCAGCCAAAAGCGGTATGTAACTAGTTAGTGCTGAGCCTCTTCTCTCTTCTCAGGCTCAGCATTTTTCCCATTCGTTTTTACCTATATCCAATTCGCGAAATCCAGATTATGTTGTATTGAAAATTTGGATTATTGCTGATACACCTTCGCAATTGGCTTAAAAACCAAAGCACTTAAGTAACAACGACGTTCGCTTTGAAGTCAAAAAACTCGCTTCACCAAATTGCGTTTGCAAGAGACTACTTGCGCTAAAAAGGCGTTACGACAGGTAAGTCAGCCGAGGGAACTGCCCCCTCACCTGCTCGCAGAACCCGGCGTGAACCTATCAGCTCACCGGGCTCCTATTGTTCCAACGCTAAACTCACCACGGCCACACCAATGTACAAACAGTGCGGGCTAATTATGTTTAACTCTATCAAGCTAGGCGATTGCCCGAACTTTACGATAACGTAGTCGTTTGTATTTGCGCATTGCCCAACGGCACTATCACAGTTTTAACAGAAATGAACCCATCACAGGTACGCCAGCGCAGGTCACCATCGACTAACCCCTACTTTGGTGTCAGGCTCGCAGTAAGAATTTGCATCCTATTTCGATAATCGTGAATTCCAATCTAACCCGATAACGGGTAAAACAATAAAAATCCTATGAATTTTCAGATGAATTTAATTGGGATCAATTGAAATAGATCGCCAAACACAATCAAATGTTTCTGTTTTCGTTCGGTTTGATATTGTAATATTTTGAAGCAGTGCGCTTCGAGCCAACTGCATTGCAGGAGCAACAAGCAGTACAGAGAGTATTTTAGGATCCAGTTTTTGCAAGGTGCCATCATCAACACCTCGTTTTATCATTCCAACTATCTCTCCATACATCGACTTGACAATTTTTAGTTCCTTTTCGGTTAGAAACTGGGAGACACTTCCGTACTCGAGAAAAAGAAAATCATCAGGTCGCTCAGCGACAAATTCGAA
>CAYMHU010000091.1:0-1945 GCA_964390335.1 uncultured Granulosicoccaceae bacterium | reverse complement strand
AATGAATATTCATTATCAATACAATCACAATTTTCTTTCACGATAGCCATGTTCGATGGTTGTCGAATAACCCTACGCGCCAGGACCGCAATCAATACAACGCATTGGCGGATTAGGTCCAAAGCCCAAGGTATGATTCAGCACCCGGAATGCTGTCCGAACGCCTTCTTCCAGTACAGGATGATAGAACGGCCGTTGGAGGATTTCGGCAACCGTTAAATTACTTTCGATAGACCATGCTAGAAGATGGGCAATGTGTTCCGCCGACGGGCCAATCATCTCCGCACCAAGGAAACGACCAGTGTCCTTCTCAGCATAGATTCTTAAAACGCCTTTGTTAATGCCCATGACACGTGCTCTGCCCTGATCTTCAAAAGAAACCTCGCCGATCTCGAATTCGCATCCGTTTTCGTTAACCAGCGATTGATAGCTTGCTCCCACCATCATTATTTGTGGCTCCGAGAAAACGACCCCAAGAGGTGTTCTGCGCGCACGGCGGTACGCGTGGGGGAAGCGTGCCGCATTTTCTCCCGCGATACGGCCCTCATCAGCGGCTTCATGAAGCAGCGGCAGATCAACGCTTGCGTCACCAGCTATGAAGACGTGGCTATTGCCGATCCGGCCTGATAGTGGATCATAGATCGGCACTCCACGTTCAGTAAGCGGCAAGGATGTATTCTCAAGACCGAGCTTATCGAGATTCGGGCTGCGTCCGGTTGCTGCAATCAGATATTCGAACCGTTCTTCATGTTCTACCTTATCTGACCAGCGTACAACAACCTCATCGTCTTCCCGGGATATTTGAGTATCCGCATGCCATGTAGCGGGGAATTCTGCTTCAAAAGTCTTCGCTGCATAATCTCGAACGATGGGATCAGTCAAAGGTCCTACAAGATTGTCCCGGCCAAAGAGCCGAACACGCACGTCCAGGCGTGAAAGTGCCTGACCAAGCTCCAGACCGATTACCCCTGCTCCAAAGACAGCAACAGATTTTGGTAAATGCTGCCAGTTGAATACATCATCGTTAACAATGAGGCGATCCCCAGCGACCTCGAATGGGGGTGGAATGCTGGGACGTGACCCTGTTGCAATAACAATAGTTCTTGCAGTGAGTTTTCTGCCGCTAGACAGGGCCAGCGTATGATCGTCTTCAAATTGTGCGAATTCACGAATGAGTTCACCTTTGTCGAATCCTTCCACAGTTTCAAGCACGAATCCGACAAATCGATCGCGTTCACTGCGCACGCGCTGCATAACGGCTTTACCGTCAATTACTGGAGCTTCCGAGTAGACGCCGAATTGCGATGTATGCCTTACATGATGCGCAGCATCTGCAGCTGCAATCAGTAATTTGGACGGCATGCATCCAACACGGGCGCAAGTGGTACCCAGCGTACCACCATCAATCAGGGCAATTCGATCCGAATATTTTGAAGCCTCACGGTAGGCTGCCATACCAGCCGTTCCAGCCCCCAGAACAGCGACATCAACATCATAGCTAGTCATGACTTCTTTCCTTTAACCGCTTCGTTTTCATTACGCGACGTTTCTGGAATTCAACAGCAAGTCCAGTTCGCCAGATTGATCAAGCGCGATCAGGTCATCAGAGCCACCGATATGATGCCCATCGATAAATATTTGCGGAACCGTACGCATACCATTAGAACGGCTGATCATCTCGTCGCGTTTATCCGGTACGACTTCCAGATCGTGTTCGCTCCAGTCTGAAACACCTTTTTCTGCAAGTAGTAACTTGGCACGGCGGCAGAAGGGGCAATGACCTTTGGTATACAACGTAAGTTCTGAAGACATAATCTTTATCCTTTTAAGCGTTATTGGTTGATCTAATGATAGATTATATGGGATTGTTGCGTTAAGTTGTTCTGAGCTTGAATTGAGCATAACTAATTGATACTTATAGCGTAATGCCGAAGCACTCATTCAA
>CAYMHU010000090.1:0-5864 GCA_964390335.1 uncultured Granulosicoccaceae bacterium | reverse complement strand
GCAAACGGCGTCTATTCGTACAAACTGGAACCACATCGGTAAGCCTATTCTCGTTGCCGCTATCTTGTTCAGAGTAAGATACCTCCTTAGCTGAATACAGCTGATCAGTTTGAGCTTGTTGGGAGCGTCGGAAAATATGGCCATTAACAGCAACATCAGAATCAACAGTGAACGCCTGTGGGACTCCTTAATGGAGATGGCGAAGATCGGTCCCGGCGTTGCAGGTGGTAATAACCGGCAAACGCTTACGGATGAGGACGTTGAAGGTCGCGAGCTGTTCAAGCAATGGTGCTTAGATGCCGGTTGCAGCATTGGTGTTGATCAAATGGGCAACATGTTTGCGCAAAGAGCTGGCACCGACCCAGATGCGCTCCCGGTTTATGTTGGCAGTCATCTGGATACTCAACCAACTGGCGGCAAGTATGATGGGGTGCTAGGTGTATTGGGTGGTTTGGAAATTGTTCGGCAATTAAATGATCTGAATATCCAAACCAAACATCCTATTGTTGTTACTAACTGGACTAACGAAGAAGGAACTCGCTTTGCTCCAGCGATGGTGGCATCTGGTGTATTCGCAGGCATGTACACACTGGACTGGGCCTATGCACGTGAAGATGCGAACGGTATCAAATTAGGTGATGAGCTAAAGCGCACGGCCTACATTGGCGAAGAGACGGTTGGTGCGCGCAAGATGCATGCGTTTTTTGAATTGCATATCGAGCAAGGTCCAATATTAGAAGACAACAACATTGATGTGGGTGTAGTCACGCACGGGCAGGGCTTGGTGTGGTTGCGCGTTACGCTTATCGGTCGCGAAGCGCACACCGGTTCAACGCCTATGCCAGCAAGACTCAATGCAGGTCTGGGTATGGCTCGGATAACAGAATTGGTCAACGAAATTGCATTGAGTCATGCACCTGCGGGCGTTGGCGCAATTGGTCATTGCGATATTTACCCAAACTCCACCAACATCATTCCCGGCAAAGCGGTAATGACCATTGATTTTCGGCATCCAGAAAAATCAGCCGTTGTCGATATGGATACGCGTTTACGCGAAGGTGCAGCGAAAATAGCGGCCGATATAGGCTTGGGATTGGAAATCGAGCAGGTTGGTGGTTTCGACCCGGTCGAGTTTGATGCAAAGTGCGTTGCTGCAGTGCGCGATGCGGCTCAATCATTGGGTTATACCCATCGCGACTTAATTTCAGGTGCCGGCCATGATGCTTGTTGGATAAACCGCGTAGCCCCGACAGCGATGGTTATGTGTCCGTGTGTCGATGGCTTGTCTCACAATGAAGCAGAAGAAATTTATCCCGAATGGGCAAGCGCAGGTACAAACGTTTTGTTTCATGCGGTGTTGGCAACTGCAGAGGTTGTTGATTAACAGGCCGTTAAGTCGGTAACGTGAGTCCGACATGCGCCAACCTGATTTCCGTTGGAGAAAGCTGATCAAGCAGTGCGATCGACGGCACGTTCAGTTTGCACCAAATACGTTGCTTTTTGATCCTCCAGCAACAATCTATAAATGCAACTCATTAGTTGGTTCGGTTGCACTGGTTTGTGCAATAGCTCGAATTCACTTTTTGCGGCTTCTGCAACACGAACGGGTGAGATATCACCGGTCACCAAAATACCGGGTATGCCCAAATTCAAAGCCCGCCGTACCTGGACTATTGCCTGGTCTCCGGTTTTACCTTTGAGTAAGCGGTAGTCAGCAACAATTAATTTTGGATAGGTGTCGGTTTCAATGATCTTATCGATTAATTCATCTGCTGATCTGGCCGTTATCGCTTGCAAATCCATATTGGCCAGCATGGTCGTCATTGCCAGCAAAATTTTCTCATCATCATCAATAACCGCTATGCATGTGTCTGACAGTAACGGGTTTGTTACTTCAATGTCGAATGTGTTATCAATGTGTTGGACAGCTGCGGCATCACCAGCCTGCAGGTTCAGAATAAATTCGGTCCGAACGCCGGGTGCGGATTTGAGCTCCACATTCATCGCTAACAAATCAGCCATGCGTTTAACGATAGACAGGCCTAGTCCAAGACCTTTAGAGTCGTCTGGGATTTGCTTCTCTATTTGATAATACTCATCGAATATTTGTTTCTGTTCTGCAGTGGGTATCCCCCGACCATCATCGCTTATGTGCAGAAAAACCTTGCCTTGGCCCGGGTTACGCACACTAATATTGATATTGTTCGCGTTACTGTGCTTTATCGCATTGTCAATAAGATTGCGGATTATTCTGCCCAATAGAGTGGGGTCTGTATTCACAATGACAGAATCCACGTCTACGTGGAAGTCGATAGATGCTTTGTTGGCTTTTGCCAAAAACTCTGTAACGATTGAATGCACGAGCTGCGATATATCGAAGTCAGACTTATCGGCCTTAATAACGCCTGCGTCCAGTCGGGACAGGTCTAGCATGCTGTTAAACAGCGTTTGTAAATTGTTAGAGCATTGAATGGCTTCTTGAAGTGTTTGATGACCTTTGTCATTTTTCACATGCGGGCCTAGTGAGCCTAAAAATAGTCCTAATGCATGCAGTGGTTGTCTAAGATCATGGCTGGCAGCAGCGAGAAAGGAATCTTTTGCTTTTTGCTCGGCTCGACCGCTACGCAGTTCATCCATTTTTATGCTGAGTTCTTCTCGAGCTTGCTGAGCTTCATGCACCAAGGCTTGTTTTCTCATATTGGATATGAAAAGTAGCCCGACAAGTGCACTGGCAGCAACGAAGAGAACGCCCGATACTACCCACAGTAAATTATTGAGACTCTTTGTTTGTTCTAACCAATTGTCTTTATAATTAAGAGATTGGCGAAAGTACTGTTGATTGAGATCATGTACCGCATCGCGAAGGCTTTTCGTTTCACTGATTAAAGCCGATATTTCTATATTTGACAGGGAGTGCAGTTCGTTGAATAAACTCTCGTAGTCATTCAGGAAACTGCTGGCGTCTAATCGAAATTGCTCCACTTGACTTTCAGCATCTGGGTTGTCTCGGAACACCGGCCTGAAAACTTGAAGATTGCCCCAAACAATGTTGAACTGATCAATGTATTTTATTTTCCAAATTTCGGAAGATGAATCTCCGACTGTTTTAGCTTGGTGATATTGAGACAGAGCGAAGCTCAAGTTATCTAGACTATAATCGATCTCATTTAGGGAGCTAAACGTCCCAGGAACATAGCTTGTTGATCGGGTTTGTAAGGATTCTATTTCTCTTAATATAGACGCGATAACAATTGCACTGATGATCATGCATGTTAGCAGTATGACTCTGACAATATTTTCTTTCAAAGAATTTCAATGTCCGTAAGCTGCCACACAGATGCCGCTTCGTTTCGATCATTCAACAACTCTGGGAAGTCATCAAACGGAAAAATAATCCAAAGCGGGCCAAGTTCGCGAACTGACATTGGTTTGCCGTCTTTCATATAGGCAACGATGATGGGGTACTTGTCGAAATCGATGTTTGTTAGTCGGAATTTGTATTCGTTGGCCGCTCTCGCTTCAATTTCGTTTGATTGTGCGCCAACACTATTCAATAGATCGCTGATTCTGATACCGGTAAATTTTACCGGGCCTGGTAACCAGCGGTTGTTGGTAGTGACTTCAGTTGCCGGCAAATCAAGCAGTGAATTCATATCGAAAGCAATTTTGTTGTCGACGGACTCTGAATCAAGGTTTCCGCTGATTACCAGTAATGTGTTTGGTTGTCGTTCCAGATCCGCGTTTGATAACGCAGTATTGCCGTAAATGGATAGACAGAACAATGCTGCCAGCGCGATCTTGATCGTTCTAATCGCTGTGAAGCCGCGCACGAAAAATAGTCGGCCATGACTGTGGTGAGATCTCACCAGTTCTGCGTTGTTCAAAGCTTACTCCTATGTAAATTACAAGCTTCCATTTCATAAGAACCCTAGTCTTTAGTTTAGTCGGTTCTTAAAAGCAGCTTACACGTTCAGGTTACGACGTTCAATTACCCAGCTAAGTAAATCCCGCTGATTTCAATGGGATTGATCTAGGGCAGCAGAATCACGGTGGTCCAAATAGGTTAAATGGGCGTTGTTTCCGTAATATTGATGACCATATGTCCGAAATTAATGGTTCCCGAGGGTTTTACCCTTGGATAACTGGGTAGGTGGGTATGTGAGTAGACGCGATCTGGAACTGTGCACAGAGTAAGCACAAGGAGGCTGATCGGCCGACAGGCGTCGCTTAAGCCTACATAGTGTTACGAATCAAGAATCGCGAACACACTACTATATTGATCAGGCTAACAAACTCAGAAACTAGCACCTTCTGTGTATCAAACATGATTTTACCGGACGGAGGTCTTTATGCTTATTCGAAACGTCGTACTCATATCATCAGTCGCAGGGTTTATTGTGGGTTGCAGTGGCGGATCCACTTCACCCGAACCTGTCACGGCTTCTACACAGGAGATCAAAGAAACAGCTATTGCTAATTTGGGCCGACGATTTGACAGTAATGCTGCTGCTGCTGAATCTGTTTTTAATGATAATCAAGATGTGATCGAAGGCACCACACTCGATGTAGTGAGTGGTGGAACCGATACTTTTCCGGAGCCCTTGGATGCTAATATCAATCTGGAATCGCAAATCAAAGAGATTGTTGAATCCACGCTGGAATTGGGCGATGAAGGCGATGCTGTGACGACTCGTACCGGCAATTTAATAACGATCAATCCAGATGAAGTGGATTTGTGCGCTGATGAAAATGAGATAGCACTGGATGACTCCAGCGCTGATTGCGTTGCGCTAATGAAACACCTGACTGTATCGCTGTTAGCAACGTCGGAAGAGAGCGGATTGTTAACCTATCTGTTTAAAGAACAGCCCCTCATCATAATGGGTTATGCACCCAACACTGAAAGTCTGGAAATCAATTTCGGTACCATAAGTTCTGTGGCAGAAGAGTGGCAGATGATAAATGGTACTGAAGGTTCGCTCGATATGCCTGATGTATTTACCGGCTCTTTAAAGTCGACGACAACTGCTACTAATTTGGATGCGGGATCGGAAGCCGGGTCAATTTCTATGGAAGTTGTGCAGGCCATCAGTATCATCTCAGAGGCTTCAGGCTCTGAGTTTTCGATGCAGCCTGGAACATTGTTCTCAATGAATGCCGATGCCGCAACGGGTGTTGGTGGAATGGAAATCGACATCGGTGCCATACAGGGGATATTCGACGTGGATGATAGCTATGCACAGTTTAATTTGTCTGGATTCTCAGCAAAGGCACAAGTAAACCCTGATGCGGGTGAATTTGTTGTTAGCAACTTCGGTATAGGTAGAGGGCCGTTATCAATTAAACTGGACGACGAAGAAGCGTTGAAAGTAACCATGGAAACTCTTGGCTTTACTGTTAACGAGGAAAGCGGCGAACTTCGTATGGATGGAAATCTGAATCTCACCGCCGTAATCAGCGATTTGCTTGCAGATGATTCGGAGTTTTTATCGCAATCTTTACGCATGAGCTTGCCGCAGGGTAGTACCCTGGCGCGTTTGGGTGATGGTTCGCTGAAGGTCGGCGGTGTTGGGCCTTTTAGTATCAGTCTGACAACAGAGGATATGTTTGGAGGAATCAATACTGAATCTGTTGTAGCGAATGTTAACGAGTGCTTAATCGATTCTCCATCGACAGCAGATAGCGTGCTTCCAGAGGTCAGTACTTGTCAGTAAATGCATAGTCAGCTGTAGCAACGGGGTCACGCATGGTGGCCCTTGTTGCGTCTATAAGCGGATTAAATCAGGTCTATCTGAGTCTCACTGCTTCTAGAATTCATTACGATTTGCATTTGTCTTAGGCCAGTTCTGACACAATACCGGTAT
>CAYMHU010000089.1:4354-6023 GCA_964390335.1 uncultured Granulosicoccaceae bacterium | reverse complement strand
GGCCAAACCGAAGCTAGCGTTGATCTTGCAATGCTTGCAGGTTTAACACCTGCCGGTGTTATCTGCGAGGTCATGCGAAAAGATGGCGATATGATGCGCTTAGCTGAGCTGCAGTCATTTGCTGAAGAACATAATTTGTTGGTTACGTCGGTCGAAATCATTGCTAATTACCGCGCTGAAACTGAAAACACGTCAGCGAAACCAGCTGAGTCTGCAGAAACTGACATTAAGTTTATCGGCACCAGTCAACTGCCCACAATCCACGGCACGTTTAATATCGCTGTATACCGCGACAATCAAGGCAACGAACACAGTCTACTAAGCATGGGCGATGTAACAAAAGAAGCCCCATTAGTTCGTGTTCATTCCGAATGTTTAACGGGCGATGCGTTTGGCTCACAACGTTGCGATTGCGGCGAGCAATTACAAACGGCAATGGCGGCTATTGCCGAGCGAGGCTGTGGCGCATTGGTGTATCTAAGACAAGAAGGTCGCGGCATTGGCCTTGGCAATAAAATCCGAGCTTATGAATTACAAGATTCCGGCATCGACACGGTAGATGCAAATCACCAATTGGGCTTCCCGGCCGATGCACGCGTGTACGACGTGGCTGCAAACATGCTAAAAGATGCCGGCATTCATTCAGTTAACCTGTTAACAAACAATCCTGACAAAGTCACGGCGTTAAATTTGTTAGGCATTAATGTATTGGAACAAATCCCGTTAGAAGTGCCACTGCACGAACATAACTCAGCGTATCTAACCACCAAGGCAGAGCGCATGGGTCACAAACTTAAAGGAACACAATAATGACAACTAAAATTGAAGGCAACTTAATCGGCACTGGACTATCCATTGGCATCGTGGCCACTCGTTGGAATGATTTCATGGGCAAACAACTTCTGTCGGGTGCAAAGGATGCGTTAGTTCGACATGGAGTTGATGAGGACAAAATCACTGAGGTGATTGTTCCGGGTTGTTTCGAAATTGGTCTTGCGGCTCAGAAGATGGCGGAAAGCGGAAAATACGATGCCATCGTTGGCCTCGGCGTACTAATACGCGGCGGCACAATCCATTTTGACCTCATCGCATCTGAAGCCAGCAAAGGTATTTCAAACGCGGGCGCGTCAACGGGTGTGCCAGTGACGTTAGGCGTTATAACCACCGAAACAATTGAACAGGCCATTGAACGCTGTGGTAGTAAAGCTGGTAACAAAGGTGAAGAAGCTGCGCTTGCTGCAATAGAAATGGCTAACTTAATGAAACAGTTGTAAGTAATAGCGTGCTCGCTTGGTTGATGTTGCGGGCATTATAACTCCGCTGAGGTGTGTTTTGGGTATATGCGGTTTTTCTCGTTAGCTTTTATCCTCAGCTGAGGTGTGTATGAGTACACACTGTGTTTTTTACGTTAGTTATTAGCCTCAGCTGAGGTGTGTTTAGCTGGCATCCAATACTTAAGTATTAGCGAAGTGATCGTTTTCGCACCAAACATTACAACTGTATATTTTTATAGTTTTATTGTTGCCGAATGTTCTGGCATGAGTTAAGTTAAAACCATCTGCAACACGGAATGGTTGTTATGCTTAATTCAAATCAAGACGCTTTAATTGCTCAAACGCTAGCTTCGTTAAGTAGCGAATCACAAACCGCATCTCAAAACTCATCTCAA
>CAYMHU010000089.1:0-4254 GCA_964390335.1 uncultured Granulosicoccaceae bacterium | reverse complement strand
CATCTCAAAACTCATCTCAACAAACCAACCAGCATGACGAGAACGTTGCTAATCAGTTAATAGCACTCGCAAAAGCGTTAGACCGTGGCACTTATTGTTTAGTCAAGCTGCTGCCCACATTCGATCGTCAGCAAGGCTGGCGCAATGCCGGCTATAAAAGTTGTATAGCGTGGTTAAATAGTGAATGCGGCATAAGCTATTCAGCGGCAAGTGATCGCAAAAGAGTGGCTTATGCATTAGAAACTCTTCCACTCATCAGTCAACTGTTCCAACTTGGCGAACTGAGCTGGTCAAAAGTACGTGCCATCACCCGAATCGCCGCTCCAGACAACGAACGAGAATTGGTGGAAAAAGCGCTAACCCTGAGCGCTAACGAGCTAGAGCAATTCACACGCGAATACCGCAATGTCACAACATCGGCCGGACTAGAACTCGAGAATCAAAAAGCAATCGAGCAAGATCAAGCACGTTCAGTGTCTTATCAGTTTGATTATCGAGGTATGGTGCAAATCCGCGCGTCCCTGCCCCCTGCCGAAGGAGCTGCTGTTTTACAATCACTTGCTCGTGCTGAAGACGAACTCTTTGATGATTGCGATGGGCACTGTGTTGAGCCTGATTACTCTATTGAAAGCGTTGCTTACCGCACTGCCAAACAACTAAGAGCCGACGCACTCTGTTTAATGGCAAGCGGCTTCATGGCATCTAAAAGTCATTCAATAAAGACTGCGGATCGGTATCAATTACTGATACATTTAGATGAAAGCACCTTGATGCAATCCGCAACAAATCCAAATCCCGATAAATTAAATAGCGCTAACCAAGCTCACCGGTGTCATATTAACAATGGTCCGGCAATCGCTGCCAGCACTGCGCAACGGCTTGCTTGCGATTGTAGTATCACCCCCATATTGAGTCATGATGGTGAACCGCTCTCTATTGGTCGACGATCACGAGTTTGGCCGGCAGCCATCTCAAAAGCAATCCTCGCACGTGATGAACAATGCGTCTTTCCAGGATGCACGTCGCGCAAGCACCTGCAAATTCATCATATTCAGCATTGGGCGCATGGTGGTGAAACATCAGTTGAAAACGGCGTGAGTCTTTGTGGATACCATCATAAGTTGATGCATGAATTTGGGTATTACATAGAACGCACACCGAAAGACAGTAACGGCGAGCGTCAAACCAAAACGATTGCCATAACCACGAAAAACGGAGAGATCATTCAGTGCACGGCGAAATTACCACTGTTTCAAGTACGGCGGCCGGATGGTAGTTATATATAACATCGTTTATACTTTTATGACTTTGACATCCACACAAAGTCAGCGGAGAAAATAATGAACGTAGTTGTGCAAAATATCGAACGTGCCGATGCTGAAGTGTGTGCCGGGCTTGCCAAATGTGGGGTTGCTACTGTTCACGAAGCACAGGGGCGAATTGGACTGCTCACTGCGAATATGCGCCCGATCTATCGTGGCACCCGCCTCGCGGCCCCTGCCGTAACTATTTCAGCGGCTCCGTGCGATAACTGGATGTTACACGTTGCAATAGAACAAGTTAAGGCAGGCGACATTCTGGTCCAAGCACCAACCTCACCGTCTGACGCAGGCTACTTCGGCGATTTAATCGCCACATCATTAAAAGCGCATGGCGGCGTTGGCTTAGTTACCGATACAGGTGTTCGCGATACCGTCGATCTTGAAAAAATGCAGGTGCCTGTTTGGTCAACGTCGATTTTTTCTCAGGGCACAGTTAAAGAAACCATTGGATCAGTCAATGTGCCAATCGTTTGTGCCGGCCAATTAATTTATCCAGGCGATGTTATCGTTGCCGACGATGATGGTGTGTGTGTCGTTCGGCGTGAGGACGCTGCCGATGTGCTTGAAAAATCCATAGCACGTGAGAAAAACGAGGAAGACAAACGACAACGGCTTGCAAACGGTGAACTAGGATTAGACATCTATAACATGCGAGAACGCTTAGCCGAAAAAGGCTTGAAGTATGTCTAACGGCATTCCGTGCACATGGATGCGAGGTGGCACGTCGAAAGGCGGGTTCTTCGTTGCGTCCGACTTACCCGGCAATACCGAAGAGCGAGATAAATTATTGTTGCGAGTCATGGGCTCGCCCGATTCACGGCAAATCGACGGTATGGGCGGCGCTGATCCGCTAACATCTAAAGTGGCCATTGTGTCTGCATCCACTCGAGACAACACCGACGTCGATTATCTATTCTTACAAGTGTTCGTCGACGAGGCGCGCGTGACCGATGCACAAGGATGCGGAAACATGCTCGCAGGTGTTGGCGCATTTGCAATTGAGCGTGGTCTGGTAGAAGCCCAAGATAACGAGACTGCCGTACGCATCTATATGTGCAACACCGATAACGATGCAGTTGCTATGGTCAGCACACCTAACAAAACGGTGACTTATGCTGGTGATGCTGGTATCGATGGCGTACCGGGCACTGCTGCGCCGGTGCCGTTAACCTTTTCAGATATTGCCGGCGCAACGTGTGGTGCAATGTTGCCTAGCGGGAACCCTACCGACACCATCGATAGTGTACCGGTCACACTTATAGACTATGGCATGCCAACGGTTCTACTGAATGCAACCGACTTTGATATCACGGGGTATGAGTCCAGAGAGGAACTGGATGCCAACACCGAGTTAAAAAAACGATTGGAATCTATTCGTTTGCAAGCAGGCAAGCTTATGCACCTTGGTGATGTCAACGATAAATCTGTACCAAAAATGACTTTGCTATCACCTGCAATTAATGATGGCGCTATCATGACGCGCACTTTTATTCCGCACCGTTGCCACGCAACCATCGGTGTGTTTTGTGCCGTCAGTGTTGCAACGGCGTGTTTAATTGAAGATACCGTTGCCGCGCCAATGGCTAACGTGCCAGCAGGCACAAACAAATTACTGAATATCGAGCACCCTTTAGGCGCAACCCCAGCAGTTATTGAAACCGATAAGAATGGTTCATTAATCTCTGCAGGTATGTTACGAACAGCGCGCAAATTATTTGAAGGGCGAGTATTCGCTTAACCGGAATTTTTACCTTTTATGAGCGAGATTAAATCAGGGGATGCCACCTGGCATCCATCACCAAAAAAACCTGAATTTAAAGCACCTGCGGGGGCGGTAGATGCACACTGTCATGTATTCGGTCCGGCTGATAAATTTCCATATGCACCCGAACGTAAATACACCCCAGTGGATGCACCAAAAGAAAAACTCTTCGCGTTACGCGATCATTTGGGTTTTTCACGCAATGTCATTGTGCAGGCAAGTTGCCACGGTAAAAATAATGATGCGTTAGTAGATGCCTTGCAATCATCAAATAACAATGCTCGCGGTGTTGCAGTGGTTGCGCCCGATATAAGCGATACTGAACTTCAAGCTATGCACACTGCCGGAGTACGCGGCGTACGCTTTAATTTCTTAAAGCGGCTGGTAGATCCTGCACCAAAACCGGTGTACACCAAAATGGCAAACCGAGTTGCTGAATTAGGTTGGCATGTGGTTGTGTATTTTGAAGAAGCCGATCGCGAAGAATTAACGCCCTTTCTTAAAACAATGCCCGTTTACGTAGTGATTGATCACATGGGGCGCCCTGATATAAACGCTGGAACAGATAGCCCTGGATTTAAAGCATTTAAAGCACTAATGGACGATGAGAAATTTTGGGTCAAAGTGGGATGCCCGGAACGCTTAACTATTCAAGGCCCACCGTATGATGATGTCGCACCGTTTTCTAAAGCATTAGTGGAACATACTCCCGATCGCGTATTGTGGGGAACTGACTGGCCGCACCCTAATATGAAAAGTCATTTGCCAGACGACGGGTTATTAGTAGACAGAATACCGGTCATCGCAGCAACCGCAGAGTTACAACAAAAATTGCTCGTGGATAATCCTGTGCGTTTGTACTGGGATGAGTAACCTCACCTGGATTTATGCGTACAATTTAACAATTTAGGCCCAGCAAATTGTAAACGGATAATCCAGCAGTCGCTAAAGCAACAAATGAACTCGCACTGCGATTCGGATGCAACTTAGTGGTATGAACGATTCCAAGGTAAATCATAGAGCCGCGTCAGCCAGACGTGCGGCTCAAAAGAAAGCACAAGCTAAACAAAAAGAATCGCTAGGCGGTCATTTTTGGAATTTAGTGGGTGGTGCGCTAGTCGCGGTAATGATATCCGGCATGATTTACGTGCTCAATGCCATGGTTGCATC
>CAYMHU010000088.1:0-6234 GCA_964390335.1 uncultured Granulosicoccaceae bacterium | reverse complement strand
GCATAATGGGTTGAATTCGCTCCCATATTGCACAATCCGTAACAAAGAACTTACGGTATTGGGTATTTTTGAGCGGGTATTAATGTTGCGGACAGAATTTCCCGCTTGCCGGTGGGGCCGGGAGCCTTTTTAACACTGAATCCAGCGGCCGCCAGATTGCGCTGAACTGCGCTTTTCACACAATAGGTTGCCAGCACGCCAGTTGGCTTCATTAATTGGGCTAACGTGCTTAGAAACGACAGGGTCCAACATTCCGGGTTCACATCGGGGCTGAACGCGTCCAGATATATCGCATCGAACCGGGGTAGGCTGGCTAAGTGCTTCCGCAGGGGTGGTGATGCAACGTCACCAACCAGCAGGTTTAGGTAGCCATTGTTCTTCAGGGCAATTGTGTGTGATTGCTCGAATTCTGGGTTCCGTTGGGAGCCTGGTCCGGGATTCGCACGGAGTTTTCCGTCGTTCTGCTGATCAAATGGGTCATTTTGGTGACATTGCTGCAGAAGTGTTTTCACTGCCTCCACGGGCTCTACATTGTCGAGCCATTGAGCGTACTCTAGTGCAGCAAATTGTTCAGCGGTAATTGGGTTGTGTTCCACGCCAACGTACTCAAGCTGGGCATCGTGTTGTTGCGCGCAATCAGCCGTGAGCACGAAGTTCAGGCCCAATCCGAAGCCAATTTCTAACACGCGCGTGGGTTCTCTGTTTTCAAGACGCGCGGCTACCTTTGCGCCACGCAAAAACACATGCCGTGATTCATTCACCGCACCATGTATGGAATGATATGTTTGTTTATAACGCTCTGAATACAGCGTTTTCGATTGATCGCCCGTTATTTGCAAACAGCCAACCGGTCCTGCAAGGCGTGGCAACGTTGTACGTAGTTCTCGGTACTCTTTTTCATTGGTACACGAGCACGTGCTACCCAGTTAATCAGGTTTCGACCGGCAATCAAGGTTTGCATGGCGTGTTCGATAGCATACTCGCATTCTTGCGAACAACCAGCTTGCAGTGTGGGTTTAAAGTCCCCCAGTTCTTCACCGGTTGCGATGAAGCGTGGCCAGATATCGAATATGGTGGTGTCGCTTTTCATGGTTTCGCATTCGTGTTTGGATGCATCGGCATAAGTATCCACTAATACTGCTAAACCCTCGAACTCCGGCCTATTACAAAACGTACTTTTTATAGTGGACGCCAACAGATCGATATTACACATGGTTTGAGCCACTTTAATGAACCGTGATTCGTAATAGGTAGTTATCGGTATCGTAAACGCTCTGAAGGGCTCACCCCATAGCTCATCGATGCCTTCCTCTCCACTGTGATGCTTGACCTCCTTACCCAACATCAGTGCCTCTTCAAAACAAGTGCCACAAGCACGCATTAGTTCGTTGTCACGACTAAGCTTCACACCTTTCTCTTCAAGCTCCACAATTGCGGTGAAGATGTCGGTAGCACGATTAAAGAGCGCACCCGCCAGCATCGCGGCGTTCACGCGTTTCATCGCCGGGTCTTGTTGAGATTCGTAGGCAATACGGGCCTCGTCTAAGCGGTGGCCCGGGGTGTTAATGCCAGGTTCTGTGTGGTGAAAGGCGCGGCGGGTGAGGTTGTCAATCAGTGTTTTGCGGGAGGCTAAAGATTCATCAATGGGTTCGTAGTATCTGACCCAGCAATCGTCGTAGAAAATGTATTCCAGGCCATCATCGTGTACTGAGCGGGTGCCGTTTTCAGGTGGCGTGCTGTGAACCGGACGGATCTCGGTGGGTTGCAACGCCTTTGGGCTTGGTTGGGCAATGGCCATGTAAATTACTGTTACTGCTTCGGTGCGCGAATTATAACTAGCTGGCAACAAAAGTCATTGAGAAACGCGACAAGAATTCATTACGCTGTAACAAAAGACTTTGTGGCTTTGGCTGGTTGCGAATTAAGATTACTTGTGGCTATCGGCCGTATGCAGCTGTTTTCACTGGGAACTGAGCAAGACGTGCGCCGGATTTACCCTGATAGTGCAGTGGATTCGATGCTATTCTGCTGATCAGCGTCATTAATATACTGCGCTGGTAAGTGTCGAATTTGCGACACCTGTCCTATTAAGCTGGCGCTGTAGCGATGAGCACCACTCGCCTGGGGCGAGGGTGGCCTTCAACGGTCAGGGCTCGGTTGTCGGGATCCAGCGACTCTGTCAGTGATTCGAACGGCATCCAACTGGTGGTGCGTTGTTCCAGCTGTGATGTGATATCGACAGACACACAGCGAATTTGCTCAAAACCGGCATCCACCAGCCACTTGGCCAGCAACGGGACCGTTGGTAAGGTCCAGATGTTTCGCATCCGCGCGTAGCGCCCATCAATATTCAGTTCTTTCTCGTCTTCCCCGGGTGCAATCAAGGTTTCCAGCACCAATTCGCCTTGCGGTCGCAATGCATCATGTAGTTCGGTTAAATGTGCATGGTGATCTTTGCGGTGATAGAGAACGCCCATTGAAAACACGGTATCGAAGACATGCATGGGCCCCGGTAAGGTTTCCATTGTCAATGGCAGCATACAGACGGCTGGGTCATCGATGTAATGCTGCAAGGCTTTAAATTGCATTTGGAATAACACGCTGGGGTCAATACCCAGTACGGTGCTGGCACCGGCCGAGCGCATCCGCCACATATGATATCCACTGCCACAACCCACATCCAGCACACACCGGTTCTCAAGTGATGAAATATGTGGGGCAATACGATTCCACTTCCAGTCGGATCGCCATTCAGTATCAATGTGCACATGCCCGATTCGGTAAGGTCCTTTTCGCCAAGGTTGCAAAGTCCGAAGCGCCGATTCCAAGTGTTCAACTTCGCGACTTATGGAGTAACTGTAGGGTTCGGTAAGTGCAACAGCTGCAGGGGTGGCCGAGTCTTCTGTATCTGCAATGTCTTGCGACGTTTGTTCATCGAGTGCGGGGTTGCTTGATTCCTCCAGAATGTCTTGTTTAGTCAATAGCGCTACACCCGATGGATGATCGAGTGCTATGTGTTTAATCGGCAGATTAGGCAATGATTGTACTGCCTGCTGCCATTGCGCTAACAAACCGTGGCTTAACGAATCGGCACGTGCATGAACTGCGTCAATTAGTGGTGTTGCCCAATTTTCAAGTGGAGTAGCTTCAAGTTGATTGCGTAAACCGGGCTCATCCAGCGTATAGGTTTGTGTAGCACTCATTTTATTGCAATGATTGACGCGAAATTAAAGCACTGAAACCAAACACTGCTGCTGCTAAAACCCGCATCCTTAAGGCGCTTAGCATGTGTTTCTAATGTGTCAGGGATCAATACATTTTCCAGTGCACTGCGCTTTTGACTGATTTCTAAATCGGAATAACCATTGGCGCGCTTGAAGTTGTGATACATATCGATGTGCAATTGGCTGAGTAATGGGTCATTAAACGTGACTTTTTCAGACAGAATAAGTGCACATCCTTGTCTAAGGCCCTTTGCTATGCGTCGCATCATGTCATCACGTTCATCCGGAGGAATAAACTGCAACGTAAAATTAAGTGCGACAATTGAGGCGTTTTCTATAGTTGTTGTCTGCATGTCCTCACAGTGCAGTGCAACCGGCAAGTCAATTGATGTAACGGAGTTGATGTTCGAACCGCCAAAATCCGATAAGGCAATATTGGCATTCGCAGCCGTATTGATGACGTCGCTTGCTCGATCTAGCATTGCGGCCGAATTATCAATGCCATGCAAGACACATCCGCTGAAATCTATATTGTCCTTCTCGCTTGCGCTAAGCATTGCCGATCGCATGGCTATGGTTGTGGCGCCAAGTGAACAACCAAGATCGTACAAGTTGGTGTTCGCTTTGGCGAAACGTGCTGCCAGCAATCCACTTTGAGCAATGATGCTTTGATAACCAGGGATAGAGCGCTGTAGCATGTCTGGAAACACGGCAGCTACATTTTCATCGAAGCGAAACTCGTCGATTTTACCCAGTGGTTGGGCAAATAGAGAGTCTCTTTGAGCGGTTGAGCTGTTCATAACGCAAAACTTTGGAGCTGTAGTTACTTTTATTGTATAACAGCCTTCTAAACCTCAGGCGGATTAGGTCGTAACTTGATACCATTGTGGTCCGCGAACCAGTGCATATCAACAGCTCCTTTGTCGTCCATGTCACAACACGTAGAACACACCCCGACCAGTGAAGTATTGGCTGGCATGCGCGGGATTTTGCCTTTAGTCATCGGAGCGATACCGTTTGGCATTTTGTTTGGTGCCTTGGCAACTTCGGTGGGTGTCTCCTGGTGGGGGACCATGGGATTAAGCCTGATTGTGTTTGCTGGCTCCTCGCAGTTTGTTGCCGCAGGCCTCATTGGGCAGGGCGCCGGGATTGGCGTTATCGTGCTAACAACATTCGTTGTTAATCTTCGGCATGCTTTGTACTCCGCGTCTTTAGCCACGTATTTAAAGCACCTACCACAGCGCTGGTTGGCAATGCTCGCATTCGTGTTAACTGATGAATCCTATGCGGCAGTGATTCAACGCTTTGAGCAGAAAGACGGCTCACCAAACAAGCATTGGTATTACGTTGGCGCCGCGTGGTTGATGTATGTCAATTGGCAGATTTGTACCGCTATTGGTATTTTTACTGGTCAGCGTTTGCAAAGAATTGGTGATTTGGGTTTGGAGTTTGCCATGGTGGTGACTTTTATCGGAATCGTCGTGCCATTGATAAAGACTTCGCCCATGCTAGTTTGCGCATTGGTCGCTGGCGCCGCTGCGTTGATTTTGGATTCAATGCCGCATCAACTTGGTTTGATTTGCGCAGCCATAATTGGTATCACCGCTGGTGTGTCTGTTGAAGTGCTAGCCGCACGCAGAAATAGTCATTAACTTAGTTTATGTGGATGGAATTTTGATTGTCGCTAACACAGTCAGGGCTAGTTTAAAATAATGAGTCCCGCGCAAGAAATTTGCTTGATCATCGGTATGATGTTAGTCACTTTTGGAGTGCGATATTCAGCACTGGCCATAAGTGGAAAACACGAACTACCACAGTCTGTCGAGAGAGCTTTGCGGTATGTGCCGGTTGCCGTACTGACTGCAATTTGTTCCCCTATCTTGTTCAAACCAGAAGGCAATTGGTTGTTATCCATTGACAATGCCTATTTGGTTGCAGGATTTTTGGCAGTGCTAATATCGAGGTTTAGTAACAACTTACTGTTGACTATTGTCTTAGGAATGATCATATTTTTTGTGTTGCAACTGAATTGGTTTTAGTGTGCGGACTAAACAATATAAAACTTATATGTGTTCTCGCATTTACTAGAACGTGGGTCAATTGTAACCAAGTGTTGCTCGATTGCAGTAATGTTCGCATTACCTATCCATTTGTATAATCATACTCTTTCATCCGCAGTTTGCTGAGGTATTATTCAGAATGGTATTTCAGTAAATCAATTACGCATTATTAACTAGGAGGTTAGTGTGGAAATTGGAAGCTCTTCGCTGTACTTAATTGCGGTTCTTATAGCTTATTTCATATTTGTTTTTATTAGTGAAAGGTTGAATCCTTTTGTTAAGCCAAAATTTTATGCGTCAAGTCTGAGTCGTTGGCGTTTTGCGAGAAAGATCGCCTTAGCTTGTTTGCTGTTTGCGTGGGCTGGATTGTTTTGTGCTGAACTATTCCAGATTCCTAAAATCATCTCAGTTGGCATAAGCATACTGGTGTTTGGAATTTATTGGGCTAAAAAGGGAATAGAGCGAATAAAAAAACGCCAAAGAATGTTCTTAATCCCAGAAACCTTGAAAACGGAGATAGACCCTAAGGATCAAATTAATACTTTATATGCCGCGGTCGAACCAAGCTCGGAGCAACTTTGTGTTCAAGAACAACAGATCCCAGCAAAAAGTGAAAATATCAACAGGAACAATCTAGAAGAGCCTGCATTCAAGTTGACCATGGCCCATGTGCTGCCAAATTTGACAGATCTAGATCAATCATTTGTTGAAGCAAAAATTGAATCGAAAAGCGGTAATGCAGGATCCAACAGTAATTCTGAACGTGCTCCTACAATATCGAAAAATAACGAAACATTCGGGCTTGCAACAATGGACCGAAAAAAGCGTCGACTGACCATAGTCAAAGCTGGCAAAGAAAATATAAGACTTCGACGAAATAAGCAGTTAGACCAGGTTAACCCCGCGCCCCCAACGTCTCATGCAACTCCAACATCAAACTCTCAGTAGTA
>CAYMHU010000087.1:0-6336 GCA_964390335.1 uncultured Granulosicoccaceae bacterium | reverse complement strand
ATAAACGCCGTTGTGACAACCTAGCTTTTAGTTCAACACTGTAGTCAGCCAGTTATTATCTTATGTACTTCTAACTAGCGAGATCAGAAAGAACACGAATAGGGCGACGCCACCCAACAAGGCAGCCGTTGTTATCCACTCTTTGCTGCTACCGCGAGGTCCATTTTCTAGCCAGTCCTTAGCGGTAGGAATCATTCTGACTATGAAGAAAAGCAGAACGGCAGCCCAGATGACCTTCATCCACATACTATCCATTACATACTCCTTAACGAGATCGGGCCGCTATTGCGGCCCGACTCAAAAACCAATTGATTTACGCTTTGTTATTCGTCTGCCATACCCAGTAGGTGTAGGAGACTTGTAAAGATGTTGTATATGTTTAAGAACATGCTTACTGTAGCGCGGACGTAGTTGGTTTCACCACCGTTGATAATGCGGCTGGTGTCGAACAGGATCAAGCCACTCATTAGCAGGATGATGCCAGCTGACAGTGCCATGCTTAAAGCAGGGATGGCCAAAAATATATTAGCGATCATTGCGCCAAATACGACGATTAGGCCAACCATTAAAAAACCGCCCATGTAGCTGAAGTCTTTCTTGGTAGTGAGCACATAACCACTGAGAGCCAAGAAGATAGCGCCGGTACCACCTAACGCCGTTGCAACAATGCTAGGACCATTAGGGATAGACAGGTAGCTTTGTAGCATCGGACCAAGACCTAAGCCTAGTAATCCGGTGAAGGCGAATACGACATAGATACCAGCTGAAGACTCTTCGACGCGTGGCAGCACAAACCAGACTAACGCGATTGCAGCAATGCTACAGGCAAAAGCTGCGCCTCTGGGTAGGCCTACAGCCATCGAAACTACTGCCATTGCCGCGCTGAACAAAAGCGTCATAGATAGCAACAGGTAAGTGTTTTTCAACACCTTGTTGGTTGCTAAAACCGCCTCGGTGCTGCGGGTAATAGGTGCTGTTGGTGACATACATTTACTCCGATAAAAAGTATATAAAAAGCTTGAAAATTCTCTTCCCAACCGTTGTACGGATTAACGGTCAAATTCGATGTGTGGTTAATTCTAACACCACCAATTTAAATTCTAATGTAGAGTTCCAACTTGTCATTTGCAAGCCTGCATACTCAGATTTTACCGATTAATTAGCGGCCAATATGGTCGAAAAATCAGATTCTTAGCAATAATTTGATAGAAAACACACCAAACGGGCCACTAATTACCGTTTTCGACTCGCACAACGGACCAAAGTTCGCAAAATTGGCCCAAATTTGTTTACAATACGCGGCTCCCGGAGAGTTGGCAGAGTGGTCGAATGCGGTGGTCTTGAAAACCATTGACGGGTTAAACCGTCCGGGGGTTCGAATCCCTCACTCTCCGCCATCAACACCGGTTCGTACACCAAGCTCGCGAAAAGCTCCCAAAAGACCGTAAAGCCCGTCAGGCAAGTTTCGACCCCTCAAAATTGGGTTTGCACAATCACATGACCGATATTCTCTCGCTAGCAACCAGTAACTTACTCTCACCAGTGATTCTTTGTTTCGTGCTGGGTTTGTTGGCGGCGTTAGCTAAATCGGACTTATCGATACCAGAAGCAGCAGCCAAAATGCTGTCTATCTATCTGCTGTTTGCTATCGGCTTCAAGGGTGGTGCGAGCGTGGCCGCCTACGGGTTGAGTAGCCTACTGCTAACCAGTTTGCTCGCGGGTTTTTTCTTATCTGCCTTTCTTCCAATTGTTGCCTTTGCACTTCTGCGCTCTCTGACACAACTCGATCGACTCAATGCCGCTGCTGTGGCTGCACATTATGGCTCCATCTCGATCGTCACATTTGTCGCCGGGGTTACCGTGTTAGAACAAAGCGGTATAGAGAGTGAAGGATTCATGGTAGCCGTCGCGGCCATCATGGAGGCGCCAGCAATTTTGTCGGCGCTATGGTTAGTCACCCGAGGGGAAAGTAATCGACGAATGGATGGGGACTTAAAGCGCGAGATTCTGTTAAACGGATCTATTGTGCTGTTGGTGGGCTCATTTCTTATTGGTGTTATCACTGGTGAAGATGGCTTGGCCAAAATCAGCAGTTTTATCGTGTCACCCTTTCAGGGCGTGCTGTGTCTTTTTCTACTCGACATGGGCTTGCTCGCGGGTCGGAGCCTGTTACAAAGCTATCGGTCGATCAATGCTTCGCTTCTGTTGTTTGGATTATTAATGCCAGTGGTGGGTGCCACATTCGGTTTAGCGGTTGCCGTATTGATCGGTCTGTCCACTGGTGGAGTTGTGTTATTTATGATCCTTTCCGCATCGGCATCCTATATCGCGGTACCCGCTGCCATGCGAGTTGCTTTACCGGAAGCTGATCCAGGTTTGTACTTAACACTATCGTTGGGCATTACCTTTCCTTTTAATTTAACTGTGGGCATTCCACTTTATCTGAGCATCGCTCAAGTATTAGCTGGATAACGACTATGAAAACGCACCCTGCCAAACGCATCGAAATTGTGATTGAGGCCCCCATGCAGAAACGCTTAACCAATGCGCTTAATGACGCTGGTGTCTCTGGGTATACCGTACTGCCCGTTCGAGGTGGGGGTGGAAGATCTGGCAATTGGACGAGGGAGGGGCAGGTCTCACGCGCAAACGGCATGGTCATGATAGTGTGTATTGTTCGTGAGGAACTGATGCAACAAGCACTTGAGAAAGCGTTCTCAATTGTAGAAAAACACATAGGGGTAGTCAGCATCACCGATTGTGATGTTCTTCGAGCAGAATTATTTTAAGCGCGTGTAATTACTGGTATTACCCACTGCCTGAGCAAGCCACGTAAAGTACATCAATGCAATTTGATTTTCGCGCGCGTCGCTTTATAGATGGTATCTCCAAGCATGATCAGCAACATTGCACCAAAACCATGTACGGCGCTCTGATGCATGCGATACAACGATAGATAGAAAAGCCGAGCTAGCCATCCCTCGATAAATACCGAACCCTTCATCAGATTACCCATTAAATTCCCGATAGTGGAAAACTCACTGAGACTGATCAAAGAACCAAAATCTTTATAAACGAACGACTTTAATTTTGCTGTGCTTCGGCTTCCTTGCGTGAGAGCAACGATATTTTTATAGGCGACTGATGCCATCTGGTGTGCAGATTGAGCACGCGGTGGCACTGTTGAGCCGTCCTGCATTGGGCAAGCGCAACAATCACCAATGGCAAACACAGATTCATTATCTTTAACATGCAAGTAAGTATTGACCTCAACCCGGCCAAGGCGATCACATGGTAAGCCGCTTTGTGCAATAAATGGTGGTGCTTTAATACCTGCCGCCCAGACGACTATATCGGCATTTATTTTTTCGCCGTCCTTTGTAGAAACAGTATCAGCTTCAATACTACTGATCATGGTGTTCGTGCGGATTTGTACGCCAATATTCTGGAGCTCTTGCGTCACTGATTGGCTAATACGCTCTGGCAATTGTGCGAGAATACGTGGTGCTGCCTCCACGATCATAACGCGCAAGGCATCACTTGCGAATTCATTGAATCCGTATTCGGGCAAACGCTTAGCCACATTATGTAAGTCGGCTGCTAGCTCAACTCCGGTTGCACCAGCGCCAACAATGACTACAGACAGACGATCTGAATTGTTCTTCGATGCATTAATTCGATGTAATGCATTAATAAAGTTTTGATGGAAGCGTTCTGCTTGTGCTCTTGTATCCAGTAACAAGCAATGCGCTTCAACGCCTGGCGTGCCAAAGTCGTTGCACAAACTGCCAACACTGAGTATCAGTTTTGAGTAGCTGACACTGCGCTCAGATACAACGGCATTGCCATCGCTGTCGTTTATGGGTTCTAAGTGCAAAAGTTGATTGTCGATGTCTACTTGATTGACTCGGCCTAAGGTAAAAGAAAATCGATATTTTTTTGCCAGCATTAAATAGCTGGTTTCATCATGGTTGCTATTTAACGACCCGGTTGCTATTTCGTGCAGCAGAGGTTTCCAAATATGCGTTGGGTTGCAATCGATGAGCGTGATATCAATACCATCGTTTTTCTTGAATTTCTTTGCTAGCTTGATAACTAGCTCCAGCCCGCCGGCACCGCCTCCGACAACAACTATTTTTTGGCTTGATTCTGTGTTCATGTCGGTACTGTTTGCCAGAAAAGTGTATCCATAAATTTGCCTACAGTGAATGTTCGGAATAGTGATTTTTTATCGGTGTATAGATAAAATGTATTCGCAATGCTATACCGACAATTTAACACACTAGTGTTTGCTGAATGTCGGGTAATTGCCAATGCTAAGCATTAGCGTGAGTATCGTGTGAAAGTGCGCTTTTCAAGCTGAACACCTGTACCATGAGTCGTTTAACGGTTAGCCGAATTAGATATTGATCCTATCTTGCGGGGCGTAGTGAATATTAAAATGGCAACGGTGGCATATTGAACATCCAAAATCGAGTAGCGGAAATCCAGCATCTTTTTCCGGGTGTGATCAGCTGTGTCACTATTGCTGCGGCTGCTCAGTTCTTATCGAATCATTACGGTGCTCCGCAAATGCTTTTTGCATTGTTGTTGGGGCTGTCCTTTCATTTTTTAACGGAAAGTGAACCCAGCACTCCCGGAATTGAATTTGCGTCTTCAACGCTATTGCGTACCGGTGTTGCGCTGTTGGGTTTCCGCATAACTTTTGCAGATGTCACATCCCTGGGTGTAATCAATGTTGGTTTGGTTGTGTCCGGCGTTGTAGCAACAATCTTTGCCGGCATTGTGTTTTCCTATTTGTTTGGTAGAAGAGTGCGATTTGGTCTGCTTACCGGCGGCTCGGTTGCCATTTGTGGTGCGTCTGCCGCTTTGGCCATTTCAACTATTTTTCCGAAATCAGCGCAGCGTGAACGTGACACCATCTTCACCGTGATTGTGGTCACTACCTTTAGCACCATTGCAATGGTGGTTTATCCCTTAATAACCGATTGGTTGGCATTAGACGATCAAAGTGCAGGTTTATTTCTAGGAGCAACTATTCATGATGTAGCACAAGTGGTGGGTGCAGGGTATTCGGTTTCACCCGATGCAGGGGACACTGCCACGTTGTTCAAACTGATTCGTGTGGCAATGCTGGTGCCTGTGGTGCTGCTGTTGTCGTTTGCGTTTCGCGAGAAAGAAGCCAAAGTTGGTTGGAGTATTGTTCCGCTGTTCATTGTTGGGTTTTGCGTGGCCGTGGTTATTAACAGCACAGGCTTGCTACCAGAGCGCTTACATGAGTTTCTTGTCGACACGTCCCGTTGGTGTCTGGTGGCTGGCATTGTGGCTATTGGTATCAAGGCTCGATTGCAGAATATTTTCACCATTGGCTATACGGCAACCCTGTTGGTGTTAGTGGAAACAGCGTTTATCGCGCTATGGATTTTAGGCGGCTTAAAATTGCTGTAGAACATAAAATCCTGTTAGCAGGCGCATGGTAGTGGGCTTATAGGCTGCTTGGCAGACTTACTGCTATACTGCGTGCATGCGAGTTCGCCTTCTAAATTATGTCATCTTGTCCTTGGCCTTGTGCCTTGGTCAGTTGGTAACGCTCGCGCATTTAATCGGTCATCTCAAGCTAGATTCACCTCATCATGACCATGCGGGTCATCATGCTTCCGCCCATAGCCATTCGAGTCCGTTAGTCGATTTTCGAACTAAACCGACTGCTGATAAGTCTGATTCTGTGCTAGCAGAATGCGGTGTTTACCACGTTTTCGCCGGTATGCTTGGGATTGGCTCAAGCTATTCGGCAAATGTAAGTGAGCATGCAAGCTGTGAAGTCCGGGCTAAGTTGCCTAAGCAGCTTGTTGTTACTCAAGCCAACGAATGGCACCTGATTCGTGGCCCGCCCACAAACTCCTGAAGTTTTAAAACTATTGCAGCTTCGGCTGCTTCTCTATATTTCTCTTTTCAGGAGTACGTAATGAAGTTATATCTTCCGCTTGCAACGTTGTTTGTGGCTACTACATCAGTATTAAATGCTCAAACTGAACGTGAGCTTGGCAGTCATGTTCACGGCATCGCCAACTTGAATGTTGCCATTTTCGATTCATCACTACTGGTCGAGCTTGAATCGCCATGGGACAACATGGTTGGTTTTGAGCATGCACCCAACACCGATGAGCAAAAGGCAATGATTGACGACGCTTTAAAACACCTGAACGCGCCAGACAAATTGTTGGATGTTCAGGGTGGCAATTGCTTACTGCAGGAAGCGGTCGTTGAAAGCACACTGTCCATGATGGATGATGACCACGATCACGATGGTGAAAAGCACGATGAGCACCATGACGA
>CAYMHU010000086.1:0-6764 GCA_964390335.1 uncultured Granulosicoccaceae bacterium | reverse complement strand
CCCTCAGCAATTAAATGCAATTGACTGCCGTTCTTGTTACACCGTATTGTTCGCACATATGAATCTTGATTTTGTGTTAACGGTGCGGGACCCAGATCTGCATCCAAACTTCCACTGATAGCGTTACATAAACGTACCGATTGTCGGAATGGTAACAATGCATCCTTTTCCCCATGCAACATAAACATCGGCGGATACGCATGCTCACTTGCAGTAATGATGGATGGGAAGCTATTTTGCGTGACAATAGGCCGCGTTAAATCAAGCGAATCTAACGCATCATCTGTGATGGCTTCCAGTATTTTTACACCCGTTGGATTGGTATATTGATCGGCTTTAATCTGCTCGGCAAAATCCAAAAAATCTGTTGGTGCATATAATAATGCTGCACGTCTAATGTGCTCATATCGATTAACGCTAAGCGACAGTGCTAAATGTGCACCTGCTGATTGACCAAACACGGAAGGCAATCCAACCGTGTCAAATTGTTCTTGACGTGCCAGCACCCAATCCAGCGCATCGTTGGCATCGTCTATCACATCCGAAAAGCTTGCAGCATTACACGCGATATTGCCATCCGATTCGCCAACCAAACGATAGAACGGTGCAAATACAGTAAACCCGGCATTGGTTAAATGTGTGGCCGTTGCTTCTATACCTATAATCCCACTTGCACGATGCTGCCAGCTACCTCCGTGATAGGCGATGATGGGCAAGGTGCTTTGCGTATCGTAACCGTTTGAATACACTCGCATCTCTAACGCGCACGTTCCCCGATGTGTTTGTACTGTTTTATAGTTATAGCGTCGAACAAGTGGCTGTTGTTTTCCCTCAATCGACAAGGCGCTAATATTAAACCGGGTGCCCGGACTATTGCTCCAGGTTTCTAATTCTTCAGCAAATGACTCTGCATTACCCAAGCGCTCTTTATCCAGCGCGGTACCGCAGTAGTCTGCAATCGATTTTTTAGTTAAACCGGTTGGCAGCATAGCATTATCGGCCACCATAAACGCACTGGATGCTTCGCATAACAATGCATCGGTAAAGTAATTTTCGACAGACGAAGGTTCGTCAAACAACAACGATGCAAGGAGCAGCTGTCGATGCTGACGAATAAAAGCTAATGTTATCGGAAAACGCGCATCGGGTTGTAGGTATTGGTACAGTGCGGTTATTTGATCATCGTCAGATGCTGGCAATTCGATATCTATCCTGCCGTTATCTAACGCGGTGTCCAAGGCTTCTGACGCACTTATTTGTAAGTGTTGTAGCTGTGCATCGATGTTCGATTCAGAAAACTCGTCGTGAATTTCTTCAACAATATATTTTTCAAGAATGCCACTCAGGATAGTGTCGTCTACATCCACAACGGGTGAAAACTGACCTAACTGCGCACTTAAACTAACCGCAGGGAACAAAGACAACGTGGATTCATCCGTCCACATTGGATTTAATTCGAATGTAATTGCTGCGGTGAGACGTAAATCGCCGTTGATATCAAATGTAAAGCTATCAGTCGCTAAATTCCGGCACTCACCCAAGCGCACACCCACTATTTGTTGCGCTTCACCGCTTGCGATGATTTGCGCATCTATGTCGGCATCGATGGTTATCGGCTGGTATAACGAATCCAGGGTTAAAGACAAAGCCGTATCGGAACGCAGTGCTACTTGGGTATCAATCTGCTTGATGACGGTCCTGTTGCACCCGTCGGAAATTTGCGTGTCGATTTTTCGATCATTGAACAGCAGTGCACCGGCTTGGAAGGAAATATTACTATCGTTGATTGCAGAACTGATGCGTTGCAATACATCAGCGGTGACGGCATCCGATTGGTCGGCTGATTGTGACAGCACTGCGTCGAGTTCCGATAGGGTGACGCTTAGGGTTTCGGACTGCAACCAACCGGTATAAAGCAGCGCAGGTAAGCACACCAATAATCGGAGAATAATTTTACAAGAAAAAATGATGACCAGCTCCGGAAAATCCATACCGGTATTGTGTCAGAACTGGCCTAAGACAAATGCAAATCGTAATGAATTCTGTAAGTGGTAAGAACCAGATAGATTTGATTTAAACCGCTTATATACGCAACTAGGGCCACCAGGCGTGACCCCGTTGCTGCAGCTGACTACGCATTTACTGACAAACACTAACCTCTGGAAGCGCGCTATCTGCTGTCGACGGAGAATCGAACAAACACTCGTTAACATTCGCAACGACAGTTTCAGTATTGATTCCTCCAAACATATCCTCTGTTGTCAAGCTGATACTAAATGGTCCAACACCACCGACTTTCAGCGAACCATCACCCAAACGCGCCAGGGTACTACCCTGCGGCAAGCTCATGCGTAAAGATTGCGATAAAAACTCCGAATCATCTGCAAGCAAATCGCTGATTACGGCGGTGAGATTCAGATTTCCATCCATACGAAGTTCGCCGCTTTCCTCGTTAACAGTAAAGCCAAGAGTTTCCATGGTTACTTTCAACGCTTCTTCGTCGTCCAGTTTAATTGATAACGGCCCTCTACCTATACCGAAGTTGCTAACAACAAATTCACCCGCATCAGGGTTTACTTGTGCCTTTGCTGAGAATCCAGACAAATTAAACTGTGCATAGCTATCATCCACGTCGAATATCCCCTGTATGGCACCGATGTCGATTTCCATTCCACCAACACCCGTTGCGGCATCGGCATTCATTGAGAACAATGTTCCGGGCTGCATCGAAAACTCTGAGCCAGCGGCCTCTGAGATGATACTGATGGCCTGCACAACTTCCATGGAAATTGACCCGGCTTCCGATCCCGCATCCACATTAGTGGCAGTTGTCGTTGACTTTAAAGAGCCGGTAAACACATCAGGCATATCGAGTGAACCTTCAGTACCGTTTATCATCTGCCACTCTTCAGCCACAGCACTTATGGTACCGAAATTGATTTCCAGACTTTCAGTGTTGGGTGTATAACCCATTATGATGAGGGGCTGTTCTTTAAATAGATAGGTTAATAATCCGCTCTCTTCCGACGTTGCTAACAGCGATACAGTAAGGTGTTTCATTAGCGCAACGCAATCAGCGCTGGAGTCATCCAGTGCTATCTCATTTTCATCAGCGCACAAATCCACTTCATCTGGATTGATCGTTATTAAATTGCCGGTACGAGTCGTCACAGCATCGCCTTCATCGCCCAATTCCAGCGTGGATTCAACAATCTCTTTGATTTGCGATTCCAGATTGATATTAGCATCCAAGGGCTCCGGAAAAGTATCGGTTCCACCACTCACTACATCGAGTGTGGTGCCTTCGATCACATCTTGATTATCATTAAAAACAGATTCAGCAGCAGCAGCATTACTGTCAAATCGTCGGCCCAAATTAGCAATAGCTGTTTCTTTGATCTCCTGTGTAGAAGCCGTGACAGGTTCGGGTGAAGTGGATCCGCCACTGCAACCCACAATAAACCCTGCGACTGATGATATGAGTACGACGTTTCGAATAAGCATAAAGACCTCCGTCCGGTAAAATCATGTTTGATACACAGAAGGTGCTAGTTTCTGAGTTTGTTAGCCTGATCAATATAGTAGTGTGTTCGCGATTCTTGATTCGTAACACTATGTAGGCTTAAGCGACGCCTGTCGGCCGATCAGCCTCCTTATACATACTCTGTGCACAGTTCAAGTTAGCGTCTAATCGCATAACCGTCTACTCACATATCCAAGGGTAAAACCCACGAGAACCAGTAATTTCAGACATACGGTCATCAATATAACCGAATCAGTGCTCATTTAACCTATTTGGACCATCGTGATTCTGCGGCTCCAGCTCAATCCTCATGAAATCCGCAGGGTTTACTTAGCTGGGTAATTGAACGTCGTAACCTGAACGTGTAAGCTGCCATCAAGACCCGACTAAACTAAAGGTTAGGGTTCTTGAGAATGGAAGATTGTAATTTACATAGGAGTAATTTTTGAACAACAAAGACCTGTTTAACCATCACATCGAAAATATTCGACATTTCGTGTCGCAGTGTTGCATTGCTCACAGATTACTACTGATCACGCTGGTATCAATTTTCTCGCTGTCCTCGTACAGCAATATCGCTTTGGCTAATAACGATCTAGAACGAGATCCAAATACGGTACTCATGGTTAGCGGTAATATTAGCGCGGAGTCTGGAGACGAGAATCTTGTATTCGATATGGCGGCGTTGCGGGATCTACCATCCACCGTTATTACCACCAATAACCCTTGGGTACAGGGTCAGGTAGAATTTACCGGAGTAAGAATCAGTGACCTCTTAGACAACGTAGGCGCGCAATCAAATGAAATGGAAGCTCGAGCTGCCAACGAGTATAAATTCAGATTGACGGGTATTGATTTCGACAAGTACCCGGTTATTGTGGCCTATATGAAAGACGGTGAGCCGATGGCGTTTAGAGACTTGGGACCACTGTGGATAATATTTCCATTCGATGACTATCCTGAACTCCTAACCGATAAAAACAAAGCCGCATCCGTATGGCAACTCACGGACATTGAGGTTCTTTGAAAGAGAATATTGTCAAAGTTGTTTTGCTCCTATGCATGATAACCAGTGCAATAGTCATAGCGTCCATTTTAAGAGAAATTGAAACTCTAGAATCACGATCATTAACCTTTGCACCCGGAACTTTTAATGCACTAAGTCACGTTGATCGTAATCTGGATAACCTTAGCTTTGCGCTATACCAATACCAACAAACCGCGGTCAATAAGGAGCCTTCAGCAGAGCTATGGAAAAATAGATATATTGATCAATTTAACATTGCCTGGGGCAACCTGCGGGTTTTTAACCCAGCTTTTGATGGGAATTCCTATGCAAAAAATCAAGTCGCGGAATTTAAAAATAACGCTAATCGCTATCTGACCCAATACGAACCGTTGTTCGAAGCAAAATACGATCTTTCAGACAAAGAACTCACAAATTTAATTAGTGAAACACAAATTCTCAGCGATGCACTGCATGATCTCAGTCAACAGTACTATTTTCATTCACTTAACTACAAAGCGAATTGGATTGAGAAGTTAGCGAGCTTGAGCAAATTACTATGGATTGTATCTGGAGTACTCTTCGTTGCAGCTAGCGCACTTGTCGGACTACTGTTTATATCCAATATGAGAAAACAGTCTCTTGTGCATGAAGCCCAGCAGGCAAGGGAAGAATTGAGCATAACGATAGATGAGTTACGCAGCGGCCGCGCCGAGCAAAAAGCAAAAGATTCTTTTATCGCCGCTGCCAGTCATGATCTTAGACAACCGCTACATGCATTAGGTTTATTTTTAGGCTCGCTAGGCCCTCATGTAAAAAATGACAAAGGTCATCAAACTTTACAAGAGGCTATACAGTGCTCTAACAATTTGCAAACGCTGTTTAACAGCATGCTGGATCTGTCGCGATTGGATGCAGGTGTCATTAAAGTAGAAAAATCGGATTTCGACTTATCGCAATTGGTGCACTCGCTAATTACCGAGTTCCTGGCGAAAGCCAACAAAGCTTCTATAGCCTTTCATGTAGATGTTCCTACAGCCATTGTGAATACAGACCCTGCCTTGTTAGGTAGAATTGTCCGTAACCTGATCGACAACGCGATAAAACACAGTGATGCCAGCAATATCAGCATTACGATTCGCGATAAGGGGTTTGGCAACGTATTCCTACATATAAGCGATGATGGACGAGGCATACCAGCAGCCAAACAGTCGCAAATTTTCGACGAGTATTATCAAATAGAAAAACAAACCCCGGAGGACTCCAAAGGTCTTGGACTGGGACTGTTTATCGTTAAGCGTATGTCTGATTTGTTGGGCATAGATATTGAACTACGCTCCAAACCTCGAATTCAAACCGAATTCATATTAAGCGTGCAGCGGGGCGATGCTACTGCTGTCCAACATATTAACGATACGTTCGATACTGAAATTTACAACCCGATGATCTCGGAAGCATTTATCGCTGTTATCGATGACGATGAAAAAATTCTACTTGCCATGTCAACAATGTTGGCCAACATGGATTTACATGCACTGACCGCAAGATCGGCAGATGAGCTAATCGATAAGATCATTGAAACTGATACGTATCCAAAATTAATCGTTGCAGACTATCGATTGCTAAAAGGTAAAACAGGAGATCAAGCGATAGTTCAAGTTAGGCGAGCGCTGAATCTGAATATACCTGGTATTCTGGTGACCGGCGACATCTCCCCTATTCGAGTGTCGGAGGCAGCAAAAAGTGAATTCGAATTACTGCATAAGCCAGTGCAGCCAAATCAGCTAATGAGTTGCATTTATAGGATGCTATTAGAAGATTACAAAGAACCTTACCCAGAGCAAAGGGAAACACGAGTCGATAAAACAGCGTGACGTTTAAACCAAACTGAATCGTTAAATGCAACCCGACTAAAAATCATCTTCAATCAACAACCTCTGCAGTCACCAACCCCTGCCTGTGCGTGGCGACATCCACTTCAATACTGTTCGCTTCTAAATGGGACCTTGCTCGATATGCAATTCAAAAAACGCATGTATCTTGCGCGCAACACCGATGCTGCAACCGGCATCCAAGCGCCATTGCTTGAACAGCTCGCGACCTTCAATGTCCTCATCCGTCAGCGTTTGCCGGTTATTACCACCTGCCATGCCGGGACCGATCTTCGCCATCTCTATTAAAACGAGAATAGGCTTACCGATGTGGTTCCAGTTTGTACGAATAGACGCCGTTTGC
>CAYMHU010000085.1:3945-6824 GCA_964390335.1 uncultured Granulosicoccaceae bacterium | reverse complement strand
CGGGTCAGATCAATATGATGTTCTTGAGTATATTAGACTGAGTGTCCCAGCAAGCACCAACATCACCCATACTGGCGCGCATGCCGTAGCGCTTGAGTAAATCGCGGTTGTGCTTGCTCGTATATTGCGAACCCCTGTCGCTGTGAAATATTAGGCCTTTGTCTGGCTTTCTCATCCAGAACGCTTTGGTTAATGCAGTGGCCACCAAGTCGGTTGTCATTCGCTTGCTGATGTGCCAACCAACAATCCGGCGCGAGCACAGATCCATGACGATCGCCAAATACATCCAGCCTTCACCCGTTTTCAAATAGGTAACGTCGCCAGCCCACACTTTGTTTGGTGCGGCGCAGTTAAAATCCATATTGACTAAATTGCCAGCAACAGCATCGCTGTGTTTGCGTTTTGTTGTTACTTTATAAGCAATGCGTTGTGTCACTTTTAACCCTAATTTAGCCATGATTTTACGTGTTCTATAGCGACCTATTTGATAGCCTTCAGCGCGAAGCTTCTTAACCATTTCACGGTTACCTAGACTCTCACGGCTCTGTTTAAACAGCTCTTTTATGCGTCGATATAAGTGCAGTGTATCAGCGCTTATGAGCTGCCCTGGGCGCTTGTTCCAGTCATAATAAGCAGATGTGCTTACACGCAACACTCTGCACAAAACGCTGGTCGGATAATTGCTCGATTCCTCACGAATAAACTCGAACTTTATTTCATTTCTTTTGCGAAGAACATGCTCGCTTTTTTTAAAATTTCTTTTTCCATGCGCAGCCTCTTATTCTCCTGGCGCAAACGCTTAAGCTCAGTGCGTTCGTCTTCGCTTATGGATTTTCCTGCGCGCTGTGCTTCTATCTTTTCCTTCCACTTGTACAACAAACTAGTCCCAATACCCAGCGACTTTGCAGCTTCTGAGACGCTGTAGCCTTGATCATGAACTAATGCAACGGCTTCTTCTTTAAACTCTGCCGAATATTGCTTGTTGGTTCGTTTCTCGCTCATAATGACACCCTAATAGTTGACGGTAATTGTCTCTTATTAAAGTGTCCGGTTCAATTAGACCAGAACAGTATGACTCATCACACAAAATTACTGACACTCTCAATCTAGAAATTGCCAAACAAAACGTAATCAATATGCACGGCGAATTTCGATTACCCACACTATTAAAACGAGTCGATAGTCTTTGCAGGACGGAACAGTAACTACCTTTTATTGTGTTTTCAAGTCGAAATTAAAATCTAGCAGGGGTTCGTAGTCATCCCAAGATAATACTTTTTCTATGGCCGGCAGGTTTGGTTGGTAAATATACACAGAAAAAGTATCTTCATTTCCATTGCTAGCAACAACAAACATAGAATTTCCGTTGCCAGCATCGATGTGCATTAAACCGGATTTTGGTCTGCTAGAAAATTGCCTATCATCCGGAAACGGAGAATTAAAGGACAGCAAGGGATCAATAATGGTTACCTGTATCCATTGTTGTGACGTTTCATTGCTTCGAAAACTGAAGTTCGCGTTCAAGCGGTCTAAGTATTCATAAACATACATCCCGTAGTGCCGGCCCTGAATTTCGAAATCGTCAACGCCGTTTTGAAATTTGAATTTACCATTAAACGTGTAAAAACGTGTTGGACCACCATCTCTATTGGGGTAGTTTTTGTAGTATATACCGCCATCAAATTCAGTTGTTTCCTGAGCGTTAGATAAAATGAAATCAGTGGCACTGTAACTGTAATTGCCGTAGTTTCGAGTGCGATACAATCCATTAAAGTAAATATTGTTCTGGGAGCAATTACTAAATTGGGCATCCCATCCTTGCGTGATCTGCCTGGCGCCAAATTTATACGGTAGAAGGTACGCTTCGCCATTGCCATCGCACTGTGCAAGAATAGGCTCACCAAAACCATCTGGAGTTCCGGGTGCCAGCAAAAGTGGAAATTCCGGAAAGGAATAACCGGGTAAATTTAATATACTCCTACCAGTACGTTCTCCGGTAAAAATATTGAAGACGGTTCTTAATATGGGATCGTAAGAGTCTTCAGATAGCAGATTACCATCACCACTTGCTGCTGGAATTGGTTTAGAGCCCACTAAAGGGTTTGGTGGAGAATAGGCGAGAGCGTCAAACCATGTTGACCAGTCTGATGTTTTGCTGCTAACAATGTCGTTGGAGTCGCGCAGTTCTATCAAAACGGTTTGAGGATCACCGGTATCTGCATCAAGCGTGATTTCGCTGTTAGCGGTTCTGATATGCATTAGCCCTCGATCGTACGACAGCTGCGTTGCGCGATTGTAGTTCGTGAAGTCACTACTAATTTCAACAGTCACTTCAGCATTATCAAGGACTGGTGGAAACATGGTGAACGAACCGGTCATGCTGTTAGTCAGTTGTTCGTCAGTGCCAAAAATGGATTTTGTAAAAGTCCGTTCAGTATTGGCGTTTTCTACGCGAAGCGTGCCTCCAGAGTAACTGAGGTGGTAGTTAAAATCCGCTACCGCGAAATTATCGGAGTACGCATAGTATCCCTCCCGCCGGTAGTTACCCGACACTTCCATGATGCCATTACTTAAGAAACCAACGCGAAAATCGTTTGAGAAATGACCTGACCATTCAGAGCCACCATCGCCGGAAAGCTCGATGCGCCCGTTCACTGTATTGCCTGCAATCTCACATTCTGTGTAATCCGCTGCTAGTGACGTCCCGGAAGAGTCGGATGTAACCAACGACCCTGCATTGTCACATTCATTGGATTTTAAATTGTAGGATGAGGCGAATATTTCGCCTTCCGGTACGTTTGGCGCTCGGGTCAGAAAAGGCAGGCTAACGAGTCTCTGGTCATAGGCTCTGCCAGTGAGCACTTCAAATGCTTGCATTA
>CAYMHU010000085.1:0-3845 GCA_964390335.1 uncultured Granulosicoccaceae bacterium | reverse complement strand
GCTTCTTCAGAAGGATGAATTCCATCGCGCTGAAAATAATCTATGTTTAATGCAATGGGTTCCAGAAAAAACGGGATTAATTCTGAGCCGGTTGACTCTGCGGCATCAACAAAGGTTTGCGCAAACTTTTTCGTGTAGGCCGCGCCGTAGTTTGTGGGAATTTGCATGCCCATAATGAGAACATCTGCTCCAGCAGCTTTTCCCATGTTGGCCAGTGCTTCTAAATTCTCGCGTACCTTCTTTAATGAATAGCCTCGTAGTGCATCGTTACCACCTAATTCAATGACCAATATGTCGGGTTCAAACCGTTCAAGCGCATCGGGTAAGCGGCGTAACGCACCTTCAGTGGTATCTCCGGAAATACTGGCGTTTACAAATTCCACCTGCTGCTCGTTTTCTAACAGTTGGTTCTCAGCCAGTTGTACCCAACCGTCGTCCTCATGCATACCATAGGCTGCGCTGATACTGTCACCGACTACCAAAACCGTAGCGGCAAAAGCCGAGGAACTCGCCATTGCAAGCCCTGTCAGAAGTAACAACATTACTTTTTTCATGGAATTATTGTGTTTGTGTAAGTGGCCCATACTTATTTGTGGTTCGTATAGTTATCCGAATTCATCATAATTGCACATTGTGTACAAATCCGTGCGCTATTAATACATAGTAGTGTCAGAAAACGAAAGTCAAAGCAAATCACATGAGTATCTCGACAGGAAACACTGGAATGACCTCTGCAATCAACAATGAACGCACTCATTTTGTGCTTAGTTGTGATCAAATCGAAAAATCGATCAGTGGTCCCAGCGGTCATCTAACCATCCTACATTCCCTTGATTTTGCAGTGAGTTCCGGTGAGGCTGTTGCCATCGTAGGGCCATCAGGTTCTGGTAAATCAACGCTACTGGGCATACTGGCGGGGTTGGATACCTCAACGGCTGGCACGGTACAGATGCTTGGCAAAAATCTGAATAACCTCGATGAAGACGAGCGGGCGCGGTTACGCGCAGGTCAGGTTGGGTTTGTGTTTCAGTCATTTCAATTATTGCCCGGGTTAACAGCGTTGGAAAATGTCATGCTTCCGTTAGAGTTATCGAGTGTGCCTGATGCAGCAGAGCGGGCAAAACTGATGCTTGAGCAGGTCGGGTTAGCCGATCGCGCAACGCATCAGCCGTTGCAGTTATCAGGAGGTGAGCAACAACGGGTTGCGGTAGCCCGTGCGTTTGTCTCTAAGCCCGCTATTTTGTTTGCTGATGAACCTACTGGCAATCTGGATTCTGCCACTGGACACAAAATTACCGAACTCATGTTTTCATTACGCGAAGAACAAGGCGCGGCGTTAGTGTTGGTAACCCATGATGAAACACTCGCGCAACGCTGCGACCGACGCTTGCGCATGAGCGATGGCAAGTTGGATACAGTATGAGTTTTTTACATCAGTTTCGATTTGCATTACGATCGCTGGGGCGTGATTTAAAAGCAGGTGAGCTGCGCGTGCTTGCGTTGGCTTTGATTATTGCTGTGGCATCGGTTACCGCTGTTGGATTTTTCACTGATCGCATTGGTCGCGCCATGGAACGTCAGGCAGCTGATGTACTCGCAGCAGATTTACTGGCAACTTCCGGTATCGCGTTACCTGACGGTATTGAACAAGAAGCTGATCGCCGAGGCTTAACCACGGCACGCCACACGCGATTTCCAAGCGTGCTCATAACCGACGATGACGACTCGCAACTTGTCGCCGTTAAAGCCGTCACGGCAGGCTACCCACTGCGCGGTGCGTTAAAACTCACCACTCTGGATGCGCCACAAACCGCGGCGCCGTTACCCACACCTGAACCCGGTACTGTCTGGGTTGATGCCCAACTGAAAAACGGATTGGCCTTGGAACAAGGCGATACCATCACGTTGGGTGCATTAGATTTTGCGGTCACGCGCGTCATTGAGTTTGAGCCAGATCGCGGTGAGAACGTATTTGAAATTGCGCCACGCGTCATGATGAATGAAGCCGATTTAGCTGCATCGGAATTATTAAGCGCTGGTAGTCGCGCCCGATTTACTGTGCTGATGGCAGGTGAACCCGAACAAACCAGCGGGATGCAAGACTGGTTAAAAGACAACATGGCGTCGGAAGTGCGAGTACAAAGCGTTCGCGATGGCAGCCCACAATTACAACGAGCGCTGAATCGTGCTCGTACGTTTCTTGGCTTGGCGTCGGTGGTTACCGTGTTATTGGCAGGTGCAGCTATCGCGTTAGCAGTGCGACAATTTGCGTTGCACCAGGCCGATGCCAGTGCCGTGATGCGCACGCTTGGCGCAAGTCGTAACGAAGTTATCGTATGGCTTGTGCTGCGCCTGGCCTTTATTGTGAGTATTGCTTCCATTATTGGCATCGGTATAGGTTGGTTTGCGCAACTTGTGCTGGCCAACTTATTAGAAACATGGTTCGGGCTTGCCATGCCAGGCCCTGGCATCTGGGCACCAATCATTGGTGCGTTAACGGCCTTTATCGCTGTAGCCGGTTTTGGTTTGATGCCGGTGTTGCGTGCAGGTCGTGTGGCGGTAATGCGAGTGCTGCAACGTGATTACTCCGGCTTGGATACCAGCGTTGTGATTACCGTTATTCTTGGGCTAATCGCTACCTACTTTGTTGTGATGTTGCAATCACGCGATTGGTTATTAAGTGCCATTGTTGTTGCAGGCGTGGTGTTAATGCTGGCTGTGTTTGCATTTTTTGGCCGTTTTATAATTCATGCGGTGCGTCGTTTGGCCGGAGCGCGATACCGTTTGGCGGTTGCCGGGCTTCAACGTCGGGCGGGCAGTAGCGTTATTCAGCTTGCGGCCTTTGCGATGGGTATCATGGCCTTGTTGCTCATCGCCATCGTACGTGTGGATATATTGCAGGCCTGGGAGCAAGACATTCCACCCAATGCACCGAATGTGTTTGTTATTAATGTTCAACCCGATCAGGTCGACGGGTTTCGCGAGCGCCTCGAATCGCAAAACATCGATGTTGCCGGTTTATATCCCAATGTTCGAGCTCGTTTGGCAGCACACAATGGCGTGCCGACCTTGCGTGATGAACAAAACGGTCGACAGCAACGTCGCTCAAGGCGCGAATACAATTTAACCTATGCCAATGAACCGCCACTCGCGAATGAGATCACCAGTGGTGAGTGGTGGCCCACGGATGGCTCGGCTGAACCTGGTTGGTCTATCGAAGAAGACTGGGCCAAAGACCAAGGTTATAAAATCGGCGATACATTGACGTTTAAAGTGGCGGGTGTTGAAACAACGGCACCGATAACTAATTTTAGAAAAGTTGACTGGGAGTCCTTTCAGGTTAATTTTTTCGTTGTTGCATCGCCCGCAACGCTTGAATCTATGCCAGCAACGTTTGTAACGAGCTTCAAACTCGACGACGATTTCTCTACCACCACAGGTGGATGGGCACGCGAATTCCCCGGTATTGCAGCGCTTAATATTGGTGCCATCATGGAAAGAGTAAAAACCCTGATGGATAGAGCATCGATGGCGGTAGAATATGTATTCTTGTTTACAATAGCGGCGGGCATCTGTGTATTGCTGGCGGCTGTGCAGAGTAGTCAGGCAGAACGAATTCGCGAATCGGCGTTGTTGCGCGCATTAGGAGCGTCACACGCGCAGATAAAACAAGCTGTAATTGCGGAGTTTGCCATTTTGGGTGCTATAGCCGGCTTTTTGGCTGCGTTCTTTGCCACTTTGGTAGCATGGGCGCTTAGCCGGTTTGTGTTTGAATTACCGTTTGAAGTCAACGGTATGCTTTGGTTAATTGGTATTGTCGGTGGTGCTATTGGTATCAGTATCGC
>CAYMHU010000084.1:0-6826 GCA_964390335.1 uncultured Granulosicoccaceae bacterium | reverse complement strand
GCGGTAAGACAGGGGATAGCGGCAGTACCATCGAACGGCAAGTAGAATAACTTGAGGTGGAAATCGATCGCGTTTGAATGGATCGGATTTAATGTTTTGGCCTCGAAGATTGCCG
Source organism: uncultured Granulosicoccaceae bacterium (assembly GCA_964390335.1). GTDB lineage: Bacteria > Pseudomonadota > Gammaproteobacteria > Granulosicoccales > Granulosicoccaceae > Granulosicoccus. The sequence goes on along the minus strand of CAYMHU010000084.1, from coordinate 6,711 downwards.
ATAGGAGGTTCAGTGAACCACGGTGGCGGTTAATGGAAAAATGCCCCAGATCGCGCCATAACCCGTGAACCGTGCAGCAAAATAATGCTTCACCAAAATTGTATTAATTTTGAACGAATTAACTGCAACCCGCATCCGGTATACTTCTAGGCCGGTTAGTTATCCCCAGTTCTGAATACGCGTGGAATTCCCAACTCAATTTGATGTCATCGTTGTGGGCGGTGGGCATGCAGGTACTGAAGCCGCATTGGCTGCAGCACGCACCGGTGCGCAAACACTGCTGCTAACGCACAACATAGAAACGCTTGGGCAGATGAGCTGCAACCCGGCCATTGGTGGGATCGGAAAAGGTCATCTTGTTAAAGAGATTGATGCTTTGGGTGGTGCTATGGCAAAAGCAGCTGACCTTGCTGGCATTCACTTTAGAACACTGAATCAGCGCAAAGGCCCGGCAGTCCGTGCCACGCGCGCGCAAGCCGATCGCACTTTATATCGCAATGCTATTCGCAGCATTGTGGAAAGCCAGCAGAATTTAACCTTGTTCCAACAACCGGTAGACGATCTCATTATTGAGCAGGATACAGTCGTCGGTGTGGTGACTCAGTTAGGTGTAAATTTTCGGGCTCCGGCAGTGGTACTCACTGTTGGGACGTTTCTGGCTGGCAAAATACACGTGGGTGAAGCGCAGCAATCGGCAGGTAGAGCGGGCGACCCGCCAGCACAAACATTGGCAATGCGATTGCGCGAACTGCCGTTTGAAACCGGTCGTTTAAAAACCGGTACGCCACCGCGCATTGACAGTCGAACCATTGATTACAGCGAGTTGCAAGCACAGCCCGGTGATGATCCACGCCCGGTGTTTTCATACATGGGAAGTACGGCCGACCATCCTGCGCAAGTGCATTGTCATATCACACACACCAATGAACGTACGCACGAGATTATCACCGGTGCATTAGATAGATCGCCGCTGTTCTCAGGCAATATAGAAGGTGTGGGTCCGCGCTATTGTCCGTCGATAGAAGATAAAGTGGTGCGGTTTGCTGATAAAGATTCGCATCAAATTTTTATTGAACCCGAAGGTTTAAACACTTACGAAGTGTATCCGAATGGCATTTCCACGAGCTTACCGTTCGATGTGCAAATTGCGTATGTGCACTCGATTAAGGGGTTTGAAAATGCGCATATTACGCGCCCCGGTTATGCCATTGAGTACGACTTTTTTGACCCACGGGGACTGCGTTCTTCATTGGAAACTAAATCCATCAGCGGTTTGTTTTTCGCTGGCCAGATTAACGGCACAACCGGTTATGAAGAGGCGGGTGCGCAAGGTTTAGTTGCAGGTGTGAATGCTGCCCGACAAGTACGCGGTGAGTCCGCATGGACACCGCGCCGAGATGAAGCCTATATCGGGGTACTCATTGATGACTTGATAACCCGTGGAACTCGCGAGCCCTATCGTATGTTCACCAGCCGCGCAGAGTATCGACTAAAACTGCGGGAAGACAACGCGGATATCCGATTAACTGAAACCGGGCGCGCATTGGGTTTAGTTGATGATGTACGTTGGGAAGCGTTTAGTCGTAAAACAGAAGCCGTCAGCGAATTGCAAGAAGCATTGAAAGATGTATGGATTCGGCCAAACACCACTGACGCGAAAGTCTTAACAGATGAAACCGGGTTGAAGCTGGCGCGCGAACGCCGGTTTACCGAGTTATTAAAAATGCCGCAAGTTAAGTTGCAGCGCATGCTCGAGTTACTGGCGCCTGAATTAGCTAAAAATGATGTGCAGGTGATTGAGCAAGTTGAAATACAAGGAAAGTATGCAGGCTACCTTGATCGGCAGCAAGCCGACATTGATCGATCTCGTAATCAATTAGAAACGCAATTGCCTGATTCATTGGATTACAAAGACGTGGTTGGCTTATCGAATGAAGTACGCCAGAAACTCATCGAGCACCGGCCAGAAACGATTGATCAGGCATCGCGTATTTCCGGGATTACTCCGGCGGCCTTGTCATTGATTATGGTGCATTTAAAAAAGCTTTCTTTAAAGGCAAGTGCGTAAACGGTATTGAATGCGCCGACTTTCAACATTGATCTAGCTTCGTTTAAGGATAACCCCTATCCTGAATTAGCTCAGATGCGTCAATCAGCGCCTATCTGTTATGTGCCGCAACTCGACGCCACGTTGCTCACATTGCGCGACGACATATTCAAATGTGAAAAAATGATCGATGTTTTTTCGTCCGATCAGCCTGGCGGGTTAATGACCGTATTAATGGGTCAGAACATGATGCGCAAGGATGGTGACGAGCATCAAAAAGAACGTCGGCAAATTTTACCCAGTGTTTCTCCCAAGACCGTCAAAAATGTTTGGCACGCCAAATTTGTGCAAACCACCAATGATGTACTTGATCAATTGGAAACAAAGCAACAAATAGACTTAGTAAAAGATTTCGCCATGCCGGTGTCTGCGCACGCACTTCGGCATATCACGGGTCTTGAGAACATGACAACAGAAGAACTTGATAGCAGTTCGCAGGGCATGATAGACGGAATAGCAAACTACACTGGCGATCCTGTAATTCAAGAGCGGTGCGAAAGTGCAACAGGGTTGATAGACACTCGTATTGATCAGATGCTGTCGCCAGATTCGACGTTGTCACCTCACTCTTTACTGGGTGTTCTTACTAACACAGACCAACCCATGGAGAGTGTGCGAGCCAATATAAAGCTTGCTATAAGCGGCGGGCAGAACGAACCCAGAGATGCCATTGCGGGCACCGTTTGGGCGCTACTGACGCATCCTGATCAATTATCGCGGGTATTGTATGGCGAGTTAACTTGGCATCAGGCTTTTGAGGAGTACGCACGCTGGATATCGCCGATCGGCATGTCACCCAGACGTATAGCAAAACCATTCACCTATAAAGAGATTCATTTTGAACCTGAAAGCCGAGCCTTTCTTATGTTTGGCAGCGCAAACCGAGACGAACATATTTTCGATAACCCTGATCAATTCAACATAGAAAGAAACACCTCGAAATCGGTTAGTTTTGGCGCTGGTCCGCATTTTTGTGCTGGTGCTGCTGCATCGCGCAATTTGATAAGCGAAGTTGCGCTACCACGACTGTTCGCTCGCTTTCCAAATATCAAACTCAACGGCGATGTCCCGTTTGGTGGGTGGGCGTTTCGGGGTCCATTGACAATGCCAGTGCAGCTCCGTTAGCTAATTTTGAGTCACCCGACCGTATTTTGCTAATCGACTATGGAGTGATTGAGCTTGAGCTTCAGTCCCGGATTCCATTGCGTAGACATAAGCTTGGGTTAAATAGAAGCAAGCGGCGTCAATATCGCCATTCGTCTCCATTGACGTTGCCGCTTCCGCGTAAAGCCTGATTAGATCGGCGTGGTTGTGTTGTTCATGTGCAAGTAACAGCGCTTGTTGCAGTGACTGCAAGTCAGACTGGTGTTTGTTCACGTGCCTGCTCTACGCAAGTTGCAACCCAGTCATGAAAATTGTGTGTAGCGCTGTCCATGGCCGGAGAAAATCGACCCCCATCAAACATCACGCCATGACGACCCTTTTGCATGCCTTCTACAACGAAGATATCTTCGGTAAACACATCCTTCCACAGCTTAGCGTTGGTTTTTCTTAGTGGTTCCAATTCTGGTGTATTTGCTGTGCTTTGCGCGTAATACAGCTCGATATGTTCAGTTGTATTGGTTTGATCTATGGCCTCTAGCACGATGGCAAAGAAGTGGTCCCGGTGTACACCCAACAGTACGTTCGGATACACGGCAATATATTCAGCCGCTGTATCCCATTTGTTGGATAAGTGGTTAAAGTCTTGGAAGGTCGTTCCGTTGTCACCTTTTAGTTGTTGGTAAACATGCGTGCCTTGTCCGGAAAAGGCTTGTTTTAACTTGATATCGTAATGATCTTCAAGCTTTGAATAACTGTTAAGCCCCGGGTGCACCCAAGGTAGGTGATAACTTTCGCAATAATTCTCTACTGCCAGTTTCCAGTTGGTTTTAACGTTAAGTTTAAATGACCCGTGCTCGCCGCCGTGATACATCGGTTGATCAAACTCTTTCCAACGTTCTATCAATGCGCTATGCGCCTCTTCAAATTCCGGTGCATCACCGCTGATATTCACAAATACCACATCGTGCCACACGTAAGATCGAACCTTGAACAGACCGAGTTCAGACTGATTTACTAGTTCGTGCGTGTTATGACCCGGCCCACCCACATGTGGTGTGGCTTTTAGATCGCCGTTTAATGCATAGCACCAACTGTGATACGGACAACGTACCGTATTGCGTAAGCGCTTTGGTTCGGTGACTAAAATCATACCGCGATGTCGGCACGTGTTTTGAAAAACGCCAATGGTTCCATCGTGATCGCGGATGAGTAACAGCGGTACGCCTAAGAATTCAATGGGTTTGGCATCACCAGGTTCGGGTATGTCTTTACCAAACCCCACGCCTGCCCAATTGGCAAACAGGACGCTCTGGCGCTCTTCAGCGAATACCGCTTCGTCAACATAGTGTTCGTTAGGTAGCCCATTAGCCTGACCGACGGGTTTGCGTACCGAGTTCAGCTTAGTGCTGGATTGTGTGGTAGCGGCAGTGCCGTTTTGCAGATCTGTCACGCAATGCCTCCGATGAATGAGTGGTAGTACCAGTGTCCTCCTGTTTGCTTCGTTTTTCAATAATCAATGGCAGCAAGTGCGATAGGGTTTTGCTTAGTCACGACAGAGTATTGATGACTGTGGTATTTTCGTATGCGGAATTCCGATTCGCTCAGTCTACGAATACCTTATCGTGAAAAAATTCGACCTTATAACCATTGGCCGATCTTCTGTTGATTTGTATGGTGGGCAAATTGGTGGCCGCCTGGAAGACATGCGTTCGTTCGACAAATACATCGGTGGTAGTCCCACAAATATTGCTTGCGGCACGGCCAGGCTCGGAATGAAGTCGGCAGTTATTACTGGAGTTGGCGATGAGCACATGGGGCGGTTCATCATGGAGCAGCTGCAACGTGAGGGCGTTGATATCAGTGGCGTGAAAGTCGACCCCGAGCGGTTAACCGCGTTGGTGTTGCTTGGCATCCGCGATCAAGAACAATTCCCGTTAATTTTTTATCGTGAAAACTGCGCCGATATGGGATTAACCGTTGACGACATTAAACCAGAGTTTATCGAACAGGCGCGCGCGGTTGTTGCCACTGGTACTCACTTAAGCCACCCGCAAGTGGAAGCAGCAACCATAAAAGCCCTTACCATTGCACGCGATAGCAATATGCAAACCGCATTAGATATCGATTACCGACCCAACCTGTGGGGTGTTGCAGGGCACGGCGATGGTGAAAGCCGGTTTGTAGAATCTGAAGCCGTAACGGCAAAGCTGCAATCCACATTGCATTTGTTCGATCTTATTGTGGGCACCGAAGAAGAATTTCATATTGCAGGTGGTACAACGGATACCATTGCAGCGCTTAAAGCGGTGCGCGCCGTGTCCAATGCAACACTTGTATGTAAACGGGGTGCGGCTGGTGCGGTGGCCTTTACCGGCGCTATCCCGGCTTCCTTAAATGACGGTGAAGCCGGGCCCGGATTCGCCATAGATGTGTTCAATGTATTGGGCGCGGGCGATGGTTTTATGTCTGGTTTATTAAAAGGCTGGTTAGACGGCGTAGACTGGCCCACCGCGTTGAAGTATGCCAACGCCTGTGGCGCGTTCGCGGTTAGCCGACATGGATGCACACCAGCGTATCCAAGCTTGCAGGAAATGCAATTCTTCTTTGACAGGGGTGTGAAACAACCCGACCTTAGAAACGATACGGAGCTTGAGCAAGTGCATTGGGCTACTAATCGACATGATGATTGGTCAACGGTGCGGGTGTTCGCCTTCGATCATCGTAGTCAATTGGAAGAGTTAGACGGTGCAAGCCCTGAGAAAATTGGCCAATTCAAATTACTGTGTTTGGAAGCTGCAAATAATGTGGCAGCGGGTCAGGCGGGTTTCGGTTTGTTGTGCGATGACAGACTTGGACGCGACGCACTGTACAAATCGGCCGATCATCCCTTGTGGATTGGAAGGCCGGTTGAATGGCCGGGATCGCGTCCGCTCACGTTAGAACCGTCGTTAGGGCCAGACTTTGGCGCGCTGGCCGAGTGGCCTCGCCATCATGTGGTTAAAGTGTTGTGCTTCTGTCATCCTGATGATGATCACAACACATGGGCAAGTCAAGAATCCACAATAGTGCGATTATTTCACGCATGTAGACGTAACCGCCTTGAAATGTTGCTTGAAGTCATTCCCTCGAAGGTTGGACCAGTTAACGACTCGACTACTGCCAATGTTATTGAGCGTTTTTATCAAGCCGGTGTGTATCCCGATTGGTGGAAGCTTGAACCGATGATTAGCGATGAAGCATGGCAACACACCATTGCAGCCATAGAAAAACACGATCCCAACACACGCGGTATTGTGGTGTTGGGATTAGGTGAGAGTGAAGAGAAACTTGCGGCAAGCTTTAAGGTTGCTGCGCGCTATCCATTGGTTAAAGGCTTCGCTGTTGGTCGTACTATATTTGCAGACAGCGCCAGCGCATGGTTGCAAGGAAAAATATCCGATAACGATGCAGTACAAACGATGACAAGCAACTACCAGCGTTTATGTGATCTGTGGGATTCG
>CAYMHU010000083.1:0-6904 GCA_964390335.1 uncultured Granulosicoccaceae bacterium | reverse complement strand
ACGGAAGGCCGCCCCGTTCGAATCCCGTGTGCTTTTCTGCAATTTTTACAGCACGGTTTAAGGTTTTAACTTTATCTTTTCTGCTCTGGATCATATGCGCCGCTGTTACCTGCGCTTCAAAATCCGCTTTAATGCTTTTTCCGTTTAATAACTCATTCATAGGTCTTTCCTTTTTTATAGGAAGCGGTAACAGAAAATGTTGTATCGCTTCCTTGCACCCATGTTTGAAAATTAGCTACGCGCCTGTTTGTAACAGGTAATCGCTTTCTCAGAATTAAGTCACTTATCAATTCATATCATACTTGGTGTATCTTAATTATTCGTTAATCGCTCGGAATTGACGGCTCTGCTTTACCGTCCAGTGCGCCTTGAACAAGTGAACCCAAGAATTTCGTGAAAGGCTCAATGTTTTGGTTTGTGCTCGCTTCTTCCAAAGCAGCCATGTAATCATTGCGCTTTTCCAGCGGCACAATCGTCCAAGGGTAGCCGCCGCTTGCCAGCATGGCATTCATCAAAAAACGCCCTGTGCGACCATTACCATCTATATAGGGATGAATATAAACAAAGATAAAATGTCCCAGCACAACGCGCACAGCGGCATTTTCTTCTGCTTGCAGCAACTCAAAAAATGCTGGCATAGCATCGCGCACAGCCTCTCGGCTCGGCGGTGTGTACATGGAGCGACGGATATAAACAGGTCCATTCCGATAACCAGCAAGGTCAGCGGGCTTGTGAATACCAGCCGTCACTCCCGGCGCAAACATTTCGCGATACCATACGCGATGATCGTTATCGACGACTTCCCCTGCATTATGCCCATCGAGTATTTGCTCGATGCTCTTGCGCACGGCTTGGTAAGCCTGCCAATAGCCCCTAGCCGCTAGGGCATTCAGCCGCTCTTTATCATCAGCATTTTGTTCTGGGTTCCAGTCTCCAGTGCGAACGCGGTTGATCAGTTCTGGCGTGACACGATATCCCTCAATGGAAAGCGAATGATAGGCATCGGTCACATATACATCTTCAACATGCTGCATGTATGCAGTTTTATCGACCGTTTGCGAGGGCGATGCGGGAAAGTGCGCTATCACTGTTTCCCGCATATCCTGCCACATAAGTCGAATACGATTGACGTATGGGGATTGCTCGCGCCGTGAGAAGCTTAGGCTGGATTGTTGCTCAAACGGGTCTGTTTCGCGCAAGTCATACCCAGCCGCGCGCATTGTACCCATAATATCGTCAGCAATTTGAGTGCGGCCAATATTCCTGAATGCCCCTGCTAATCGGCCAGCGATAGAGCTATGCCCACCCTCTAGCAATTGCCCCAAGACTTCAGAGGCATCACTGACCATGGATAATGCCGCGCGCATATTTGTTGGGTTTTGAGTAAAGCTTTGCTTGCTACAGGCAATCAAAGCAGCAGGAAGGCTATATATGCGCAGACCGTTTTTGGTCGTCACCTGAGTTGTTTCGGGGAGCGCAGCGCGAATATCTAGTAATGACGTGCCGTGAGGTAACTCTGTTACATTGTTTCGCGCCTTGGTGGCTCGAACTAATAACTGTTTGGGCACAGTCATATTTTCAGTATGGAGCGCGATAGATTGCTCAGGTGATAAACACCAGTCGTCGCCTTTTAGGTGATTAAGGTAGGCTGCACAAAATTGCCAGAAGGACGCATACCACGCAGTGCTTTCCCCGCGCGTTTGATCGGGGCGTGCTGGAACATACCAACCCTTGATAACTTCCTCAAGGAAGCCATTTTCCACGAGGCGTTCACGATGAGTGCGAGAGAGATCGGCAGAGCGTATCGCAACTGAGCCATTTGTCTGAAGGTCGTGAAGTGCTTCTAATGCATCAGCCAGTTTTTCGGAAGGGGTCGCCATGTTGGTTCTTCTCGCTTATTGTGCGTATCTTTTATTCGCTTATTCCGTTGTATCATTATTCGCTTATTGTGTCGAGCCATAATTCGCTTTTTGTGCTTGTTTCATTGGGGATTGAGGTGAGGCAATGCCTTCGATCATCCGAGTGCCTTGATGATGATTGAACATCGCGCTTGTAATCGATATCGGCAGTCGGTAAACATTGCAGTGCGATCCGAATCAGTGTGTTGTTGTGGGCGAGTCCAGTCGATCGGCAGGTCCGTTTATGTCGCGCGATTGGATACTAAGCGATTGTAAAAGTACTGAGTCGAAACTGGCCGTGTGGGTGTTTCAATCTGAATAAAAAAACTAATTGGTTCTGTTATGTAGAGCTGTTAAAAATCACTTGCCATAACGCAGCAGTTAGCCGTTACTGGTTTGTTGCTGCGTCATGGCAATGTTGGAACGTTAAATATATAGACTCACCGATTAAAGCAGTTCCACCACCAGTACATAAGCGTCTTCATTGCTCAGGTACGTTGGTAGATCCTCGGTTCCCGTTGGCAGTACCACTTGGATCATATCGCCAACTGATCGACCCAATAATGATTTGGCCAGGTAATCAGGTATGGGGTACGAATCAGAATCGCCTGCGGGTACGGTTAGCGCTTCTGCGTACTGCTCGGAAGAGTCCATGAGTACGCCATCGCTCCATCTGAACATGTCATATTTCAGCGTTACCATATCGCCGAAACCGAGTGTTGCTCCAGTACCTGTGCTGATAGTTTGGCGCGCGGCAAAATCGGGTGCTGGTCCCGCGGGTATATCCATGTTGATCTGAGTTCCTGCCGAAGTAATTTCAGGAAAATCAAAGTCGCTGGATGTTCGGGTAACAATCCCACCGGATGTTTTAGTGCCGGTCATTACGATAGCCGTGTCGGTAAGGTTCAGAGCAACCACCGATTCGGGGGTAAAAGTTTCCTGACCGCCCGCAGATTGGTCAGTATCGCTGTTGGTTAGATTATCGCTACCACTACAACCAGCAATGACAAGTGCAGTGCAAATTAAACCCAGAGCGGGCTTACTTACGTTTCTTAGCTTTAGCATATTTGTTCCATTTATTCGGTTAGAGAATCGAATCGCTGTGTTTTTCAGCCATGTGCTGAGTTGTAAAGCTCAGCGATCCGATTGTCTGATTGATTTGAAGGATTGTCTAAACGTTATTTGGAAGCCTGCTGCATTGGGCGCATGGACAACCACAGATCTTTCATGATTAATGTGTTGCCATTTTCCAACGTGACTCGTGACGTCAGTTTATAGTGATCAACACTGATCGATGTGATCTTGAACGACTCAAGTGTATGGACTTCATCGCTATCGACAAACGCATTGCTGTTTAGGTCTGTCCAGATGGCCAGTCCTGCTAATTCGGCATTTTCAAGGCTACCGTTTTGGTTGGTATCGAGTCGCTTTAGCTTTTCAAAACCATGCTGATATTGACCACCAACATCGCCGAACAAGGCGTTTCCATCAATAGCATCACCAAAGTTCTTGTTAATCAAAATACCATCGGTAGGCTGAAACCACTGGCTCAATTGGTCTGATACACCATCACCATCGATATCGAAGTCGAAACTGCCAACCATCGGTTCGATCATTCCATCTTGATTTAAGTCAATAGCTATTGGCGTTACGTTTCGTCGTTCGCATTGCGTTTTTTCTGATTCGAGACCATTCTCAACAGCGGCCAGTGAAGCAACGTTAATTGCATCAATGCCATGTTGGTTTCTAAGGTAGTAAATCCACCACCGATTCCCTTGACTTCTCGGGCCATAAGCATCGCTAGTTGATACTTGGTAAACCAGCGCATCATCGCTGTCATACATGTTGTATGCGGTGGCAAAATCGTCCGCTGATTGTCCGGCTTCTGTGTAAATATCAATGTGGCGATTTGCGTTTGCCGAATTGGCCTTACCGATTGATACATAGCAAAATGAAGGGGCCGCTGGCGTGCCTGCTGCTGGTGTTTTGGGCGCTTTCAGCTTTACTTTAATACGCGCCTGATCATATGAACCACACGTACCTCGGATACCATATTTGATCCCAAAAGTGCCTGCCTCTGTGGTTCCAGAAATACTGATTCTTTTCTGGTCGCTTTCGTAGCGCACATTACCTGGCACGTTATGACCAACGATAACCGCTTCTGAAATCTCGCCTTCGCATGGAGTGTCGTTTGCCAAGAAGTCTATATCGACAGTTTCGCCGACAGTGGCAGTGATCTTGTCGACTTTGGCTACCGTTCGCTCCAATGCAACCGGTGTTTCTTGTATCCATGCATTTGCCCAGCGGAGCGTACAGGCAGCCGACGCATCGGTATTTGATTCTTGCGGGATAGTGAACTGGCGAGTTTTACCATCCGTACCTGCAAAAGTACCTTCATTAGTTAGTTCAGTTCCTTGGCTAACAAATTCGTGTCCGGCAGGGCTGACAAAGCTCAATTTGTAGGAACCAGCTGCTAAGTCTTGAAATGCGTAGCCACCATTTGTGTTTGTCGTACTTGTCGTTGTGTCACCAGATTCAATATTTTCAAGGGTGACTTCGATATCTGATAAGTGCGTTAAATCTTCACCTTCAGCAAACAAATAGGTGCTTCCGCATACCGCGTGATCAGATGGAGGCAGAACAACCGGTGCAGTAGTGAAGCCGCCTCTGACTTTGATGACATTGGGGCTTTCTGCAGTCAAGCAATACTCACCGGAAAGCCCATCGGCTGTCTCAATAACATTGTGAGCTCCGGCTGCGCTGTAAGTGAGAGCAGGGTCAGGTATGCCAAACTTTACCTGGTAGCACTGGCCGAGATCGAGCTCGCCAAAATAAAACGCACCTTTGACGTTTGTATCGGTCTTTTCAATGACATTACCATTCAACAGTACTTCGACAGGTGTGCCTGGAATCGTTACTTCTTGGTTGTTTCTAACGCCATCATCGCTTTTGTCGAACCACGCTAAACCACTAATTGAACCATCTACAGGTGTTTCTACCGGGTCTGCTAAAAAGAGAGTGCAATCCTGGAAGCCAGAACCTGCCAAGCCGTACACACCAACAGCGGCGACAGTTGTTCCTTCAGGAGCTGTTAGTTCAACGGAGTAGGCAGCGCCTTGTATGTCTTCGAAGATTTCTGTTGTCTCAGTGGCTAAAGTGTCGCCGTTGTCGTTGAGGAAGGCCAAAGTGATACTGGAGTATTTAAATGATGAAACACCACAGGTCATTTTGTATTCCTCACCAGCAATGGCAGGTGTTTCGCGATAAACGCACCCGGCATTGCTTAAGTGCGTAGGGTCATATCCCGTAACCGATTCGTCAATAAGATCGGATCCATCACAGTTTTGCCAAGCTGGTGTGGTTGTTTCGTTTGTAAGGAGGTCGCCTGACACATTGGCTTGGGCTATTCCGCTCCCAAGTAGCAATGAGCCTGCAACTATTGTCAATAAAGCAGATTTTTGCATGATTGTAGGTCCGATTAAGAATGACTTAGTCTTACTAAGGCGTTTAGTGTCTGTCCGATCGCGTTGCCCCGTTCAGATTTGCGTATAGCGTTTCTTGTACGGCGTGCGATGGTTAATACTGCTTTTATCGACTTCTGAGCTGAGAAACCGAGTCGATAATTGTAATTTTTAAGACACAATCTCCAAGGCAAATGTTTATTTGGATTATTCAGCTGTGATTGGGGTGGGCGGATGCATAGCTTGCGGTGGGTATCCGGTGGTGAACATGCATCTTTCGAGGCAGCTACACGCTTCATGTTATGATTTAAAAAAGTAATAGGGGGCGGGGAAACAGTCCTTTTATGTGTATCTATCTGAAAAGGAAGTCTAATCGGGTTCGTGGCCGTAAGCGGTTAAACCGGAATTTTAGTTTTTATGAATGAGTTTTAGTTTGTATGAATGAAGTGTTGGAGTTTTGGTTTAGCACCTTAGAGCGCTCAGACTGGTTTAAAAAATCTGACGAAATGGACGCCAGAATCAAAACGCTCTTTGAGAAAACACACCAGCAGATCATGGTGGGAGAAACAGCGCATTGGCGTGACGTTCCGGAAGGGCGCTTAGCGGAGATTATTGTGCTTGATCAATTCTCTCGGAATATGTTTCGAGACCTACCTGAATCTTTTGGCTCGGATCACTTAGCATTGGCCCTGGCGCAAGAAGCGATTAGAAACGAAGCTGATCGTGGACTTGATGATGCTAAACGTACATTCCTGTATATGCCGTTTATGCACAGTGAATCACGACTCATTCATGAGCACGCAATGTCATTATTTGCGGATTTGCCTGCGCTGGACTACGAAATAAAACACAAAGAAATCATCGATCAATTTGGCCGCTACCCGCATCGTAATGCAGTGTTAGGAAGGCAATCGACCGAAGAAGAAACGGTGTGGTTGCAAACAAATAAAGGATTTTGATGCTCGGTGTGCTCGGTGTGATGGGTGTGATGGGTGTGGTATTGCCGGTCACAAACAAAATATGATTGCGCTGTATTGCGAGGGTGATAAAGTCGTTAGTAAATCAGGTTATAGCTGCTGGGTCTGTGTTCAGAAATTGATATCACTAGTAAGTGTGTACTCATGCATGAAAGTAGGAATAACGAAAGAACTATGAAAGTGGATCCCATAATTGGTGTTAGTGATGTCGAAGCAAGCTCTGCGTGGTACCAGGCCATTTTCGATTGCAAGAGTATTCATGGAGGGCCAGATTTCGATGTACTCGCAACTGACAATGGCGATGTCATGCTTTGCATTCATAAGTGGGGTGAGCACGATCACCCAACGTTGTTCGACCCGACTATTCCCGTTGGCAATGGATTACTTTTGTACATTAGAACCGATAAAATAGCGGAAATCTGGGCAAAGGTGCAATCACTGGATTTGGTGATACTGAAAGATCTGGCCGTGAATGACAATTCGCATGTGAAGGAATTTTCATTAAGAGATTTAGACGGCTACTACTTAACGATTGCCGAGCACCACAATTTTGGCGCGTAGGTGTTGC
>CAYMHU010000082.1:0-7284 GCA_964390335.1 uncultured Granulosicoccaceae bacterium | reverse complement strand
GCTTCGCGAGCGCTGCGATTGGTATTGTACTGGTCACAAAACGAATCATCCCCACTGAGTACCAGAGTTGGAGCTTGCGAATCATCGCCGGCAACAATTGACAGATCATTAGCTCCAGATTGCATCGAAAGCACGATGCTTACGGTCTCATCGTTTAGTAAAGACGGATCAATCGGTAACGCATGTCGATTACCCGACTTCCATGCGCCAGCGTACTCATTTATTAGCACACTAATCTCAGGAACATTTTCTGCAGACTGCCCTGGCTGCCAATCATTATGACTACCTAGCCCGAGCATTAGAGTGCCATGGCCATTGTCTTCACCTACGGTTATTTCCAGATGAGCGGATGCTGCAGTAGGCGGTACATCCTGCAAAGAAAAACCAAGTAATGTAGTTCGAGATACACTATCTACGCGCAGCTCACCTGAGTCAGACAGAGTTCCTCCGTTAACATAAGCCTGCTTGCTAAGTGCCACGGACAACACGCCCGATTCGCAAACATTCGGCTCTGGTGCTTCCTCAGCTGCAAGCCAGTCGACGATCAAATTATTATTGGTCTCAATACCAGTATCTGCTGAGTCATTGTCTTCTTCAGTTTCTCCATTCCCACTTTCTTCTTGTGAACTACTTTCAGTCTGACTTTCAGCGGGTATACGTTCCGACTCTGGAGCGGCTTCCATTGTTGATGCCCCGAAACTCCGCATATCGGTGTTAACCAGAATCATACGATCCACAGCATGATCAGTCGAACGACCTGAGATCTGCAAGTAATGGTTTCCAGCAGAGAAGTACTGGTTCAGAGAGCGTGAACCACCGTTCGCATGATCTTCAGTATTTGCTCCCCACGACCACCGACCAAGCTGATTCTGAAACGCCTTCGTCCAGCCATCCAGTTCAAGTTCACCGTCGACATTTTCGCCAGTAGGAAAACGGACCCAGGAATCATTACTGTCCGCAGCTGAATCCCCACCAGCTATATAGCTGCGCCAGCGGAATTGATAGTTGCCAGCATTCTCAATTTTAAAATGGTAAGTGATGGCATCGCGATCAACAGCGGCGTTGGGTGCCAGACGAATCGGTCCCGTCCAGTGCAAGTATCCAGTACCCTTGAAACCAGCAACCTCAGCACGAAGTTCCCACTGACCTACCACCGGCATCGACTCAGCCTCAATTACCACAAGGCCATTCGACTCTAAGAAAACGTCGGAGTCCGCTAACGCCGTTTGGCAGAAGAGTGATTGACAAACAAGCGTTGCAGTAAGACCCACACCCAACTTTAATTGTTGAAAGGTAGATTTCATGGCAGGCAGTTTAAGCTTCATCGTTGGAGCAGAATTAATGTGATTTGCAGAAAAAGATAGCGGCCCCGGTCCGGCTCGTCTGAATAGCACGGCGGCAAAATGAGTTGTTGACCGGCACAGTTAGAAGAAAACTGAGGTGGGCCTCTCAGTCTAGATGGGGCAATCACTCACATACGGAATACGCTACAAACTCATTCCCGGCATCCTGAACGGAATACGCCAAAAACTCATTCCCTGCATCCTGAAGCAAAACTCGCTGTGCGGTAAAATCCGTGAAAACGTAAACGGACGAAATTATGGGCTCCCAAAAGCACACCCGCGTTGGCCGTAACGATCCTTGTCCCTGTGGAAGCGGTCGCAAATACAAAAAGTGCTGCCTGCATGCTTCCAGAGCAGATCAAGGTGGCTCTGATGTGTTGTTAGACAACGGATTGAATCCGACTTTATCTGGTTGGGATTACGAGGACTTGAAGGCGGCACTGGAGGGCCAGGAATTCGAATCTATTGAAGCAGCGCAGGCGTTTGCAAATGCGTATATGCATCGCAGTAATAGAATCGGCTTATCTGAATTTCACGGACTGTCACCAGAACAAATGCATCTTTTGATTAATGCGCCGTTCGATAGCCCTTCACTGCTGCAGTTTCCTGACGATTACCTGGTCGAAGACACGGTGCCTTATGTATTCTTTTTTAATAAGCTGTTGAGTGCAATCGGCGGTGCGGGGTTGAAACCGACGGCTACAGGTAATCTTCCGCGGAATCTGTGTCGATCAGTCGCATTGATGTGGTTGGGCGATGATGGCTATGCCAAAAGAACGCGTTACGGAGGCATAAATTCAGAAACAGACTTTCGTGAATTAAACGGGTTTCGGTACACGTGTGAGTTTGCGGGGTACTTGCGAAAGTATCGTGGTAAATTCATCCTTGGTAAGGAATGTCAGCAGCTGTTAAAAACCGGGGGTCAATCGGCGGTCTATAGAGGATTGTTAAGAAGTTTTATTGAGGAGTTAGATTGGGGATATTGCGACCGATACCCCGACGAGCTATCGTTAATTCAACATTTCTGGGCCTTCTCAATCTATCTTCTGCAACGCTATGGCGATGAATGGCGTTCATCCTCATTTTACGAAAACGCTTTTTTAGATGCTTTTCCTGCAGTGGCCAATCAACCCATGAACACAATTTTTGGTGATCCCGAATTGATGGTTAAAAATGCGTATCGTTTACGTGTTCTGCAGCATTGGTTTTTTTGGTTTGGCTTGGCAGAAGTTGAGAACCTAGACCCAAGCAATGTGATATCAAAAAATTATCGAATACGTAAAACATCGCTTGCTGACCAGGTGGTGGTGTTTCACTTGTAGCCTGGCCTTATTTAACCTTCTTGCAGTTTGAGTATTCAATACAGAATATGCGTCGTTAATTCCGTGTTTTGGTCGTCAATAGGATGCTATGGTCTGAGCATTGTCGCGAAGCATTCATCATATAGCGGTCTGATATGTGCCAAAGAACATCGGCCATTAGATTGGCCAATATTTCTGGTTAAAATGAAAATATTTAATAAATACATTCATTTATAACATTTATGTATCGGCCAAAATATTACATTTAGAGTTCAGGCATCAGTTCCGATCAAGCCTCTGGTCATCATTGAACTTAAAACACCACACAACTGAAAACCTCACAAAACATCAGACCGAGGCCGACGAATATCAATGGCCTCAGTAATCGCCTCACCAATCGGTTCCGGTGCACGCTGAATAATCTGCGGTAAATGGTTAATGCCCGGCACATTGTTGTGTTCCAGCAGATCGTGATGACCAATTGAATACGGTGTCAGATGCAATCGATCACACAGCAACGCAAATAAACGCGCGATTGTTTGGGGAATGCGTATCACCATGGGCAGCGCTCTGTGTTTTTGTCGCAAGCGCATTAAATAAGATTCAAGCGTGAACCACTCACCGCAGCCGGTCTCAATAATCTTTGCAGGTTTGCTGTGGTCAGGTTTGTTGTAGTCAGGATTGTTCAGCAGTTGTAACGCCAGTACAGCTAAAGCAAGACCAAGATCAGATGCTCTGGTTGGACTCATGTATTTGTTGGCACCATTTGGCAGCGGCCATACGGGCCACTGTGCAACACGATGGAACCAACCCGCGCCGTAGCCATCAGCTGCGTCGACAACAGAAGAGCGCACTATGTAGGCGTGGCAGCCACTAGTAATAATGGCCTGCTCACCTAATAGTTTACTGAAGGTGTATTCGTTTTTGGCCTGGGTAATGCCCAGCGCAGACATGTGTACCAGCGGGATACCTTGTGCGGCACATGTATTGGCAAGTGCCATCACACCATCGTGGTGGACCGCCATAAAGGTTTCGCCCTTGCGCTCGCGCAGAATACCCACGCAATTAATCACCGCATCAACACCCTTGAGGACCTCGACCCAATCGGCAGTTTGTGTAGCGTGGTGCAATCGAATCCGGCGTTCATGCGTATGATTAACCCGCCGTCTGCCGCGTGTGCCAATAATGACATTGGCACCTTTCTCTTGCAGTGAGCGAGCGGTATAGCGGCCAACAAATCCGTAGCCGCCGAGAATGAGAATAGTGGGTTTGTGGTTGTGTTTTTGTATGCGTTGAGTGTTCATTTGATCGACCTCAAAGTTAGTTGATGCGGTCAATCTAGTCGGATTGGTTCTGTAAGACCTCCGCGCGCGTGTTTTCGGAGTAGTTTTATTTTATTTCATTTAAATTCAGAAGCTTACAGGTCTTCGAATATATATTTCAGGAGTCAAATAGAGTCAGCACGCTGGCTATTTCTGCAGCTCGGCACGAAAAGCGGCCGGGGTCTGACCGGTCAGATCTTTAAACGCGGTATAGAAACTCGATTGAGATTTAAACCCGGTGGCTAGACCGATCGACAACACCGACGACTGCGGTTCAGCAGCCAGCAGTTGTTTTGCTGCTTCGACCCGATGTTGTCTGACATAACGTGGAAAGCTCATACCAAAATTAGTGTTGACCAATTCGGAAAGCTGTTGCGGTGACACGTCAAGCTGTTCAGCGATAGTGGTCAGCGTCAGGTTTTCATTTTCATAACAGCGTTCCTGCACCATCAATTGCTCAAGCCTCATTTTGGTCTGCTCGACATTGACATTGTCGAGCTTACTTTTTGCATAAACCGTTTCAGAAGCCAGCAATACATCGCTCAGCAATTCTGGAAAAATGAGCAAGGCCATGCTGATCAGTATAAGAGCGATGGAAATACTTGCGGCATAACCATGATAAAAAATGCCCGGGTTCAGCCATGGGGCAATCAACCCCAGCGTTAGAGCAACGATATTCATCACAAAGAACAGTGCAAAGAAAAACCGCTCAAAACGAAAACGCGGAATTTGCGTGCGCATCTGCATTACTTTAGTAAACACATACAGTGTGTAACCGCAACCAGCTATGAAACACGCTGTGGCGGCCCACGGCATCGGTGTAAGCAACACCACAATCAACAGTGCACCGTGCAACAAATCTTTAGCGCCTGGCTGCTGGCCGTGAAAGAGCAACTGTCTACTAAAAAAATAGAAGCTAATGGGTATCAGTGCCAACAGTACGGCGTACCATTTGTGCGACAGTAATGGAACACCATGAAGAAAATGCTGCAGGTGTACAAATTGAAGCAATGCCAACGCGGCCATCAAGCTCGCACAAGTTAATTTACTGCTGCGAGTCTTCTGCATTTCCGGCAGTGAAAAGAGATAGACGCCGCACAATATAAAGCACACAACAATGCTATAGCCGCTGAGTATGATGTTGATTTGGTTCATCAATAGGTTGCTAGTTTATTGGGGAGCTTTCTTAACTACATACTACTAAAATCTTCCACGCGCAGGGCTCGCTTGATTTGTACAGCTTGCGCTTCAGTTACCTTTGCTTGTTCAGCGATGCTGTCCCAATTTTTAACTGCGTCTATTATTTCATTGATTATCGTTTTTGCTTTGCGTGTTTTAATTCCTGCAAATTCTGAAAACGTGAGTAGGTCATTCAGATCAAATCCATCGCGTTTGCCTCCCAAACTCATTTGATGTTGGGACGTCCAGGCACCACTTGGATTGTAACTATAGACCACATCAAAGGCAGGTGACAAACGCCATTCGCCTTCTTGGTCCATAACAAACCCAATATTTTTAACATGATCACCCTGATTGCGCGCAATGATATTAAATAGGGCACGACGCACTTGCTGTTCAATATCCTTGGCTGGTAAGCCTAGGTGTTTTAGGGTTTGAATTGCTTGTTCGTACGAGTAAGCACCTGCAATATTGAAATCAAAATGTTGTAACGCACACAGTGATTGATAATGCAATTTCTTTCCGTTGTCGCTGCGCTCGAAGCGTTTGGTCATGAAATGAGCTCGCTTACCTTCTTCATGTAGGCGGCACGGCATCATGATGATGCCGGATTTTCGTGCCATAAGATGATAGGCGTATTCGATTCGCCCAAATCCTTGTGGGTCTGCCAACTCCTTGTCTTTGTTATTGTGTATTCCATCGAACTTTATAAGCCAATGGGTGTAGCCCTTACCCGCCTCAACCTGACCAGACCGGAACTCGCCGGTTTGCTCATTCCAGGTTAATATCGCTTTCGCTCTGGCGCCACCTGCGGATGTACCAACGCGCAGTATGTCTTCAATGTCGTGCTTATCATCCTCGCCGGTTAACCGACCAGTGAGATTTTCGCGCTCGCGCAGTACGCGGTTTGCCAAGCTGACGAGTTGATCGACTTTAAGTTTACGCGATTGTGTTGTTGTTCCTTGTAGGGCTGGTTTGTATTCGAGTGCACCGATGCCGCGCGTACCGGTGTAACAAAGCCGTTCCACTGGATTGAAGCTTTCTGCAGAACGGTTTTGACTTGCCAGCCAAACATCGATCAATGCGTTGCCGAACTTGTCGGGTAGGCTGTCGACGAACATGCCGGGTAATCCTTTGAATGTGTCTGTGCTCAGGCCTTGAAACTCATACGGCGTTTTTCGCAACGGCATGTGCAATGGAGACACTTCAATACCACTTGCGCAAAATTCCGGTGTGTATTGAAAGACGCCGATATCGCGATCCGCGTCCCAGGTTACCGCGCCAATGCGCCTTCCCCACATCTCGACGCTCGCGGTAGTCATGATGCTGATCCATCATCCTTCCAGGTCCATGTTTTCTGATCCTGTTTTTTCGGGCGCGCGCGTTGTCGGGGGGGTTGGCTTTCCTGTTGCAGTTTTTCAAGCGGCGTTAAACCACTATGCGGTAAAAGCGATTCCAGATTGTGTTGCAGTTGCAGCGCTTTTAGGATGCGAATAAAACTATCAAGTGAGATGCCCTTGCCTTGCTGAGCCAGTCGCGTAATGGTGCTGCGTGAAACCCCAGCTTCGCGTGCGAGGTGGCTTTGCGTGATATTTTGCTGCAAACGAAGTGCTTCAATCTGCTCACTGAGGGCATCCTCGATAGCCTCGCTGGACGCCACCGTGAAATCTATTTTATGCGTCATATTTCACTCACAATTAGCCAAAATTGATATTAATGAAGCATATATCATGCACTATTGATGATCTTCAATGGTATCACATTTTATGCGTGAAATATAACGCATTATTGAGTTATCACGCTTTTATGTATTAATAATGATGCATTAATGGTTTTTGCGTCCAGAGTAAATGGTGTGCTTTTCCAGCAGTGCGTTGGCAGCATCAGTCATAAAGTCGAGAGATTCGAAAGATGTTGATCGAAGAATGCTGGGTAAAATGTCTGAATCGGGGTTTATACGGGTGCCGATAACGATACTATTGAAATGACTGGAAACATAGTTTTGGGACCAGCCGTTTTAGGTGCTGCTGCGGGGCTGGCCGATGTTTTTCGGTATGATGAACAGAACCAATTTTTAAGCAATCAGAGATTCTAGGATTCGAATCCTTTAGTCCTATAGATGTACCCCAATACTGAATA
>CAYMHU010000081.1:0-7846 GCA_964390335.1 uncultured Granulosicoccaceae bacterium | reverse complement strand
CATTAAGAAGTTCAGTTAAGAGAAGGATGCAAGATTGGACTGACGTCTCACGAGGTACTTGCGAACCCCTGACTTACTATTATCATTGCAACAACAAAGAGATGTCAAACTTTATCTGGCTGAGCTGCAGGTACGAACGGCAAGCGAGCACGGGCTTTGGTATCGGCAGCGCCAGCGTTACGCACATAACGTTGACCATCGTCCTTGCGTACCTCAATTACGTAGGTGGGTTCGCCTTTGGTCACTTCATGTATTTTGAGTCGTCTTTTTTGGCTCAGCTCGATAATGTGTCGTAAGTCCTCTGGATCCCAGTTGTGCATGGCGATCATTGATAATTCTTCTTCAATGGCCGCATGTTCTGCAACGCCACTTAAATTATTTAGTTCGTTAGGGTCCGTTTCAAGGTTGAAGAGCATGGTGTCAACACCTTCTAAATACATGTACTTCCACTGACCCTTTTTTACCATCCGGCTTGGTCCGGTTGAACCATCCGCTGCAAACTCAGAAATAACAGTGTCGCTCATATTACTGGTGTCGCCATTGAGCGCACCCACCAGCGAGCGACCGTCTAATTCATCGATGTAATTATTAAACTCGCCTTGCGCACCCAAATCCAAAAACGTTGGCATCAGATCGATCAACGATACATTCTGCTCTACACGTGTTGACTTGAAGTTTTTCGGCATGGACATTATGAGTGGGACATGCGCTGCCCATTCGAAAAAATGTTGCTTGAACCACATGCCTCGCTCACCCATCATTTCACCATGATCTGAAGTGAATACGACTAGGGTGTTATCGCGCAACCCAGCGCGTTCAAGTGCAGTGACCAACTCACCAACCTTTTCATCGATATAGGAAATCATGCCATAGTAGGCATGTCGTGCATTACGCCGGTGTTCATCAGTAACAGTGAATTGGTGACGCCCCTGGCAGTAGTGAAGATTACGACTCAGGTGATCTTTTTCATCCAGTGGAATTTCCGGTACCGTCGGTAGTTCAATTGAGTCGTGATCATACAGATTCCAGTACTCATCGCTGATCACAAACGGTGAGTGCGGAGATGTAAACGAGACGGTTAGAAAAAACGGTTTATCGTCTGGCTTTCGAGCTAAATCATAAATGGCTTGAACACCATGGTATGCAACTTCGTCATCGTAATCCATTTGTAAACTACGCACGCATGTGCCTGACTCAATAACCGGCGCCATAGTAAGATTAGTGGGTCGATACTCCCTGCCCTTAGACCAATCTACTGTCCAACCAAAATTAGCTGGATAGATTTCAGTGGTATGTCGTTTATCGTAACCATGGTGTTGATCCGGACCGACGAAATGCATTTTCCCGGAAAGCTCTGTACGATAACTAAGCCCTCTTAAATAGTGGGGCAACGTGGGGATATCAGCGTGAAACTCCGATGCATTGTCGTACATTTGTAAGCTAAAAGGTAATCTACCAGCATGCAGCGAAGCGCGAGACGGCGCGCACATGGGAAGGTTACAATAGCAATTATTAAAAACAACCCCCGACTCTGACAACGCAGATAAATGGGGTGTCAGAGCCGTGGGGTTGCCATACATAGGCAATGCTGGGGCTGACAGTTGGTCAGCCATGACGAACAAAATGTTGGGTTGCATTGCCAGTTTATCGTCCTAATAATTAATAGAAACTTTATTCTATTCGCATGCCTAGTTTTTCAATGGCTGCGTCGAACACATTATATTGTTTTTCAACAAAGGCTTTGGTTTCATCTGGCCCCATGATGCTAACGATATTACCCAACCCTTTCGTTAATTTAAGCCAAGCGGCGTTTTCATTCAGCTGATTAAGCGTATCGGTCCAGGCAGCAACAACATCGTCTGGCAAACCCGGTGGTCCATAAATTGCGCTCCAACCAATAATTTGCTCCAAATTGGGATACCCAACTTCAGCCGCGGTGGGTACGTCAGGAATGGTGGCAAACCGCTCTTTGGTGGTTACCGCAAGTGCGCGTAACTGCCCAGCTTCCAAAGCACCCGCAGACGCAGACAAATTACCCCAAGAAAAATCGACTGCTCCAGAGACAACGGCTGTTCGAGCTTTACCGCCACCCTTGTACGGTACGTGAGTAAGCTTCTCTGGATCAGCACCCATCGCATCAGCCATTACTGCTGTTGCAATGTGTAGCAGTGTTCCTACACCAGCCGATGAATAAGTTAACTCGGCACCTTCCTTTACTGCCTTTTCAAAGTCAGCGAAAGTCTTGTAAGGCGAATCCGGAGACACGGTGAGAATAAACGGATTGAGTTCAGTCATGCCAATAACCGTAAAATCATCCCACTTGTATGGAATCGTTTTATTCATTGCAGGTACACCCATCTGAGAGCCTACCCGAGCCGATAACAACGTGTAGCCGTCCTTTTTTGCATTGATAACAAAGTTGGAACCAGTCACTCCTGCAGCACCGGCTTTATTAACGGGCAAAATGGACTGACCAAGTGTGCTGGGTGCATTACCAGCGATAAGTCGAGCAGACAAATCGGCTGCACCACCGGGACCATATGGGATAACCAAAGTGATAGGCCTGTTTGGATAATCTTGTGCGACAGCCACACTGCCCAACAGGAACGAGCCTGCCAAGACGAGTGCACTGAATACGCTGATGCGTTTTTTCATTATGTTACCTCTCCAATGCTGTGAACGATGATCGACAAATCGGCGTGAAAACGGCTGTGTATCAGGCTATTGACTCGCTGATTTAATTATTCAATAATTAATTACCGACGTCAAATAATTATTATGACCCTGCACTCCACCAACGAATTAAGAGCAATTAATCGCGCCGCCGTGCTGTCTGAGATTGCGGGTGCGGGCTCAGTAAGCCGCGCAAAAATTGCTCACAACACCGGTCTGACTATCGCCGCTATATCGCGAATCACGCGAGAACTCATTGAAGCCGGCGTGGTTGTCGAAGATGAAAATCCATTTCGAACTCACGGCCGTGGAAGACGCACCCGTCGACTGGCGCTATCCGCAACCATCGCCTCCATCGTTGTGATGGTGATCTCCGCGAATAGGCGAGCGGTCGGCATCGCAAATTGTCGCGGTGAATTGATTGACTCTATTGAGTTGCCAGACCTCGACTTATCATTGGCCGATGAAGCAATCAGTGTATTTTGCGCCACTGCGAATGAACTGATCGACTCCACTGGCATCGATCAAAATAAAATGCTGGGAGTATCGGTTGTTGTCGCCGCAAACACCGATCCTGCAAGCAACGATAATATTTCTTCGCCTGTACTTGAGTGGGAAAACGTACCTGCTAAATCAATGATAGAAGCAGCCCTGAACCTGCCTGTGCATTTAGAGGCACGCGCTGTTGCCTTACTGGATACAGAACTATGGCATCGACCAGCACAACATAATCAAAGCATTGTATTGGTTAATAACGGATGGCGTTTGGGTTCAAGCGTGTACGCAAATAATCAATTACTGCAAACCTCCCGTGGGCGATTAGGTCAGGTGGCTCACTTATCAGTGAGCTCTGAAAATACCCAGTGTTACTGTGGACAAACGGGTTGCCTGGATTCGCTTGCATCAGGAGCAGCGATCGTTAAACGTATAGAAACAGCTAAATTAATGCGCTTTAACAGCTCACAACCACTAAACCAACGTCTATCACAAGCGCTGATCGAGTCGCAGCATAACAAAGCCATTGCCGACGTATTTCGTGCAGCTGGAGAAAAACTAGGTGAAGGACTAAAAAGCGTTGTGTCGTTATTCTCCCCTGAACGCATATTGGTTGCCGGCAATACATGTAGGCAACCCGACTACTTTGAAGGTGTTGTGGAGCGATTAACGCCTGCAATGGAAAGAAGTGCTAATTGCGAAATAAGCGTGTGCACGGTAACCAGTATTGAAGCAGCGGTAGTGTCAGGCATAAAAGCATTTTTACTGACTGGCTCATTGAATATTAATCGACTGTTGGAATCACGAAAAATCTCCTAACGCAACGTATCTATGTAATGCTGGATGATGGTAGAACATGAAATCAACTCGTAATCTGGATTTGTTTGCAGGCCTACTATTTACTTGCATTGCAGTGCTTGTAATTTGGGTCGCAATACCATACGGCGTCCAAGAACCCAAGAAGGTAAAATTCGCCGCACTAAGCCCGTCTTACTACCCGCGATTAGTTGGCTACTGTTTATTAGCTTTTGGGCTGTTGCTCTTGCTCACTCGATGGCTTTCGAGCAAGACACAAGTTGACTCAACAAGTAGTTTGCGTTCTCGCTGGTTACTCATATTTATTAGTATAGTGGCAACGCTTGCAACATATTATGTTGCGTTGGAGCCACTCGGTTTCGTGTTGGCTTCGGCAATAGCAGTGTTTATTTTGCTATTGCTCGCTGGTGAACGATCGGTAATAGCGTTGATTTCAATTCCGCTGATTCTACCCATCGCCTTACACCTATTTTTTACTAAGATCGCCAACATTCCAATTCCATCGGGCGTGTTACACCCATTCATCGGCGGAGCATAGACTCATGCTAGACACACTCAGCACCGCGTTTGCGCTATTCGCCACAGTAGATAACGCACTGGCTCTGTTGGTAGGCGTTGTCGTTGGGACAGTTGTTGGCGCAATACCAGGCATGACTACTCCCATGGCAGTAGCCTTGTCACTGCCATTTACTTTCACACTCCAACCCGTTACCGGCATACTGTTGCTGCTGGGGGTGTACAAAGGTGGAATATACGGAGGGTCGATCACGGCAATACTCATCAATACACCGGGCACACCAGCAGCATCATGCACTGTGTTGGATGGGTACCCACTTGCACAAAAAGGCGAAGCAAGAAGGGCTCTGGATATCGCTTTGTATTCTTCGTGCATCGCTGATTTCATCTCCAACATATCACTCATTCTATTTGCTGGTGTGTTGGCGACTTTTGCTTTGAAATTCGGCTCACCCGAATTGTTCACCTTGATCGTATTTTCACTAACAATCATTGCTGGCGTGTCCGGACAACAACTATTAAAAGGATTTGGATCTGCCGCCCTTGGCTTATTGCTGGCAACTGTAGGACTGGATTTAATCTACGGCACGAATCGATTTGTGTTTGGCCAAGTTAATCTGATGAGCGGCTTAACGTTTATCCCCGTTCTCATCGGTCTCTTCGCACTACCTGAAATCATCAATTTTTTTCTACAACGTAATGCGGAAACAGCCAAAAGTCATCTTGCGGGCGTTGGCGCGAGCTTAAAAGACGTAACAAAAAGCCTTAAATCAATAATACGAGGCAGTCTGATCGGTGTGTGCCTTGGCGCTATTCCGGGAATAGGTGGAGCACCTGCAGCGTTTATGTCCTATAGCGAGGCACGACGCACATCAAAAGAACCAGACAGTTTTGGCACAGGCAATATTGAAGGCGTGGCCGCATCAGAATCCGGAAACAACGGCGTTGCCGGGGCCACGATGATTCCGTTACTAGCACTAGGCATTCCGGGCGACGTTATCACGGCCATTATACTTGGTGCATTTATGATTCATGGTTTACGTCCCGGGCCATTGATGTTTCAAGACAACATCAGTCTAATTTACGCGTTGTTCATGGGCATCATGTTAAGTTCGTTTTATCTGCTGATTGTAGGCAAACTGTCAATTCGATTAATCAGTAAAATAGCTGATATCCCACGCGAAAGATTATTCCCGATAGTGCTGGTGCTATGCGTGTTCGGTGCTTACGCTGTAAACAATACAATATTCGATGTTGGCATTATGTTTTTGATGGGCGCCGTTGGCTTTGTTATGCTAAAGCTCGCGATTCCTGCAGCACCCTTTCTCATCGCTTTCATACTTGGGCCGTTACTTGAAGACAACTTCCGTCAGTCTTTGCTGATATCTAAAGGTGACTACGGTGTATTTTTCTCTAGCGGTATATGCCTATTTTTTTGGGGCATCACCGTGTTATCTGTTGGTTTTTTGATTTGGCAGCATAACAAGCCCAATCGCGGCGCTTTTGCAAATGGATAAACGCGGAAGTCCTGATTCTGGTTCACCACTGCTGTCTTTTGGCATCATCTCCGATACGCACATCCGTTCGCCACAAGGAGATTATTCATCACCTTACGCTGTTAATAGCAAAGCGAACTCTCGTGCAAAATACGCCTGCAAACTGCTTGCGGCACAAAACCCTGAATTTGTTATTCACTTGGGTGACATGGTGCATCCGCTTCCGGGTATGGCGTCATACGATCCAGCTTGCAAGGAGGCCACAGCGTTATTCGAACCACTAAAACCCAACTTACACTATGTTGCGGGCAATCACGATGTTGGTGACAAACCCATGCCTGGCTCTCCTGCCGCAATCGTCAACGATGATGCAATGAATAAATATTCAGCTTGGTTTGGTCAACAGTGGTACACATTCGATGCGGGCAATCTTCGTATTATCGTTATCAATTCTTCTTTGCTCAACACCAACTCAACTGCGGAAAAAGAGCAAAACATTTGGCTTGATGCAGTACTTGAACAAAGCAGGGATCACCGTATCATTCTGTTCTCGCATTATCCGTTATTTGTACATGACCCTATAGAGCCTGAGCACTACGACAATATTGCAGAACCTGGCCGTCAGGAGCTCTTAAGCAAAATAAAACGCTTTGGGGTTGACACTGTATTCTCTGGACACGTACATCATTTCTTTTTTAACCAACTTGATGATACGAACTTTTTTATTCTACCCAGTACCAGTTTTACCCGACAAGATTACGCCGATCTATTTAAGTCGACACCTGCGGCTGAGTTCGGCAGAGACGATACCGCTAAGTACGTGGTGACTATGGTAGATGTGTATCCAGACACGTGTCAGATCAGAGTAATTGATACCGATGGTAACCAGCAAGACGATTCGGATAACACTCCGATAAAGACAGCTTACAAGCGACCATCGAACAAGAATTTAACGCTACATGTGCGACACCCTTGGCACGAAACCATAACACTACCGTACAACGGCCCAATGGAGGAATTCACACGTAAGCAGGCCCGCAATGACTACACACTGCTTAGGCTGATGCAAATGGGAATTTATCAACTACGAATTCCATTGCAAGATTTTACAAATGAAGCCAGTCGACATCGGTTAGAGGCAGCAGCAAACTTAGGTTTTCGATATACCGTGATTTGCTTACAAAGTGCCTGGGCGCAACTACCCAACGCACTGACAGGAATACAATACGCAATTACCGCTGTTGAGTATGTACTGCCAAACGACTTTGAATATTGGGTATATCCGGAACCACAAGGCCCTCAAGATACACCCGTTTATCTTGGCTATGCAGCCTCTGGCGCTCATAGCGCCGATACAAAAACACCATTCTTTCACACAGTAAGTTCTGGCTTTCCATTGCACGAACTAAATACTGCCTTGGATTGGCAGCAGCAACACGAAACAGAAATGCAGTTTGCAGGAATCGTCGTGCAAATCCCGTGGGAAGATACATTGGATAAAAGTATTGAGCACGTTAATCGTGCTCTGGCTGAGCATCGAACCAAGTTTATTGTCAATCTAAAAATCGGTAAGAACAACCCGGCTGAGAGTAACTTTGATGAGCAGGCAATCAGCGATCGCATTTGTAATGCCATAACGGCATTCGACTCTATCGATAGAGCCGAACTTCAACTGGATACATTTATGAGCCTTGAACGAGGCTATGCCCCCAGAACCGGATTAGTGGATCGCCTGACCAACTTGACGTCAGTGGGAAAGCGTATTGCGAGGTTGTGAATAACTTACGCGGTTTGCAACTCTGAAAAATCAACCATCACATGCTCCCGATAAAACGGCATCTCGGTCAGCA
>CAYMHU010000080.1:0-8484 GCA_964390335.1 uncultured Granulosicoccaceae bacterium | reverse complement strand
GATATGGGTGAAACTGATATGGGTGAAACCGATGCTGGTGGCGGCAACAACAACTCATACCGCGCTACGTCAATCATGGGCGTTATGGCTGCTGATGCACGCTTAACCACACTCGCTGGTGCGTTGAACCCAGACTTTGATCAGCCTCTCGATACAGCAAACCAGGGTTGGACAGTGTTCGCTCCAACTAACGACGCTTTAGCTGCTGCGATCGATGGTGGTGCGGAAGTAACTGGTACTGTGCTTCAGTCGCACATCTACACCCAAGGTGCAGCTACATCAGATACTCTGAACGTAGGCGATACTATCAGCATGTCTAACAACAGTGTTTACACAATCACTGCTGGTGAGAACGGTGGTTTACAGATCGATGGTGTTGATATCATTGAAGCTGACCTTGCTGTAGATAACGGTGCACTGCACGTTATTGATGGTGTGTTACTACCAAACAACTAGAAAGCAATCAAAGCTTGATGTTGAAATGGAAACCGCCTTCGGGCGGTTTCTTTTTGCGCGTACTAAAAGTCGTTATTGAAAGGCTGTTTCAAAAAAGCTGCGTAACTTACGAGAGTGCAGTCGCTCGGATTTCATGGTTGCCAGTTTTTCCAATGCCAGCATGCCAATCTGTAAATGCTGCGCAACCTGATCTTGATAGAACTTGGACGCCATGCCTGGCAGCTTTAATTCACCTTGCAAGGGTTTGTCGGATACGCACAGTAAGGTACCGTACGGCACCCTGAGCCTAAACCCGTTTGCAGCTATGGTTGCAGATTCCATATCCAACGCAATGGCGCGGGACTGCGATAAGCGTCGAACCGGTTCGCGTTGATCTTGTAATTCCCAGTTTCTGTTATCTACCGATGCCACTGTACCGGTGCGCATAACTCGCTTTAATTCAAAACCTTCAAGGCCTGTCACTTCGGCAACAGCTCCTTCCAGTGCTTGCTGCACTTCAGCAAGGGCAGGGATAGGTACCCAAACCGGAATGTCGTCGTCTAGCACTTTATCTTCTCGCACGTAGGCATGTGCTAACACGTAGTCGCCCAATTCCTGTGATGTGCGTAAGCCCGCGCAATGTCCAAGCATCAGCCATGCATGTGGTCTTAACACGGCAACATGATCGGTGATGGTTTTAGCGTTGGATGGCCCAACCCCAATGTTTATTAGCGTAATACCACGACCTTTTGGTCCCACCAGATGATACGCCGGCATTTGTGGTTGATTAGCGGGGGCTTGTCCCTGCGAATCTGTTTCGCCTGACATTGTAATCACATTACCCGGTTCAACAAATGCGGTGTAGCGACTATTTCCCGCTGCCATCATGTCTTTAGCTGTACGGCAAAACTCATCAATGTAAAACTGATAGTTAGTAAACAGCACGTAGTTTTGAAAGTGCGATGGATCGGTTGCAGAGTAGTGAACCAGTCGATGCAATGAGTAGTCAATGCGTTGCGCGGGAAATGGAGATAGCGGGCTGGGAACACCTTCTTGCGGTTCATAAGTGCCGTTCACAATGTAATCGTTAACGTGAGCAATGTCGGGTACATCGAACGCATCGCGAAGCGCAACGGGAGCGTCACTGCGGTTATTACCCGCGAGTGACGTGCCGGTTTCTAACGCAAAGTGCAACGGAATAGGAACGGATGACTCGCCGATTTCTACTGGCAGTTTGTGATTTTGAATCAGTAAGTCCAGTTGATGTTTTAAGTACCCTCGAAATAACTCAGGCTGCGTTATGGTGGTGGAGTAATCACCCGGTTGATCAACATGCCCGTACGATAACCGTGTATCGACCCTTGCGAAGGTCTCATTGCGGAACCGAATTTCCGGATAGTAGGCCCGATGCAGGCCGCTTGCTAGCTCACCGGCCAAATAGCGTTTGAATGCTTCGCGTAAAAATTGCGTATTGCGATTGTATATTTCAATTAACCGCGCAACGGCTTCTTCAGGATTTACGAAAGATTCAGACTGGAAAGCCGGTGGCGTGGTGTGGGAATCGGCCATTGAGTACCTCATTTGCGTGGCACGTATAGTAAATACCCGAACGATAATACGCAAGCTACCCAATAGAGTGTGACAACACTGTTTATGGTAGTCAGATTGTTGGCAATCATGAAAATACCGGTGATCCCAAAGCCTAATCCTAAGAAAAACTGCGACCAATAGCTTTTCACCAATAAATAATTAACACCGTCGCTCTTCTGGGCAATATCAAAAAACCGCTTATTGAATGCCAGCCGGAAAAATGACGAACAGAAGGTAATAACGATGAGTAACGCAAGCAGTAGTTGCGAAGACAGCTCCGGTGACACCCAGGTTCGCATAAGCCACGATAAAGCGTACAAACACACGGCAATCAAATACACCGTCGACACCGATGTACTATCAATCTTATTTTTGATTAGATAAAAGATCAGCGCAAACACCAATGCCAGCACAATAACGATTAACCCAAGTTGCGTGTAGTTCTGGTTGGTTAGTGCGAACAGCGATAAGGTCCAGTAGTGGCTTTCCAGGAACAGGAAAAAACCATCAATGATGAAAACGCTTCTTGAGCGCCGCGCATCGCGAAAGCGCAACACGCTGTTAAGGCTCAGTGTTGCTGTTGTAAGCGTGCCTGTGTTTCTATTTGAGTGGTAAAACCACACCGTCGATGTGGCGCTGACCATTGCAGACAATCCCAGCAGCCAAATCAGTCCACCCAATTCCAGTAGCCAACCGCCCAACAAAATCCCGATTTTTAAAAACACCGTAACAAAGATTTGGAAATTGCCGTACTGGCGACCGGTGTCATTGCTCCCCAGCATGTTTAAAAACAGGGTGCGTTGCGTGGTCCAGAAGAAGCCGTTGTACAAGCCGTTGGCAATACCCACCAACACAATAACCGCGGCGGTGGAACCGCCAATGGCCACGGTGCAAATCAACACGCACTCTAGTAAGAAGGTAATACCGAGTAAGGTTGGCAGTGGTACTTGCGCACTAACACGCTGCCAAAGCAACAGGCTTGCACAAAAGCTTAAGCCGGATACCCCAATCAGTAAGGTGATATGAGCAACGTTAAGCCCGTTGTCCCATAAGTAGACGGGTAAGTAGAACGGCAGCAGCCCAATCAGCAGCGAGTGAATGCCAAGAAACTGGTAAAACGTCAAAACGTGTCTGATTCAGCGACAGCGACGCTATCCATTTGATCGTAAAACGGTTGCAAGTCGTCAAGCCCACCGTAGCGTGGTTTTTCGTGCATGCGTGTGTAAGGGCGCGAATTCACTTCCAGAAAAATGCAGCGCTGTTCGTTAAACGGTTTCTCGATGCCGTGTTCCATGATGACATCAATGCCAAATAAGCTTGCATCGAAGTGTTTAACCACATCCGTAAATAGCTGCTTGTTTACATCGGGAATCTGCGATTGATCGATGGTTTCTACAATGCCGCCGGGTGCCAGCGCCACGCGATTAAACAAGTACGCACGTTCGCCGTTGGCAGGTACCGATTCAAGTGTCAGAGAGTGTTTGGCCAGAAATTTAACGACAGCGGCAGATTTTTTTATAGGGTAAATAGTCGGGTGTAAATCCATTTCCTGTCGGATGGCATTCTCGGCGTCTATTAATGTACTGATGGTATCGATGCCGTTGCCATCAACGAATGGCGGATAGCGGCGAATCACTGAAGCCAGTTGGTCCTGAGTTGCCAACACCCGATAGTTTGCTCCCAATAGGTACTGCTCTACCACACTGCTAGGCCACCAAACCTTCACCCATAAAGCTGCCGTCCACAACTCGCGAAAGTTGGTAATAGGGAAGTGACTACCGCGTGAGAACCCACTGACATTGGGTTTGATCACCAACGGAAAGCCGTGTTCTTTTGCAAAGCGATGCGCACGCCATGGGTTAATAAAGATCTCACCCTTGGCATGTGGCACATTATGTTTGGCAAACATGGCGCGGGCTTGTTCTTTGGAGCGGCTGCTGCGCCGAACCTGCAATGAATTATAATTACTGCATCCCGCCATGTAACGCTGACTAATCCATCTATAGATTAGCTTTTTTATCGCAGTCACAGAATGGATCGCCGTGGGAATAGTTTGTGTGTGGCGTGTTGGACGCGTTTTTGCCGACCGTATAGCATCATGCGTGTGAAGATCGCCGGCGGGCGTTCTTGTGGTTTGATGGCTTTGGTGGCTCGCGCTAACTGCATCATTGATTTGCCAATGAATTGGATGCGTTGCTGCATGCTGTAACTTTTGTCTAACAAGTTAATTGGCATGGGCAGAAACAGATTCACTTCAATGACATGGAAGTGTCCTGCAAGTAATTCATCGATACTGTTAGCACGAACACTCACACGTGAAATAGCAAAATCGCCAATATCGTTTATAAATGCGGCTAGAGAGTCGAGTTGTGAAGCGGTGAAGTCGCTGGTGATGTCAACGTATTGCGTGTTGTTGTTGTACTTGCTGTTAATTGGGTACGACTCAGTCTTGTTGACTGCTTCAGTCACACTGACAATATCGTGTTGACCGTCTTGCTTGTCAGTATCTATGCTGAATATTTCAAATTCGCGCGTGCCGGGTGCGCCTTCTTGCAAAATGTATTTTTGCGCGGTGTCTTTGTCGGATAAGGTTTTTCGCAGATCAACCAATGCATCAAAGCTGTCTGCGCGATGGATACCGTGCGCATTCTGACCCCATTCAGGCTTTAGAAACACAGGATAGCGACTAGGCACAATACCGGGCTCATCAGCCACCTGATACAACTTCCACTGTTCCGGAATGAGTGTGTCGATTTTAAGTTTGGAGAAAATACCCTGATCGTTAGAAAAGTATTGCGCATTTAGCTGGAAGAATTTCCAGGGTGCAGCACCCACTCGAAAACAACATGCGATATAGGTCAGAATTATCAGTATTGTTATGTGCATGCAAGAACAAAAGTCCGGTTTTAGATTAACGCTTGGGCTTCCAACACGTATTTTAGCTTGTTGAGCTGCTATCGCGCCACAATTCTCCCTACTTCGTTTGAGGGCATATGCAACCTTTGGTTCCCATTTGCGGATTAAGGTTCTCGAATGGTGAGCTGCTCATTGCGTTGAATAAGCTCGAAATGGCGTAAAAAGCTCATTCCAAGCAGCCCGACTTCACCGTCCATGGATCCATTGATGCTCGCAGGCTGGTCATATAATGTGAGATTACCAATTGACAGGGTGTCCAACATGGTTTCCCGAACCATGATGGTTCCGTTGGCTGTTGACACCGGAAATGCACGGCCGGGTATGAGGTTTAAATCCTGCGCAACGCTTGCCGGTACACTGACCCCGGAAGCACCCGTATCCACGAGAAATGTCACTCCCTGGCCATTGATCTCGCCCAGCACCACGTAATGACCCCGACGATCAGCGTCTAACACCACGCTTTTTCGGTTATCCGGACCAACCATGGTCGCGGGGATTTGTCCGCGATCGCGTTTCTCAAGCCACTTTTGAGCGAAGAAAGTGCCGCCTGCTAACAGCAATATCCACATGGCGATGATCATCCATCTGCCTATGCTTACCGTTTGATCGTCAGATTCAGGTAATTGTTGTTGATTCATATACGTTAGATCTCACCCGATGGCCTTGTTTTTGGATACAATGGCGGGTTTACCGTTGTTTAATTATGGTTCGTTCGGCCTCATATTGCCCGAACGTTTTTCCTTATTTCGTGAGTATCGACATGACTGACCTTTCGCACTACCGCAACATCGGCATTTTCGCCCACGTTGATGCGGGCAAAACCACCACCACTGAGCGTATCCTGAAGCTCACCGGTAAGATTCATAAAACCGGAGAAGTTCATGACGGTGAAGCAACTACTGACTTCATGGAACAGGAGCAGGAGCGTGGTATCACTATTCAATCGGCTGCAACAAGCTGTGAATGGGATGGCCATCGCCTGAATATCATCGATACTCCGGGACACGTTGACTTCACTATTGAAGTATATCGTTCATTGAAAGTTCTCGATGGTGGTGTGGGTGTGTTCTGTGGTTCAGGCGGTGTAGAGCCACAATCTGAAACCAACTGGCGGTATGCAAACGAATCTGAAGTTGCGCGCATCATCTTCATTAATAAGCTTGACCGTATGGGCGCTGATTTCTATCGCGTTGTCGATCAGGTTGAAAACGTGTTGGGTGCTCGCACGTGTGCGATGACTCTGCCAATCGGTACTGAAGATGACTTCGTGGGTGTGGTTGATCTCTTAGAAGAGAAAGCCTACATCTGGGATGACTCTGGCGACCCAACCAAATATGAAGTCACCGATATTCCAGCTGACATGGTTGAGAAGGCGGCTGAATGGCGCGAGAAGATGGTCGAGATTGCGTTAGAGCAAGACGATGAAGCCATGGAGAAATACTTCGAAGGTGAAATGCCGGATATCGATACGTTAAAAGCGTGTATCCGCAAAGGCACCATCAACTTGGATTTCTTTCCAACGTATTGCGGTTCTGCGTTCAAGAACAAAGGCGTTCAAAACGTATTGAACGGTGTTGTGGATTTCCTTCCTAACCCAACTGAAGTTAAGCCTCAGCCGGAAATGGATCTGGAAGGTAACCCAACAGGCGAATACGCACACGTTGACCCAACCAAACCCATGCGCGCGTTGGCGTTCAAAATTATGGACGATCGCTTTGGTGCATTGACGTTTATTCGTGTTTACTCGGGCACGTTGAACAAAGGCGACACCGTTGTAAACACGTACACGGGTAAAACAGAGCGTATTGGTCGTATCGTGGAAATGCATGCTGATTCGCGTGAGGAATTGGATTCGGCAACAGCGGGCGATATTGTTGCGGTTCTGGGTATGAAAAACGTACAAACCGGACATACTTTAGCGGACGCTAAGAACCCAGCGACGTTGGAACCCATGGTATTCCCTGACCCGGTTATCTCGATTGCCGTTGCACCAAAAGACAAAGGTGCATCAGAGAAGCTTGGTGTGGCGCTAGGTAAGATGATCGCTGAAGATCCATCGTTCCGTGTAGAAACCGACGAAGACAGTGGCGAAACCATCCTGATGGGTATGGGTGAGCTGCACTTGGATATCAAGATTGATATCTTGCGTCGTACACACAACGTAGAAGTTGAAGTGGGTAAGCCACAGGTAGCTTATCGCGAAACCATTACGCAGGAAATCGAAGATACCTACACGCACAAGAAGCAATCTGGTGGTTCTGGTCAGTTTGGTCGTATCGACTACGTTATTACTCCGGGAGAGCCGGGTTCAGGTTTCGAATTTGAATCTAAGGTTACGGGCGGTAACGTACCTCGCGAATACTGGCCAGCAGTCGAGAAGGGCTTCAAGAACAGCATGGAAGTTGGTGTACTCGCAGGCTACCCATGTTTGGATATGAAGGTAACCCTGAACGACGGTGCGTTCCACGCGGTGGATTCATCTGCAATGGCGTTTGAGATTGCAGCAAAAGCAGCTTATCGACAGTCAGTACCAAAAGCAGGTGCACAGTTAATTGAACCAATCATGAAGGTTGATGTATTCACACCTGATGATCACGTTGGTGATGTTATCGGTGACTTGAACCGTCGTCGCGGCATGATCAAGTCGCAAGAAGCAGGTCCAACTGGTGTGCGCATTAAAGCAGACGTTCCATTATCGGAAATGTTTGGCTACATTGGTGATCTTCGTACAATGACATCGGGTCGCGGACAATTCTCTATGGAATTCTCGCACTACATGCCATGTCCGAAGAACGTTGCAGACGTTATCATCAAGGAAGCGCAGGAGCGTAATAAAACGGCTTAAACTTAAGAGTCAGTTTTAAGTTTAGAAAAACGCCCCGCCTGGGGCGTTTTTTTGTGGGAGGGAATTAAAATGCTATCGCTAGACAGTTTGATCAACGCATTTATCACGCTCTTTGCGATTACCGATCCCATTGGCACAGCGCCAATCTTTCTGGGCTTAACGGCCGGGCTATCCGTTACCGTTCGGCGATCAATCGCCATTCGAGGTTCCATCATCTCGTTTGTTGTACTGGCACTGTTCGCCATTACCGGTACCGCAATCCTGGATACCATTGGCGTCACAATGGATGCGTTTAGAATCGCAGGCGGATTGCTGCTGTTTTTTACCGCGTTCGAAATGATCTACGGAACACGTCAAGAAAGACGCGAAGAAACCTCTAGCGCAACTGCGGCCGAGCATGCGGCCGACCTGGCAGCGTTTCCGATTGCTATACCGTTGTTGGCTGGGCCAGGCGCCATTTCCGCAACCATATTGTTGTCGTCGCAATTGGGTAGTGGGACTGCCGTTAATGAATGGGTTGTCAGGCTCACGCTCATTGTGATTATTGCGTTGTTGATGGTTGTGACAGCGCTGATATTTATTGCTGCTGAACGGTTGGAGAAGTATTTGGGGGCTACGGGTAAGTTGGTGTTAACGCGATTGTTAGGGGTGTTGTTGGCGGCGTTGTCTGTGCAGTATGTTGTGGATGGGGTGTTGGC
>CAYMHU010000079.1:0-8500 GCA_964390335.1 uncultured Granulosicoccaceae bacterium | reverse complement strand
ATAAACGCCGTTGTGACAACCTAGCTTTTAGTTCAACACTGTAGTCAGCCAGTTAGCACGGCTGGTAAGCAATTGATAACCGCATTTCCGCTTGCATAGACTCACCTGGTGACAAAGTTTTCACACCGGCTTGTATACCTTGGGATTCCAAGTTGAATGCATCGTTTGCATTTGTTACCGGCTCCAACGCGAAGTAGGGAGCATCTGGATTAAACAACACTGCATGCGTGCAATTGTCTGATGCATGCATTTGAAGCATGATGCCAGTATCTGGCCAGGCAATGCTAGACACCCCGGCTAAACCACCAAAGCAATGGTCGATACGTTGTTCGGGGTTTAGCGCCCTAACTTCTGAGAAATCCAATTCTGGATTGATGCCGATTGGCTCGCCAACAGGTAAGCAATCTCCATTGGTATCCACGAACATGGATTTAACCGGAATCTGTAACGTTGGCGATGCGCCGTTTA
Organism: uncultured Granulosicoccaceae bacterium; assembly: GCA_964390335.1. GTDB lineage: Bacteria > Pseudomonadota > Gammaproteobacteria > Granulosicoccales > Granulosicoccaceae > Granulosicoccus. The sequence goes on along the minus strand of CAYMHU010000079.1, from coordinate 8,032 downwards.
TGTCTCTACAAAAATACGGATGCCAGCCTAAACCTGCAGGCATATTCGTACTGCCAAGATTAAGCAAGTTGATTTGACTAATAAGTTCATTGTCTTTGAGTAAATAGGTGATGGTGGCTTTCATTGGCCACGGCCAGTTAACGTCGCCGTCAGCCTTTGTGTTGTACTGCGCAACCACGCGTTGCGCATCTTGTTCCAGAACGCGCCACCGTAAATTTCTGAGTGCACCGTGTATTGCATGTTTGTTTGCATTCTCCAACTGGTAGTGCTGGTTTTCAAAGATAAAGCGACCATCCCGAATTCGGTTTGAATAGGGTATCAGGTGATAGTTTGCTGCGCTTAATGGGGCATTCACCTGCGAGCAATCGGGCATCACATCGGTCCATTGCCCGTTGTGGAAAATCTGGCAACTACGGGTTTGCAGTCCGGTACACGGTTCTAGGACGACACGCCAGCAGGATGATTCAAGTGTGATGTGGTCAGGCATATAAATTCGCAAAGGCTAAATTGATAAAATATTACGCATTTCTGGCTTGTAACAGGATCTCAATCCGCACTATTGATACAGATTGACTAAACTATTGTCATAGCATATTCCATCTAGAATTTTTATATCCATCTAACTTGAAGGTTATTCATGACCGTGAACGTATTTGCCCTTAGACGCCAGTCGTTAATCGTTGTTCTGTTAGGAACCAGCCTATTTTCAGGTGTGTGCTTTGCGCAGTCCAGCGGTTTGAAATTAGGTGGAGAAGCAGCTGAAACACCTAAGTTGGACTTGGGGGCTGCTCCCAAACCGGCAGCGGCGCCCAAGCCTGCAGCACCAGCGGCAAACAGTGGTTCTGGCCCAACAACCTATGGTGCTTGGCAAGTAGAGTGTCAACCGCAGGTGGGATGCGCTATGGCACAAATCGGCAAAGATGATGCGGGCACTCCGATTCTAGAAATGGTTGTAAGAAAGCTTGAGGCGCCACTGGAGGCCGATGGTAGAACGGCCGTTGCCGTCATTGATTTCATCACGCCCCTTGGTGTTGTGCTGGTATCCGGCCTAGAGTTGAAAATAGATGCCGGTAAAGGCGAGGTCGCCCCGTTTCAAATTTGTACTGAGCAAGGCTGTTTAGTGCGTGAGCCAGTTGATCAAGCGTTAATCGATCGACTCAAGAAAGGTAATAACGCTAAAGTGACCGTGGTGGCTGCTAATCAAGGTGAAGTCACGGCAACCATATCCTTAATCGGTTACACCAAAGCGTACGGCTCGCTGAATTAGTTGGCGTTGCTTAACTGCAATCTAATAAGGCTTTGCCTTATTGCAATCGATAAATTGGAATGACCGCGCTATTGCTTGCACCTTGCGTAGCGCGATTGCTATCGCCATCCGTCTCATCTGCAAACAATAAATCAGTCGAGTCAGATACTCGTTCAGTGGTTGGTGAATCTTTTGTGTTTGCACGACGCTGATTGCTATCGAAGTCGAATAAGTTGGTGTCCAGCATGTGAGAGGGTGTCACGTTTCGCAGCGCCGTTAACATGGACGAGATTCTCGACGGATCATTTTGCTCCCAATCACTGAGCAATGCTTTCATATTTTGTCGTTGCAAGTTTGGTTGCGAGCCACACAGCGTGCACGGAATAATGGGGTAGTCCATAGCTTGGGCAAACGCTTCAATCGCACTTTCACGACAATACGCTAATGGCCTAATAACGACGTTCCGCCCATTGTCAGCATGCAACTTGGCTGGCATGGTTTTAATTGAACCGCCATGAAACAGATTCAGCAGCAAGGTTTCCAGTAAATCATCTGCGTGATGACCCAACGCAATTTTTGTGGCCCCTAAATGATCGGCCGTTTTATATAAGATGCCGCGGCGCAGTCTTGAACAAAGCCCGCATGTTGTTTGCCCTTCAGGAATTTTTTGTTTGACGATGCTGTAAGTGTCTTCTTGAACAATTTGATATTCGACACCGATTGATTCGAGGTACTGCGGTAGCACGTATTCCGGAAACCCGGGTTGCTTTTGATCAAGGTTCACTGCAATCAAATCGAATTGAATGGGTGCTACAGATTGCAAGTGGCGCAACATATCGAGCATCACATAGCTGTCTTTGCCACCCGAAAGGCACACCATGACCTTGTCGCCGGATTCAAGCATATTGAAATCGGTGACGGCTTTGGCCGCATCGCGCTTCAATTTCTTGAATAGCGGGTTCTTGAGCAGCGGGCTGTGTTTTTGGTTGGTAGTGACCAAGGATGGTAATTGTCTTTTTTATTCGATGGTCTGATTGTACCATTCAGTTCTCAATATCAATAGTTTACAGCGCATTTGACACGAGATCCCGATGGTGGACTACCCAAATGGGGGTTTAAATAGACATTGCTGAAGTCTATAGTGCTAACTGTTACATCCAAGTTTTGGGGCGAGGTGGTACCAGACTATGAAAATTCTACTGTTAGATGATCACACGTTGTTTCGGGAAGGTATGAAACTGCTGCTAGGCGGTCTCGACCAGGATCTAACCTTACACGACGTTGAGAATATCCAAGCTGCAGAAGAGCTGCTTGAAACTAACACCTATGATTTAATGCTTCTGGATTTAAATCTAGCAGAATCCATCGGGCTGAAAACACTCGAACGGGTTAAGTCGAAACTCAACAGCACACCAATAATAGTGTTATCGGCAGAAAACGATCCCCCCACTATCTATCAAGCCATTGAAGATGGGGCTATGGGATTTATTACTAAATGTGCTACCCATCAGGAGTTGCTTGCAGCAATCAAACTGATTTTGGCAGGCGGTATTTTTCTACCGCGCGAAGTCACCTCTGTTACCGCTGTCAATGCAGGCCGCCCACCGGCAGGTGCATCAGAGTCGGAAATTTTAAACGCATTGTCTGATCGGCAGCGCGAAGTGCTGAAGTACCTTTTACAAGGCAAGCCGAACAAAACTATCTCAGCTAACTTGCATATTTCTGAGAACACGGTTAAGGCGCATTTGTCAGCTATTTTTAGAGCATTGGGTGCGCGCAACAGAACCGAGGCCGTGTATTTCGCAGCTCGTGCCGGTGTGCCGTTAGACGATCCACCTATACAGTCGAACGCCTAGTTCGCGATCGGCTACCATCCATTATTGTATTACTTGCCACTCGCCCGTTTTGGCTGAGTGGTAAATGCGCTCTTCTATTTCTCTATTGATCAGATATTCTTTAGCAGTATTGTGCAGTGGTGTTTGCGTTAGAAAGTAATCGGCGATGTGTCGATTGGTGTGGTACACGCAATCACCACCGAAATCCGTATTGTTCCAACTGTAGTTTTGCAGTTGCAGGTTGGTATCGCCATGCGCTCGAATATGAATCTGCGCATCACCGTTAAGCGTGAGTGTCGCGTTACTGCCTTCAATGCAGAGTACGCCCATGGTCAAGCGGCAGTCTTGCGCGTTGTGATCGCTCAAGCGGTTGGCGTTGAGTACGCCGCGTGCACCAGATGAAAATTCAAATAAGATTAATCCGGCATCTTCGCCCGCTATAACTGGATTTAAGCGATCAAGCCGGGCGAACAGGCCTTTGATATCGCCCATGAGGTACCTGAACACATCGATAAAATGCACTGCTGTTTCTTGCACCAGGAATCGGGTTTGTTGCTGAAAATAAGGTTGTCTGGCTAGGTACGCATCGGGGCCTTGACCATCGCCGGGGCGTAAATTAAAGCTAATTTCGTATAGGTCGCCCAGTTGCTGCTTGTCTAGAATGGTTTTGATATGTTGATACCAGGGCTGAAATCTGAAATTCTCATGCACCACAACCAACGCGTTTTTCGCTTCTATTTCGTCAACCAAGTTGCTTGCTTCTGCCACTGAATCACAAAATGGTTTTTGGCAAATCACCGCTTTTTTGTATTCGATGCATTGGCGGATAAGCTCTGCATGTGATTGCGGCGGCGTGGCTATGTCGATAACATCGGCATTACTCTGTTGTAGTAGGTGTTGCACATTATCGTACAGCTGAGGAATCTCAAATTCTTGTTGCAGCTGTTGAGCACTGAGCTGATCGCGTGAATGCAGTGCCACCAGTTCAACATCATCCATGCGGTGCCAGGCATGGGCATGAAAACGGCTAAAGTAGCCGGAGCCAATAAGTGCAACGCGTAGTTTGTTGTTCATTGTTTATTTCTTAAGCCGGTTCACCGTTAAGTCTGCGACTCAAGCGCTGCATTGACCGCAGCACTGACATCCTCAAGACCACTTGAACCACCTAACTCGCAGGTTCGAAGTTTGCCACTGGCAAATGCAGTGTCGACGGACGACTCAATTAACGCTGCGGCCCGGGCAAGTGGCTCGTCGTTGTATTTGAGTGCCAGCCAGTCCAGCAGCATTGCCCCTGATAAAAACATAGCGGTGGGATTAGCCATTCCTGTTCCCACGATATCGGGCGCGGTTCCATGGCATGGCTGGAACACCGCATGATCATCGCCAATATCTGCAGACGGCGCATAGCCCATTCCGCCGACTAAAGCTGCCGCTTGATCAGATAAGATATCCCCGAACATATTTTCGGTCACCATGACATCAAAGTCCCACGGCCTTGCAATCAGATTCATTGCCGTGGCATCAACGTAAGCATGATCAACCCGTGAGGAATCGACTTGCTGCGTTGGGTTATTTTGGTTGTAGCGATCGGCGGCTGCATAAAATAAGTCGCGGAAAAATGCGAAAGCGCCAAACACGTTTGCCTTGTCAACGCAAGTCACTCGGTTGCAGCCTTTGCCTCGACGCTGACGCTGTTGCCACAAATTAAACGTTGCATCGAACAGTTTGTCTGAAATGGCTTTGGTAATCACCATGGTTTCGGTGGCAACCTCGTTATTGGTTAACGTACCTTTCGCTTGAGGTGCAAACAAACCTTCAACCGATTCGCGTATTAATACAAAATCGAGGGAGTTTGCGCGTTCATCGGCAAGCGGGCTGGGTACACCAGGTATCGAACGCACGGGTCGAATACCCGCATACAAATTCAGTGCAAAGCGTAGATCGATTTGTGGCGTAATTTCCGTACCATCGTCATAGCGAATGTTTGGGTCACCCATTGCCGATAATAAAATAGCATCGGCTTGCCTGGCCTGAGCGACTGACGCCTCCGGTAGCGCGGTGCCGGTTTCAACATAGGTCTGAGCGCCTGCGGGCAGATGGTTAAACGAGAGTGCGTTGGCGCCGGCCAGCGCACAGGCTTTTCGCATGAGCGACAAGCACGGCTCGGTCACTTCAATGCCAATGCCGTCGCCGGAGAAAACTGCGATGGTGTAACTGTCTTTGCGTTGCACGTGTTTAATCCAAATAGTGTTCTAATGGTCCCAGTGTACAGTCCCAGTGTGGCATGGCCACGCCGGTTGTATTAGTCGGTATTAAATGAATGCAATCATCCAACAGATTGCCAATATAAGCGGTTGTTAAATCATTGCCTCCAAACGCAAGGCACGAGCAGTTTTTTAAAATCCGGCTATGCGCATTGTCTAAGTGTTCTCGACCTAAAGAATTGTTCTGATAAGCTTGTTCGGTTTTTTTCAAGTGCTGTGAGTCGCTGTCTTCGAGCATTAATTGTTGGTGGCCATCGGGACTGACCTTAATGATGCGATTACTCACGATACTCGTGACCCACAAGTTGCCTGACGTATCCAACGCAAGTCCATCGGGGTAGGTGCCAGCTCCAAATTGCGTCAGCACACGTTGCTCGCACAAACTGCCATCTTCTTTTAATGTAAATGCAGAGATGCGTCTGCCGAAGGTTTCATTAACGTATACCTTATTGGTTTCCGGGTGGATAACACATTCATTGGTGTAACCTAAGCCGTCGGCAACGATGCGTGCGTTGGTTTGCCCTGGCTCTGCTATTGCTATAAACCCGGTATTGGCAGACGCCCTATAATCGTTCGCCCGCGGTGTAACGCGCGTGCTCACCGTTATCCACAGTCGACCGGCAGGGTCAAAGGTAACAAAGTTGGTTGGGGGCAGTGGTGCGCCATCCGCATGTGTAACGACAGCCTCGGCGTGACCGTCGGCATGCAAACGAAATACACCGCCATCGGTGTCTCCGAGGTGTGTCAGCAGAAACGTGCCGCCCGATTCAAGCGCAATGCCATTAGGACGCAGATGCAAGCTCGGTGTATTGGTTAACAATTTCGCGCAGTCACCCGAGGGTTTTATGACACTGATTCCCCCGGTTTCGGTCCAGTCTGCACCAAATATTAGTCCTGATTTGTGGGTAAGAATGCACTCGGCTCGACACAGGTTGTGCCCCAGTGCTTGAAGCTGGTCTAAATTCATCGCTAAATAGTCATTACTGGCATCAATTCGGTGTTTTCATTGGCGCTAGGTGTATAAAGAGACTTTGGCACATAGTCCGTGTCTACCTAGTCCATGTTCCATTGAACTTGCCTTATTGTATCGACGTTGCGGTGGGCCCGTAAACGCGAATGGGAGAATCAGATGAATACCTCAGCCAATGTGGACCATACAGAGTTGGTCGAAGCCGATCGTCAGCACATGTGGCACCACTTGACAGCGCATAAGCCTCTGGAGAAGGAGAAAGACCCGCTGCTGATTGTTAAAGGCAAAGGCCTGCGGGTGTGGGACCAAAACGGTAAAGAGCATCTGGATGCCGTATCTGGTGCTGTTTGGACCGTGAATGTTGGCTACGGTCGGGAAAGTATCGCTAACGCGGTGCGTGATCAGTTGGTGGAAATGTGCTATTTCGCCGGTTCAGCAGGCAATATCCCGGGTATTAAGCTGGCTGAAAAACTGGTTTCCAAAATGCCTGGTATGAGCCGGGTTTATTATTCAAACTCAGGATCTGAGGCCAACGAGAAAGGCTACAAAATTGTGCGTCAGATCGCCGCTAAGAATGGCGGCAAAAAACATAAGATTCTGTTTCGTGATCGCGATTATCACGGCACCACCATTACAGCACTAAGTTCGTCCGGCCAAATAGAGCGTAAAGCACAGTACGGACCTTACACACCTGGTTTTGTAGAAGTTCCGCATTGCAGTCAGTATCGGTGTCAGTTTGATGATGAAACCGATTATGGAGTCAAAGCAGCTCGTGAAATCGAAAAAGTCATTCTGCGAGAAGGTCCGGACACAGTGGGTTCTATTGTGCTCGAACCTGTTACTGCCGGCGGTGGTGTTATTACGCCACCTGAAGGCTATTTTGAAACCGTGCAAGAAATTTGTCAGCAATATGGCGTGCTGTTACACATCGATGAAGTTGTTTGCGGTTTAGGTCGAACGGGCAAATGGTTCGGCTATCAGCACTACGGCATTAAACCGGATATCGTTACCATGGCAAAAGGTTTGGCCAGTGGCTACGCTGCTATCTCATGCACCGTAACTACCGAAGAGGTGTTCAACCAGTTCAAAGATGATGATCCGATGGGCTATTTTCGCGACATCAGTACGTTCGGCGGATGCGCATCAGGCCCAGCGGCAGCGCTTGAAAACATGCGTATTATTGAAGAAGAGAACTTGTTAGAAAACACCACTGAGATGGGCGAGTATCTGCTGGAAAAATTGCGCGGTTTACAAAACAAATACAAGGTGATTGGGGATGTGCGAGGCAAGGGTCTGTTTTGCGGTATGGAACTAGTACTCGACAGACAAACCAAAGAGCCAGCACCTGAATCGATGTTGGCAGCGATTGCTGCCGATTGCATGGAACAGGGGGTTATTATTGGCCGAACCAATCGTTCGCTTGATGGTTTGAATAATACGATCTGCTTAAGCCCTGGCTTAATTTGCACTCGCGATGATTTAGATCAGGTTGTAGATGCCATTGATAACGCGATGTCTCGGCACGCCAACGTATAGTCTTAGGGGTCAGGTCTTTGATTTTGAACGTTCAAAGAGGCTGTAAATCATTCTGTGTAACTGCTCTTCTACATGTGAGCAGCTAGTTGCTCTTCAAACTGAATCATAAAATGATTCACTGCGGGTTTCCAGTTTCTAATCGGCATCGTCCATTTTTTTGATGCCGCCTGGATGGCGAGAT
>CAYMHU010000078.1:1186-8526 GCA_964390335.1 uncultured Granulosicoccaceae bacterium | reverse complement strand
TAAGCACGACCATTACGGGCCGTTTCATCCGCAAAGACCGCTCCTTGCAACAATGCACTTGCGTTATCGACTCGTTCAATAGACGCATTGATATCCATCGACTGGCCATTGCGGATAACGCTGAGTTTTAGCATCTGCCCCATACGCACCAAGCCAATACGATTTTTAACCGCACGAATATCACGTACCGGACGATTATCAATGCGCGTTATCACATCGCCGACTTTTAAGCCGGCTTTATCCGCTGGCGATCCGGGTTGAATGCTCGCAATCACAACACCGTATTTCGCGTTTAAACCAAACGCTTCAGCAAGACGCGGTGTGATAGCTTGCGCGGTAATACCCAACTGACCACGCCGTACGCGCCCGTGCGTGACCAGTTGATCGATAATATCGATTGTCATGTTCGAGGGTATGGCAAAGCCAATACCCACATTGCCACCCGATGGCCCGACAATCGCGGTGTTAATACCAATGAGCCTGCCGCTTAAATCAATTAGTGCACCACCACTGTTGCCAGGATTAATAGATGCATCGGTTTGAATAAAGTCTTCCAGATCTTCAATCCCTAAACCGCTGCGACCCAATGCGCTAACAATGCCGGAGGTTACGGTTTGCCCTAAACCAAACGGGTTGCCTATGGCAATACAAAAGTCACCCACGCGCACTGCATCAGAATCGGCCCATTCAATTTGCGTGAGATCATCCAGCTCAATTTGAATTAACGCCACATCGGCGCGCGGGTCGGTACCGATAACCGATGCACTGGCTTCGCGACCATCACTTAACGTAATTAAAATTTCACTGGCACTGTCAATCACATGATTGTTGGTAACGATGTAGCCGTTGTCGGCATCGATAATCACACCGGACCCTAAACTTTGCGGTGCTCGCTGCGCAGGCACATCGGGAATATCAAAAAAGCGTCTGAAGAAGGGATCGTCCATCAGGCCATTAGACTGCGATACCCGGCCAACGGTGGAAATGTTGACCACTGCAGGCGTCACGCGTTCCAGGATAGGCGCAAGACTTGGCAGCGCTTGCCCATCAACCACTGATGGCAATACACCGGCAACACCCATCGTTGAACGCAGCAAGGCAATCAATAGGAAGCCCAACATCACGTAACGCGCAACAACAGCCCGACGCAAAGCGCCAACTGATGCCTTGAACCTGATTTGAATCTGTGTGATACCCATATCAGTAACTTAAAACGTCACGCCACAATCGTCAATCAACGATGCCGGTAATGCAATTTGAACCGAATTCACACCCGTAAAATTGACCGCATCGCGCAAAGCAAACGCCTGTCACAGTCCAACCGAGACGCAGATCACTGCGGTTTTGGTAACTGGTTCTGATTCGTCAGTGCTCGTACACCTAACGTCATGGAACGCATACAGACCAGCCGAATTACGCCGACAAACCCGTACAGAAGAATAACAAAAATAGGCGCCCTGATTCGCTCATCGCCTGCTTGACGAAAAGATCACCATGATAAAAGGGCAATTCCCTACAGGCAAAGATCTGCAAGAGCTACTGGCAGAGATTGATGGTATCAGGCTTGAATCCTCCGAGCCAGAGATCAGTCGCGACGAGCAATGGGTCGCTATTCCTGATCAGACGTGCGGTTTTGTGTGTAAAAAAGATGCGTCCCTGCAAGCGGTTGAAACACTGCGCGCTTTACTGATTTCGCTGCAAGACACCAGCGAGCTGCTGGAGTCGTCCCAAAAAACGGCCATGGCTAGCCAGAAAATGGAACGTTTGGCCATGTTAGACCCATTAACTGAATTACCTAACCGCCGCAAGTTGTTCTCGTTTGTGAATGACATGGTGAATAACGACACCGACTCCGCGGTGTTGCAAATCGATCTGGATCGGTTCAAGCAAATTAACGATTCACTGGGCCACGCGGCCGGTGATGAAGTATTGGTTGTGGTTGCTAACCGTTTATCAGCCAATGTACGCCCCGGTGATTTGGTGGCGCGCATTGGTGGCGATGAATTTGTTGTGGCCTGCCCGAATGTCACCAGCACCACCAGCATGGCAGAGCTTGCGGAACGTTTGGTTAAGTCATTAAACGAACCCATGATGCTCGAAGGCATGATGCACAACGTGGGCGTGAGTATTGGCGTATCGTTTAAAGACAGCGAAGAAACGCTAAGCGCCGATACTTTGTTACAAAATGCCGATCTGGCTTTGTATACATCAAAGGAAAAAGGTCGCAACCAGTATCACTTATATAAAACCAAAATGCGTGAGCGTTTTGACACGGTGCAATCGCTGCGTAGAGAACTCAGTGAGGCCTGTGACAACGGCAGTATTGTTGCGCACTTCCAACCTATCTTTTCTATCTCTAGCGATAAAGTGATTGGTGTGCAAGCCATGGCACGCTGGCAACACAGTGAGATGGGGCTGATGACTTATGGCGAGTTTGAGCAACACGCCGATGAGTCAGTATTAGTAAATATTGATAATGAAATGTTGAGTCAGTGTTTAAAGGGTATCCAGAAACTGAATAACACCAACACGAACTTATCCAAATTCAGTGTCACTGTATCGATAAAGCGCATGAGTGACCCTAATTTTGTTGCGCACCTGTTATCTGCAACAGAGCAGCAAGGCTTAGAACCCAAGCAGGTGAGCTTGGAGATTGTTGAAAACGGCAAAGCCCTATCGGGTAATGTCGCGTTTGTAAAGAACACTGACCTGGTACGCGATGCAGGCTTTGGCATTAGCATCAGTAACTTTGGTGGGTACTCCAGCAATCTGCAATCACTTATTGATATTGAACCGCACAGTATAAAGCTCGACGGGTCCTTATCACGTGATCTGCAACACAACGGGCAAAAGCGCCGTTTGTTATCCGGCATTATCTCCATGGCTGAAAACCTTCACGCCACCGTTGTGGCAACAGCGGTTCAATCAGAAGCTGATCGAGACATTCTGGCGGAACTGGGTTGTGACTTCATCCAGGGTCGTGTCATGCTGCCACCGTCAGACATCAACACTCTGGCTAGTTGGCTCGATAAGAACAGTGCTTTGACTGATAAGGCCGCTTAAAGCGCTATTGAGCTATGCCAGCTCCGGTTTATTTTGCTAACATCGATTGGCAAAATCGCACTATCCCGGAGCTAGCATGTCACAACCCCTACTGTTGAGTATCGATCAAGGCACCACCAGTTCGCGTGCCATGCTATTCGAAAAAAACGGCGATTGTTTTGCGGTGGCTCAAGCTGAGTTTACGCAGCACTACCCACAATCGGGCTGGGTGGAACACGATGTTGAAGAAATCTGGGACACCACCTTACGCGTGTGTAAAGAGGTGCTGGCAACCGCTTCGCAAGCGAAACGATCCGTAGCGGCCATTGGCATCACCAACCAACGCGAAACCACTGTTATCTGGGATAAGCAAACCGGCAAAGCCATTCACAACGCCATTGTATGGCAAGACCGCCGCACCGCCGATTACTGCAAGGGCTTAAAAGACGCAGGCCATGAAGCCGATGTGACCGAGCGCACCGGTTTGTTACTCGACCCGTATTTTTCCGGCACAAAAGTCAATTGGTTATTGGACAACGTAGACGGCGCCCGTGCTCGCGCAGAAAATGGCGAACTTGCGTTTGGCACCATGGACAGCTTTCTAATCTGGCGTTTAACCAACGGCCAAGCGCATGTCACTGACACCACCAATGCGTGCCGCACATTAATGTTTAATATCCATACCAACGAATGGGACGATTCATTATTAAAGCTATTGAATGTGCCTGCGAACTTGCTACCACAAGTCATGGACTGTGCAGCAGACTTTGGGACCACTGATGAAAACGTGTTAGGTCAGAGCCTGCCTATTTGCGGGGTAGCAGGGGATCAACATGCAGCGTCTATTGGTCAAGTGTGTTTTGAAGAAGGCATGGTTAAAAGTACGTATGGAACGGGTTGCTTTGTGATGCTGAATACCGGCGATAAACCCATTCAGTCTAAGAACAAAATGCTAACTACCATTGCGTATCGCTTAAACGGCAAAACCACATACGCCATTGAAGGCTCTATTTTTGTTGCCGGTGCTGCCATTCAATGGCTACGCGATGGTTTGGGTGTTATTCAAACGGCTGAAGAAACAGAGTCGATGGCCAGCGGCATGGAAAGCAATAACGGCGTTTATTTGGTGCCGGCCTTTACTGGCATGGGCGCACCCTATTGGGATCCGGATGCGCGTGGTGCCCTGTTTGGTTTAACGCGCGATACCGGCCCTAACGATCTGGCACGCGCAGCATTGGAGTCAGTGTGTTTTCAAACAATGGATTTATTCGATGCCATTAAAAGTGATGGCGCGGCACTTGAAACCGTGCGCGTTGATGGCGGCATGGTTAAAAATAATTGGCTCAGCCAAACGCTGGCCGATGTGCTGGATACACCAGTACAACGCCCCATGCAAACAGAAACCACGGCATTAGGTGCGGCCTATCTTGCTGGCTTACAGTGCGGTGTATATAAATCCCTTGATGACTTAAGCAGTAACTGGCAGCAAGAACGCGAGTTCACCCCCGCCATGGATAACCAGACGCGACAAGCCGTTGTGGCTGGTTGGCAGAATGCGATTAAACGAACGAAGTCGACGCTTTAGTGAACGCTACTCAGTGAACTTTACTTATTGAACGCAATTGAGTGAATGCAATTATTGAAGGCTATTCGTTTTCTGTCGGTTACGCCTGTAGGTTTCTGGGTCGTTTATTAAACGATAGATCTTATACAGCTCCGTACAGGCGTATGCGCAAACCACCATAAAAAATAGCAGCGCTGGAACGGCAAGCACATCGAGTACCCTAGTGAATATGCTGTGGTGTCGAGTGTTGAGGATGTCGTCCGCTGAAGGTATTAACCACATCAACAATGCGGTAAAGATGAATCCTGCCAAACCGAATGCCAACACAACGAACAGCGCGCGCGTCCGTGGAGCTACATTGAGGCCATGTGCTGTAGAGGTGTTCTGACTTTGCATCTCAATCTCTTACAATACTTTACACCCTCAAAAACTATCACACGCGCTCCCCCAGAACAAATGCACGGCGCTACCCAATCGTGAATTTCCGAACAAAGTGCGCCATTTTGCGAGAATGGTCTGTAATTTTGGGTGAATACGCCCAATATGGAGATAACCGCGCAACTTAAAAGGTGAACGGCGTCTAACCCAAATGGGTTACACATCGTTACCAACACGTGAAAAAGTTGTGCGGTTACAGGCCGTTACTTGAATGTAAGGGTTTAGATAACCACACTGGTTTAAGACTTAAGATACTCCTGACCGCTGACAGCAAAGGACACACCATGAATTTACTCAAAAAGGCCGTGATCGTTCCGACGCAAGCTGCCATTATCACCATTGCAGCGCTGGCCTCCGGATGCGTTGCAACCACTCGCAGTATCGATCCCGTAGAGGAAACCATTCACTACGATGCCAATTACGACTTCTCCGATAAACAAGAAATCGTTAACAAGCTAACCGATAGTTTACTCAGTACCACAACCATTGATCGCGAAAACGGCAAGCCAATTATTGTGACTTACGGCATTGCCAATGAAACAGCCGAGCACATCAATACCGGCGGCATCAGCGACGATATTCGACTGGCTTTAATTCAGGCAGGTGAGTATCGATTTGTTAATCGCAAACAACGCGATAACGCGCTGGCCGAAGCTGACTTTCAATACGCGGGTTTTGTACCACCAGAGCAGCGCATTATTGAAGGCCGACAATTAGGCGCGAACTATATTTTATCGGGCACGCTGCGTTCAATTGAAAAAAAACAACCTCGCCAAATGCGATTAAACAAACGCAAACTGGTTTACTACAGCATGAACCTGGAACTTACCAATATTCAAACAGGCGAAGTCAGCTGGGCCGATAAAGTTGAAATCGCCCGTGAATCTTCGAAGCCAATCATTGGCTGGTAAATCTACATGCTCCGTTCTTTGCGCCAATGCACGGTACTGTTTTGTGCCGTGCTGTTTTTACAGGGCTGCGCCACTAGCAGCTCTATAAACGTTGCGCGCAGTCAGTTCTACAGCGGCCAGACCCAGGTCGCGCTCGACACCTTAAACACCCGAGACGTTTCCGAACGTGATTTATTGCTAGCCCATCTGGACCGAGGCTTAATTGCGCACACCAATGGCGACTATCAAATCAGCGTTAACGCGTTCTTATCCGCGGTTGCCATGCTTGATGAAATTGATTATCTGAGTGTACGCGAGCAATCCGCGAAGCTCGTAACCAACGACAGTTCAGCTACCTATAAAGGCGAATACAGCGAACGCTTGTGGATTCATACTTTTCAGATGATGAACTTTCTGTTGTTGAACAACCCAAGCGCTGCGGCAGTTGAAGCACGCCAGGCACTGCAAGTACTCGATAACCACAAAGGCTCACTCAACGGCGATTGGTACACGCGTGCGCTGATTGCGCTAAGCTTTGAAGCCGCCCGAAGACCAGACAGCGCGCACATCGAATACAAAAAATTACTGAATGACATGCCCAGCGGCCAACATGGCATTGCACGTCGCGCTTGGCAGAACGCTAAACGGCTGGGCCGAGCAGACGATGCAGAGCGGTTTAAATCGTTTATTGAAACATCGGCAAGTGTGGGTAACGATAACGGCGAACTTATTTTGTTCCTGCAAACCGGCGCCATTGCACATAAGTCATCAGGCGAAATACTAATTGACGAAGATTTGTACGCATCCTTCCCAATTTACCCCGAACGCTATCGCTCGTACGTACGGGTAGAAAACGTTTTTCAATTACAAGGTGATGCAGCAAGCAACATAGACACTGGCACCGAGAGCACCATTACAGCCAACAATGTGCCGCTTGATCACGTACAAACACAATTACTGGACATCTCACGCAAAGCGTTAGCGGCAAGGGGTGCACAAATAACCATAACGCAGGCATTACGACTGGCAGCCAAAAAAGGCATCGCCGATGCAATCAGCGATGAGAATGAAGTTCTCGGTGCACTGGCAACCGTGTTCTTTTATGCAACCGAGCAAGCCGACACCCGCAGCTGGGAAACTTTGCCGGCGCAATTATCCATGGTGCAAATTCCACTTAAGCCTGGTACCCATTCGTTGGACTTCAAAGTACGCATTAATGACAAACTGCATGATTTACGGCTGGACAATATTGAGATTAAGCCCCGTCAAACCAGCTATCGCTCAATCCGTCTGGGTCCAGGCGCATCACGTGATAGTTTGCAGGCAGCCAGTGAGAACGCCCAAGACTTAACATCCGATTCAGCTGCTGGGCCGGCTGCCGAATCGACGCCCACTTCGACGCCCAC
>CAYMHU010000078.1:0-1086 GCA_964390335.1 uncultured Granulosicoccaceae bacterium | reverse complement strand
ACCCGCATCAACAACCGATTCATCATCCAAAGCATCAGCCCGCCTTGCTGCGCAGTAGCAGACGATCCACAACCGAAATTTCGTGCTACGATTAAAGATCGACGGGCAATAATAAAAGGAGGTGATCGAATGTCTAGTGTTTTGATGACTGGCAGATCAGTAAAGAACGGGAGTTTAGTCGCTTAATTGCAACTCTCCTCGTCTCTGTGACTCAACTATTAATAACTTGTTAGTTACAAAATATGCGCTATCAAACGATTCGTTAGCGAAAAATGAGTTAGTCTGATTTGTCAACTGAGACACGGGGCCGCCACTATGGCGGCCTTTCTCTTTTTTAAAGCCCTGAAACCTGCACCGGTATTACCATTGTGAACCAAGACGTTAATCCGCAAGAAGAACCCAAGCAACAAGAACCTAGGCAACGCCCGTTTGTTGATCTTATTATCAGCATCGTTATTCCTTCACTTATTTTGATGAAACTCAGCGGTCCCGATAAGTTGGGCGCTGCCGGTGGTTTGGTTGTGGCGTTGGCGTTTCCAATTGGTTGGGGATTGTTCGAACTCATCAGCAACAAAAAGCGTAATTACGTTGCGCTGCTGGGTATTGTGAGCGTGTTACTCACAGGCGGCATTGGCCTACTGAAAATTGATGCGCAATGGCTAGCGGTAAAAGAGGCGGCTATTCCGTTAATCCTGGGCATTGCTGTGCTGGTGGCAAATAAATTGGGTTTTCCGATTGTGCGCAAGCTGCTGTTTAATCCAAAGCTGATGAACGTTGATCGTGTGAACGCGGCACTAACAGAGAAAAACACCACTCAGGAATTTGAACGTAAGCTCGATTTATCCAATTACTTTTTCGCCGGTACATTTTTATTTTCAGCCATCATGAACTACGTGTTGGCCAAGGTCATCGTGACCAGTGAAAGCGGGACCACTGCTTTTAATGAGGAGCTTGGCAAGATGACCTTGTTAAGTTACCCAATGATTGCCATCCCATCCACTATCATGATGCTGGGGATTTTTTATTATATCTGGCGCACCGTTAATCGCTTAACCGGGTTGACGCTGGAAGAAGTGATGGTGGGTG
>CAYMHU010000077.1:0-9099 GCA_964390335.1 uncultured Granulosicoccaceae bacterium | reverse complement strand
CGTAATATTGACTTGCTTGAGAGTATGGATAGGCGGGAATTGGAGCAGTTGGTTAAGAGTGCTGATGCTTAGTCGCAGAAGCAGTAACTTTCGTGATAAGCATTCGCTGCACATAGTCATTGGAATTCGACAGAAGTACACCGGTAAGCAATGGGGTTTTAAGCTTCTAACCGAGCTTGAAAAATGGGCAATTAGCGTTGAGGTAAGTCGACTAGAACTTAGCGTTATGGTCAATAACCACAATGCAATAGCACTTTATTCGAAGCATGGTTATCAAATAGAGGGAACCAAAAAGAACGGTGTGTTTCTCCACTCTGGATATGTGGACGAATACATAATGGCAAAGCTTATTTAGGTAGTAAATTTGTTGGCTTAGGGCACTTAGCGCTAGTTCAGCTACACTTATTTGACCGGCAGGAAACGGCCAATAGCCGACTTTCCAATGTACCAAATTGAGTTTGTTTATTAAGTTCGGGATCATCTAAAATTTATTGACAGCTGCGTATAGAAATACTATCTGTACTGAATTCTTGTTTGATCGTCGTAGCAAGCCAGCGTTAGCCTTTCAACCCATTCGATAACAACAGATTGTAATTAAGTGGAATTTGATTTCATCGTCATAGGCGCAGGCTCTGCCGGATGCGCTGTAGCGGCTGGTTTGGCAAAAGCTAATATTGGCTCAGTTTGCGTACTCGAAGCCGGGTCCCACGATGCGGTGCCACAGGTAAAAATCCCGTTCGGTCTGCTTTACACAATGGGAAGTAAGCGCGACTGGAAGTTTCTATCTACAGCGCAATCCTGTGCCAACAATCGAGTTTTCAAAGTCAATCGTGGGTTGATGATTGGCGGCTCCAGTTCGATTAATTCAATGGTTTGGTTCAGGGGGCGAAAAGATGATTTTGATAATTGGCGGCAACCGGGTTGGCGCTGGGATGATGTTGAACAGGACTTTCTCGAAATCGAGCAGATGATGCGGCCTCAACAGATACCAAGTCCACATCCATTGTCCTTGGCCTTTGCAAAGTCGTTTCGGGCCAACAGCGATGAACCACCAACACCTGAGCGCGAAAGTGCAGGCTTATTTAATACCAACAGTAGAAATGGGCGACGCTGGTCTGCAGCTGATGCATTCTTGCGACCGGCGATGCGTTCACATGGTTTAGAAGTCATCACCAGAGCTAACGTAAACCGAATCTCATTTGATGTCGGTCGTATGAAACGTGTTGAGTTAATCGATGGTCGGGTGGTGAGTGCGCGGCGTGGTATTGTGTTAAGTGCCGGTAGTATTGGATCACCGTCAATACTGATGCGTTCTGGAATCGGTCCTGCGGCACAATTGACTGAGCTTGGCATTAGCATTAATGTTGATTCACAACAAGTGGGCCAGAACCTGTCAGATCACCCGGTAATTGGTGTGCATCACGAAGGTCGAAATTCAGGTTATGGCCTAGTTTGGAATCAGAGTTTGCAGTGGGCAATGTCGCCGTTCCATTGGCTCGCTCAGCGTAAGGGCAGACTAACATCTAACTTTGTCGAAGCTGGTGCGTTCTTTCGTGTCAACCCTGCTACACCGGAAGACGACAGGCCAGAAATTCAGGTGCACTTTATTCCATATATGATGGGGTACAAAGGTAAGTCAATAACATACGGTTCGGGCTACTTTGCAGACGTAGCTGTCTGCCGACCTGCATCCCGGGGCTCTCTGACCCTGTCATCAGCTGACCCTCGTGCAGCACCCAACATTGATCTCGGCGTGCTTAAAGAAGAACAGGACGTATTGACATTGGTCGGTGGTTTCCGACGCTTACGTGAGTTACTCGCCAATGCGCCAATGGGGGGCAGCCGGGCGCCGGAGGTCTATCCTGGGTCTTCCGTTACGAGCGATGAAGAAATAACAGATTATGTGCGTTCACATTCTGGTACGGCATATCATCCGGTAGGTACGCTGGCTATGGGCGAGGAAGATACGCCTGTCACAAGAAACTTACAACTGCGTGGTGTCGATGGGTTATGGGTGGCCGATGCTTCAGTGATGCCGAGAATAACATCGGCCAATACGAACGCACCCAGCATGATGATTGGTCACAGAGCTGCCAAGTTAATATTGGATGAAGTAAAAAACTAATACGTTAAAACGAACTTTTCAACTTCCGCTTAGGGCACGATGTGAGCGTTGTCGGCATGAGGTTGGCAGCAAGTATGGTTCCATTCAATCAAAGGAACCCGCTATGTCAAATATTCCAACGTGCAACCAACCGTGGAACAAGGGAAAATTAGTCGGCCAGAAATTGCCACTCAAGCTGAAGGAGATCTGGGCTATACGAGTCAGACTTCAACTCGCAGACAGGAAACGCGATCTTGCTTTGTTTAATCTGGCAATTGACAGCAAACTGCGAGGCAGTGATCTGGTTAAGATAAAAGTTAGCGATGTATCTAATTCTGGCGCTGTTGCAACGCGAGCGATGGTGATGCAGCAAAAAACAGGTAGACCTGTTCAGTTTGAAATTACCGCAAACACAAAAGAGGCGCTCGAGGATTGGATTTCCACCAGAAATCTGAGTGCGGTAGACCATCTGTTCCCGAGTCGAGTGGCTTCATCACCACATATAACGACTCGTCAGTACGCACGAATTGTTGAGTCTTGGGTGAAGGATATTGGGCTAGACAGCGCTGCGTATGGCACTCACTCGCTTCGCCGAACCAAGCCCACGTTGATATACAAACGGACCCACAATTTGAGAGCTGTGCAGTTGCTTCTTGGGCATACTAAGCTGGAGAGCACTGTGCGATACTTGGGTATCGAGGTAGATGATGCGCTGGAGATTGCAGAGCAGACTGAAATATAAGGCTAGGCAGCGCCCTCCTGTAGGGCGCTGAACCGGCCAACTCCAGCCATTCAACGATGGCGTCAACAACGTCTGCTATGTAGAATTTGGTCTTGGTTGCAGACTGGAGGAAATGTGGTCAAGAGCAATTTGCAACGCTGCGCCCCCGTATTGAATGTCAACAGTCGTACTATGAATCCGACCATCGCTTTTTTCACTGAAAAGCTCGGGTTTACTGTCGATACTGCAGTTGGCAAAGAACCCAGATTTGCCATGCTGTGCAGAGACGATATAACGGTTATGTTGGCGTGTAAGTCGATGATTCCGTGGCCACACAAAGGATGGGCTGTCTACATCTGGGTAAATGATGTTGATGAGCTTGTGGCGGAGTTTGAAACCCGTCACCTGGCACTCAAATGCGCTCCTACAGTGAAAGAGTACGGTTGCAAAGAGGTTGAAGTGTTAATACCTGACGGACGGACGATCGCATTTGGACAGGTTGTCTCTTAAGCACAGTATTCATTCAAACTTGGGCTGCAAACAGAGTTTCGATGATTGGGCAATCTGGTATATCTCCGCGACTGCACTCGTTCGCCATTTGAGTCAACACTTTCTCCAATTTCCGTAGATCCCGAATCTTCTTTTTTATGTCGCGAATGTGCTCCACAGTAATATTGTGGACTTCGGCGCAGGTGATGTCCTTGGTGTCGACCATCAGTAGCAGGGCTTTGATTTCATTCTGACTGAATCCGATCTGTCGGCATCGATTAATAAAAAATAGTCGCCGAAGATGAACAGTGGTGTATCGGCGATTGCCCCCTTCGGAGCGACCAGGCGCCGGCATCAGGCCGATTTTCTCAAAGTAACGGATTGTCTCGATGCCTACTCCTGTCTGCCGGGACATCTCGCCGATGCCTATGAACGAAGGTTTTGCTGAATCTGTCATAAAAACCCCTTGAATCTGTAGTAACTACAGGTCCGATAATAACGGGTATGAACAAACAATCCCACTCAACCTTGCCAAATGAACTGGCGGAATCCAGAAAAGCGCATTGGATTGCCACCGGCGGCATTCTCGGCGCATTAGCCGCATCAACGTGCTGTATCTTGCCGTTGGTTTTGTTCAGTTTGGGCATCAGTGGTGCCTGGATTGGTCAGTTAACCGCGCTATCACCGTACCAGCCAATTTTTATTGCACTGACGGTGCTTTGCCTGGGCTACGGATATTGGTTGGTGTACCAGAAACCTAAGCAAGCCTGCGAGGACGGCATGGCGTGCGCTCGACCGTTGCCCAATCGTTTGGTGAAAACCATGTTGTATCTGGCGACAGCTCTCGTGCTGATCGCCTTCGCATGGCCCTATATCGTGCCGCTCATTCTTGAATAATTCAGAGGAGTTAAAACCATGAATATTCGTCTTATACCGTTGTTGCCAGCCTTGTTATTAACCAGTGTGGCATCACTAGCCGCCGAAAAAACGATCACCTTGTCCGTGCCGGATATGAACTGTCCCAGTTGTCCTTATATGGTGGAGCAGTCCGTTAATTTTGTGGATGGTGTGCAGTCTGCCGAGGCCGAGTTAAAAACGAGAACCTGTACCGTGGTGTTTGACGATGCCATTGCATCGGTCGAAGACATTCTGGGTGCAACAGCCGACATTGGATATAAGTCCACCGTCATCGAGCCAGGAAACGGTTCATGAGCGATAAGGCACTACTCAAAACCGGCATCATCGGTACGGTAATAGCAGCGCTGTGCTGCTTCACACCCCTATTGGTTGTTCTATTTGGAGCAGTTGGTTTGTCTGCTGTCGTCGGTTACCTCGATGTGGTGTTACTACCCGCATTAGCGATATTCGCGGGGATAACTGTCTACGCGCTTTGGCGCAGAAAACAGCACTCCAACACCACTCACAGCTAACTCAACTAAGAGGCTAACCATGTCAGATTGTTGCGATTCATCCGATGAGAATGTGTTTGATGTTGCTGTTATCGGTGCGGGTTCAGCCGGTTTTTCGGCTGCAATAACCGCTGCCGATGAAGGCGCACGCGTTGCACTCATTGGCTACGACACTATTGGAGGTACCTGTGTCAACGTCGGCTGTGTACCATCGAAAACTCTTATCAGAGCGGCTGAATCACTGCATAACGCCGCTGCGTCGAAACGATTTGACGGGATCGAGGCGAGTGCCAGTGTGACTGACTGGAGTGCGGTGGTCGCTCAAAAGCAAGCACTGGTTGATGAACTCCGACAAGCCAAATACGTTGATGTCTTGCCGAGCTACAACACGATCGCTTACAAAGAAGGAAAAGCATCGTTTACAGAGAACGGAGACTTGACAGTCGATGGCGAACTGTTAAATGTAGGAAAGATCATCATAGCCACCGGATCTAAACCCCATATCCCAGCGATACCGGGCATTGACTCGATTCCCTATCTAACCAGTACGACGGCACTGGAACTGGAGCAGTTGCCCGCATCGCTTTTGGTAATTGGCGCGGGTTACATCGGTGTGGAAATCGCTCAAATCTTTGCACGAGCCGGTGTCGACGTTACGATCGTGAGCCGAAGAGGGCTATTGCCAGAGGCTGAGCCTGAGATCAGTTCGGCGCTAAGCGAGTATTTTCAGGAAGAAGGCATACGCGTACTCACGTGCAATGCTTATCGCGAAATTGAGAAAACGAATACCGGCCTCGAGCTTACGGTAGAGACCGATGATTCTCAACAAGTGCTGGATGCTGAAAAGCTTCTTGTTGCCACAGGCAGAACACCCAATAGCCAGAGCTTGAATCTGGCTGCAGCGGACATCCGCATTCAAAAGAATCACGGCATCGAAGTGGATGGTCACATGCGGACATCACGAGAAGATGTCTATGCCGCTGGTGATGTAACTGGTACAGATCAATTTGTATACATGGCAGCGTATGGGGCAAAGATCGCAGCGCGTAATGCTCTGAACGGTAATTCACTCACGTATGACAATGCTGTGATGCCCGCTGTAGTATTTACCGATCCTCAGGTGGCCAGTGTTGGGTTAACCGAAGCAGAAGCGACATCGCAGGGTTATAAAGCAAGAACATCTACACTGAGTCTCGACAACGTACCCCGAGCACTGGCAGCTCGTGACACCCGTGGCCTGATTAAACTCGTCGCTGACGGTAACACCGACAAGCTACTGGGTGCACACATATTGGCGCCAGAAGGCGCAGACAGCATTCAAGCTGCAGCAATTGCAATCAAGGCCAACATGAACTACCAACAACTTGGCGAAATGATATTTCCGTATCTGACTACTGTTGAAGGCTTAAAACTCGCCGCTCAGACCTTTGATACGGATGTGAAAAAGCTATCCTGCTGTGCGGGTTGATGAGATTTGGGAAAGTAAAAAGCGGAGCGCTTGAGTCTTTGTATCGCTAGGACAGGAATGGGCCGAACTAGATATGGAAAATCCAACGGTTCGCTTTTAGCTTGAAAAACAGCGCCTTCACATGCAGGGCATAGCGTTGGGAAAACGCTGAGCTTTCATGGTCAGGCTATTGTCTGAAGCGGGCTAACTTTTATTTTCCGAAATTGGGTAAAAACGAACCCGTACTCTCCATGTATCGGACGTACTCCTCTCCGTGAAGACCGATTAGGTATGGTTCTTCTATATCCCGTACATAGGCTTTAACAGCATAAAAACCAACAAGTCCAGTAATTAGCATCAATACATTAGGTGCCAGAACAAGTAAGCCGAGACCGTAAACCATACAAGCTGTATAGATTGGATTTCGTATTTTCGAATAGATTCCGGAGGTGATGAGCTCGGTTTTTTCATCCGGGTCGACACCCATTCTCCAATTTTTCCCCATAGCGAATTGACAGTAGCTGGCGGATATGATCCCAATGATGCACAGCATTACGCCAATCCATGTGCTCGCGCTACCCAGTTCTAACTGTGGCCCGATAAGTGTTACCGCATATAGCCACGACAAAACTAGTTGCACTAATAGTGTCCCAAACATCAGATAGCTTATATAAATTTCCCTTGATGTCTTTAGCTTGCCTCCGGATCGAATTCCACTATCTCCAACCAAAGCGAACTGCATACCGACTCTTGCGAGTACGACAAAAGCCAGAAACAATACCATCATAAATAGTGGAAGGTGTCTTGGTTCCATTCGGTGCCCTCATCTGTCTGGTTGTGATTGCATTGACTTGAATGGCTGAAGTAGCATTTTATCTATCCGTAGGCATTCCGCTTCTCGAAACTGAGTCAGACCTATGGTCATTTTTTCATGACCGTCTACCGGCTGATCTTGATACGTACCAAATATTTTGTCCCACCAAGGAAAGTTAAATCCGAAGTTGCTGTTGGTTTCCCGAACACGTATTGAATGATGCACACGATGCATATCAGGCGTTACCAAGAATAGGCGCAAAGCTCTGTCAACCGGTGCTGGCAGTCGAAGATTGCTGTGGTTGAACAGCGATGTCGCGTTCAGAACTATTTCAAATAATAAAACGGCTAATGCCGGCAAGCCGAGTATGGCGATTGCTGAGAGCTTTATTGCCATTGAAATAATAATCTCAAGCGGATGAAATCTAATGCCAGTTGTTACATCAAATTCTAGATCAGCATGATGCATCCTGTGTAAACGCCAAAACCAGGGAATGATGTGAAAGATCCTGTGTTGGAAATAGATAATCAAATCCAGCAGCAACATAGACAATATTAATACCACGACACTCGGAATATTCACATGATGAAAAAAACCAAATGAGCGATCTTCGACTAATACAGCGGTACTAACCGCAAGAATCGGAAACGTAAATCTAATAATGATGGTATCCATTACAACCAACGCTAAATTGTTGGACCAACGAAATAGACGAGGAATCTCCTGGCGTCTTCGTGGTGACAATAGTTCCCATAAGGCCATGACACCGAACACGGCACAAAAGAATCCGAGCCGCACGTTCGCTTCATGGGCAAGAAGTATGTCAGCCATGTTCCGTTCCTCGATTCTGTGTCTGTGTATGAGCAATGCCCTCACGACGTTCCGCAAGTGCCTGCCGCATGATCTGAGCAGCAGATGATAGAAACAGCCCAGCCATTATCACCGCAACAACTAAATCAGGCCATCCACTTGATGTTCCCCACACACCCAGAGCAGCAAACATGACAGCGACATTGCCTATGGCATCGTTGCGTGAACATAGCCACACTGATCTGATATTCGCATCGCCATCCTTATAGGGAACCAGGAGAATTACGCTTGCCAGGTTGGTCAGCAGCGCAAGCAGACCGATACCGCCCATGATTTGTGCCTCTGGCACGCCAACATAGAAGATGCGATAAATAGTAGAGCCGAATACCCATAGCCCCATCAACAGAAGACTGACGCTCTTCGCAAGAGCGGCATTGGTGCGCACCTGAATCGAGGCCCCAATCACGGCCAGCGAGATGCCGTACGTCAATGCATCGCCGAGGAAATCCAGTGCGTCTGCCTGAAGTGCCTGGGATTTGGCGAGGTGGCCCGCTGTCATCTCGACGACAAACATCGTTGCGTTCAACGCTATAACCAGCCACAGTCGGCGCTTGTAGTCTGCCGAGATTCCATCGAATTTTGCATCTTGCCCGCAACATCCCGCCATCAAATCTAACCTTTGATTGGTAACGAATATCAGTATAATGTCTCTAGTGGCTAGAGGTTCAAGGGGCAATTTATGTTTTCGATCGGAGAGCTCTCA
Source organism: uncultured Granulosicoccaceae bacterium (assembly GCA_964390335.1). Taxonomy (GTDB): domain Bacteria; phylum Pseudomonadota; class Gammaproteobacteria; order Granulosicoccales; family Granulosicoccaceae; genus Granulosicoccus. The sequence goes on along the minus strand of CAYMHU010000077.1, from coordinate 542 downwards.
AAACAGACAAACGTTAAAGTTCCGACAATTCGATACTACGAAGAGATTGGGATACTGGAGCCTGCGACACGAACAGAGGGAAATCAGCGGCGGTACGATGCTGCAGGTCTGGAGCGTTTAAGTTTTATCAGGCACGCGCGAGAGTTAGGTTTTTCGATCGAATCCATCACATCTTTGTTAGAGCTACAGGAACACCCGGATCGATCCTGCAGCGAGGCAACCGCAATAGCTACTGCCCAACTTACTGATGTTCGCGTAAAGATCAGAAAATTAAAAAAGTTAGAGAAAGAGCTAGCGCGAATATCAACTGGCTGCGAGGGAGAAGGTGTATCAGCGGACTGCTATGTTCTGACGGCTCTGGCCGATCACAAACTGTGTCAACAGGAGCACTGAAAAGCTACTCGCGATATTGAAACAAACGCAACGCCGATGGTCTGCAGTTATCCTGATAGCTGACTTTCAAGAGTAATTGAACAAGGACGGCTTCGGGCACACTTCAGCCTCACAGCTCACGCCAGCTTATTGAAAAAATCAAACCCTAC
>CAYMHU010000076.1:0-9303 GCA_964390335.1 uncultured Granulosicoccaceae bacterium | reverse complement strand
TGGATACTGGCGAAATTGTGTTCCGCGGTAGTGCTCAGGAAGTGTTGGAAAACGAGCAGCTACGTCACGATTATCTTGCTATCTAGATGCTCCGGTTTGAACTGAGACCGTGTTAAGCATTGTATTGCGCGGGCTTGCATCAGTGGCATTAGAGGCCAGTTTGCTAATTACGCGGAATGCTTAATCTTGCTCTTGTTCCATATTTATGATTTTCGAACCCTAACTTCCCGCCATGTTGTTTTGCAATGGCATCGACAATTGTTAGTCCTAATCCGTGACCACTAGTGTAGCCAGTGTTCTCTCCGCGTTTAAATGGCTGTGTCAATGCTTCAAGTTGACTGGCTCCGAATTCGCCGCCTTCATCGTCAACGCAAATATCCACGCTCATTGACGAAGCTTCCAGCGAAAGCTCGGCACTCCTTCCGTATTTCAGTGCATTGTCTATCAAGTTGTTAATCGCCCTTTGTAGAGAAATCGGTTGACAGACAACGATGATATTGCGATCTCCGCTAATCTTCCAATTACCATGGACTGAAGTGAATATCGAGCTAGCACCTTTGACAACGACATCTTCTGCCTGTGCAAACGTAACAGGGTGTCCGGTGTCTTGATAATCCGAAACGACAGATTCCACCAACGTGTTCAGGAACAGTTTGCGTGGCAATTCACTATTCAACTCAGCACGAGTATATTGCAGAACACTGTCGATCATGCTTGTCATGCTGTCGATATCGTTTTCAAGTTTTCCCCGTAAGTCGGCATCTTCTATCAGTGCGGTTCTCAATCGTAGTCGAGTAGCTGGCGTGCCAAGGTCATGGCTAACGCCGGATAAAAGTGCAGCTCGTTTTTCAATGTTGTCACTTTCAGATTGGAGATAGTCATTCAGTGCTGACACTAGATTTCTTAACTCTTTTGGTCCGCGTGACTCGAAATGGGAATTGCTTCCAATAATGTTGCGAATACGTAGCGTCTTTGCAAATAGATCGAAATCACGTGTGCTGTTCAGAGACAAAGTAGTCACTGACGCAACGAATGCTAGAGCGGCTATCAGCACGATGAGTCGTAAGTCTCTCGGCGCAGATTCGCAACCCCAAACAGAGGAGCCTTCAATTGTCTTAAAGTTCTTTGTATCAAGCTGTACCAACAATACAGTGTTGGCACAATATGAAGCCAGCAATTTGCTTAATTCTGCGGTTGTCTCAGCGCCACTTTGCATTGATGTTCGATTTAACTCGCGTGTTGGAAACGTAATCTCCGAAGAAAAAATCATAAAACGCATATTCGATAACGTCAGCAACGCTGTGTTACCAGTGTGCCGCTTGAGCGGTACAATTGTTAATCGGGAATTCTGCGGAATGCCTTGAATACGGGTATATTCTCCGGCCATTGCATATTGTTTGTCTGCAGGAGACAGCTCGCCTATGTTGATGCCGGACGGTGGGTCGGTCAGATGCACAAGCGAGTTGTACAGCATTCGCCCTGCGTGATAAGCGTTGTTCTGGTACAGGTGCCAATTTTGTACTGAGTGGTTCCAGAACCACATGATGATCAGGCCACCGACGAAGCCAGTGATTGTTAATACTAAGACGCGATCACTTAGACTGCTAAGCCAGGTTTTCAATCTAGTTGCTCAACCACATCAGCGCTAAACACGTAACCGCTGCCGCGCTTTGTTTTTATAAGATCGGGAGATTTCGGATCCGCTTCGATTTTAGATCTTAGCCGCGCTACTAAAACATCAATCGCTCTACCAGGTGCATGGGGAGCACTTCCGTCTCCTAGAGAATCTGCAATTTCTTCGCGTGTTAGCGGAATGTGCGGATTGGCAACGAATATTTGTAATAAAGCAGTCTCTCGTTTTGACAGGTAGACTTGTACGCCTTCTGGTGAGAGCACTTCATCTTTCTTAGCGTTATAGCACCACCGGTTGAAATAATACGAGTTGGTGTTGCGTCGGTATATTAAAGAGGCCGATCTTCTAGCCCTTGAGATTACAGCTTTAACTCTGGCTATAAGTAGCTCCGGGTTGAAGGGTTTCGCAATATAATCGTCTGCACCTGCCTCATACCCCGCCATCCTCTCATGATCATCTGAGTACGCCGAAACAAAAATAATGGGCACGTTTTGTTGTGCTCGAAGATTCACGCAAATTTCCAATCCATTTTCTGAGCCTAGATTGATATCTAGCAGGATGAGATCAATTCGTCCTTCATTCATACGCTGAACAATCTCACTCTCTGTACTAGCGCCAAATGCAAGATACCCTTGCTGTTGTAAGTAACGCATTAGCACATGACGCATTTCTTCATCATCGTCGACTATTAATATGCGAGACATTGCTGACCCCTTAAAAAGAGAATTGCGATGGAAGTCGCACTGTGCCCTTCTGGCGTTTTAATAATTGCAGCGGACTCTTCCACAGCGTTAAACAGTGCGGGTTAATAAAATGGATTTAGCTATTAAGTGCAACCATCGCGCTATTGTAACGGTCGGTAACAAATGTGGCATCTATTTTCTCGATAGGATTTTAAGCGGAGGTCAACCTCTGTATCATTTTGGTTCGGTAAAAACCGACTATCAAGATCTAACTGGAGGATTAAACGACATGAGAAAGAGTTTTTTACTCGGAGTAGCAATCTCCGCAGTGCTTTCTACTAATACGACTTTGGCTGCTCCCGAAGCAGAGGTTCTGCACTGGTGGACATCCGGCGGTGAAGCAAAATCGGTTGCAGTGTTACAAAGCGACTTTGTATATAACGGGGGTATTTGGACCGATATGCCAGTTGCTGGCGGCGGCGGTGACGCTGCGATGGCTGCTCTGCGAGCACGAGTTCTGTCAGGCAATGCCCCTGCAGCAGTACAGCTGAAAGGCCCTGCTATTCAAGAGTGGCATGAAGAAGGAGCTTTGGCTGATATTTCGTCGGTGGCGGATAGCGCCGGATGGGATGATCTGTTGCCAGCGTCTATTGCAGGCCACATGAAGTGTGAGGGCAAGTGGTGTGCGGCTCCTGTAAATGTTCACCGAGTGGACTGGGTGTGGGCTAATGCAGAGGTGCTTTCTTCTAACGGTATCGAAATGCCAACGACTTGGGATGAGTTCAACGCCGCTGCAGATAAGTTGCAGGCTGCAGGCATTACTCCTCTTGCGCACGGTGGGCAGGCATGGCAAGACGCTACAGTCTTCGAAGCGGTAGCGCTAGGTGTGCTTGGTGCCGATGGCTACAAAAAGGCTTTCGTTGATTTAGATGCTGAAATGTTGAGCTCAGATGCAATGATCGCGACATTCGACCAAATGCGCAAAATGCGTGGTTACGTAGACGAGAATTTCTCTGGTCGAGATTGGAATCTTGCAACTGCAATGGTTATGAATGGTGAGGCCGGCTTCCAAATTATGGGTGACTGGGCTAAAGGTGAGTTCATGGCTGCAGGCAAGGTACCAGGTGAAGATTTCCTTTGTGCTTCAACACCCGGTGATGGTTATCTGTATAACGTTGACAGTTTTGCAATGTTCAAAGTTGACGGTGAAAATAAAGAAGCTGGTCAACAGCTGCTTGCAGATCTCGTGATGGGTAAAAACTTCCAAAAGGTATTTAACCTCAACAAAGGTTCTATCCCAGCGCGTACTGATGTTCCACTTGACGAATTCGACCAGTGTGCTGTGCTGTCATCCTCCGAAATGACGTCAAGCAGTCAAGATGGATCGCTTCTGCCTAGTTATGCTCATGGCATGGCGCTACGTGGTGCCCAAGCTGGTGCTATCACAGACGTTGTAACAGCGCACTTTAATTCTGATATGAGTTCAGAAGAAGCTGTTAAAATGTTGTCTGAAGCAATCGCAAATAGCATGTAATTGGGATCAGTGTAGTCTTTACACTTTTATGTAGCTTGCAAAGAGCCTCTATCTGGAAAACACAGACTGAGGCTCTTCTGCTAGTGAACTAGTATTTATGTTATTCAAATAAGTTGTTAGCAGAGTTTCTTCAAGTACCAGAAATCCAGTGCAATTGTCGATATTTAATCAGTTCGAGCCGATCGTTAATATTTCGTGTTCGCGTCAAAGAGTTGGTAAGCCACAGTCGGGCTATTCAATGTGCGGCATGGCCAAAGGACAGATATGACCAAGTGGCTTCAAGATCAAATGCCTAAGTTGGTGTTAGCACCCTCTTTTTTGGCAGTGTTATTTTTCGTGTATGGCTTTATCGCTTGGACCGCGTGGATTTCATTCACTAGGTCGCGACTACTGCCTAAATACGAGTTAGATAGCGCTATTCAGTATGAAAGATTGTTTCGATCGCCGCGTTGGGACACCGCACTAGATAATTTATTTTTATTTGGTCTTTTGTTTATCGGGATATGCTTGTTGCTGGGATTGCTGCTTGCTATCTTGTTAGACCAAAACATACGCATCGAAGGTGCAATTCGAACCATCTACCTGTACCCGATGGCGCTATCCATGATCGTCACGGGAACGGCTTGGAAGTGGATACTCAACCCGGGTCTCGGAATTGAATCAACTGTACGGGGTTGGGGGTTTGAGTCATTTAATTTTAACTGGTTGGTTGATCCGGACAAGGCAATATACGCAGTTGTATTGGCAGCTATTTGGCAAAGCTCAGGTTTTGTTATGGCGTTGTTTCTGGCAGGACTCCGGTCGGTAGACGACGAAGTCATCAAAGCTGCGCAAGTGGACGGTATACCAACTTGGCGAATATACAGCGCCATCATTATTCCTTCGATGGCACCAATCTTTTTGTCTGCATTTATTGTACTTGCGCATCTTGCAATCAAAAGCTTTGATCTTGTTATCGCATTGACAGGCGGAGGTCCTGGCTATGCAACCGATCTGCCAGCTACATATATGTATACCATGGCATTTTCTCGAGGGGATATTGGTCAAGCGGCAAGTTCCGCAATGATAATGATGGCTGTTGTATTTACCATTATCGTGCCCTATCTGTATTCCGAACTGAGAGCGAGCAAAGAATGAAGCGTGACGCAACAGCAAATGGTTCAAATACCAATCTTGCTTTAAGGTGGATATTGTTCGCACTGTTAGGTGTGTTCGCACTTTTCTACCTGATGCCATTATTCGTCATGGTGACGACCTCGTTGAAGAGCCTGGAAGAGATAAGAACAGGTGATCTTATTGCGTTGCCAAGAGAGGTGACATTCGATGCTTGGCGAACTGCATGGTCAGGAGCTTGCACAGGAATTCAATGTGAAGGTGTAAAGCCATTCTTTTGGAATTCTGTGACAATCGCGATTCCAGCAGTCATTATTTCAACACTGCTTGGCGCTTTGAACGGCTACATCATCGCTCAATGGCGTTTCAAGGGCTCCAATGCAATATTTTCCTTGATGTTGTTCGGTTGTTTTATTCCATTCCAAGTTGTGCTGTTACCAATGGCTACAATGCTCGGCAAAATGGGTATTGCAGGCTCCATTGGCGGGTTGATCTTTGTGCATGTGGTTTACGGGCTCGGTTTCACCACGCTGTTTTTCCGTAACTACTATGTATCCATACCAAACGAGTTAACGCGCGCTGCTAAAGTGGATGGGGCCGGTTTTTTTAGAATTTTTTGGTCAATATTTCTCCCACTGTCAATTCCCATTGTGGTGGTAACGGTGATTTGGCAGTTCACACAGATTTGGAATGATTTTCTCTTTGGTGTTTCGTTTAGCGAAGCAGGTACTTTGCCTATAACTGTTGCATTAAATAACATTGTTAACTCAACTACGGGTATCAAGGAATACAATGTGGATATGGCAGCCGCGATAATTGCTGCTGTACCCACCCTGCTAGTTTATATCGTTGCAGGGAAATATTTTATTCGTGGTTTGACCGCGGGTTCAGTAAAAGGATAGAGCTATGTCAAAAATACTTGAAGTAAAAAATTTATACAAAAACTATAGCTCCGTGGAGATTCTTAAAGACATTAGTGTCTCTATTAGTTCAGGTGAGTTTCTTGTTCTGGTAGGGCCATCTGGCTGTGGTAAATCAACGCTCCTTAATTGCATAGCCGGACTCGAGCCAATCACAAGCGGGAGCATTCATATCGGTGGCAAAGATATGGCTAACTGTAGTCCCAAAGATCGAGATATCGCTATGGTATTTCAATCTTATGCTCTTTATCCAACAATGAGTGTAGCCAAGAACATCACATTTGGTATGAAAGTACGGGGTGTAGATAAGGCAACACAAAATCAAAAACTAGAACGTGTAGCGTCGCAACTACAGATAGGGCCTTTGCTGGAACGAAAGCCTAGACAACTCTCAGGTGGGCAACGACAAAGGGTTGCGATGGGACGTGCACTCGTCAGAGATCCCAAATTATTTTTGTTTGATGAGCCGCTATCTAACCTCGATGCAAAACTGCGTGTGGAAATGCGCACAGAGTTAAAAGCATTACACCAGGAGCTCGGTGCTTCCATGGTGTACGTAACCCATGATCAAATTGAAGCCATGACACTCGCAACAAAGATAGTCGTAATGAAAGGTGGAGTGATCCAACAAATTGGCGCGCCGTCGGAGATATACAATAAACCAGCTAATTTGTTTGTGGCCGATTTTATGGGAAGCCCGGCAATGAACCTTATTCCGGCTACGGTGAAAACTAATGGAAACGGTACAACCATTGAGATTGGAAGCGAAAAGCACGGGGCGCTGCAACTGCACGACCAGCGCAACACAAATCTGCCTGAGCAAATAGTGGTTGGCATAAGACCTGAAGACATTGTTGATCCTGTTATGAGATCAGATATAGCAACTCAACAGTTGGACTGTCATATCGATTTAGTGGAACCCGCCGGTGCGGATACCTATGCTGTCATGCAGCTTGGTGGTAAAAAAATTACAGCTCGACTGCCAGCAGAAACCAAAGTGGTTCCGGGCGCTGACTACCGACTTGGTTTTGATCTAAGCAAGGTCTCATACTTTTCACCTGAAACAGGAGTTCGACTGAACTAGTTACGGTGTTGTTCTCAGCGATTCGTTGCCCGGGACAACACGCCGTGGCGATCAGTGCGAATTCGGAGCTGTGTGTTGACTAGTTTTGGTTAATATAAAGCCAGTGATACATGACGATGCTTAGCAACACAAAACTAGTTGGTGATATCGGTGGTACGAATGCTCGCTTCGCGCTAGTTGATGCTCAACAGAATCCGCATAGCATCAAAGTTTATCCAACAGAGCAATATGCTTCGCTAAGCGCTGCATTGGCTCACTATCTAAGGGATCTTTCAATCGAACCGCCGAAAGTCGCTGCTTTTGCAGTGGCGACACGAGTTCTGGGAGACGACATAAGCTTCACCAACAACGAACGTTGGTCGTTTTCGATAGAAGAGTTCGCCGCTAAAACGGGTGTTGGAAAAGTACAGGTTGTTAATGACTTTACTGCTTTGGCGCTCTCTGTCCCTTACCTATCCAGTGAACAAAAAAAGCAGATCGGTGATGGTATTTCTAAACCCAGAGAACCATTTGCAGTCATAGGGCCGGGCACTGGTTTGGGCGTTTCAGGCCTTATTCCGGCTAATGAAAAGCAGTGGCTGGCATTGAATTCGGAAGGTGGACACTGCTCCGCATCGGCAGGCACAGAGCGGGAAATAGCTGTACTTTGCACTTTTGCAAAATGGTTTGGTCATGTGTCCTATGAGAGATTTTTATCCGGTCCCGGTTTGGTGAATTTGGTTAGGGCATTGAGAGAAATTGATGGTGTTGCAAGCAATGACATACACCCAGCGAGTGTTACGCAAGCTGCCCTGTCAGGTAGAGATCCCCTTTGTGTGGAGGCATTGGAACTGTTTTGTGCAATCCTCGGGTCATATGCCGGTGATCTGGCTTTGACGTTGGGAGCTTCGGGCGGGGTTTTTGTAGGTGGTGGTATTGTGCCTAAGCTTGGAGATTTCTTCTACTCGTCACAGTTTCGTTCACGTTTTGAAAGTAAAGGTAGGGTGAGTGATGAATTACTTGACGTGCCGACTTTTGTCATAACCGACCCATACCCAGGGCTTCGAGGGGCTGCCCGAATGTTAGAGTACGCGTGAACGCGACGCTGTATGACGGTTTGGCTCTGTCTGATCACTAACTACACCACTGAAATAGGCTAGTTGTCTACTTTCAAGTTTTCAAATCGTTAAATTTAGCTTTCATTGTGGGGTTGTTTCTCGTTAATTTTTTGATCGTTACATTGTTCGATTTGTCGTTCGCGATTCGAAGATTGCGTTCTGTACTGAGCAATGCAGCTTTGGTTTTTTGCAAATGATCAATCGACTTGTCTATCTCGTCGATTGCAGTTTGAAATTTTCGGGACGCTAGTTCATAGTTTTTCGCAAACGCTGTTTTAAACTTATCCAACTCGCTTTCGAAGTTGGTTATATCCACACTCTGGGTTTTAACCAGTGCCAACTCCCTTTTATATTCGAGCGATTTCATTGCGGCATTGCGTAGCAGGGTAATCATTGGAATAAAGAACTGGGGTCGAATAACGTACATTTTTGGATAGCGATGAAATACGTCAACAATACCAGAGTTATACAGTTCGCTATCGGGCTCAAGAAAGGATACCAATACCGCATACTCGCACCCTTTCTCGTTGCGATCTTTGTCGAGTTCTTTTAGAAAGTCCTCGTTCTTTTTCTTAGTTGCTGTGGTATCGCTTTCGTTTTTCATCTCGAACATGATGGATACGATCTCGGTTCCGGAGTCGTCCGAGTCCCGGAAAATAAAATCACCCTTGCTACCGGTGCTGGCATCGTTGTCCTTTTCGAAGTAGGCACGTGGAAATGCTGTGGAGCGGATACGGTTAAATTCGGTTTCGCAATGTTGTTCGAGTGTTTCGCCCACCATCTTGGTGGAGAGTCTGGCTTTCATGTCTCGCAATCTTTCGATTGCATCGTCGCGGTCTTTGAGCAGCGCCTCGTACTTGTCCTTAAGTGAAGACTCGGCGAGCTTTTTCTCATTCTCAGCCTGGGTAAGGCCGCTTTTCAGGGAGTCGCGTTCTTTTTCAACAGCGGTGACAGCCTCCGTAATGGCAAGCTTTGTAGACATTTCCTTGGCTTCAAGCTTTGCCTTTAAATCTTGGATTTCCGCATCCTTCTTCGCAGCGGTTTCTTGGATATCTTTGGCAAGTTTGGCTTCAGAGAGCTTCACAGCAGCTAGGTTGTCCTGTCTGGTTTTTTCCAACTCGTTCGCGAGTGAATCGCGTTCTTTTTCAATGTTACCCAGGGCTTCTGTGACGGCGAGTTTTGTTGATACTTCGTTCGCATCCAGTTTCGCTTTCAGTTCTTGAATCTCCAGATCTTTAC
>CAYMHU010000075.1:0-9922 GCA_964390335.1 uncultured Granulosicoccaceae bacterium | reverse complement strand
TCAAGTTATTCTACTTGCCGTTCGATGGTACTGCCGCTATCCCCTGTCTTACCGCATTGAATCGGACCATGCTGCACTAAAGCGTATTGTTAATCCGGCTAAAGGGTTTAAAACACTCCGCTCGGTCAAAGCCACTCTGCTGGCAATCGAGGCATTCAGAACCATTAAACGTAGACACGTATTCAACCCGCCTGAGACTACGGCGGCCGAGATCCGTCAATTGAATGAGTGCTTCGGAATTACGCTATAACTATCAATCAGTTATACTCAAAACAAGCTCCTGACAACTTAACGCAACAATGCCGATATAAGTACATGAATTCAGAATTGCAAACACGCCACGATACTGGCATTGACATTGTCCGAGCTGCCGCCGCCACCGCGCTAAGCTATTTCAATGAAATTGATAAGCTGGTTATTGAACAAAAAGGCAAACAGGATTTTGTGTCCGATGCGGATAAAAATGTAGAAACACAAATTAGATCAGCGTTGGCTGAACACTTCCCAGACGATGGCATCATTGGCGAAGAACACGGACGCATTGACAGTCAATCTGGTTATACTTGGGTCATTGATCCCATCGATGGCACTACCAGTTTCATTAACGGCATGCCCGGTTGGTGTGTGGTGCTAGCCTGTGTTTATGATCATGCAGCCGTCATCAGCATAATCATCGATCCTAAATCTGACGAAACTTATATCGCCGTTAAAGATCATGGCGCTACCTTAAATGGCAGAAAACTTGTCGTTTCAAGTGCAACCTCATTATCCGACGGTTCAACGGCTGTTGGCTATTCAGGCAAAGCCAACCCGGCTATAACCCTGAAAATGTTGGACAATCTAATGCAAGCCGGCGGCATTTACTTTCGTTGCGGTTCTGGTGCGTTAATGTTGTGCTACGTTGCTGCGGGCCGGCTTATTGGTTACTGCGAAACACATATGAATGCATGGGATTGCGTTGCGGCCTTTTTGGTAATCACTGAAGCAGGCGGGCTCGTTGAAGAATTTGATATGGTAACCATGCTCAATTCCGGTGGCCGGGTATTAACGGCTTGCCCGGGGGTATATCCGCAATTGCTTAAAGTTTGTAGTGAAGCGGGTCTATAGTTTGATGCTAAAACTCTAATAAGCCATTCAAGATAGCTTTTGTAACGGCATGCACTCGGTTACTGGCATCAAGCTTCACCAATATGTTTTTAAGATGGAAATTCACTGTGCTCTCAGTTATCGATAAAATGATGGCAATCTCGCTCGATGTTTTTCCACTGGCTATCCAATTCAAACATTCCGTTTCACGATTAGTTAAAGTTTCCGAAACCTCGTCTGTGTGCAATTGAGTTTTTTGTAACAAGGCAACTGACTCACGCTCGATGAGTATAGGCAATACCCTGCCATAGTTCTCAGGGAAGGGATTTTCTTGTGCGTCACCATTGATGCAGCTATGCAGCAATTCTGCTGCACGGTTTCCGATTTCTGTCATCGGCTGCCGAACCGTCGTTAATTCTAATGAAATAATTTTGGCTAGTTGTTTCAGATCATCGTAACCCACGATGGATATGTCTTGCGGCACCCGCAAACCTTTTTCTCTACAGTGGGTCATTACCCCTAATGCCATATCATCATTCTGCGCAAAAACTGCGGTAAAAGGTAGATCTACACTGAGCAGCTCTCGCATAGCATCTATACCGCTTTTAAATGTGTAATCTCCCTCTACTACTAGCTCTGCTGGTAGCTTAAGTCCGTGACATTTTAATTCTTCTATAAAAGCATTAGAGCGGATGCTGACTTCATGTATCTTGCTGCGAGGACCCGTGACCATAGCAAAATTGACATGACCGTTTTCAAGCAGATGACGCGCGACTTGTTTAGCACCATGAGCGTTATCGATATAAGCGCACCGCTCCTCCACACCCGCAATTTGTCGGGCCATGACAACTAATTGCGGATACTTATCCAGCAGTAATCGCAATTGATCGTCGGACAGTAAATCGCCTTGGTAAATGATGCCGTCGAGTTTGTGGTGCAGAAATAATTCGATTGCCGACATTTCAGCTGCAGCACTGGAATAGGTTGGCATTATCACTGGGTTATACCCAAATCGAATCAGTAATTTGCAGACTCCATCAAGCATATGACCGTAAAAGCCAGTGCTAAGACGGGTGGTAACAATGCCTATATTGGGGACCGTAAAACTACTGGCTTTTTCAATCACGGTATATATTTCGTCCGTTATACAAATATTGACGTGAGCTATCTAAGTTAAATCAATCAGCTTAACTGATAGATATTACAGGTATGGATTTCCTAACGAAACTGTATCGGATTCCTTACTTTACTACCGAGAACCTATTTATAACCTATCAAATTATTCAAATTGATCCCTATAGCTATTAATTCTTAGAGCTATAGATCTTCAGAGCTAGAATTCAGCCGCTTCTCGTGCCACCTTTAAGGCCTGTTTAACTATTACCGCTAAAGTCAGACTCAGGAGATAAAGTTGTCAACAGCACCCAACACATCTGATATTCAATATGCTTTGTCATTGCTTTTGAAAGAACGTTTTTTCAGAACAGCGCCGAAGTCATCCGCGTTCCTAACGTATGTGGTGGATCAGACAATTAGCGGCAACGGCTCCCGGCTAAAAGCGTATACGATAGCCGTAGAAGCACTGGGTAAAACGCATGAGTTTGAACCGCAAAATGATCCTGCCATACGAGTAATGGCTTATCGAATACGAAACGTCTTGGATGATTATAATTTAAAACCCAATGATGCAACTGTACGTATAACCTTAAAAACCGGTTCCTACATACCTGTTTTCACCTCAAAGCAAGCAGACGTCATGTGCGATCGTCTGCTTCAAGCCTAAACTATCGGGTCTACATAAAACGATTCACCAGATTCTCCAGCCTTTCTTGCTTGCCTGATTTTGGCTCTGGTGAATCCGTGCTCTGCATCATCTGGGCGAAGCATTCTTCTAGCCCGCCTGCTAACATCTTTTCAGAAGATGCCAAATCCCAATCGGAATAGCGCTCTTTTCGTGCTGCTTCGAGCGCACCATCTTCAAGCATGGCAGCAGCGGCTTTTAACCCGCGCGCACAGATATCCATGCCACCCACATGCGCTGCCACCAAATCAGCTGGGTCCAGTGACTGTCGCCGAATTTTGGCATCGAAGTTTGTGCCACCAGTGGTAAACCCGCCAGCTTTCAGAATTTCGTAGTACGCAAGCGCAACTTCAGGTGTATTGTTTGGGAATTGATCGGTATCCCAACCGGATTGATAGTCGTTACGGTTCATATCGATAGAGCCAAAAATGCCCAGCGATGCAGCCATAGCAAGTTCATGCTCGAAACTGTGTCCTGCAAGAATAGCGTGACCTTGTTCGATGTTCATTTTGACTTCATTTTCAAGTCCAAACTCACGCAGGAATCCATACACGGTTGCAACATCGTAGTCGTATTGGTGTTTGGATGGCTCTTGCGGCTTGGGTTCTATGAGTATGGTGCCTTTGAAACCTATCTTGTGTTTGTATTCCACCACCATTTGTAAAAATCGACCAGCGTTGTTGCGCTCGCGTTTTAAATCGGTGTTAAGTAGTGTTTCATAACCTTCTCGGCCACCCCACAATACATAGTTCTCACCACCGAGCTTTAGCGTGGCATCCATGCACGACTTAACCGTTGCCGCAGACCATGCGAATACTTGCGGGTCTGGGTTGGTCGCAGCGCCTGACATAAAGCGTCGGTTGGTAAACATATTCGCCGTTCCCCACAGCAACCGTGTTTTATGCGATTCCATTTTCTCAGCTATATAATCGACTATCTCTTCAAGGTTGCGGGTGTTCTCGGCAAAGGTTTTTCCTTCAGGCCGAATATCTGCATCATGAAAACAAAAGTACGGTTGGCCCAACAGCGTAAACAACTCAAACGCCACATCGGTTTTTAAACGAGCGAGCTCCATGGTGTCGCCAAACCATGGACGTTGAAAGGTTTGACCGCCAAAAGGGTCTCCGCCTGGCCAAGCAAAGCTATGCCACCACGCAACGGCGAATCGTAAGTGATCTTCCATGCGCTTACCCATGACCATTTCGTCCGGGTTGTAGTGACGAAAAACAAATTCGTCTTGTGAATTGGCACCGGCATACTTCACTGCCGGAATGTCTTGGAAAAAATCTGTCATGAGAGATCCTTAGGCCCTGATAAAAATCGCATGTTGCGATTACATTTACAAAATATTAAATACGAACACAGTGTTAGTGTTCCAGCTTCGTCCATACAGCGTTGTTAGCAGACGACGTAACGCAGGCCGACACAAACTGCACCCCTTTAAGACCATCTTCAACGGTTGGATACAGAACATCTGTCGGCGTAGCGTTGCCATCACGTGCAGCCACAATGGCTGTTGCAGCTTCAGTGTATAAATTGGCGAATCCTTCCAGATACCCTTCGGGATGCCCTGCCGGAATTCGACTCATACGGGCTGCAGCATTCCCAGCACCGGCACCGTTCCTGGTGACCAAACGCTTTTGTTCGCCGAACGGGGTATGCCACAAGTAGTTTGGATCTTCTTGCGCCCATTCAAGCCCGCCTTTATCGCCATAAACGCGCAGTCGCAACGCGTTTTCATTACCCGGTGCAACTTGAGATGACCACAGCATGCCGCGCGCGCCACCCTTAAACCGCAACATCACATGTGCGTTGTCATCAACTTGCCTGCCGGGAACGAACGATTGAATATCAGCCGCAAGGCTTTCCACTTGCAGACCGCTGACGAAACACGCAATGTTAAATGCGTGTGTGCCAATATCGCCTGTTGATCCACCAGCACCGGTGCGCTCCGGATCGGTACGCCAAAGTGCCTGCTTAAAATTCTGCTCCGTTGTCAGCCAATCCTGTGGATACTCAACTTGCACTACGCGTATGTTGCCAATATCACCGTTTGCCACCATTTCACGCGCTTGCCTGACCATCGGATAGCCCGTGTAGTTATGGGTCAGGATAAATAAGCCTTTGGAGTCTTTAGCCACTTGAACCAACTTCTTTGCATCTTCCAGGTTTGACGTTAAAGGCTTATCGCAAATGACATGAATACCACGCTCAAGAAATGCTGATGCCGCAGCGAAGTGCACATGGTTTGGTGTGACGATGCTGACCGCTTCAATACCATCATCACGAGCGGCTTCCTGCTCAGCCATAGATTGAAAGTCATCGTAAATGCGCTCCAATCCAATCGCTTTACCACTGGCTTGCGATTTCTCGGGTGTTGAGGACAGCGCACCTGCAACTAACTCATAGCGATCATCGATACGCGCTGCGATTCGATGAACACCACCTATGAATGCATCGTTTCCACCACCGACCATGCCAAGCCGGATACGAGCTGGGATAGTATCGTTAGCCATTAGCTGATACCCAACATTTTACGATTGGCAGTTTCATCAGTACCGCCATCGGCAAAGTCATCAAAAGCGCGTTCAGTTACACGGATAATATGATCGCTAACAAACTGTGCACCTTCGCGCGCACCATCTTCAGGGTGCTTTAAGCAGCACTCCCATTCAACGACTGCCCAACCATCAAAATCGTTGGCCGCCATTTTTGAAAAGATCGCGCCAAAATCAACTTGACCATCACCTAATGAACGAAAGCGTCCCGCGCGATCGGTCCAGCTTTGATATCCGGAGTACACGCCTTGCCGTCCGGTTGGGTTAAATTCAGCGTCTTTAACGTGAAACATCTTAATGCGATCTTTGTAGATATCGATGTTGTCCAGATAATCGAGACACTGCAATACGTAATGCGATGGGTCGTACAACATATTGCAGCGTGCGTGGTTATCCACTCGCTCTAAGAACATTTCAAAGGTCACGCCGTCGTGCAGATCTTCTCCGGGGTGAATTTCATAGCAAATGTTGACATCGTTTTCGTCTGCGTGATCAAGGATAGGACGCCAGCGTTTAGCCAACTCATCGAAGGCTGTTTCAATTAATCCTGCTGGGCGTTGTGGCCATGGATACACATACGGCCAGGCCAATGCGCCAGAAAATGACACATGATTTTTGATGCCCATGTTCGCTGATGCAGAAATGGCTTTCATAACCTGATCAACAGCCCATGCCTGGCGAGCTGTTGGGTTGTTGTGTACCGAAGGGTCAGCAAAACCATCGAAGGCAGAATCGTAAGCCGGATGCACGGCGACCAGTTGCCCCTGTAAATGCGTTGATAGCTCAGTGACTTCAACACCATTGGCTTTGGCCTGACCTTGAAAATCTTCACAATAGCTTTTGCTGGTCGCCGCTTTTTCAAGATCGATGAGTCGCGCATCCCAACTGGGAACTTGCACGCCTTTATAACCACAATCGGCAGCCCATTTGGTTATGGAGTCCCACGAATTAAACGGTGCGTCATCGCTGGCGAACTGTGCCAGAAACAAGGCTGGCCCTTGGATTGTTTTCATAGTTGTTTCTCCTCACTTCTATAGTTTTCTATTTGGTTTTCGTTTTTTTTATTCTCGTTTGTATGGCTATCGTGTGGCATATTCTCGAATAGGAGTACATCTATTCGAATGCGCTCTTGTGATTGATCGAATGGAATTTGGTCTACAGTAGCCATTAACAAGCGAGTGGCAGAGCGCACCAGATGCCCGGTGTCTTGCGAAATCACCACATCAAAAATGCCATTGGCCAATGCATCTTGTGAGCTATCGGTTAGCTCATGGACAATCACAACGGTGTCGTTGTGTTGCTCGGTTTCACGTAGGTAGCGAATAAGACCAGGGTTCCCTGCCGCAGCAGAATAGATGCCACCTATGGATGGATTTGTTGTAAAGACATCCGGTAAACGCTCATGAATTAAGTCAGCATCATCACGTCCTTCTAATGTGGCCACAATCTCTATGCCAGGAAAGTCCTTCTGTATAAGTGCTTCAAATCCGTTTATGCGTTCGAGATGATCATTGGCCAGATGTGAACCGGTAATGATAAGTATGCGTCCATCGCCACCCATAAACCGACCCATTAGTCGTGCCGCAGTGCGACCAGCGGCAACGTTATCAATGCCGACAAAGTGATGTCTTTGTGAGCTTGGCAAATCAGCCACCAACGTTGCAACGGCAATGCCTCGTTGTCGTGCACGTTCTATTGCCTGGCCCACCTCCGGTGTATCTGGACCAAACACGCTAACGCCGTCTATCTCGTTAGCATCTAGATCGTCTAAGGCAGTGACTAACGCAAGCGGATCGAATGGAGCGATCTTTAAACAACTGAGCGTTGTACGTTGATGCTTATTTCTGGTTGCCAATCGAGCGATATCGCGCTCCAATGCTAGTACAAACTCATTAACTGTTTCAGGCAATATAAACAGGAAGCGATAAAAACGCTGCCGAGCCAGATTTGCTGCGGCGGCATCACGCACGTAACCTAAGCTTGTCACCGCACCCATGACTTTTTCTATGGTGACCGAGCGGACACCCGGGCGTTCATTCAGCACACGATCAACCGTTGCCAACGACACGCCAGCCATCTTGGCCACATCATTAACCGTGGGTTTGTTAACCAATGTTTTAAGCTTTTTATGATCCATGAAAACTAGCTTTGTAACAGCTCCGACAAGCCTTCGAAAACCAACGCAACTGCTTCGGCGCCAGGATCATTATGGCCATCAAGATTTTCTGACGGCACATAAGCCGCGCGGCCGGCTTTGGCTTGTAATATCGATGCAGTGGACTGCGCGCCTTGTCGGGCAGCTTTAGCTGCTGCTGCAACACCGCCAGGTAGTGCATCCAAAGCAGGAGCCAGTGCATCGATCATGGTGCGATCGCCAACACTTGCACCACCGACCTCGCTAACGCGGGCTAAGCCTTGTTGCAAACTGCTTGCTAAGTCTGCACCACCTTTGCTGGCATCACCTGCCGCATTAAAAAAGATCGCCATAATTACACCGGACGAGCCTCCCATAGTTTGTCCAAGCTCATTACCCAATGTTGGTAACAACTGAGGCATTTCGGCAAGCGGTAGTTTATCGAGAGAATCCTTTAGCGCTTTTGCTGCAGTTGCCAAGGTGCTACCCGTATCACCGTCTCCCGATTTTGCATCCAGTTCATTCAGTTGTTTTTCGGCACCGATTAGTACATCCGCAACGTGAGTTAGTACAGCGCGATGATTATCATCTGATGATGGCGTGAGCGGAGACGGTGCAAGATCAGCTGATAGCGCTGTCACTTCTACCGCATTGATGGACTGCAAACCGGGCCAAGCGGCAAGGTTAACCGGCGTTGCTAAAGCGGCCTGATCATCGGCGCTTAACGGCATTATCGATACCGAAAAACCATGCATATCAAGTGCAGTCATCATCGCTGCCGGTCCCACCACATGCGTCACTGAATCTTCCTGGGCAAGCGTATTGGCCAGCACCGACATTTCTAACGCGGTGGTTGCACCCAGATTATTCAGTAACGCCACACTCGGACCTTTAGCCATATGTGGTCGTAGTTTATTGAGCACCATGCCCATGGCATCTTTTGCACCGGTAAACGAGACTTGCTCAACACCCGGCTCGCCGTGAATACCGAGACCAAGCTCTGCTTGTCCAACTGGAATACGATCTTCTTTTGTTGAACCTGGCACCGTACAGGTGTCAAGGCTTATACCAATAGACACCGTATTATCAATAATACGTTGCGCGTGCGCCGCTATTTGCTCAAGCGTTGAACCTGCTTCAGCCATTGCCCCTGCTATTTTGTGTACAAACAAGGTTCCGGCAACGCCGCGAGGTTGTGGCAATTCGGGTAAGGCAACATCGTCAGCAACCACTACCATAGCCACCTTAAGTCCAAGCGCTCGAGCACGCTCAGCCGCCAAACCGAAGTTCAGTCTATCGCCCGTGTAGTTCTTAACAATAAGCAAGCAACCGGCATCACCCGTAACCGCTAATATGCCCGCCAGCACAGCATCAACCGAAGGCGATGCGAACACATCACCGCAGACTGCAGCTGTCAACATGCCCGGTCCAACAAAACCAGCATGCGCAGGTTCGTGACCAGAGCCACCACCAGAAATTAACGCGACCTTACTTTTATCCCACGTGGCTCGGTGTACCACTTTGATATGTGGGTAGCCATCCAATCGCTTTAGCTCACCGCCGGAACAGGCAATGAGCCCGTCAATGGCTTCTCTAACAAGATCTTCTTTTGCATTAATAAATTGAGTCACGCTTGCGTTCCTTTACTTAATTAACACGATCGCCTTGCGCGTCGAAAAATAGCGGCTTGTGCGCGTTGACCCGTATGGATTCACCCGGCATGAATACCTCTTGAGGGTCGGTCAACGTCACAATGTCATGCTCGTTCAACGTTAAATGCAAACGAGTTTGATCACCTAAATGTTCAACCCGCCTGATGGTCGCTTCTCGGCCGGTGGCATTGTTTTGCGATGCATTAGTTTGGATTGCGCTATTTCGATTACCACCACTAAGCGAAATATTTTCCGGACGTAAACCCACAGTCACTGCATTACTAGGCGCGTTGTCTTGCAGCAACCCGACCGGTAGTAAATTAATACGCGGTTGCCCAAGCCGTGCGGCAACATAGGTTGAACACGGGTTTTCGTAGATCTCGCGTGGTTTGCCAAATTGCACTAAGCGACCTTCATCCAATACGCCTACATGCGTAGACATGGTCATGGCTTCTATTTGATCGTGCGTCACGTACAGCAAGGTAGCGTTGAGTTCGGCGTGAATTCGTTTTAATTCGATTCTAAGGTCGGCCCTTAGTTTTGCATCCAACGATGACAACGGCTCGTCCATTAAAAAAATAGCCGGATCACGAACCAACGCTCGACCGATACTCACACGTTGCATTTCGCCACCCGATAACATGGTGGCCTTGTTATTCAGCTTGTGTTCTATGTGCAGCACTTCGGCTAC
>CAYMHU010000074.1:0-10272 GCA_964390335.1 uncultured Granulosicoccaceae bacterium | reverse complement strand
TGCTCGCTAGTTACTGGCTCCAGTACGTGCCATAAAACATCGCACTGTTGCATAGCACGTGTAAACTCTTGTTGGTCGTCAACCGATACCTGCGTCACCATAAAACCCTTATCGGCAAGCGAATGTAGTCGCGCTGTTAAGTCTGATCCGGAATCGTAATGAAAGACAATGTTCATTTACTGTCTGTACTCCCAATTGCTATTGACACTACATCGATATTCTATATAGTCGATTGTGGCCGTTAGGTCGTTCTACGGAGCACTGACTCATGACAAAAACAGCCCCAATATCCTTGTGGGATGCTTCAGCTGAAGAGCCTGAATATCACGGAGAATTCCACGTTGATAGTAACGCAGAAGTTGATGTTGCTATTGTGGGCGGAGGTTTTACAGGCCTCTCTACGGCTTTACACTGTGCGGAGAAAGGCTTATCAGTTCATGTTATAGATGCGGAGCATATCGGTTTTGGCGGCTCGGGACGCAACTGCGGATTGGTTAATGCCGCGTTATGGTTGCCACCCCAAAAAGTTCGGGAAACGTTAGGTACCACTTACGGCCCTCGATTTATTAAAAAATTTGGCAGCGGTCCTGAGTACGTTTTCTCATTAATAGAGAAACATCAAATACGGTGTGAAGTTACACGTACTGGTACTATCCACGCGGCACATGGTCCCAGCGGTTTTGTCGACTTACAAGGCCGACATGCAGAATGGCAGCGACTGGGCGAGCCGGTTGATTTGTTAAGCAGAGAAGAAGTCTCAGAGATGATCGGCACAGATCATTTCCATGGTGGCTTGCTCGATCACCGGTGCGGTACGATCAATCCTATGGGTTATTGTCGTGGGTTGGCTCGAGCTGCTCTGGGTGCCGGTGCGGAAATCAGTACCGGCAATCGCGTTACACGTTTGCATCGGGAAAATAATCGTTGGAGATTGGAAACCGAACAAGGAGATTTACGCGCCAAAGCGGTTGTATTGGGAACCAATGCGTATACCGACGATTTATGGCCGAACCTGAATCGTAGCTTTACCATTATTCATTACTTTCAGCTGGCGACTAAACCGTTGGGCGCAAATGCTGATGCCATATTGCCTGGTAAGCAAGGATTGTGGGATACAGGACAAATCATGTTTAATATCCGTCGCGACGCGTTTAACCGCTTACTTGTTGGGTCCATGGGTAAGGTTGTTGGAAGTAAAGAGGGTGGTTTGTCGCACCGTTGGGCAAACAAACAAATAAAACGAATTTTTCCTTTTCTCGGCCCCGTTGAATTTGAAGAAGCATGGCATGGTCAAATTGCGATGACGCCTGATCACCTACCTCGTATTCATGAGCTGGACACTAACCTGTATACGCCTATAGGCTATAATGGTCGTGGTATTACAACGGGCACGATGTTTGGCGAAACGCTGGCAGGATTGTTAACCGGCATGGATCCAAAAGACTTACCCTTGCCCATGACAAATTTATCAACCGTATCCACAGCACCAATTTTGTCACGCGTGTTTCAGTCTGCGTTTACTGCAAATCAGCTTGTGAAAGCCATCTGATCAATATAAATATTTGAGTATTTGCCGGTCGAGTTTGCGGTGAAGTGCCACGCGTGTTTAAAACCCTTATTGGGTTGCTTCGAATTCTTTGTGTGTATCGCTCAAGGGTAGTTTTAGGCCCAGGCCTGGCGTATCTGGCAACTGAAACCATCCTGGTTTACTGCTAATCGGAGTCAAGTTCAGCTCGTTAAAGAAGACTTGATGAATAAAATGGTATTCGGTGTGTGCAACCTGAGTATCAGCTGCTGCAAAATGACACCCCGCAAGTAAAGCAACAGCCGTGGATGACACCTCTAAAGATAATGGAATCTGCGCTGATGCGCAGTTGCCGCTCAGTTGATGTAATCGAGATATTCCACCACAAGCAATCGGAGCAACTTGTAAGTAGCGAACGGCGTTTTGTTGAATTAGCGTTGAATGCAACTCTTCTCGATACTCAGCTTCAACAGCCAATACCGGAACTCCGGATGCATTGAGATGACGCATTCCCGCAATATCATCGGCCGGGGTAGGGGATTGGAATGCCGCTATGCGACTTGTAGGTAAGGCTGTGTAAAATCTGAGTGCATCTTCCGCCGTATAGCTGTACACACCATCAATTATTATTTTGCAGTTGTTAGGTAATTCTGCCAACACTGCGTGTACACGAGCTAGATCGTCTTTCGCAGTTAATGCGCCCACTTTCATTTTCACGATGTTAAAACCGTGCGCTTGAATTGACGTCATTTCTTCTGCAAGATCGGCAGTCGTTTTATCTTGCCCGTACAATCCACCGCTGCCGTACAGATAAACCTGCCCGTTACTGTTTGTTGGTGCTTGAAGTGCATTATTTAAATAGCGCCATAAAGGAAGCGCAGCGCGACGACTTCGTAAATCCCACAGTGCAATATCGACACCGGACAGTGCAGAAGCCAATATACCGTGTCGCGCGCTCAACGTAGCGCGTGACCATAACGTGTGAAGCATAGTCGCGTGATGCTCAATATCCTGACCGACAACGTGTGGTGCAAGCTCCGTTCGAATGAACGCCACCAGTGAGTCGGGAGCAGTATCGAAGCACCAGCATTCGCCTAAGCCAGTGACACCGTCGCTTGTTTCAATAACAATGAATACCGCATATTTGCGAGTCCATTTGATAGCCGGATTCCAGACTTTGCCACCGAGATCATTGCAATGAGTGTGAACACTGAGTCGTGAAATGAACGGCATGGCGACGTACTAGTGTTGCAGGATTTGACTCAGAAACAACTTCGTTCGATTATTGTTAGGATTTTCGAAAAAGCTTTGCGGGTCATTTTGCTCTACGATCTCCCCTTCGTCCATGAAAATAACGCGGTCGGCCACGCGACGCGCAAAACCCATTTCATGCGTGACGCAAATCATGGTCATACCTTCTTCGGCCAATGACACCATGACATCAAGCACTTCGGAAATCATTTCCGGATCTAACGCTGATGTTGGCTCATCGAACAACATGATTTTTGGGTTCATGCATAATGATCTGGCAATGGCTACACGTTGTTGTTGACCACCTGATAGTTCGCCAGGGTATTTAGAGGATTGTTCTGGAATCCTAACTTTCTCCAAAAATTGCATGGCTGTACGCTCCGCTTCTTTGCGGCTGGTTTTGCGCACCAGCATTTGCGCTAGGGTGCAGTTTTCCATTACGGTCATATGTGGGAATAAGTTGAACTGTTGGAACACCATACCCACTTCGCGTCTGATTTCATCGATGTTGGCAACGTCTTCGTTTAGTTCGGTACCCAACACATTTATGGTGCCGCGCTGATGATCTTCCAACTTGCATATGCACCTGATTAGCGTGGACTTCCCAGAACCAGATGGGCCACAAATGACGACTTTCTCGCCATCGGCCACGTCAAGGTTGATATTTTTAAGTACATGAAAGTCATCAAACCATTTGTTTACCTCAACCATCGTGACTGCAGAGATTGTATTATTGTTATCAGTCATGGCCGACTCTCAATTTCTTTTCCAAATAAGCACCGTATCTGGAGAGTGAAAAAACAAACAGGAAGTAAATCAGACCGATGAAAACGTACACTTCCAAATAGTGAACGGTCCAAACGCCGGTTCCATAGGCCGCTGCCCCGGAAGATAGAATTTCGAAAAAGCCTACTATCGTCACAATCGATGTTTCTTTGAACGTGATAACAAATTGGTTAACAATTGCGGGCAATGAATTTCTAAAAGCTTGTGGCAATTGAATCCGAGAGATGCGATGCCAATAGCTCAATCCCAGTGTCAATCCAGCTTCGTCTTGACCAGACGGGATAGCTTGCAGTCCAGCACGAATATTTTCAGCCTGGTAGCACGCGAAGAATATCGCGAATCCGACGATTACCCGATACAGTTTGTCACCTTGTAGCCAGCCAGGCAATACAAATGGGGTGATGATCGCTGCGGTGAATAAAATAGTAAGCAGCGGTAACGACCGAAAGAAATCAATAAACAGGCCGAACATTTTCGCAATGACCGGGAGTTTAGAGCGTCTGCCGAGAGCCAGTCCAACAGACAGCGGCATACCAATAAGCGAAACAGCAGCGAATATAAATATGGTTAATGCCAATCCGCCCCAACGCTCGGGAGTAATAACGCTTAGCCCGAACACGCCTCCATGCATAAGAAAATAGAATATTCCGAACCCAGTCACCCACAGTATGGCAAGTTTGATTGCGCTCCAAAACCATGGAAAGCATGAAGCCACAATTGTGGCAACCATAACAATACACGCCAGGGTCGAACGCCAATGTTCTTCATACGGAAACAACCCAAAGAAGATAATGCGGTGTCTCGCATCAATGACCGACCAACATGCTCCAGTGGCATCGCGACATAATGGTTCATCTTCCTCGGTCCAGATACTGGACAGGAACGCCCAATCTATTACGAAGTAAATCAACCAGGCGAAAAAGAGCGCGCAAGCCAAAGAGATAATGCAATCAATTGGGCTTGCAAAAAAACTCTGCTTAATCTTTCTGGATAGTGGCGTAACGGGTCGCGATGGATAGCTAGAAATTGACATAGCTAGCTTTTGACCTCATAACCTTTGATTGCAATTTTGCGATTTATCGCATTCATCACGTAGGCAATACTCAAGTTAATCAGCAAGAATCCACCCATCAAAATTGCCAGTAATTCAAGTGTTTGGCCGCTTTGATTGATTGATGTAGAAATAATCATGAAAAAATCAGAGAACCCGACAACCAATCCAATTGTGGTTGCTTTCATTAACTGCACGTACTGATTAGTAAGTGATGGCAACACCGCTCTGATGGCAAGAGGCAATCGTATGCGCGTAAATATGTGGAAGTTCTTTAAGCCGTTTACAAACCCTGCTTCAATTTGTCCACGCGGTACAGACATTAGTCCGGCTCTTACCACTTCACCAATATAGGCTCCACCATATAGTGCAATCGCAATGACTAGAGCTGACAGTTCTGGCGGCATTCTCATACCGCCTTTAAAGTTGAGACCCTTTAGCGCAGGTATGTTTAGCAGCGGTGTATCGGGTACGCGGGCGATGTAAGCAATGATGAGCATCAATACAGGCAGTAACAACCAACCGATAGCTCTGTATCGATAGTATGCGGGTCCGCTATCTAATTGCTTACGTAACCAAGGCAGAAGGAAAAGCCAGCCGACGAGTAGAGCCAACATAAGTGCAACGGACCAAATAGCGATATTGAGCACCGGAAAATAGAAACCACGCCCTGTAAGAAAAAAAGCATCAGCGAATGAGATGGCTGAACGTGGTCTTGGTAAGTGCGATACAACGGAGTACCAAAAGAGTGCTTGTAATATTAACGGTACGTTGCGAAAGGTTTCTACATAAACGGTTCCCAGGGTAGAGAAGAGTTTATTTTTAGACGTTCTGATCAAACCGATAATAATGCCAACTATAGTGGCTAGGAATATTCCCAAGAAACCTAACAGCAATGTATTCAGAATGCCTATCAACAGCGTTTTGCTGTACTTGTCACTGATGGAATAGGGCAGTACGGAAAAAGAGAAATCCCAACCAGTGGACCGGTCAAGAAAACCAAAGCCAGTAGTTAGACTCTGCGCGTCTAACGCTGCACGCGCATTGATCACCATGCTGACCAATAAAGCCGCAACGAGCGATACCATAAACGCTTGAAACACGACTTCGCGGAATTGGCGATTTCGAAGGATGCTACTCATACAATGAGCAAATTCAAAAAATATATAACGAACCCGGCCGCATTTAGTTAAAAATGCGGCCGAGACTTTTCTCGCTTAAATGTCTGAGCGTATGTTAGTCCAGGATCATTGGGACAATAACGCCGCCGTTGCTCCACAATGCGTTCAGACCGCGGTCTAGATTGTAGACCGACTCGCTGCCTATATTGCGAGCAAAAATTTCGCTAGAGTTACCCACCTGCTTTATTACGTTGTACGCCCAATCATCGCTTAGACCTAAACGTTCACCAATGCCAGGCGTCACACCCAACAACTTTTCAACCGTGCTATCAGCGGGGTTAGCTTTGTGCTCATCCACATTAGCAGATGTAATACCATTAGCTTCAGCTATCCAGGTAGCTGCAAACATCCAGTTTGCAATATCAACCCAGTTGTCATCGCCTTGGCGCATAGCTGCGGATTCAGGTTCTAGTGCTAGTGCAACGTCCATCATTACATGGTCGTCGGGGTTTTCCGCACTTTGGCGTGTAACCGCGAGGTTAGGCCCCCAACCAACGAGGCTGTCACAGCGACCGGCAAAATACGCCTCACGTGTTTCTTCACTTTTTTCAAACGTGATCATTTCAATGTCGATACCACGGCTTTTGAAAAAATTGGCTGCCAATCGTTCTGTTGAAGTACCCGCATTCGCGCATAGCGACCCGCCTTCGAGCGTTTCAGGCGCGGTGCTACCTAACTCTTTGGGCATCATTACGTTGGTTGCGCCAACAAAGTAGGGTACGGAGAACTGGATGCCCAGTTCGGTATCGCGGCCCATTGTCCAGCCGGTAGCTTTTATGATGATGTCGACATCACCCGATTGCAGCGATGGAAAGCGCTGTGCCCAACTAATGGGTACAACTTTTAAGTTATCGTCAGAGCCAAAAATGGCAACGCTCATTGCTCTGCAGTAGTCGATATCGTAACCACTCCATTTATTATCATCGGTTACTTGTACAAATGGCGGAAAGCTACCGTTGTGGCCTGAGCACAACAGGCTACCGCGTTCTTTAACCGCTTTAAGCGTATCACCATTTGCCGCATGGGTCGTTGTTGAAACCAGCGCCGCAGCTGCTATGCAACTAGCCGCCGCAGTATGCTTAATGAAATTAGATTTTATTCCTGTCATAGTTCGTCTCTCGTTTGGTTTTCTTATACGCGATACTGGGTAAGAGCTCGCGAGAGTATAAAGTGTTCACCAAACAGAGCATGCTCTAGTTGCGTGAGGTGTGTTGATGCGTAATGTGCAAAATACAAAGGGATTAAATACGCACCGCAACTATAGAGCAATTAAATTTGTTTCCGCTTGGTTTGTTATTCTCACTTAGCGCATGTGAAATTATCGAACGCGATGCACTAGCTTCAGAATGACATTGGTACAAAGGCGTGTCAATGATTTTGCAATTGTTTGAGCGCTCTTTTTAAGGATTAATGTCTGATACGATTAAATCCGGTGTGGATTGCATCTTTTCATGTCCATACAGCCAGTATGATCAAGAAAATGACGTGTATTAGCAATCTTTAAGATACGAAAATATATGACCGATACAAGCTACGACATTGCGATTGTTGGGTCTGGAATTGTGGGTATTGCCACTGCTTATTATCTAACAAAGCAATCTCCAGACAAGTCTGTGGTACTGATAGATTCTCATCAACCGATGCAGTTGACATCATCTCATTCGGGTGAAAATTATCGTAATTGGTGGCCGCACCCGGTCATGACTGCATTCACTAATCGCAGTATAGATCTTATGGAGGAGCTGGCATACGACGACGAAAACAGAATTAATATGACGCGGCGCGGATATGTGTTGGCCACTCGCGAAAATAGCATCGATACCTTACTAAGCGAGTTGGAAGCAGGCTACGCGGAGGATGAATCTAACGTTCGCATACACGATAGTAGTGTTAACCATTTGTATGAACCAGCGCTAGCCTCCGATTGGATTGGTGCGCCAAATGGCGTCGATGTTTTATCTGGCAGTAAACTCATTCAGCAGCATTTCCCCAGCATCGATAATTCGATCCAATCCGTTGTGCATGTGCGACGTGCTGGTTCAATCAGTTCGCAGCAAATGGGGCAAATTATGTTAGCCGGCATTAAGCAAGCGGGCGGTGTCCGATTGCAGGTAAATGTTGGTGGCATAGACAAACAAGACGGATTTACGCTTTTCAATGAGCTAGGCGAACGCATTGTTACTTGTGCTCAATTAATAAATGCGGCCGGACCGTTTATCAATGAAATAGCTCATATGCTGGGTACCGATTTGCCCGTAAGCAATACGCTACAACAAAAGATTGCTTTTGAGGATACACACCAATGTATTCCTAGAAATCTCCCGTTCTCAATAGATCTAGATGCGCAATACATAGATTGGACAGTCGAAGAAAAGCAATTGCTTTGCGAAACAGATGAGCATGCTTGGTTAACTGACGAGATGCCCGGTTCAATACATTGCAGGCCCGATGGTGGAGACGCCGGCAGTTGGATAAAGCTGGGGTGGGCGTTTAATAACGTGAGTGCCAATGCCTTGCGTGAACCAGTATTACCCGATGCATTTCCGGAAATCGTGTTGCGCGGTGCGGCGCGCATGCATCCGGCCTTAAAGGTTTATTACGATCGCTTACCAGGAAATTTTCGTCACTATGGTGGGTACTACACGCTTACCAATGAGAATTGGCCTTTAATAGGTACCATGGCTGTACAAGATAGTTTTGTAGTTGGTGCTATGTCTGGATTTGGCACAATGGCAGCGTGTGCGGCGGGAGATTTGTGCGCGCGAATAATATCTGAACAGGAATTACCGGATTACGCAGACGCATTAGCTCCACAGCGTTATGTTAATAAGGAGCTGATGCAGGAGCTCAGTGCATTGTCGCAACGTGGCATATTATAAGTCGCGACTGAATAGTGAGTGTTCTCTTCATCGTGTTTGTAATACTTTAATTTCATTGCTTATCGGGGAGCAACCATGACTCAACCTAATATTTTGTTATTCATGGTGGATCAGCTGACATCGTTTGTATTGAGTAGTTATGGAGGCACAGTTTGTAAAACCCCGAATATAGATGCACTTGCGCAACAAGGAGTGGTTTTTGACAATGCTTATTGTCCGTATCCATTGTGCGCGCCATCAAGATTCGGCATGATGTCTGGCAGGCTGCCTTCCACAATTGGTGCTTACGATAATGGTGCTGAGTTTCCTGCGGCTATTCCAACGTTTGCGCATTATTTACGACTAAATAATTATTACACTTGCATTTCTGGAAAAATGCACTTTGTGGGTCCTGATCAATACCATGGTTTTGAGGAGCGCCTGACAACCGAAATCTATCCAGCTGATATGTCGTGGACACCTACACCAGACTTTCGCGACTTTAATGCGAACGAAGAGCGCGGTTATACGTTTGGAGTATCAACCATCGACACGGTAAAAGATGCTGGTCCAATCGCGCGTTCGATGCAAATTGATTATGACGAAGATGTTGTGTATCGAGCCCGGCGCGAATTGTATGCACGAGCGCGCAGCGATGATGATCGGCCGTTTATGATGACTGTATCCCTAACACAGCCTCACGACCCTTACGTTACAACAAGGCAGTTTTGGGATTTATACCCTGATGATGCAATTGATTCGCCGCGGGTGCCTTTCATTCCAGTTGAGCAACGTGATCCTCACAGTCAGTCACTGTATTACCACTATGGTCAAGACAAATGCGAACTGAGTGAACATGACTACCGTCGTGCGCGACGCGGGTACTATGGCATGATTTCATCAATTGATTCATTGTTAGGCGAGTTATTGGACACACTTAACGAATGTGATTTCGCCGACAATACCGCCGTTATTTTTTCGTCTGATCATGGAGATATGATTGGTGAACGCGGTATGTGGTTTAAGAAAACATTGTTTAATCCCGCTATCCAGATCCCACTTGTTATCAAGCACCCACATGCTAAGCCTGCCAGAGTGTCCGGAGCGGCATCCTTATTAGATTTATTCCCTACCGTGCTGGATATGGCGGGCGTGGATTCTCAACAGATACCTACCAGCATAGATGGTAAGAGTTTACTGCCAGCTATCTTAGAAGGTAAGAGTGTAGAAGGCCTTGTCTATGCGGAACACATCGATGGCGGTACTGCGGCACCAAGAGTGTGTGTCATTGATCAACAACAAATGAAACTGGTGTTGTCCAGAGGATACCCAACTCAATTGTTTGATCTGAACAACGATCCTCTTGAAATTGAAAATTTGGCTGGACAAGAATTAGAGGCTGAGCAGCGTTTAACTTCGGTTGCAGAAAATACCTGGCCACTGGATACGTTACTTGATGACGTAATTCGTTCTCAAACCGAGCGTAAATTGGTTGATTCCGCGCTTGCAATTGGTCGGGAAGAAAAATGGGACTTCGTGTCGCGGCCACTACAACAGGACTCCAGCTATGTGCGGCGTGGCGATGCGTTTCCCACCGTTGAGCGCAGAGGTTATCTGGCC
>CAYMHU010000073.1:0-10417 GCA_964390335.1 uncultured Granulosicoccaceae bacterium | reverse complement strand
CACTCTGTTAATACCGGTAACTGTCAGATCAAGTCGCGACTTCTACAAATCAGCCTGTTAACACCAAGCCATTCTGTCGTAGCTTAACTACCAAGCGATTATGTCGCAACTAATTACCAAGCGAATTTGACGGTCATTCAGATCAGTGGTTTTCTGTGCTCTTTTTTCAAGGGTCAGAGGGTTGCTAAAGGATGATTGTTATGGATTCAAAGGCCCAGCTTACAGCCGATACTATTGCCAAGATTGCTGAGGGTAAGATTGATATTGTTAATGCTGCTAAATTGCTCAATAAGTCTCGTAGAACGGTTGAACGCTATTTACAGCGGTATCGTGAAATTGGTATTCAGTTCGTCATTCACCAGAACACAGGAAGGTCCGCGTATAACAAAACCTGTGATAAAACCAAACGTAAAGTACAGGCGCTGATCAAAAAGAAGTACTTTGATCTTAATCTAACTCACCTAGGTGAGATGCTTGAAGCGAATGAAGGTATTCACGTTAAGCGAGAAACGCTTCGCGGCTGGGCTCATGAGATACACCATGTGAAACGTGCCAAGCGCAGACGATCGCAAATAAGAAAGCGTCGTGAACGCATGGAAGCTCCAGGGCTTCTCATGCAAATGGATGGCAGTACACATCGATGGTTCGGCGATGAGAAGTCCTGCTTGATTGCTCTTATCGACGATGCCACCAGTGAGATTCATGCCGAGTTTTTCGATGCTGAGACTACGCTAGGATGCTTGAAGGTACTTCGTGACTACATTGAACGCAAAGGCCTGTTTAAAGTCCTGTACGTTGATAAAGCGGGTATATTTGGTGGCCCGAAGCGTTGCAACTTCTCTCAAGTGAAACGTGCCTGCGAAGAACTGGGCATTCAAATAATCTTTGCAAATTCCGCGCAAGGCAAAGGTAGGATTGAACGCTCATTCGATACGTTCCAGGACCGCCTGGTACCTGAGCTTCGATTAAAACGCATCAAGCGAATGAGTACCGCCAATCGCTATTTGCAGGAAACCTTCATACCCGACTATTGGGAGAAGAAAATTCAGGTAAATCCTGTGAACAGTGATAGTGAATTTATCCCCGTCCCCAAAGGCACCGATCTCGACTCCATTTTTGTCGTCAAGGATTACAGAAAAATACGCACCGACCATACGTTCAGTTATGGCAACAAGTTCTACCTGATCGAGTCCCCGTTGCGTCACTCGATCGCAAAACAGAAAATCGAAATCCGCACTAACAATAAAGAGGGCTTTACCTCCTATTTTGCCGACCGGGAACTGGTCGTATCTGAAGTCATTGAGCCAACCAAACCCTCGATGCTCGATCTGGACATTCAGAAGAAGCTAGAGGTTTTGGAATTAGCAGAGCATTTGGGCAACGTATCTGAGGCCGCACGGCTCAGCGGTGTTTCACGCGATACGATCTACCGTCACCGCAGATTGATCAAAGAAGGTGGAGTTCAAGCCCTCAAACGCCAAATCAGCGAAGATCACATCCACGCCAATAGAACCGACCAGGAGACCGCTGAAGTGATAATCGAGTTCTCGCTGGAAAATCCCCATCTTGGGCAGGTTCAAGTCTCCAATCATCTTAAAAAGAGCAACCACATCGATATCAGCGCTAGTGGTGTTCGACAGGTCTGGCTACGTGAAAACATGCAAACTATAGCGCTACGAATGCAGAAAAGGTCTGAATTGCCGGAGTTGTTATAATGTTGTCTAAGGTATGCGGTCACTCAGATTGGCTGCCTCAAAGTTCCACTTTCAGTCGCGTCTCAGCCAAATCCTTTCATACATCATTGGTGTCAACAACGTCTGCTATGTAGAATTTAGTCTTGGTTGCAGACAGGAGCAAATGTGGTCAAGAGCAATTTACAACGCTGCGCCCCCGTATTGAATGTCAACAGTCGAACTATGAAATCGACCATCACCTTCTTCACTGAAAAGCTCGGGTTCACTGTCGATACGACAGTTGGTAAAGAACCCAGATTTGCCATGGTGTGCAGAGACGATATAACGGTTATGTTGGCGTGCAAGTCGATGATTCCGTGGCCGCACAAAGGATGGGCTGTTTACGTCTGGGTCAATGATGTTGATGCGCTTGCGGCGGAGTTCAAAACCCGTCACCTGGCACTCAAATGCGGCCCTACGGTGAAGGAGTACGGTTGCAAAGAGGTTGAAGTGTTAATGCCTGACGGACGAACGATCGCGTTTGGACAGGCTATCTCTTAAGCGCCGCATTCATTTTTAAGATTGTGCTGCAAACAGAGTTTCTATGATGGGGCAATCCGGTATATCTCCACGACTGCACTCGTTTGCCATTTTAGTTAGCACCTTCTCCAATTTCCGTAGATCCCGAATCTTCTTTTTTATATCGCGAATGTGCTCCACAGTAATATTGTGGACTTCGGAGCAGGTGATGTCCTTGGCGTCTACCATCAGCAGCAGGGCTTTGATTTCATTCTGACTGAATCCGATCTGTCGGCATCGATTGATAAAAAACAATCGCTGAAGATGATCGTTGTTGTATTGACGATTGCCCCCTTCCGAGCGTCCAGGCGGCGGCATCATGCCAATTTTCTCAAAGTAGCGGATTGTCTCGATGCCGACTCCCGTCTGCCGGGACATCTCGCCAATGCCTATGAATAAAGGTTTTGCCGAATCTGTCATAAAAAATCCCTTGAATCTGTAGTTACTACAGGTCCGATAATAACGGGTATGAAAGAACAATCCCACTCTACCTTGCCAAATGACCTCACGGAATCCAGAAAAGCGCGATGGATTGCCACCGGCGGCATTGTCGGCGCATTAGCCGCATCAACGTGCTGTGTCTTGCCGTTGGTTTTGTTCAGTTTGGGCATCAGTGGTGCCTGGATTGGTCAGTTAACCGCGCTATCACCGTACCAGCCAATTTTTATTGCACTGACGGTGCTTTGCCTGGGATATGGATATTGGTTGGTGTACCGGAGACCTAAGCAAGCCTGCGAGGATCGCATGATGTGCGCTCGACCGTTGCCCAATCGTTTGGTGAAAGCCATGTTGTTTCTGGCGACAGCTCTTGTGCTGATCGCATTCGCTTGGCCCTACATTGTGCCGCTCATTTTTGAATAACTTAGAGGAGTTATTAGCATGAAGATTCGTCATTTATTGTCGTTGCCAGCCATGTTGCTAATCAGTGTGGCATCACTGGCCGACGAACAGTCGATTACCTTGTCCGTGCCGGGTATGGACTGCCCAAGCTGTCCATATATGATTGAGCAGTCGGTTTTGTTTGTTGACGGTGTGCAGTCTGCCGAGGCTGAATTAAAAACAAGAACCTGTATCGTAGTGTATGACGATGCCATTGCATCGCTCGAAGATATTCTTAGTGCAACAGCCGACATTGGATATAAGTCCACCGTCATCGAACCAGGAAACGGTTCATGAGCGATAAGGCACTACTCAAAACCGGCATCATCGGTACAGTAATAGCAGCGCTGTGCTGCTTCACGCCCATATTGGTTGTTCTATTTGGAGCAGTTGGTTTGTCTGCTGTCGTCGGCTACCTCGATGTGGTGCTACTACCCGCCTTAGCGATATTCGCAGGGCTAACTGTCTACGCGCTTTGGCGCAGAAAAAAGCACTCCAACCCCACTCACAGCTAACACCATTAAGAGGCCAACCATGTCTGATTGTTGCGATTCATCCGATGAGAAAACGTTTGATGTTGCCGTCATCGGTGCCGGATCAGCTGGTTTTTCGGCCGCGATAACCGCTGCAGATGAAGGCGCACGCGTTGCACTCATTGGCTACGACACTATTGGAGGTACCTGCGTCAACGTCGGCTGTGTGCCATCGAAAGCTCTGATCAGAGCGGGTGAATCACTGCATAATGCCGCTGCGTCGAAACGATTTAACGGGATCGAGGCGAGTGCCAGTGTGACTGACTGGAGTGCGGTGGTTGCTCAAAAGCAAGCACTGGTTGATGAGCTCCGGCAAGCCAAATACGTTGATGTCTTGCCTAGCTACAACACGATCGCTTATAAACAAGGGAAAGCATCGTTTACAAAGAATGGACACTTGACAGTCGATGGCGAACAGTTAGATGTAGGAAAGATCATCATTGCCACCGGATCTAAACCCCATATCCCAGCGATACCGGGCATTGACTCGATTCCCTATCTAACTAGCACGACGGCACTGGAGTTGGAGGAGTTACCCTCATCACTGTTAGTGATGGGCGCAGGTTACATCGGTGTGGAAATCGCTCAAATTTTTGCGCGAGCCGGTGTCGACGTAACCATCGTAAGCCGACGCGGGCTACTACCAGAGGCGGAGCCCGAAATCGGCTTAGCGTTGACCGAATACTTTCAAGATGAAGGCATTCGTGTGGCTACATGCAACGCATATCGTGAGATTAAGAAAACGAATACCGGCCTCGAACTTATGGTAGAGACCGATGATTCTCAACAAGTGCTGGACGCTGAGAGGCTTCTTGTTGCCACGGGCAGAACACCCAACAGCCAGAGCTTAAATCTGGCTGCTGCAGACATCCGCATTCAAAAGAATCACGGCATCGAAGTAGATAGTCACATGCGCACATCTAGAGAAGGTGTTTATGCTGCTGGTGATGTAACTGGTACAGATCAATTTGTGTACATGGCAGCGTATGGGGCAAAGATCGCAGCGCGTAATGCGCTGAATGCTAATTCACTAACGTATGACAATACTGTGATGCCAGCTGTAGTATTTACCGACCCTCAAGTGGCCAGTGTTGGGTTAACTGAAGCAGAAGCAATATCGCAAGGTTATGAAGCTAGAACATCTACACTGACTCTTGACAATGTACCCCGAGCATTGGCAGCTCGTGACACCCGAGGCCTGATAAAACTCATCGCTGACGGTAGTACCGGCAAGCTACTTGGCACTCACATATTGGCGCCGGAAGGCGCGGACAGCATTCAAGCTGCAGCCATCGCGATTAAAACCGGCATGACATACCAGCAGCTAGGTGAAATGATTTTCCCTTATTTGACCACTGTTGAAGGATTAAAACTCGCAGCACAGACGTTTGACATGGATGTAAAAAAACTCTCTTGCTGTGCAGGTTAATGGATTGTCGAAGTCATAGCAGACCTTCAGATCTCAGTGTGGCAAGGACAGCAAAGGGCACACAGTACGCATTCCAGACTTCTGATTTACTGAGTGTCGCTACCTCGGTATGTAGAAAACACACAGCAGCAGCCAGAAAAATATTTGTAGCATCTGCCAATAGTTGATATTGTGCTACGACAAAATGGCTTGGTAGTTAGACCGCCACATTCGCTTGGTAATAACATTTCTACATCTAAGTGTGTTAACACCAAGCCATTCTGTCGTAGCTTAACTACCAAGCGATTATGTCGCAACTAATTACCAAGCGAATTTGACGGTCATTCAGATCAGTGGTTTTCTGTGCTCTTTTTTCAAGGGTCAGAGGGTTGCTAAAGGATGATTGTTATGAATTCAAAAGCCCAGCTCACAGCCGACACCATTGCCAAAGTGGCTGAAGGTAAGATTGATATTGTTAATGCAGCTAAATTGCTTAATAAGTCTCGTAGAACGATTGAACGCTATTTGCAACGGTATCGTTATATTGGTATTCAGTTCGTGATTCACCAGAACACAGGAAAGTCTGCGTATAACAGAACCTGTCGTAAAACGAAACGTAAAACTCAATCGTTGATCAAAAAGAAGTACTTTGATCTGAACCTCACACACTTAGGTGAGATGCTTGAAGCCAATGAAGGCATCCGTGTCAAAAGAGAAACCCTTCGTGGCTGGGCTCATGAGATTCATCACGTGAAGCGCGCTAAACGGCGGCGATCACAAGTCAGAAAGCGACGTGAACGCATGGAGTCACCGGGGCTACTCATGCAGATGGATGGCAGTACGCATCGTTGGTTCGGTGATAAGAAGTCCTGCTTGATTGCACTGATCGATGATGCCACCAGCGAGGTTCATGCCGAGTTCTTCGATGCTGAGACCACACTGGGCTGCTTGAAGGTTCTTCACGATTACATCGAACACAAAGGTCTGTTTAAAGTCCTGTATGTGGATAAGGCCGGTATTTTTGGCGGCCCCAAGCGCTGCAACTTCTCTCAAGTGAAACGCGCCTGTGCGGAGCTTGGCATTGAAATCATATTCGCCAACTCCGCTCAAGGTAAAGGGCGGATCGAGCGCTCGTTTGATACATTCCAGGACCGCCTGATCCCTGAGCTTAGGCTAAAGCGTATCAAGAAAATGAGTACCGCCAACCGGTACTTGCAGGATGAGTTTATACCGACCTTCTGGCAAACCAAGATCACTGTTCAACCTCAAGAGAACAGAACCGAGTTTACGCCTGTGCCCAAACACATCGACCTTGCTGCCACCTTTGTCGTTAAGGAATACCGAAAAATACGCAATGACCACACGTTCAGCTACGGTAACAGATTCTATCTAATAGAATCCCCGTTACGCGAATCCATTACCAAGCAAAAAATAGAGATACGCACAAATCAGGAAGCAGGCTTCACAGCGTATTTTGCTGGTCGTGAATTATCGGTATCCGAAGTCAAGGAGCCAACAAAACGCTCTATGGTTGATATGGAAATCCAGAAAAAGTTAGATGTTCTGGAGCTTGCCGAATCGCTAGGCAATGTCAGCGAAGCTGCCAAAATCAGTGGCGTGTCACGCGATACTATTTACCGACACCGCAGGCTCGTCAGAGAAGGCGGCATCACTGCACTTAAAAAGCAAATTAACCCAGATCACTGCCACCAGAACCGTACCGATGAAAGCATCGCTAACACCGTTGTCGAGTTCTCATTGGACAATCCGCATCTCGGCCAAGTTCAAGTATCGAATCACCTTAGAAAGCAGTACAAAATCGAATTGAGCGCTACGGGAGTACGCAACGTATGGCTACGTGAAAACATGCAAACCATCGGCCTACGGCTTCAGAAAAAGGCATCGCTCTCAGCCTTGCTATAATAAGGGATACCGGCCAGAAACAAGTAAGCGGACGTTATGTTAGAACTGTTTATTGGTCCGCTGTGCGGCCCTTGTCGGCCATTGCCAGTTATTCAACTGTCGAGTCACTGACGTCTGCTATGTAGAATTTAAGCTCAGTTACCTGTTGAACGGCCAGGCTACTTTATTCAGTGCTGGGTTTCGCAATGGCTGTGATCAGCGAGTGAAGCAAGAACATAACAATCGCTAACCACTCCGGCTCCTTTGCAGCCATCGGATATTCTGACCAGCTCAGATTCAAGCCTAACCAAACTGGCAATGCGTTCTCTGACGTCGGTGAGCTGCTCATGCGCGATTCTCGTTGCTTCTGCACAGCTTCTGTCGGGATGATTGTTGAGGTCAATCAGTGCGGTAATGGTCTCGATTGAGAAGCCGAGTTCACGCGCGTGTTTGATGAATCCAAGCCGCTGTAGCGCCTCATCGTTGTAACGACGCTGATTGCCTTGAGTTCGATCTGCCGGATCGATCAACCCTATCTGCTCGTAGTAGCGAATCGTGGGCACCTTAACGCCCGTTTGCTTTGACAGTGCGCCAATCGAAAACATCTTAAAATACCTCTTGAACCTCTAGTCACTAGAGATATTATACTACAACGAAATCTAGACAAAAGGTTCGATCATGTCCGGTTGTTGTGGCAATGACGCCAAATTTGATGGTATTTCCGATGACTACAAGCGCAGACTCTGGCTGGTCATTGCGATCAACGCACTGATGTTTGTGGTTGAGATGAGCGCCGGTCGGCTCGCACAATCTCAAGCTTTGCAGGCCGACGCACTGGACTTCCTTGGTGATGCGTTCACCTATGGGCTCTCGCTCGCCGTTATTGGTTCGTCCATTGCGGTGCGAACCAATGCCGCTTTGTTTAAAGGGATCAGCCTATTAGCGGTAGGCGCATGGGTGTTCGGATCAACCGTTTATCGGGTGTTCTACGGTGGAGTTCCGACCGCTGAGATCATGGGTGGGGTAGGGTTTCTCGCGCTTGTCGCCAACGTTGCAAGCGTTCTATTGCTGATGAGCTACAAGGATGGAGACGCTAATGTTCGCTCTGTCTGGCTCTGCTCACGTAACGATGCCATTGGCAATGTCGCTGTCATGTTTGCCGCACTAGGTGTTTGGGGAACAGCCACTGGTTGGCCGGATTTGATTGTTGCCGCAATCATGGCAAGCCTTTTCTTGTCTTCAGCCATACAGATTATAAAGCAGGCGTTGATCGAACGTCGCGATGCGAATGATCACCAGCACCAGGTTAACTGAGTGGACATGCTTGTTACAGGCTTACTCGTGTTGGCATTAGTATTGGTGGGAATAACCCTCGCGGCTATTGGATGGTCGATCGTGAGGCCGGATAGCAGAATCTGGCCACCTCAGTCTTATGGACCCATGACACCAATTGTCGTTTGGGGCGTCACATACACACTGTTCGGTGCGATTATCGCGTTAGGAATTCTCGGTTGGGGAGAAGCTACGATTGCAGCTCCGTTGCGATACGGTCTGGGGCCGCTTTTAATTGTTCTTGGCAACCTGGCTGTCTGGTCTGAAGTGATTCGTTTTGGCGTTCCGCAGACCGGTGGTGCTGTCGGGCAACTCAAAGTCGATGGACTCTATCGTTACTCACGCAATCCTCAGTATGTCGCTGATATCGCAATACTGATTGGCTGGGCGCTACTCTGTGCATCGATTGCTGCCATACCAGCGATTATTGGCGGCATCCTTGTTCTATTGGCTGCCCCCATTGCCGAAGAACCCTGGCTGGAAAAGCACTATGGCAAATCCTATTTGGATTACAAATCAACCGTACGCCGGTATTTATGAAAGGTAACTCGCCATCCCAGACGTCATACTGGCTCTATGCCGCTTGGCTTGTATCGCTTGCAGCAACACTCGGGGCGTTGTTCATCGGAGAGGTACTTGGACAAACGCCATGCGTATTGTGCTGGTATCAACGCATCGCCATGTTTCCGTTGGCCTGGATCATCGGCGTTGCGTGTCTGACGAATGATCAACAGGTCGGACGTTACGCATTGCCGCTCGCTTTGGTCGGAGCTGTCATTGCTCTTTGGCACAGCCTGCTGTATTCAGGCGTTGTCGAGGAAGCGCTCGTTCCCTGTCAACAGAATGGACCATCGTGCACGGACAGCGCCATGCTCACCGTCGCAGGTTTGCCCATTCCTTATCTGTCGTTCGTGTGTTTTACGGCGATTATTATTTTGGTAGCGATTTTCCAACTCAGTCACCGCCACTCGGATCTTCAGTCATGAATCGACGTACATTAGTTATTGGCACCGCCGCAATCGCGGCTCTACTGTTTGTTGTTGGATGGTTCACGGTGGATCGATCGGCATCACCTGTTCTCAAGAACGATGCTCCTACAGGCAGTGCGCTCATTCGCTTTCATTCACCGGTGATCGGGCCACAAGACGCACCGGTTACTATTGTCGAATTCTTTGACCCCGCCTGTGAAGCGTGCCGAGCCATGCACCCGGTACTTGCCGAGATTCGTCGTCGTCACCCCGAGCAAGTACGCATCGTCATGCGCTATGCCACATTTCATGACGGCTCGGACATTGCGGTACGCATTCTCGAAAGCGCTCGTCTGCAGAATCTCTTCGAGCCTGTACTGGAGGCACTGCTCGCTGCACAACCTCAGTGGGCTGA
Organism: uncultured Granulosicoccaceae bacterium; assembly: GCA_964390335.1. Taxonomy (GTDB): domain Bacteria; phylum Pseudomonadota; class Gammaproteobacteria; order Granulosicoccales; family Granulosicoccaceae; genus Granulosicoccus. Next base: position 728 of record CAYMHU010000073.1, on the reverse strand, counting down.
TCATTCAGGTGCCAGGTTAGATATTGCCTGGGCGGCAGCAGCCGATGCAGGTCTTGATGTTGATAAAGCACGCGCAGCAATGGATAGCAGCGCGATCGACAACGTACTCGCCCAGGATGCGCTTGATGTCGAGACAGTCGGCGTACGCCAAACGCCGACGTTCTTTGTCGATGGTCGACCGTTACTCGACTACGGTGCCGAACAGTTGATCGAAATGGTGCGTTTGCAAGTTGAAGCAAGGAGCTAGTTCCAACATGGGTAAGCTAGTCATGAGCTGGTCAATCAAATAGCGGCCGTTCGTGAATCAGAGTCGCAACGACCGGACTGGGTCGACAGCCGCCTTTTCTAGACGTTGAATTTTTGCAATCTACAATGTTCGCTATGTAGAAATCTACGAGTGACGGATTGCAGTCAAATTAGATAGTTGATATCGTGCTACGACAAAATGGCTTGGTAATTAGACCGTCACATTCGCTTGGTAATGACACTTCTACAAATCAGCCCCTATTAATACGAAAGTCAAAAAAAGAGTCGGCAAAGAAACTGTCTACTTGGACCTCCCCCGTTTTAGTGGACACCGGGGTTATGCTGCAACTGCAGCGGTTTGATTATTTTTTCTGAACTGAGCAGGGCTAGTATAACCAAGTTGTGAGTGTTTACGGACTCTGTTGTAGAACACTTCTATGTATTCAAATATGGCTGATGCTGCCTGTCGTCTTGTTTCAAAT
>CAYMHU010000072.1:0-10848 GCA_964390335.1 uncultured Granulosicoccaceae bacterium | reverse complement strand
AATTGTTCTCATTATATAGGGACAGCACGATAGTGCTGTCTTATTCATCCAACTCAGAGCCGACACAAGAAGAGTTGGTCACTATGCTTGAAAAGTATAAATCGAACGTTGAGGTGGTGTCGATTGATCACCGATATTCGTTCGGGAATCAACAACACAAAATAGATGACAATAAAAACTCGGTTTTCGAATATATATTCATTGCCACGTAGCTGTTTACTGGCTTGAAATTATCAAGCTATCAAGCTATCAATAACTATTTATACGCGCTACCTTGAATCCAAATAAGCTCGCCAGCCTCCATATTCAGATATGTTCTGACAATCATTGCCAACTGCGCCATCAGCGCAAATAAATCCGCATAGTTCGCGACCATCAGCAATATTGACCTTACCGATGCCCAACGGTGCCGGAATTTTTGCTACGAAACCACCCAATGCTTCTGTGGGCATTGACCAAATCTCGACTTCTATTTCGCATCCATCTGTATCGCTTTTTACCAGTGCAGGTCTTCGCGGATTATCGCCTGGCAGCTGATATAAACAGTATTCTGATGTTGTTGTGGTCTTTTCTTTAAATACTGCTCCACGCTCTACCAACTGCCAGTTTAACGGCTGACCATGTAAATGCGCTCCACAAACTACAATATCAATGTTAAGACAATCAAACACCTCGTTTGTGTTTAGCTTCGGTTGCTCAATTCCGGTGGCTCCCATTGTTAACGGAAATAACTGTTGGATTCGATTGGCAATAGATAGTAATGCTCGATCTTTAAATGCGTTTGCAACCAAGGTGATACCGAACGGCATATCGCTGGCTGTCATACTGCATGGAACTGCCACTGCAGCCATGTCAAGTAAGTTAACAAAGTTAGTGTAATAACCAAGTTCACTGTTGTGGACTATTGGGTTTTCATGCATTTGTGCAATGGTAAAATGGCAACCAGCAGTCGGCGTAAGTAGGCAATCAAAACCTTCTAGCTGCGATAAACACTCCTTTTTGAGTCTGCTCAATCGATATTCTGACTTGAACAAATCCGTTGCCAACTTCTCGCCACCCGGTCCAACAATGGTCCGAACAGTGTCGTTTATGGCACTAGGGTTATCACTGATTAAAGGGGATGTTGCAATAAAACGCTCTGAAACCCAAGGTCCTTCGTACAATAGTTTGGCCACTTCATCAAATGGTTTGTAGTCAATTTCGGTTAATTCAAATCCATTTTTAGCCAGCGAATTAATTGTATTTTGGTATGCTTCCGCATACTGCTGATCACCAAAAAATTGCAAATCATCAGCATTCAAAACAGCAACTCGTAAATGGCCTAGTCTGCACCCGTACTCACGCGCAAAATTATTAAAAGTGTTCGCTCGACTAAAGTCATCGGTTTTGTCTTCACCTTCTGCCACCGTTAGTACGACGTTTGCATCATCAGTGTTATAAGTAAATATGCTAACGCAATCGAGACTCTTGCAAGCTGGAACAACGCCTGTTGTGGATAGCAATCCCTTCGAAGGTTTGAGCCCAACAAGATTATTAAATCCAGCAGGCACTCGACCCGACCCTGCGGTGTCCGTGCCCAAACTAAAAGAACACAATCCCAGTGCTACACTTACAGCAGAACCTGAACTGGAACCACCGCTGACATAGTCGGTGTTAAAACTGTTCCCACATGGCCCCCAAGGCGAACGAGTACCGTTCAGCCCCGTGGCAAACTGATCGAGGTTGGTTTTACCAACAGGTATAGCACCGGCATCCAACAGCTTTCCAACAACAGTTGCTGATTCTGCGGGTGTGTTACGAAAGGCCTCACACGCAGCGGTAGTATCTATGCCTGCCAAATCAATGTTATCTTTTATCGCAAACGGAACCCCCCACAGCGGCGTAGTCGCCGGCTCCTTATTCGACAAGGAGTTGATATAAGGCAGTAACTCTTCGTCAGACAGCAGCTTTATCCAAATATTATGATGCTGGAACTGCTCACAACGCTCACGCAAATACGCAATCAAAGTATTGGGTGTTAACGAACCTTTGGCATAGGCTTTTGACAGTCCGGCAATCGACATATCAATTGCTACTTCAGAATCAATAGACTCATTTAAGCTCACGACTTTTCCTCGATGACAATCAGCGCCTGACCGGCATTAACCCTCGCGCCTTGAGCAGACAGCAGCTGCGTGACCACACCATCACACGGAGCTTCTACAGTAATTTCCATTTTCATCGACTCAATTACCATCAGAGATTGACCGCTTTGTACCATAACGCCGGGTTCAACGCTGATTTCCCAAATACTGCCGGCTACAGAACTATCGACGACTATCGCATCGTCGGGCCAATCAGCTTCGACCTCAGTCACTTCAAGCTCTTCGTGTTCATAGTTGAATAAGCCTTTTCGATGCCACATGGCAAGCTCTTCGTTAAACGCCTTTACTCTTTGATGTCGAAATTGACTCGTTTCAGATTCAACAGACTCCAATAATTCTTGATACTCCGATAAGTTGAAAGCAGATTCTTCAACTCGTAGCGGATATCGGCCTAAAGGAAAGTCACGTCGAATATCCTCCAACTCGGATGCGCTCACCTCGAAAAAGCGGATTTGATCGAAAAAACGTAGCAACCACGGTTGTGTGAATGCTTCTGTTTGCCGGTAACGATTCCACATTTGCAATGTTCGTCCAACAAACTGATATCCACCTGGCCCTTCCATGCCATAGACACACATATAAGAGCCACCTATTCCTACTGAGTTTTCTGCAGTCCAGGTTCGGGCCGGGTTGTATTTTGTTGTAACCAGTCGATGGCTAGGATTTACAGGTGTTGCCACCGGCGCACCAAGATAAACATCACCGAGCCCCATTACTAAATAAGATGCGTCGAATACAATTTTACGAACCGCCTCAATGGAATCGAGCCCATTAATTCTACGAATAAATTCAAGATTACTAGGACACCACGGTGCATCAGACCTAACAGATTGTGTGTACTTATCTATGGCTTGCTGACACACAGGGTCGTCCCATGACAAGGGAAGGTGTACGACCCGCGAGGGAACCGTGATCGAGTTTAACTGTTGATGTATCGCACCCTCCGCTTGAGTCAAATGAGAAAGTAATTTATCTAAATTCAAAATCTGACTATCGTAATGCACTTGCAGGGAACGTATACCAGGCGTAAGCTCTTTAATACCACTTAGCTCATTTTCGTTAAGCCATTGCATCAACGCATGCGCACGAAAGCGCAAGGCTATATCCAGAACAGTATCGCCATATTCAATAAGTAAGAAATGATCTCCCGCCACTCGGTAAACGATATCTTCACCATAATCGCTAGCAGACAATCGCTTAACTACTGGGTCGGCGAGCTCCAAATCATTTTTAACACCTGGTGGATCGCCCGCTTGCATCTGTTCAATCTGCTGCAATTGATCGTGCTCAAGTTTCACCGCATGTTCTAGCGACACCGGAACAAACCGGATAGTATCGCCAGAGCGAACTTGGCCAAGCTTCCATAAATCCGCTTGTATAACCGTCGCGGGACACACAAAACCACCTAGAGATGGACCGTCCGGACCAAGAATGACTGGCATGTCGCCAGTAAAATCTACGCTTCCAAATGCGTAGGCATTATCGTGAATATTAGACGGATGCAACCCGGCATCACCACCGTCTTCACGCGCCCATTCGGGCTTCGGCCCATTCAATCTGATGCCTGTACGGCTGGAGTTGTAATGCACCTCCCAATCGGTAGCGAAGAATTGATCGATATCCGCCTGCGTAAAAAAATCATCAGCACCGTGTGGTCCATACACTACCCGGAGTTCCCATTGGTGGGATAAATCGGGTATTAAGCCTACATCCAAGCTACGATTTTCGGTAACGCAACTAGTGTGGTCCAATTTTAAAACATCACCGGTGTTAAGTGCGCGACCATTATGACCGCCAAACTGCCCCAGAGTAAAAGTCGACTGTGATCCCAAATAGGCCGGACACTGTAAGCCACCACGAACACACAAATATGCCCGAGAACCAGCATTTTTAATCCGATCAAACTTAATGGTTTGACCAGCAGCCACATCAACAACTTGCCACATAGGCACGGGTTTGCCATCAGCAGTCACGTCAATTGCAGCACCGGTAATCGCAATTTGATTATTGCTTGAAAAAACCAGTGTAGGCCCCAAGTGCGTAATTTCGATACCGGCAGCACTCGCATCGTTACCGAGCAATTGATTCGCCAATCTAAACGAATAACTGTCAAACGGGCCACTAGGTGGCACGCCCACATGCCAATAGCCTGCTCGTCCGGGGAAGTCCTGCACGGTAGTTTGCGTACCAGCATTCAACACATCAATGCGACATGGCGTATGGTTGAAATTATTCAAATAATTTGTGGTGACTGACCCTTCCTTGAGCGTTGTATCTGCACTTAGACTTCTTAGGTAATCAACGTTGGTTACACTACCGTAAATATGGGTCTGGTTTAGCGCTTCGGTTAACTTTGCAAGTGCTGTGTTTCGGTCATCACTATATGCAATCAGTTTGGCGAGCATAGGATCAAAGCAATCCGGCACAACGATGCCTGACTCAATCCAATAATCTACACGCACACCAGCCATATCAGGAAAACTAACGTCACTTAATAGCCCCGCGCTAGGTTGAAATTGCTTGTAAGGGTCTTCAGCATAAATTCGGGCTTGAATCGCATGTCCCGTTGGACGCAGCTCACTAGCTTTCGCCTCAAGATCAATAGCACCCTCAGCTTCTTCAATCATCCACTGCACCAGATCAACACCGTACACTTCTTCAGTGACACCGTGCTCAACTTGCAGCCGTGTATTAACTTCTAAAAAATAGTAGCGTCCAGTATCGACATCCAAAATATACTCAACAGTAGCTATGTTGCGGTAATTCACACTTGCCAATAAGGCTTGTGAATGATTGTATAAAGCTGCGCGAGTTTGCTCATCTAAACCAGGTGCCGGACACTCCTCTATAACTTTTTGGTTACGGCGTTGACTCGAACAATCGCGTTCGCCAACTGCCAATGCTCGACCATCCCCATCGGCAAACATTTGAACTTCAATATGCCGTGCATTTGCGATAAACTTTTCGATAAATACACCAGAATCTGAAAAGCTGTTAAGACCTTGTCGCTGCACAGCTTCAAAACTAGCACTTAACTCCTCCGCGTTACGACAGCACATTAAGCCGATACCACCTCCTCCCGCAGTGCTTTTTAGCATAACTGGATAGCCTATAGAATCAGCGAAGGCAGTTGCCTCTTGCTCATCCTTTAATAGGTTACTACCGGGTAACAGCGGTACACCTGCATTGGTCGCGAGTTCACGTGCACGGTGTTTTAATCCAAATTGTGTGATGTCTTTCGAGTCTGGCCCTATAAACACTAAGCCTTTCTGTTCACATTGTTCGGCAAAGGTACTGTTCTCACTTAAAAAACCGTAACCTGGATGCACAGCATCCGCACCCGATTCAGCTGCGATACTCAGAATTTTTCCTACATCAAGGTAGGTGTCGCGAGCGTCGCCATCGCCCAGACTGTAGGCTTCATCACTTAGGCGTACATGCAGGCTTTCTCTATCGCTTTCTGCAAAAACCGTCACTGACGCAATGCCAAGACGTTTAAACGTACGAATCAATCGAACCGCAATTGCTCCGCGATTAGCAATCAGTATTTTTTTGAAGCCAGCACTATTAGAACGCTTGTTTGTTGGCAATGACTCGGTACTCACGATTGATTCCAGACTAATAACTCTACTGGAGTCGGGTTGTAACCATTACAAGGGTTATTCAATTGCGGACAATTTGAGATAAGAACGATCACATCCTGCAGCGCCGTCATCTCAACATACTTTGACGGTGCTGATATGCCGTCTTCAAACGTAAGCCCACCTTCTTCGGTAACCGGTACATTCATAAAGAAATTGATGTTATGACCAATATCGCGCTTGCTTATTCCATACTGCGGGTTCTGCGCAATTGCCAACATCCAACTATCTCTGCATGCATGCATATTGCGCTTTTCCAAATCATAACGGACAGTATTGCTCTCGCACGCGCAGGCTCCGCCTAGCGTGTCGTGTCGACCGCAAGTGTCGGCAACAATCTCTAGCATCGGATTATTTTCGTTGGAGCGCAAAATAGAACCTGTAGTTAGATAAATATTGCCTTGCTCACGCATCGTATCCATCGCGCTATAGCGCTCGGTAGGATTGGATTCGCAAAAAAACAAGGTATCCACTGCCTGATTACCTTCCAGATCGACAATGCGCAAAGTTTCGCCCTTAGCAAGACGCCCCATGTGATAATCACCAGCGTCAATATTTATGCGTTGGTTCGTCGAGTTAACTTCTCTTTTACTATGGATTAAATTCGTCATATTCAGGCTACAACTGCATAAAGTTATAAAGATAATTATTTTGAAATCCGCGCTGATTTTCCGCACACAAATTCTTACAAAAATCATCCTCAGATACGGGCGGCGCTTTACCCAGTTCAATTTTTACTGGTTTCGCGGGATACTTAGCAGCCATATTCATGGGATGTGGACACGTATGCATCAACACCAGCGTATCCATTTCAAAGCGCAACATAACGTGATGAGCACAAGACTCGTTACTGGTATCTAACTTCATATTGCCATCAGTATCGACAATAAGCTTACTGAACCAGTTTATGTTGGCGGCCAGGTCGGCTCTGCTTAGCCCATACTTTGCCAGCTCAACAAGAAAGGCATCATGGCCGTTTTGATGCCATTCGTTACGGTCATTTTGGTAATCACGTGCACCCCATCGTTCTTCAACATGTGCCGCATTGCAATTTCCACTCATGGTTTCATGCCAGCCATAATCATCAGCAACAATCGACGCAAAAATACGACCCATATCAGAATACAAACAATGGCCATGAGTTAATTTAAACGTGTGCTGACATTTCAATGTGTCGGGGGCGTTGTAGCGTTCCAGCAGATTTTCCGGGTTGTACATCAACATACCCAAATTGGCTCCGCCATCGATATCTGTCAGCCGCATCAAAGTTCCTTTGCGAACCCGCAAAGACCAGTGAGAGGCTGCTGGCAACTCGGTTTCGTAAGCTCGGTTATCAGCGTCAAGCGTAATAGTTTGATTCATTGGTTTGTTCATTGCTTTTTCTTATCCGCACTGTCCAAATCGTAAGTAACTGTGGCGCCATAAGCACCCGGTTCGTGTGGGTCGTAGCGAACTTTGTCAAATACAACTACTCTCGTTCCAAGGTGGAACCCTTCCGGCAGTGAATGCGTAACCATGACAACGGTTAACTGCAAATCACGCCAGAGTCCTTGCAGCAGCTCGTGCATATCCGAACGAATACCCGGGTCTAAGGCAGCAAAAGGCTCGTCAAGCAGCAGCACTCTGGGTTCGGCCATCAGTGTTTGAGCGATAGCTAATCGCTGTTTCATTCCACCAGATAGTTCATGCGGATAACGTTCAAGCGCACCGATTAAGCCAACCTTTTCAAGCATGGAAACAGATTCCTGTTTTGCCAGCGCTCGAGCTCTACCGAAAAGCCGCGCACTGATACCGCGTTGTTGAAAACCCCTTACCGCCATGACATTTTCTAGTGCAGTTAGATGTGGGAACACGGAGTATTGTTGAAAGACAATTCCTCTGTCGGGGCCAGGCTCTTTCGCTATCGGTTTTCCATCCAGGAAAATTTCACCTTTGCTTGGCAACTCAACACCTAAAAGCATTTTTAGAAATGTACTCTTCCCGCATCCAGATGTACCAACCAACGCAACAAACTCACCTTTTTTTATGTTGATATTGATGCGCTCAAGCACCATTGTTTCTGCATAATTTTTCCAGACATTGCGCACTTCTATCATCAGCGATTTCCCTCATGCGAGTCCCAAGGGTACAAACGCTTGTGCAGCCGTCTAAGCAAGAAGTCGATAATAAATGCCAGAAGTGTTATCCACGCAACGTAAGGCAATATGACATCCATCGACAAATATCGACGTACTAAAAATATTCGGTAACCTAGTCCATCCGTTGATGCAATTGCCTCGGCGGCAATCAGAAACAGCCAACCTGCTCCTAATGAAAGTCGCACCGAACCGATTAACTTAGGTAGCAATTGTGGCAACAATACAGAGAAAATGATCTGTGCTGTGTTGGCTCCGAGTGTTTGCGCCTTGATTAATTGCTCCGCCGGAATTTCCAGAGCACGTTTCTGAATATCTCGAGCAATAAATGGTGTGACACCGATTATGATTAGCATAACCTTTGATAGCTCGCCTAAACCAAAAACAATAAACAGAATGGGCAGCAATGCGAGCGTTGGCACTACTGAAACCACTGTCAGTAACGGCGATAAAGCGGCTGATACCAACGGCATAGCACCTGTTAGCAAACCCCATGCTAAACCGATGGCTGCGGCTATAACAACGCCAAGTAACAAGCGTTTTAAACTACTTGCAGTATCGACCCAGAATAAATACTGACCCGTTCGCTTGCTGGGTTCAAACGCCATACGTGTCATTGATTGCTGTATGGTTGAAAACGCAGGCAGCAGCTTGTCATTGGGATTTTCGGCAAGCCGGCTGCCAGATGCGTTCACATACACAATTAAGAGCAGTAAGAACGGTGCCAGGCCAAGCATCAACTTAGCAAACACAGGTGGTTTGATATTGATTAAGCGGCGCACCAGTCTATCCTCTTAAACCCGAAACGAACGGCTATAACTTGCCGTCAACCGCCATTTGCATATAGTCCGGATTAAATCGGAATTTAATATTGCTGGCATCTCCAAACACACCAGCCGGCGTTTCAATGCCAATGAATCCAGCATCAGGAGCACCTTCACCAAGCAGGCCGTGATTAAATGAAAACTCTGCAACGTACTGCATGGTCTGTTTAACTGAATCACTAAGCGTGAGCTCAATTGCATCCGCTGGATCGTAAAACATGGTCGTGCTGGCTAGCTGAGCGTTGTACCCTTCCAAATCGGTACCGGATGCCTCTGCTAAATATGTGCGGACCTCGGTCGCTTCATCACCGTCTGCCATCAGGCCCATAATTTCATACCAGGCTCCCACTAGTGCTTTGCCAAGGTCCGGGTTTTCTGCCAGTGTTTGAGTATTAATGACCAACAGATCGATAATTTCGCCGGGTATCATCGATGAGTCATATACCTTGGTGCTATCCGGCATGGCAGTGATTTCACTTAATAGTGGGTTCCAAGTGACCACTGACGTTACATCTGGTGTTGCGTACGCGGCAACCATATCGGCATCTGAAGTGTTTACCACTTGCACGTCAGCTTCGCTCATACCTACAGATTCGAGACCTCTTGCCAATAGATAATGTGAAACACTAAGCTCCACCAGATTAACGTTCTGCCCTTTTATGGATGCTAGGTCGCTAGCTCCTTTGAGAACGATACCGTCGTTCCCATTGGAAAAGTCACCGACAATGAGTGCAGTACTGTCAACACCACCGGCTGCGGGTATTGTTAATGCATCCATATTAGTCATGGTGCACGCATCAAATTCGCCAACAGTGTATTGATTGATCGATTCAATATAATCATTTATCTGCACGACCTCTATATCGATACCGTATTTATCGCCCCATTTTTCTACAATGCCTTTGTCGGCGCCGTACGCCCATGGCATCCAGCCAACATAAATAGACCAACAGACTTTAAAGCTATCTGCAGCATAAGCGGGAAATGTGAATGTGGTTAAAAGTAGTAGTGTTGCAATACGTTTCATAACAAACCTCTTTTGTTTAAAAATTACGCTGAGTACCCTCAAGTCAGTCAGACACCCGCTTTACCAAACGTAAAACGATGTATTCAAAGCTGCTAAAGCTCGACTGCAATCGAACTTTGAAGATCTCCCGGGCTTTTATCCCGCCGTGTAACCTTTTAACTTAAAAAGGTCGAGTGCTCTTGGTCCAGCGTTGCTTTGCAACCGGAACCCTAGCGCTCTATTGGTTCTGCGTATTTACAATATCCTATTAACTATCGAGTACAGACACTTTTCATGGCGCAATGCTGATGCCAAAATAAAATTGTTATTGTTTACAAGGAGTTGAAGAAAAAAGACTCAAAAAATACGGAGTTTAGTTAACTACCTGCACTATTTTAAGGCTGCAACATTCGCCCGCTGCACCATTTGTGCTCATTAAGGGTCCGAGGCAAATCTGTGCAACATAAAAATGTCCAGACCTATTTAGAACATGAATTAGTTGAATGGGCGATACAATGTCGCCGGCTTGTATACCGTGGGTTTATAGCAGACTTGAAGGCGTTAAATTCCCCGAAGCTCATTCATCTCCTTATTAAGCTCGATACCTTTTTCATCCGCGACTTTCTTAACGCGATCAATAAACGCTTGATTTTCTCGCATCGGAATATCCGGGTCGTATACCTCTGCAAGCTCTACCATATTCGCGCGATCTTGAACGTCAAACGCTTCGCTCATTTTTTCGGCAACAGTGCGTTCAATACCCAATGCTTCGAATGCAGAACGCCCAATGCGAACAGAACTATCGTAGGTTTCACGAATAATATCCCTACAGCCAGCGGCGTATAAATCGTACACATGGAGTCGATCGATAGCACGCGCTGTTATGTGGACGTTGGGATAGGTTTGCACAACGTATCTCGTCAGTTCTGTTATTTGCTCTTTGTCATCAATTGCAATTATTAAGAGCTTGGCACTTTCAAGCCCAGCCGCGTGCAACAGATCGGGTCGCGTCGCATCGCCATAATACGTTTTTAAACCGAACAATTGCATTGTCTCAATGTGTTTGGAATTAAAATCGATAACAGTTGCGGTGTATCC
>CAYMHU010000071.1:0-11066 GCA_964390335.1 uncultured Granulosicoccaceae bacterium | reverse complement strand
ATATAGACAGGGGTCAAGTCTTGAATCTTTAACCATGCTACTCGAGCTCAATGCTAAGTAGTATTTTTATACTGTAGCTCTCCGCGTTCCCACTTATGGAAGCCCCGGCCCAGCCACGCTGAGACTGGCAGCGATCGGTTCGGCGTAAGGCGTTAAAACAGCATTCCGTATTACTTGAGCATAGTGGTAGTCACAGTGGTCGGAGTTGCGAGTGCCATGTGCCAAGACACTGGCGTCACGCATAAAAAAACCCGCATGCTCTTAAAGCACGCGGGTTTTTTAGGTCGGTATGGTAAAGCTAACTCAATCCAAACGCCGTTCAATTAAACGACGTTTAAACCGAGCCAGAACACCACTAGTTGTTAGCGCTGTCCAACGTGATCGCTAAAAAGATCGGCGATTGCTCACGATGAATCAACAATGGCAGGGCTTCACCAGCAGGCGCTTCGGCAACCAAGTCTTCAAGTTGACGTACCGATTCCACCTTTTTGCGATTAAAAGACACAATCACATCGCCTGGAATGATGCCAGCTTCAACCGCCGCACCGCTTGATGCAACTTCTGTTACTACCACACCGTTATCAAGACCACGGGCTTTCAGCTGATCTTGATCAACCGCTGCCACCACAGCACCTAGGCTTGATGAATCGCGACCTTGCTCGGTGAACGCTTTTGCGTTTTGGATATCGGCCGCCAAGGGTTCAATGGTGACCATGATGGTTTTCATTTCGCCGTTGCGTTGAATTTCGGTTGGGACTGATGTTCCCGGCTTAACCACACCAACAATAGGTGGCAATGCACTGGAAGTCGGCACATTTTTACCGTTAAACGTCAGGATGATATCGCCCACTTCTAAACCGGCTTTTTCAGCAGGACTCGACTCAGTAACTTCAGAAATTAATGCACCGCCAGGCTTTGATAATCCAAACGATTCTGCTAATGCAAGATCAACCGGTTGAATTCGAACACCCAACCAACCGCGTGTGGCATAGCCGGTTTCACGCAACTGCTCAGCAATAGACATAGCGACATTAATAGGAATTGAAAATGATAAACCTTGGTAACCGCCAGAGCGAGAATAGATCTGTGAATTAACACCAATCACTTCGCCATCGGTATTAAACAATGGACCACCGGAGTTGCCTGGATTTACCGCTACATCAGTTTGAATAAACGGAACATAAGTATCGTCTGGCAGACTACGCGATAACGCTGAAACAATACCTTGCGTGGCGGTGTGTTCAAACCCAAATGGCGACCCAATCGCCAGTACCCACTCACCCACTTTTATGTTATCCGAGTCACCAATTTTCACGACCGGTAAATTACTCGCATCAACTTTCAGAACTGCAATGTCGCTGGCTTTATCCGATCCAACCAACGTTGCGCGTAGTTCACGTTTGTCTTGCAAACCCACTCTTATGTCGACTGCACCATCTACAACGTGTGCGTTAGTTATCACATAACCTGTTTCATCGATAATAAAACCACTACCAAAACCGGCACCTTGACGCCCTCTGTTGCCTGGTTGTTCTGGCAGACTCTCAAAAAAGCGTCGGTAATTTTCCGGTATCTGGTCCAGATCGAGACCTGGGATGCCGCTAGATCCAGACCGCGCAGCCTGGGTCACAACTGAAATTTTTACAACTGCATCACCTTCAGTCTCGACCAGCTCACTAAAATTGGGCAAATTGTCTGCGTATGATTTCGTAACGGCAACAATTGAGAGCAAAAACGCGCAGATTAAGTGATTTCGGGATATCCTTAATCCAAAGAAAGGTTTCGCACGCGAAGACCGAACAGTATTAACCGGTTTTTTGTGTGTTACCGGCGCGATTTGAAAAAAAGTAAACATTAGTTGGAACTCCAATGGTTCAAATTGAATCAGAACTAGTGACAACTACATATACGATGGCGTTGCATTACAACTTTGTCACTCGTACGGAATGAAAATCTTTTTTCGCTCCGTCTTAACAGTGGGGACTTTATGCGAATTTTACTAGTCGAAGACGACACAGAAGCAGCAGCTTATTTAGTCAAAGGGCTGACAGAAAGCGGACATACCGTGGAACACGCAGCAGACGGGGAACGTGGCCTGCAGATGGCCGTGTCGAATGCCTACGATGCCCACATAATTGACAGAATGTTACCTAAACGGGATGGTCTTTCCATCATCGAAGAAATGCGACGCATGGGTAATATGTCGCCTGTACTCATTCTAAGCGCGCTCGATGATGTCGATGAACGCGTTACCGGACTTAAAGCAGGTGGCGACGATTATTTAACTAAACCATATTCACTCAGTGAATTAACTGCACGCTTGCAGGCGTTAACGCGTCGCGCACAAGCTGGCGCACAAGGTACTGTGTTGCATGTGGGTGATTTAACGCTCGACCTAATCAAGCACAAGGTTACGCGTTCCGGTCGCAGCATTAATTTACAACCACGCGAATTCCGGTTGCTCGAATACTTAATGCAACACACAGGGCAAGTGGTCACGCGCAGCATGTTGCTTGAGAATGTGTGGGATTACCACTTCGATCCACAGACTAATGTTATCGATGTGCAAATCAGCCGTCTGCGCAGCAAGATCGACAAAGACTTCGATCAGCCGCTGTTGCACACCGTTCGAGGCGCTGGATACAAACTGCAGGAAGTAGGCAAAACACTTGAAGTGTCGTAGCTGGCTATAGTAACCAGCTTTGTAGTCTGCATTGATCAATTGCAATCAAGCCCTGCATCTATCAGCGAAAAGGCCGGATTTTTATCCGGCTTTTTTGTGTCTGACGCCATAAGCGCTACACTAGACACATGAGCAGCGTATTGCCCAACCTACAAAGCAAACAGATTGATGTCGTTGAACCCGATATCGATAAGCCCGTGGCCATCCCAAAAGCGCCGCGCGGTCGACTGTTCCGAACATCAGCGTTTCGTATCGCTGTCATATACGCAACTTTGTTCAGTGCATTATCTGCCGCCACACTGGGGTTCATTTACTGGTCTACGCGCGATCAAATCGAATCGCAAGTGGATGCGCGCCTACGCCTCGAAACCGATTACTTAATCAATCTGTATAAGTCCGGTGCGCTACCCGAACTGCTTGAAGCAATTCAACGGCGTAATCAAATCGATACCTACGGACGTTTTTATTATTTAGCGAATAACGAAACCGCCAATTCAACTGAAGAAAGTAACGACGAGCTAAATCCTATTCGCATGCAAACCGTGCGCTCGCACACCACCAAAAACATGGGTGATGTTGCAGACCTGCCACCCGGTAGTCCACGCGCCTACAATCCGGTTCGCGTTGCAGAAACACAATTGTCTAACGGTTTAAAACTCACTATCGGCCATGAAATCAGTGATGAGAAAGCGCTGTTGGACCACACGTTTGCATTGGTATTGGGTGCCACACTACTAACTCTGTTTTTCTCGTTGATTGGTGGTGTATGGATTGGCATGAGCGTTTTAAGGCGCATTGATTCTGTTAGCCGCACCGCTACCGAAATAATGAGTGGTGATTTATCGCAGCGACTCAGCGTGACCAAACGCGATGACGAGTTTGATGAAATTGCCACCAAACTCAATGAAATGCTAAACCGCATTGAAGACTTAATGAATAGCATGCAGCAAGTCACAAACAACGTTGCACATGATTTACGTAGCCCGCTAACCCGATTGCGTAACCGACTTGAAGTCACCCTACTGGAAGAGCGCGACCCTGAAAGTTATCGCGCGGTGATGGACGAAGCCATTGGGGATGCCGATAGTCTCATTCATACCTTTAATGCCATGCTCAGTATTGCGCGGTTAGAAGCTGGTATTGATGGCGCACAATGGAGTGATTCACCTATTGGTGATTTAATCGCAGAACTTGCCGACTTATACGAAGCGGTTGCAGAAGATGAAGGCATGCATTTTACCGCTGACATTCAAGACAATCCCATTTATTACTGTAACCGCCACCTGATTGGTCAAGCTGTAACGAACTTACTCGATAACGCTATTAAGTACACACCCAAACCCGGGCATGTGCATATTTCATTACGCGGCAGCGATGCGCAGTTTTCTATAACCGTGTCGGACAACGGTCCTGGCATACCGGTTGAAGAACGTGAACGCGTGTTTGAACGGTTCGTACGATTAGAGAACGAGCGTAATTCACCGGGTAATGGCTTGGGATTAAGTTTGGTACAAGCCGTTGTGCGAATTCATCGAGCTGAATTAAAGCTTAGCGACAATAATCCCGGGCTTGTTGCAACCCTGACGTTTAAAAAGCGTACTGCTGATACGAAAAAAATCAACTAACGCATCACGGCATTGCCGCCCCAACCGTTGCTCGAACCGGTATACCCGTGCTATCAAAATCCTGCATACAAAATATATTAATACCGTAGCTATCAGGCGCCATGCGTTTGTTGTGGAAAGTATAGATGCCACACACCTTGCAAAAGAAATGACGTGCGGTATTGGTATGAAACTGATATTCCGTTAGTTGCTCTTCACCGGCAAGTAGCTTGAAATCGCTTTCATGCACTTTCACCATAACAGCATTCTTCAGCCGACAAATCGAGCAGTCGCATGTGGTCAGTTCTTCAAAATCACTAACAATCTCAAATTGCACTGCTGCGCAATGACAGCTGCCGGAATAAGTTTCACGAGATCGTTTATTCATTGAGGCAACAGCTCCACGCTATCGTGTTTCACGGAATACACCCAAACTGACTGCGAGCCTTCTACCGTGGGTGCGGCTTGCAGCTGAATGGCATCGCCAGTCTGTAGTGTTCGCACCTGCGCCAATTGCTCGGGCTTGATGCGTACACCTCGATCACCGTTGTCAGTGACCAGCCACAGAAAATGCTTCGTTGTGCCAATGCCCGAGACTTTCGACAGGCCCTTGTATTCTCCAAGCAGTTCGACACGTTGATCGAGTATCAATGCTCCATTGTTTTGAGCACTTTCGCCTCGAAAATAAAAGACCAAGCCGATGACCAACATTAAGAACGGCAGTGCCGTTAACACAGAGTGCACGCGATTTTTCTCACCGGGTTTTGGCAAGGCCATTTCGTTCTCGGATGATAGGTGCTTTTTACTGGGCCAAGCGCGACCCTTGGCTTGCTCTTCCTTAGAAAGCTTTCTGATCGGCGATTTGTTTTTATTTATATCGGTCAAGCTTTCCAACTCTTGTGTCTATGGCTCAGTCAATAATGGAGCTTACTGTCCATACCAGTGCACTATTCTTACCTTTCCTCGCGAATAGCCTTCGATAGTTTCAACAACGCACTGATATTTCTCGGACATTTTAACCTATGCCAGAATAACGGACCAACCACCAAAATCCAGAGCTTCATATTCAAAAGACGGATTGCTCGTCTAATTCAAGTCGTCTATGATGGACCAGTTACCTCACTGCATTCATTTGGGGCTTCAAACCTATATATTGACCGTACTATTAATAAAACCAAGGAGAATACATGCAATTTCTACCTCGTCAAATAACAACGGTATTTGCCGTTCCCATCATTGCGCTATGCGCATCGGTTGCACAAGCAGAGACATTCCGTTGGGCCGGCACGACCGACCCGCAAACGATGGATCCACATGCGACTAACTCAGCGCCGGTACTGGGCTTCCTGAACAATGTTTATGAGGGCCTTGTACGTCGTAACAAGCAAATGCAAATTGAGCCGGCGCTGGCTACCAGCTGGGAACAGTTAGGCGCAGACGGTTGGCGGTTTAGCATCCGTAAAGACGTTACCTTCCATGATGGTTCCGCATTAACAGCAGATGATGTTTTATTTTCGTATGAACGCGCCTCATCTGAAGAATCAGATGTTCGCTCATGGTTCGCACCCGTAAAAAGCGTGGCCGTTGTCGATGATTACACCATCGATTTTTTAACAAACGCACCCAATCCGTTATTTCCAGATTCCATCGCGAACTTCATGATTATGGATCGTGACTGGACTACCAATAATGAAGCCACGCGCCCGTCGAAGGATGCAGAAAACCATGCTACCCGTAACGCAAATGGCACCGGGGCATTCACAATAGAATCCCGCGACCCGGGTGTCAGAACAACACTTAAACCTTTCGCTAACTGGTGGGATGAACTAGAGAGTAATATTACCGAGGCGATCTATACGCCGATTGGTCAAAGCGCTACGGGCATGGCGGCACTGCTGTCAGGTGAAATCGACTTAATTTCACCTATTCCATTACAAGATATTCCTCGAATGAAAGAGCGTTCAGGCTTTACAGTTCATGAAGGCGTTGAAGCACGCGTACTGATGTTTGGATTTGCGCATGAGGCGGATTCACTAAAATTCTCTGATGATGTATCGGGTAAAAACCCGTTTGCTGATGTACGGGTACGTCAAGCGGCATACCAGGCAATCAACGTTGATGCGTTAATTTCTAAAATCATGCGTGGAAACGCACAACCGGCTTCGCAATTAGTCTCAGACAAAATGAAAGGCTACTCAAGCGCGAATGCTGATCGCTTGGCTTATGATCCTGATGCGGCGAAACAGCTATTAGCCGATGCTGGTTACCCTGACGGTTTTAGTTTTGGCCTGCAATGCCCGAATGATCGCTACATTAACGATGAAGCTATCTGTAAAGCAGCGGCGTCGATGTTCGCGAAAGTGGGTTTAAACGCAAAACTGACTGCAATGCCTGTTCGAAATTACTGGCCAGAGCTGCGCGAAGATAAATTCGATATGTACCTGCTAGGCTGGTCTCCAGGTACATTCGATGCCGAGCACCCACTACGCTTTTTGGTTACAACGCCTAACAAGGAAAAGAAATTGGGTAGCTGGAACTTTGGTGGATTCTCTAATGCTCGCGTTGATGAACTATTACCAATGATTCAAACAGAACTCGATGCCGGAAAACGCCAAGCCATGCTTGATGAAACAACTGAGATTATGCAAAAAGAAGTGGCGTACATCCCGATGTATGTTCAACCGCTGATTTGGGCATCGAAAGATAATATCGAGCTAACTCAACGTACCGATAACTTTTTCATTCTTCGATGGGTAACGGTTAACTAATTACCGTTTTTGAAATGGGACTTACTCACGCTTAATGTTGTGAGTAAGTCCGCCATTAATAACTTTATATACCTACCAGGTCGTTTATGTTGTTGTTGGATGCGATGAAAACGACGGCGTGTCGCGTAACAACTGTTGACTATACGAGTCAACAGGCGCATTAAAAAACGTTTCCGTATCGGCTGACTCTACCATCTTGCCGTGCTGCAACACGATGACACGATCGGCCATTTGCCTGACCACGGCCAAGTTGTGGCTAATAAACATAATCGACAGCCCAAACGTTTCCTGCAAGTCTTTTAGTAGATTCAACATTTGCGCTTGTATAGACACATCTAACGCAGACGTGGGCTCATCACAAATTAGAAAATCTGGCCGAGCAACCAAGGATCTGGCTACTGCAATTCGTTGACGCTGCCCACCTGAAAACTGATGCGGGTATTTAAGCATTGCGCGTTGCGGCATCTCAACAAGTTCCAGCACTGAGGCCACTAATTTCTTTACGTCGTTAGCTTTTTCGGCTAAACCATAAAAACGCACTGGCTCGGCGATGATGTCTTCCACGGTTTTTCGATTATTCAACGATGAGTAGGGATCTTGAAAAACCATTTGGATTTGACGACGTGCCGGGTGGTTGCGGCTTCTTGATCGACCTGCTGGCAAGGGTTCACCCTGAAATAGCAATGAACCAGCAGACGGTTCTACTAATCCTACAATAGCCTTAGCCAGCGTCGATTTACCACTGCCACTCTCCCCCACAACCCCAAGCACTTCACCCGGTTGCACATCGAAGCTGATATCAGACAATGCAGTAAAGCCGTCATCACGTCTGAAAAAGTTTGGACTATTACTGTAATACACCACGCTAAGCTTGTTCACCGACAACATGGGCATTGTGTGTTCCAAATTTGAATTCTGATTGTTACTGTTTGCAGACTCTGTTGATTCCAAGAGCCACTGCGCTGCGTGTTCAGCGCTAGCACCTTTGATATGCCAATTGTTGTCTTCTGCGCTTAGCTCATCATCGGCAACAATATTTCTAAAGCGGTCTAACTTTTTATCCAACCTTGGCACTGCAGCCATGAGGGCTTTAGTGTATTCATCTTGGGGCCGCATGAGTACGTCTGAAGTAAGCCCCGATTCTATTACCCGACCAGAGCGCAGTACCGTGACTCTATTAGTGACTTCACTAATAACGCCTATATCGTGCGTAATTAAAATAATCCCGATATTGCGCTGCGTACAGAGCTCACGGATAAGTGCAAGTATTTGCTTCTGTACAGACACATCAAGCGCTGTCGTCGGTTCGTCTGCAATGATAAGGTCGGGATCGGTACATAACGCTAATGCGATAACCACACGTTGCCGCATGCCACCAGAAAATTGATGCGGGTACTGATCTATTCGCTGTTCTACATCGTGGATACCGGTTTCTTGTAATAGGGAAACTGCACGCGTCCGCGCATCCTCATACGACGTATCAGAATGTTGTCGGATGGTTTCAACCAATTGTTCACTGACAGTGAGTAACGGGTTTAAGCTGGTTTGCGGATCCTGAAAAATCATGCTGATCTGGTTACCACGAATGCGATGATAGTCATCATCATCCAATGCAGTTAGATCCTTCCCTTTAAACAGTATCTCACCGCCAGCCACATAACCTGTGCCTTGCAACAGTCCTATAACGGCCGCACCAACCGTTGACTTACCCGCTCCGGATTCGCCAACTAACCCATGGATTTCACCGGGAACAACATCCATGCTCACGTTATCCAATGCGGTGAATTCACCAAACCGCGTAGGAAATTTTACGGTCAGGTTTTTTATGTCTAGAAGACTACTCATCTTAGTTTAGGGTTGAATGCATCGCGGAAAAAATCGCCCAGAATATTGATCGACACAACCATAGTGATCAACATGGCACTGGGGAAAATCACAATCCACCATTCGCCGGAAAACATGTACTGAGTGCCGATGCGTATGAGCGTGCCCAATGAGGGCTGATTAGGCGGCACACCAACACCCAGGAATGACAGCGTGGATTCGAGCAATACGGCTACTGCAAGATCAACCGTCAGAATGACTAAAATGGGCCCCATTATGTTGGGCAGGATATGAACCAGCATAATGCGCAGCGGATGCATACCCATAATCTCACTGGCCTGAACATACTCTTTGTTGCGCTCAACAAAGGTTGACGCACGAGCGGTTCTTGCAAAATTCACCCATAGTGATAATCCAATAGCAACAGTGAGTACCCCGATCATTAAATTATCGTGCTGCTCTGCCGGTAATAGTCCGCGCGCAATGCCATCGATTAATAGCGCCGTTAGGATTGCGGGCAAGCTAAGCTGAATATCCGCGATACGCATAAATATGGCATCGAATCGACCACCAAAATACCCGGCCATTAATCCAACACTAACACCCAAAATACTGGCAAACCCAATCGACAATAAGCCAACCAACAACGATAATCGGGTGCCGTATAAAATAGCTGATAACAAATCTCGACCTTGATCATCAGTACCAATTAGATAGCGCGCATCGCCACCCTCACTCCACACCGGTGGTAACAAGGAGTCTAATAAATCGATGTTGGCTAAATCGTAGGGATTCGATGGTGCTATCCACGGTGATAGCACTGCCCCACCAATACACAGCAATGCCACCAGTGCGGCAAGTTGCGCCAAACGATTATGCAAAAACAAATACACAAATTCGTTTTCGCGCGTGTATCTTTTAATAGCCGCGATCATCTTGCTAGCCGCCCGTTGCGTGAACGCACACGCGGGTCGATAACGAAATACAAAATATCAACCAATAGATTTATTAACACAAACATTAACGCTATTAGAATCAAATACACCGACATCACCGGTATATCCACATACCGAATAGAATCTAAAAACAGTAACCCCATACCAGGCCATTGGAAAACAGATTCTGTGACGATGGAAAATGCGATAACTCCGCCTAATTGCAGACCAATGATGGTAACAACCGGTACAAGCGTATTTCGGAACGCATGATTAAGATACACAGAGCGATAATTAATGCCTCGCGCAGTAGCAAACCGAATGAAATCTGTTTTCAATACATCCTGCATTTCGGCGCGCACCAGTCTCATGGTAAGCGTTAGTTGATACACACCTAGCGTAATGGCAGGCAAAATCAAAGACCTGACCCCATCTACCGTGAGAAAGTTGGTTTGCCACCAACCCAGTTGAACCGTGTCTCCGCGCCCAAACGTGGGCAACCAACCCAGCACAACCCCAAACAAATAAATTAAAAATATCCCGATAACAAACGTAGGTACCGAAATACCTATTAACGTAATAACCAATAAAAAATTGGATATCACCCCGCGTTTTAACGCGGTATAGATACCAGCGGGTATCCCGACTAGTAACGATATTAATAGCGATATAAACCCCAGTTCCAAGGTCGCGGGCATTCTGGATAGAATCATTTCACTGACGGGCTGGCGGGTTCGGTATGAAAATCCAAACTCGCCTTTGGAGAGATTAACAACGAACCGCCCATACTGCTGGATAAGTGGATCGTTTAATCCAAGACGTTCGCGCAGGTTCTCCCTGTCTTGAATCGATGTTTCCTGACCCACCATTTGAGCCACTGGATCGCCAACAAACCGAAACAACGAGAACGCAATCAGGCTCACAGCAAGCATGACAAATACAGACTGAAAAAGCCGACGAACGATAAATCCAAGCATGAGTTACTTATGTGAGCCCGCGAGATTGAAGCGGATCACGGCCAAAATGGGTGATCGCTGGCGGTAGCTTAACTCAATAGGGTTGCTAAATGTTTTACATTTTGCAGTAATGAGCTGCGAGGGTCTGCTAGGTATCGCTTTTTATACATTGCCGAACGAATTTAGTAGTCGATTTATAGTGACCAGGCCGCGACAGCTTCAGCCCACCGCCAGGGCGTCCGGTTGTTGCTCGTTTACGGACAATCTGCACCAATATTCTGCTCCGACATATTAGT
>CAYMHU010000070.1:13729-14929 GCA_964390335.1 uncultured Granulosicoccaceae bacterium | reverse complement strand
TGAATTAGTTAACAATCAGCAGAAGTTACATCAGTATCTTGGTGTGTAGCTGATTTTATTCCTAGCAAGGGTTCGATTGTGACTGTGCTGTCCGTGCACGAAAAAATCCATATACCAGAATCAAGAGCATTCCAAGAATACCCCAAGAACCTGTTTTGGGATTAGATACGCTATCCTTATTTGCTTGTGCGACTGTCGGCTCTTGATCTGATTCAGAGTTGGAAGAGATCAATTGATCTGTCGAGCCATTACTAGCATTTATCGGAAATTCATCTTCAAAGTCTGCTATACCATCATTATCAAGATCAGAAGACATTTCATTTAAACTAAAAACGCTTGGCTTGGATTTTCCTTCTTCATCGACGAACAACAAGGCACCATTAGTGGATTCGATTAAGTGAGCATCGTGAGCGTCGAACGTTATCTGATTGAGCATCTGGTAATTGGAATCCCAAACTGTCAATTCAATGGGTGTTACCCAATTATTGAGAGTACTAAAGCCATAATTGGACTCATCAGGATTATGCAATGTAGCTATAAAACCGGCTGACGGCCAAACGCTTGATACTAATTCGTCTTTAGTTGAACCCAGCACCTCAAAGGTCGTAGCATCAATGATGAGGCCTTTATCTGAGAGGATCAAAGATTTGTCTGGTGAAACACTCGTTGGAGCCCCGGTATACCACCTGTCACTATTTTTATATTGGCGAAAAGACCCAAGCGTATTGTCGGTAAGAATACTCTGGGCACTAATTCTTGCATTTTTTCCAAAGATCATTTCCCTACTAGCAGCGTGCCAAACAAAAAACGTTTCAGGCTCTCTATTAGTTACTGAATAGCCCCGGGTTTGTCGGAGGCTCCAACCTTTGAGAGAATGGAGCTATGACCAAGAAACGTCAACCCAAAAATACTTTTACCCCTGAGATCCGTGACCGTGCTATTCGCATGGTTATGGAGCAGCAATCTAAACACAATTCCCAATGGGCTGCCATTGAATCGATCGCCGGTAAATTCGGTTGTTCACCGCAGACCTTGCACTCATGGATCAAAAAACGAGAGCTCGATAATACCGATCCAGATTCTCTTGGAACGGCTGAGCGAGAACGACTGAAGGAACTTGAGAGGGAAGTTAAGGAGCTGAAAACGGCGAACGAGATTCTACGAAAGGCGTCAGCTTTTTTCGCCCAGGCGGAGCTCGAC
>CAYMHU010000070.1:0-13629 GCA_964390335.1 uncultured Granulosicoccaceae bacterium | reverse complement strand
GGCGAACGAGATTCTACGAAAGGCGTCAGCTTTTTTCGCCCAGGCGGAGCTCGACGGGCAGGCCCTCCTGCGCAAACCCAAGTGATGGTGGATTTCATTGATGAGCATCGTGATCTTTATGGGGTCGAGTCAATTTGCAAAGAACTGCCAATTGCCCCATCCACTTACTACCGAACTGTTGATCTCAGTAAACACCCTGAGAAGCGTTCTGATCGTGCTAAGACCGATGAAACTTTGTCGCAAACTATTCTCGATATTTGGGAAGATAACTATCGGGTTTATGGCTATCGAAAGATCTGGCATGCATTGCTTCGAGACGGTGTGGATGTCGCGCGTTGTACAGTGGCCAGATTAATGAAGTGTCTTGAAATTGAAGGCATTCGCCGAGGTAGGCGTGTAAAAACAACGCAGCCTGGATCGCCTAACGAATGCCCATTGGATCTGGTCAATCGAGACTTTCGAGCTAATCAACCGAACGAGCTTTGGGTGGCAGACTACACGTACGTCTCGACTTGGCAGGGCTTTGCGTATGTGGCTTTTGTGATCGATACGTTTGCAGATCGAATTGTGGGTTGGAAGTTATCAAGCTCACAAACCACAGATTTTGTTTTGGATGCACTTGAACAAGCTCTGGTTGATCGTGAGGTCGAAGTAGATCAACTTATCCATCACAGTGACCGAGGATCGCAGTACGTCTCTATCGCGTACACAGAGCGTTTAGCCGGTGCCGGCATCAAGCCTTCTGTTGGCAGTGTTGGAGATTCTTATGACAACGCTCTAGCTGAAACGATCAATGGCTTATACAAGACAGAACTCGTACACAACCTTGGGCCGTGGAAGAGCAAGGACGCATTAGAACTTGCAACGTTAAACTGGGTGCATTGGTATAATCACGAACGTCTAATGGGCGTTCTCGGTTATGTCAGTCCAGCCGAATATGAAACCCTTTACAACCTGTCTGAACTACAGCAAGATAAAGCTGCGTGATGATAGAGAACTGCCTCCGATGAACTCGGGGCTATTCAGCTTTCAGACTTGACGCCAATGAGTTTCACTTACAGTCACCATAAACGCTTAACACCTTGCTTATACAATTTAAACTTTACCGGTAGTTTTTAGCCTATCCCGATAAGTAGTTGCATCACTAATTTTCCAATACTGAAACGGCTGACGCAGCGCTTGCTCTGGTGTTATCTCAATTTCATCAAACCCACAGTCCAACAGATACCTATACTGCTCGCAAAACATGTTGCCACGAGCTCGAATTTTTCCTTTAAACCCTGAATTACGCAGGCGTTTAGCTAAACTGAACCCACGCCCATCGGCGAATGACCCAAATTCAATCACTATCCGATCATATGCATGGAGTTGTTCAGTTACATCTTGTAGAAACTGATCTGGTTGAATAAGTAGAGATTGGCCAGATTTTATCTCGGACTTTTCTTCTAAGCTAGCCACGTCGATAGGCGGACTTTCTACAAAACCACTGGTGGTTACTAAGTACATAATTGCAGTTCTTCAAATCTCGTTATTGGTCTGATATAGCGCTTCTTTAAATGCAGGCATACCGACTCGTCTATAAGTGGAAAGAAACGTCTCCTCGTCACTTTCTCTATGGTTCAGATAAGTCTGAATTACCCGTTCTAATGCCGGCACCACCTCTTCTGCATCAATACCAGGCCCTGCACGATCACCAATGGTCATGTTCTCTGTATGGTCACCACCAAACGTAAACTGATAATTCTCCTTACCACCTTTTTCTAATCCCAGAATGCCGATGTGACCCACATGATGATGTCCACAGGCATTAATGCAGCCAGAGATCTTCACTTTAATTTTCCCTATTGAATCTGCATACTCAGGATTTGCAAAGTGCTGCCCTATATCTTTTGCAACCGGGATTGAACGAGCCGTAGCCAAGGAACAATAGTCCATGCCGGGACATGCAATGCTATCGCTAATAAGACCGATGTTGGCTGTTGCCAAACCGTGCTTGGCTAATTCATTATAAATGGCGCGTAAAAAACGCTTAGGTACGTGCGGAAGTACTAGGTTTTGTTCGTGACTAATTCGAATTTCATTGTGCGCATAAGTTTTAGCAAGATTCGCCACCACACGCATTTGATCAGCGCTGGCATCACCGGGTGCTTCTCCTGTCGCTTTAAGCGATATTGTAGCGATGGTGTAGTGCTCTTTTATGTGCGGATGCAGATTTTGCTTGCACCATTGATCGAACCCGCCGCTGCACGGCTTTACATCAGATGACAATGAGCTTGTAAACAGATTATCGTCATCAGTTGGCGATAAAAATTCAGGTAATGTAAAGTAGGATTGAATGCGATCAATAACATCTTGAGACACCTGCTGTGTATCGATCTCTGAAGTTATGTGCGGTTCATGATTATGAGCAGATGCCTGTGCACCAAGAATTGATTCAAACTCTGCATCAACTGCTTCACGAAATGCGTCTATCCCCATAGACTTTACTAATATCTTGATACGCGCTTTGTATTTGTTATCGCGCCGACCGGCTAAGTTATATACACGCAATATGGCTTCTACATACGGCAACAGATGAGCTTTTGGCAATGAGGGATTGAGTACCTTAGCAACCACGGGCGTGCGCCCCAAGCCACCTCCAACTAATACTTGATAAGAAATTTCTCCACTAGCATCTTTAACTAACACAATACCAATATCATGCGACTTTACAACGGCACGATCATTGGGCGACCCTGTTACAGCAATTTTAAATTTACGTGGCAGGTACGCAAATTCTGGATGATCAGTAGACCATTGACGCAACAGTTCGGCAGTGGGTCGAGGGTCTTCTATTTCGTCTTGCGCCGCACCGGCAAAATGATCGGCGGTGATGTTGCGAATACAATTACCCGAGGTTTGCATCGCATGCATACCAACATCTGCTAGGGCATCGAGTATATCGGCGACATTTTCGAGCGAAGGCCAATTGTATTGAATGTTTTGGCGTGTCGTAAAATGGCCATAGCCTTTGTCCCATCGCTCGGCTATCATCGCTAACTGCTGCAGTTGTTCACTGTTTAAACTGCCATATGGCACCGCCACACGCAGCATGTAAGCATGCAATTGCAAGTACAAACCATTTTGCAATCGTAAGGGTTTAAATTCGTCTTCTGTTATTACGCCTTTTAATCGTTTGTCTATTTGATCGCGAAACCGATTGACTCGATCACGCACAAATTCGTAGTCAAATTCATCATATCGATACATTGCTTAGCACCCCATTACCACGTAGCCCGATTCAGACGAAGCGTCTCGGAGGTCCACGTTAGGTCCATTGACTCTGATTTGTTCTCGATAATGAAGCGGCACAACGTTTCCGTATACATCGCGTTCAACCGGTACTGAGTACGGTTCAACAATCTCTAAAGTTTGCTGCTGAGCTTGATCTAACGTGCAATTTACGGCCTTTTCATCATTGAATATCTGCGCATCATTGATATTTCTGGACCATTGGCATCCAGCGATGGCGTAGATGACATCACCGGTTAATAAATCGTTCGCGGTGACGACTTGGCCTGCTGAGTTTGATAGGTTGCTCATAAACAGAAGAATATATTTCTAGAACGGCATTAAATATAAACTATTGTTCTGTTTATTTGGGTATAATTAGCAAAATAAGGAATTATTTCCTTGCTAGTCGTTCAAACAGAAATACATACCCATACGCCCAACAATTTTAGAAAAGACAACGTAATGGACGAGCTAGACCGGAAAATTCTTGATTTATTGCAGCGCGATAACACGCTTTCGCTGGACGAACTCACCAAAAAGGTGAATTCATCCAGAACGCCGGTATGGAATCGAATTAAAAAGCTTAAGGAACGTGGCGTTATTAAAAGCGAGGTTGCCATCCTCGACCCAGCGGCAGTTGGTCTGGATGCGTGCTTTTTCGTGTTAATCCGAACATCGGAACACGCAAAAAACTGGCAACAACAATTCTTAAAAGCAGTAAGGAAACGCCCGGAAGTCCTTGAAGCACACCGACTCGCTGGCGATATCGATTATCTGTTAAAAGTACGGGTTAAAGATGCCGCACATTATGATCAGTTTTATCAATCCTTGGTGGCGGACATCAGTATCTACAACGTAACCTCGCTACTGTCTATGCAGGAGATTATCTCCAGAACGCAATTGCCTTTGGCAAACGACTAGCAATAGTTACATTTACTGTAAACCGAGCGGGACAGTAATTGCCTATCCCGGCCCAGTCCTGATGTTATCCGGCAACCAGGTAGCAAGTTCAGGCACGCCGATTAAAACGAAAACCATCAGCACCATTATTGCAAACATCGGTAGTGCAGCTTTCGCGATATA
The DNA here is from genome assembly GCA_964390335.1 of uncultured Granulosicoccaceae bacterium. Lineage (GTDB taxonomy): Bacteria > Pseudomonadota > Gammaproteobacteria > Granulosicoccales > Granulosicoccaceae > Granulosicoccus. The sequence continues at coordinate 9,273 of CAYMHU010000070.1, read as the reverse complement.
GTTCATCTCGTGATGTGTCATGCCTTGCAGCACAAACAAATTAAAACCAATAGGCGGTGTGATCTGTGCCATTTCGATAACGACCACGATAAATATGCCAAACCAGATCAGGTCAATTCCGGCATCTCTTATCATGGGTTCTACTACAGCCATCGTTAGTACCACTGATGAGATTCCATCGAGAAAACAACCCAAGATGATATAGAACACAAGTAAGGCCATCAGTAACTCAAAACGCGAAAGTTCCATACCGCTTATAAAATCAGCCAAGCCGCGCGGCAAACCCGTAAACCCCATCGATAGCGACAGAAATGCAGCACCCGCCAGTATTAACATAATCATCGCTGAGGTTCTCGTGGCTCCCATAAGACTCTCTACAAACGTATTCCACGACAAGGAGCCTTGCACTGCAGCCAACACGAGCGAACCAATAACACCAAATGCTGCAGCTTCTGTAGCAGTGGCAAAACCCATATACATTGAGCCAATAACCAGCAAGATAAGACAAATTACCGGAATTAAAAATCGTGAGTTAGCAACCTTTTGACCGAACGACATTTTTGGCTCTGGGTTGGGATTAAATTTGGACGATAACTTTGACATGATCGCAACATACGACATGAACATCAGCGCCAGAACCAGCCCTGGCAGAATACCGGCCATAAACAGTTTGGTGATGGATTCGTTTATCGTCACACCATAAACAATCAACGTTAACGATGGTGGAATCATCAAACCTAGTGTGGCAGCCCCTGCCAAGGTACCGATAACCAAATTCTCTGGGTAGTTGCGTTTGCGCAATTCGGGAATAGACATCTTGCCCACTGTTGTGAGCGTGGCCGCTGACGACCCGGATACCGCTGCAAATACAGTACAACCAACAATGTTGGTATGCACCAGCCCACCCGGCAATCGAGCCATCCATGGAGACAGGCCTTTAAACATGTCTTCAGATAGACGAGTACGAAACAGTATCTCCCCCATCCATATAAATAACGGCAGCGCTGTCAGCGTCCAGGATGACGATGCTGTCCAGATGGTTGTGATCATTGCGTCGCCTGGTGGACGCGGTGTAAAAAGCTCCATGCCCACGTAGGCAACACCTAACAATGCCAGACCAACCCATACGCCTGTGCCCAATAAAAAGAACAGAACGAATAAAAATATCAATACCGGTGCAAGCTGTTCCATTAGACTGTCTCCGGCTCGTCTTTAATCACGTTCGTTTGCATGGCATGTTTACCGGTGAAAATCAGCCGACACAAATTATCCCAAAAGCAGATAGCCAGCAACACAGACCCAACCGACATAGCTAATTGCGGTATCCAGATAGGCGTAGCATCTTGCCCCTGACTGATATCGTTAAGTAGATGAGACCAATAGTTTGCTTTTATTGCATAGTAAGCAAAGTATGTTGATATAACCGAACCAATAGCAAAACACCAAACTTCACCCCACCAACGCTTGGAACCCATAGCATTAAGTACGATGCTTACGCGAATGTGCGCGCCATGATTTAGCGCATAAGCAAAGGCAAAAAATGATGCACCTGCCATGCAATAGCCTGCGTAATCCGGAGCACCCGAAAACACTTCACCAGTCCAGCGCGCAACCATCTGAATAATGATCAGTGTCAGTATTGCGATTAGAAACAGGGCTGCTAAAACGCCTCCCGCCCAATACAGTCGATCCAATACTCGACGTAAAATGGAAAAAAATGCCATAGGAACTCCGTAGAAACAAAAACGGCCCCGGAAAATACTAACCCGAAGCCGTTTTTATCTTTTAATAGTGCTTAAGTTTACCCGTTGTGACTTACTGCATGGACTTAAACTTATCGACTATCGCCTTGCCCTCTTCGCCAGCGTTCTCCAACCATTCGGCAGTCATGGTGGCACCGATCTCTTTCAATTCATTAACCAACCCTTCGCTAGCAGGACCAACTGTCATACCACCTGCACGCAAACCGTTTAATGTAAAGCCTGTGTACTCCTTAGAGCGGTAGTTACCCGCATATTCAGCCAATGATGCACAACCTTGAATTACATTCTTATCGGCATCGGATGTACCTTCCCACACTTTCTTGTTCACCATTACGTAGTTACGTGGCAGCCAGGCATCAACTTCATAAAAGTGAGTCAGGCTTTCCCATACCTTTCGATCGTACCCGGTGGAGCCAGAAGACACCATAGATTCGGCTACGCCAGTCGCGAATGCTTGCGAAATTTCCGCTGCTTCTATTTGTACTGGTAGCATGCCGGTGAGTTCAGCCAAGCGAGCAGTGGCTGTGTTGTAAGAGCGGAACTTAACGCCTTTCATATCGGCTACAGAATTAACTTCCTTTTTGAAGTACAAACCCTGTGGCGGCCAAGGCACTGCATACAGCAGCACTAAATTCTGGCTATCCAGTAACTCTGTTATTGCAGGCTTTGCTGCTTCCCAAAGCTTAGCGGAATCGTCAAATGAGGTTGCTAAAAAGGGTACGGAATCAAAACCAAACAACGCGTTTTCGTTTTGGTGACCAGATAACAGCCGTTCACCGATTGGCGCTTGCCCTGTCTGGATTGCGCGTTTGATCTCAGCACCCTTAAATAACGAACCAGATGGGTGGGTAACGATTTCTATTGAGCCGGCGGTGCCAGTGGTTACACATTTAGCGAATTCAGCGCCTACAGCGGAATGAAAGTTCGTTGCGGAATACGCCATCGGCATATCCCATTTCTCAGCCAACGCTGTTCCGGCGGTTGTCATGCCTGCAACCATACCTGCAGCAAGAATAGCCAATTTTTTCATCGTATTGTCTCCTGTGGTTTTTACTCGTTATACAGAGCCCTGTTCAAGCCCATACCTCCTCCCCGAGCTTCCCACAGATTATCAGTCTTGTCCAACTGAATGTGCTAACGCGACGCTGGATAGATACTCCATATTGATGTCACAGCCTAAACCCGGAGCATCTGGCACGACCACATCGCCGTTATCGATCAAGAAGTTATGACTTAATAAATCCTTGCAGAGGTAGTACTTAGCTTGATAAAACTCGCACCCCAACGTTATGGCAGGACTCGCCGCAATCATGTGAACACCTGCCAGATGCGCTAGACCAGTCTCAAACATATCACCGCCATAGGCCAACCATTGTGCGTCTGCCGCCATCTCAGACACTTTCTTGGCGCGTACCATACCGCCGCTTTTCATGATTTTTATCGATACCCCATCGGCTATTTTCTCGCTAATAGCGCGCTGCATATCTTCTGGACCAAAAACACTCTCGTCTGCGAACAATGGCCGCTGCGTTAATGCACGTAGCTTTGTCATGGCATCATATTCGTGTGATGCCACAGGTTGCTCGATGAAGTCAGGCTCCAGCTGATCTAGCTCTGGTACTTGCTTGATCGCATCATCAACCGCTAAACCCTGGTTGTAGTCCACTCTAACGGTTAGGCTCGGGTAATCATTTTTTAAGGTTTCCAACCGCATCATGTCAAATCCATGATTCTTGAACCCGGTTTTAATTTTGACGAATCGCACACCATCATCGACCAATCGCGTTGCCAGTGCTTTATCTTGATCAAAATCAGGATTAGCAAGCGAGCATGACAGCGGAATTCTATTACGATGTTGATCACCTAAGAATGACCAGACTGGTTTACCCAGACGTTTGCCCGCAAGGTCAAGCCAAGCCGCTTCAAGCGCCGCTTTTGCCTCGGTGCAATGCACGACAATCTTCTGCGCAAGTCGCATAGTGGATTCGAAGTCTTTTAACGCGCTACCCACTACCAGCGGGCGAAAGTATCTGTCCAGCGCCGCAAAACTTGCTTCGGGTGTGCCGGTAAATACTGACCACGGGGACGCTTCTCCGAAACCGACTTCACCACTTTCACCCACTAACCGGACAACAACAATTTCGATAGTACTCGCAACCGTGCCAATGCCATGATCGCGACGCGAGTTAACTGGCAATGCCGCATGCCAAACGTCCATCGCAACTATTTTTTCATCTAACGACACAAGTGATTGCATCATGCCACCCACTCACTGACTGGTGCTGCGGCCTCATGCAACGGTTGTGAAATAACATCAACCAGTGTTGGGCCATCATGCTCTATGGCCGCTTTTAGTACCGATTTAAGTTTGCTTGGATCGTCAACACGCCATGTTTTAACACCAAACGCCGCAGCAACCGCAGCATGATCCGTGCGATCAAAATCGACATTATAAAAACGTTTACCGAAACCTGAATCTTGCCCGGCCTTTATCCAACCAAAGGTGGAATTAGAGAAAACAATACTGGTTATTGGCAGCTTATGTCGAACAATCGTTTCGAATTCACCGCAACAGAATCCAAACGAACCATCCCCCATAACGGCCACCGTTTTTACATCAGGCCGACCAATCGCCGCCCCCATAGATGCTGCCAATGCATAACCTAATGCTCCATGAGCCCGATTGGTAATGAAATGCCTGCCGGCTTTTGGCCAACGATAGTAGGCCGAAAAGTACGGACATGGCGTACCGGGATCGGCAACGATAATTGCATCATCATCTAATACGCTTTGTAAGTCGCTAATCACACGCTCTGGTTTAATTGGAGTGTTATTGGATGATGCCAATGCACTAAACTGATCGAGCTTTGTTTGCCACGCGTCAGCAGTACGTTTAGCACCATCAAAATCTGCCTGAAGTTGACTTGTCTCAAACTTGTCGACCAAAGCTTCCAATGCAAGCTTCGCATCAGCAACTATAGCCACTTCTGTTTGATAGTTCGCACCGATGACACTGGGATCTGAATCGATATGTAGGATAGTGGTGCCTAATTTAGGTGATCGCCAGCGTTCGGTTGTAACTGACCCTGCGCGGCAACCCACAAACAGCACTAAATCTGCTTCATCGACAACCTGTCGCGTGGCTAGGGATGAACCGTTAGAACCAACAACACCAAGCGCAAGAGCATCGGTTTCTGCAATGGCACCTTGCCCGGATACAGTTGTTGCTATTGGCATATTGGTGAGCGTTGCCAAACGCAGTAAAGCGGCCTGCGCACCGGCAATGACCGGACCACCTCCAACAATGGCGACAGCGCGTTTGGCTTTCATTAAGGCCTCAGCTGCAGCGGCAATCGCGTCGGGATCTGCAGCTATTGGCGAACTGGGAAAGGTTGTATGACGCTTATCAGCCCAAACCTCAGCTGGATCGAGCAGATTTTTTTGTGTATTGAACGGCAACGCAAGATGAGCAGCGCCTGGCCTGCCGGTTGTCATCTCACGAAAAGCGGCTCTTACCATCGCTGGCAATCGTGTTGCATCATCGAGCGATGCATTGAATTTGGTAATCGGTTTATACAAAGCCACTTGATCTAGCTCTGTCAGCGGATAGCGTCCTCTTGACGTGGTTGCTACATCGGTTGTTATAGCTAAAACAGGGATCGAGCTTTCGTTTGCCTCTACTACCCCAGGCAAGATGTAGGTAGCACCTCCACCGGAAGGGCCTTCACAAACACCTGGCTTACCCGTCACACGCGCATAGCCATCAGCCATATATGCCGCGTGGCGCTCATCGCGAGTCAGTATATGGTTGATGCCGTGATCAAGCTGTGCCATAGCATCATAAAACGGCAGTGTGGTATCACCACACAGCCCAAACATGTGCTCAACACCATGAGCTTGCAGTAGTCGGACTAGCGCTTGTGCACCGGTAATTTGATTGCTTGAAGTCTCTGACATGTTCGAATGACCCGCTTGGCTTTTAAAAACAGAACGTGCATGCTTGGCCATTATGGATCAAAATAGACTTTTAACCTAATACGCAAACTAAACATCGTGGTTAAGTTATGAGAACAAAAGGTGGCAAGGCAATCTATGGAGCGTCGGTGGGCATACTCATGCTGGAAGCGCAATTCCCGCGTATCAAAGGTGACATGGGCAACGCACTGAGTTGGCCATTTCCGGTTCACTATAAAATAGTGCGTGGCGCATCACCAGAAAAAGTCGTGACCAAAGGCGCTGTAGGGATGCTACCGCACTTTATCCAAGCCGCTGAAGAACTTGTAGCCGATGGTGTAGATGGCATAACAACTAACTGCGGGTTCCTCGCTTTGTTCCAGGATGAACTACAAGCAGCGGTGCCGGTGCCGGTAGCAACATCTTCATTGTTGCAAGTTGAAATGGTTAATAGAGTGCTGCCACGCGATAAATGCGCAGGCATACTAACAATCAGTGCAAGCAGCCTTAGCGAAGAGCATCTGAGCAAAGCACACGTACCAGAAGACACCCCAATTGGTACAACAGAAGGCGGTCGGGAATTTACCCGCGCTATACTCGAAAACGAAACTGAAATGGATATTGACCTTGCCAGAGAAGATAACGTAAACGCAGCGCTGGCTATGCAACAAGCTAACCCAAACCTTGGCGCAATTGTATTGGAATGCACAAACATGGTGCCCTATGCTGCAGATATACAGCAAGCTACCGGCTTACCGATCTATTCGATTCATAGTTTTGTTAGCTGGTTTCAATCCGGCTTACAACCGCCGCGATGGTAGCCTTAGAATTAAAACCCAGACGGTCGTTGCCGAATAAAATTGCCAGTTTGTAGATCCTGCAACGCTTGCTTGATTTCGTCTTTCGTGTTCATAACGATTGGGCCATGCCAAGCCACGGGTTCCCTCAGTGGTTTACCCGAAACCAATAAAAATCGCACACCCCGTTCTCCGCTATTAACAACCACTTCGTTACCGTTATCAAACATGACTAAGGTTCTGTTACCACTGTGATCGCGTAAATGGATTTCTTCGCCAGCAACTTCTTTTTCTATTAACACACCGGTTGGATCGGACGCATCACGAAACGACGCACTACCTTCAAATATATAAGCGAATGCTGAACGGTAGGTGTCGACTGGAAACACTTTGCGTGTATTTGGTGGAACCGAAATATCAAGGTATTGTGGGTCGGCTGCAATGCCATCGACCGGACCGCGTTTGCCCCAGAATTCACCCACGACGATCCGTACAACAGTACCATCATCTTCCTTAATTTCTGGAATATCACTGCCGTTGATATCTTGGTAGCGCGGAGTACTCATTTTTAGCGAACCGGGTAAATTAGCCCAGAGTTGAAATCCGTGCATCCGTCCTTGCGAATCACCATGTGGCATTTCCTGATGCATAATGCCGCTTCCCGCCGTCATCCACTGAACGCTACCGGCTCCCAATGAACCCGAATTGCCAAGGCTATCTGCATGATCAACCGAGCCTGCCAGTACATAGGTAATTGTTTCAATACCTCTGTGTGGGTGCCAAGGAAAACCTTTCTGGTACTGATCAGGGTTATCGTTACGAAAATCATCCATCAGCAAGAAAGGATCGCTTTGATCCGTGTCGCCAAAACCAAACACCCTGTGAAGATGCACACCAGCTCCCTCTAATGTAGGTGTGGTTCCGGATAATGATTTGATAGGTCTAATTGACATAACTAATAGATACTAAGATTTAAATTTTAGTTGAAAACTTATTCACAAATATGGTGGTCTTATCAGCAAACCAATCTGTCGAAATTGGGCAGCCATTAAGCATACAAGCAGCAAATTGTTATTGACTGATTTCTAGTCAGCGCAAGTTGCCAAGTGATAGTATCTCAAATTTCAAACAAACTTACAGGGTAACGACCCGACCACTGAACAACACAACCCCAGAAGTTCTATCACGAAGCAAATATATAAATGGACGATCAATAACAATGATTTCCGGTTCCGGAGGAATTGAAGTGACACCTACTTCTATAGAAGTAACCGCAGCGGCTCGGGTACCGTTCTCGTCGACTTCGATTTTCGCTTGCTGACGAGCAAACACATCAAGCAAAACACCATCATCGACCAATCGTTCAAAGTTCCAGGGATTTGTTGGCAGCCCTAGTGGCGACAATATCTCTACAAGGTCAATTTGACTACTTTGCTGCCAGTTTGGTACATCGAATTTTGTGTAGGTAAACTCTAGCGAGTTTATTATTTCTTTAAAACGTGCTACGGAAAGCGAAGCCTCAAATTCCTCTATTGAATTGGGCATCAATATCAATAACGCTAATTCGCCACCGCCATATGGAAGTTCAAATGCTGTTAGATCAGCAGTCACCTGCTGAGCGATCCTAGAGGTACCACCAAAGTTCGTTACAACGCTTATCGTTTTTTCAATGTTGTTGAATGGCTTTTCACCGGTAGTTTTATACGTCCGCTGCCACCTTGCGTCCAGAAAAATAGCATTTAGAAGTACGAAAACAGTTTCTGGTTCAAACTCATCAATAATTGTTGGCACAAATCCATCGGTTTGTTCACTGACCCAGTTGTTGACTTGATCAGCCACTTCTTTAGGTGCATTTCTGAAATCTGCTTCAGTCACTGGAGCACCATAGTCAGCGGTTGCTCGATCAAGAAACTGAGTTTGCAAATCCAGCGCTGGCTTTACAAAAGCTCGGTTTGCAACATGCAAAACCAAATCATCATTAGACCGGCTTCGAAGGGCTAAAGAAAGTGCGTTAATAGCGTCGTGCGCATCATCCTCAGGTAACACATCTAAACCCAATAACGCTGTTAATGCGGTGTATGTATCGCCACCAGTTGCGGCACTAGACAGAGACAGTGCTAGCGCCGCACTGAAACCACTCAGTATAGAGCCTTCATTTGGCTTGTTCGCGCTAACTGCACGATGCATCGTAAACGAGAATTCATTTATTGAATTCACGATTGAGCTTTGAGTGCCCTCATCTATTTGTGGGACAAGATTTCGAGTGGTTGCAGTTCCGTAGCGTTCATTGACCACATCGCTGTCTGCAAACACCCGACTCACATTTGCAATAGGATTCGGGGTATCAGCGGAATTATCGGCGGGGCTTGAACATGCCGATAGCAGAACGACGGCGACTATTGATAGCGAGGAAACTTCGCTAAAAAAGGTTTTTTGCTTAAGCTTCCCCATAAGATCATCCTTATATTATTTGGGTTTATAATCCCAAATTTTACAAGAGCCAACTTAGGATGTCAATCTTGCCGAGGTAACGAGAAAATTTTGAAGCTGTATACCTTCAATCGCGCACACGGTTTTTTTTAACAACCATGCTGATGAGACAACCTACTATCCAGTTTCGTCCGACTGCTGCTTAGTAGTTTGAGTTGATTACAGTCAAAATTATGCGTCAATTCAGCTTTCAGGCACAGACTAAATAATCGCTGTTTCTTTATAAGCTTGATTCTTAACTATGCGCTCGTAATTAAACGGTGTTAAGT
>CAYMHU010000069.1:0-15616 GCA_964390335.1 uncultured Granulosicoccaceae bacterium | reverse complement strand
TCTGAGCTGACTTGTTTTCGCAAAGCCATTGATATCCTGGGTACAACTACCCCAGGTTTGAACCGACATCGCTGCAATGTGCATTTTATGCTGAATCGCACCTTGAATCTCAATCCGTTGACTATTACAGGTTAAGTTTGCAATCCATATATGCTGCTTGCCAGCACTTTCATACGCCAAGACTTCGACTTCACGACTATTAGATGATTTCGTTTGGTACTGGGTCAGGCCTGAGGCATTCGCGATACCCGCCATCACGTGATAAGCCGGAAACACGATTCTGTCGGTATCATCAAAGCCTGGTTGCGACCAGGATTGATGACTATAAACAACACCAAACTCACCTGTTAACGCGTGCAATGTTACCGCGTCAATCTGCCCCCGTGCCGCATGAGCGATATAGCCTAGCGTCCAAGCGGCGTTGAGTAACCCACGTTGTCGTGGATCCAGGCGCGTCATTGCTAAACGATTATTATCCGGATTATCGACTGTGTTCGCTCCATAAGGGTTGAATCGCATTGCGATTGAACTCGGGCCTAAGTGGTAAGGTTTATCTTGTATAAACGCACGGCAACTGTCTATGATATGCGGCAGCGTTTCCAGATTCTCAGTCACGGTGATATCGTCACTTGCGTGCGTAGTCGTGTTACTCGCATGAGTAACAAAATCAAGGTGTTCAACAGGCGGCCTGTGTCGGTTCAATTCCGGAAAGAATGCCAACATACCTCCACCGACTTTGGCATCGGGAAAATGCTGACGTACCTCTTCGTATATATCACTTAGGTTGGTAACTTCGGGCCAGGGATTGGTAGGCATTAACGAATTTAGATACATGCTAGGTGAAACCGTTACAGCAGACGGATTCACATCGCTTTGTTCACACTGTAATGTTAGTGATTCGATTTCAGCCTTGTAGTTCTTATCTGGAATCACCACCTGTAACTCAAGATTAGCCTCAGCTTTAGTAGCTACTTCATTAGCGCGGGCCAGATGCATATGATCGTGTTGTCCAATGCAATGCCAGTTCACTATGTGGTCAAGGTTTAGCTGCTTCACATGATGGCTGGACAATGCCAAAGCGCTTTGTTGGTGTTGCGGTTCTAACCCCACGCCTATCTGAGGTATGACATGGGTACTTTGCAATGCTCCAATGGTAATCACAGTCGATTTCGATTCTGTGTTGGTGCGAATTTCCTTAACTTGTTTATCTTCCGGTACTGTCAGTGTCACCGATTGTTCGAAAACCTGTGCGCAGGGCAAAGTGTACGGCCACGGTTCTGATAATGGTCGCACGTAGGTTTTGAACGATGCATCATTCCACTGACGCTGATCTTCCATTTCAAACGTGTCCCCATTCATCTCGCAACGGACTGACTTTCCGGAGCGCAATTGATGGGTGATGGCACGCAGGTCCTTGTGGGCCTGTATTGGATCGATTTTATCCGGGAACGACGACGCAACAATCTCGCCATCGACTTTTTCTATTTTTGCAGGTTTCCCTGCCACACCATTGATGGGATGCAATACGACAAATCCGGCTCTGTTGGTTATGAAGTCGGTGTCAGCACAGCATTGCGCAACAAATTCGAGGGTGCCGTTCGATTTACCGGTAATTCGCACTTTATAGCTAAGCTGCTGTGAGTCGTCGCCACAATGAGCATCATAAGTAATATAAAAACCATCACTGTGTTCAGTTATATTCAGATTACTTATATCAGTTGCATAGGTACCCCAGTCGCGATCGCGAACAACAAAATCTATGTTGCGAATGGCTTCGATGGCATCAATACTGATATAACGCAACGCGCCTCTGTCGAACTTGACGCTTAAGATACCGGCCGTGAGAGTTTGCATCGGTGCAACCGGCTCATCGGTACCATAGAGTTTTACGGATTCTGTTATTTCCATTGTGGACCTTATTCCATCGTCTTGCGACTAGTTGTTTAGGGTTATACTTCAACACGCATAGAATATCAGGTACGCCCAATGTCTCAACGAAAACTCGATAAATCAGCCAAATTCTGGGATAAAAGTGCTAGAAAATATGCGAAATCAAAAATTGCAGATTTAGCCGAATACGAAAACGGTATTGCCATTACCAAACAATACCTGGATAAAAATCAAAAAGTACTTGAAATGGGTTGTGGTACAGGCAGCACAGCACTTGAACTTGCGCCAGCAGTTAATCATATAACCGCAACCGATATTTCATCTGAAATGATTGCTATTGCCAATGAAAAGAAGGCAGCACAAGGCATAAGCAATATCGATTTTAGCGTGGGTGTTGCGACAGAATCACAATTTGATAATGAACAATTTGATGTAGTACTTGCGTTAAACCTGTTACATCTTGTGAGTAATCTAGACGTCACTCTTGCTCAAGCACATCGCATTTTGAAACCAGGTGGGTTGTTTATATCAAAAACTCCCTGCCTAAAAGAAAGCGTCGTGTTTTCACTATTAAAATATCCGTTAGTAGCGGCACAATTGTTTAACCTTGCACCACCGGTGTTCTTTCTATCAATCGAGCAACTTGAAGAACATATTCATGCCGCCGGATTTGAAACCGAGCATGCATACACAAACGAGAAATCGCCTAAACGTCGATATATTGTTGCAAAGAAAGCTTAACGTTCAGCAGCGTAATAAATCGCGCATCCTGTTAACAACAATACCGAGACATAAAATGACCCAGTACGTCATCGAAGCACCACAAACCGTTAAATTACCAGTTGTCGGTACCGACGCAACCTTCCCGGTGCGACGCGTCTACTGCATTGGCCGAAACTATGCAGCACACGCTGTTGAGATGGGCCACGATCCCGACCGAGAGGCACCCTTTTTCTTTCAAAAAAACCCTAACAATTTATGCACGCTTGGCGAGTTCCCGTACCCGGATAAATCATCTGATGTGCATCATGAAATGGAAATGGCGGTGATGCTCCAATCTGGTGGAACCAATATTCCCCTGAACAAAGCGCTTGAGTGTGTTTATGGCTATGCATTGTCGCTGGATATGACACGTCGTGATTTACAAGGCGAGCAGAAAAAAGCTGGCAGGCCTTGGGAAATAGGCAAAGCGTTTGAACGCTCCGCGCCCGTTGGCATCGTTCACCCGGCTGACAAAGTCGGACATCTTAACTCGGGTTTAATCGAGCTTAAAGTTAATGGTGAAGTCAAACAGCTGGGTGATTTAAATCAAATGATTTGGAAGGTGCCAGAGATGATCAGCTACTTATCCGATTACTTTGAATTAGCCGCGGGCGATGTCATTTTATCGGGTACGCCCGCAGGCGTTGGGCCCGTTGTAAAGGGTGACGTTATGGAGTTAAGTGTTGAAGGACTTGGTAGTATGTCTGTGCCCGTGGTTTAAACCTTCATCGCACTAATGATTCAGGACATTTCATTACGCGCAGTAGGCATGGGGCTACTGGCAGCATTCGTTGGCTATGCATCCTCCTTTGCCATTGTATTGGCTGGTTTAACCGCCAGCGGTGCCAGCACAGCTCAAGCCGCTACTGGTTTGTTTTTTGCCACTCTAGGCATGGGTGTTTGTGGGGTCTGGCTAGCTGTAATGACCCGCACACCAGCAGCTGTTGCGTGGTCCACTCCGGGCGCTGCGTTTCTTGCTTCCAGTGCAGCCCTACCCGGTGGTTTTGCAGAAGCCAGTGGTGCTTTTCTGTGTACAGCCGCGCTTATTATCATTACGGGGTTTGTGCCCATGCTAAGTCGATTGGTTGGTGCCATACCTAAGCCGGTTGCCAGTGCGCTTTTGGCCGGTGTGCTACTAAACTTATGCTTCGCACCCGCACTTGGATTAAGCAGCATCCCTCAGTTTGTTTTGCCAGTACTAGCGGCGTGGCTGTTGGGATTGTACTGGCACAAACTAGCTGCAATGCCGTGCGCGGTTTTGACTATGGTGATTATACTTATCTTCACTAATAACCCAGACACCACATTATCAACTCCAAACCAATGGCTGCCGTTGTTGAAGCCTGTTGCACCAACATTCACATTGTCCGCGTTGGTGTCCATTAGCATCCCGTTGTATTTAGTGACGATGGCCGGCCAAAACATTCCAGGCTTTACGCAATTAGAACTTAATAGCTACAAAGTGAATCGCCCTGAACTGTTGCAACGCACAGGCGCAATCAGTTTGCTTATTGCGGCATTTGGATCTATACCAGTAAATATGTCTGCAATCACTGCAGCCTTGATGTGCAGTGAAGATGCAGGCGAAGAACCGTCTAAACGCTATTGGGCAGCAATAACTTGCGGCATCACCTATGTCATCCTCGCCTTCGCATCTGGTCTAATAATAACGTTTGCAACAGAGGCTCCAACGGGACTCATCACTGCAGTGGCGGGCCTTGCGTTAATACCCGCATTGGTGGCATCAATAAGTAATGCTTTTTCAAACACCGCTCAAATAGAAGCGCCAGCACTCACGTTTTTAATTACCGCGAGCGGCATGACCTTATTTGGAGTCAGTGGTGCGTTTTGGGGAATCGTGGCTGGTGTGCTTGTTTGGTCATTTAAATCTGTGCGGCTTATAAAATACTAATTAAAAATTAGTGACATTCACGCATAGAGCATCATGCATCAGGGGGTATCACCCCTTTTGTTAGAATGAAGCAACCATAAAAGCGCCGCTCACCTGTGGCGATAATAGCGTAAGCCTGTTCGGCCTTTGCGTAGAATTCAAAACGTTCAACTGAATGCAGTGGCCACGACTTACCTTCTGCGGCATCTATTGCTGCCTGCACTTCCAGCTGCACAGGCGGTTTTTCAGATGGGGACCCAACAACCTCCATGCGCTGCGCAGCATCGTCGATAAAGGTATCTAATGGCATAACAGACAATACGGCCTCAGTTGCGCGCGCTGCTGAAACAGCATCAATCCGCAGAAGCCTTCCCAACGTTGTTTGTCTGGCAACAGAGTCTGCGGGGAAATTAGTATCGGCAATCACTAAGTAATCTCCGTGTCCCATCGCCCGCAGTGCGTGCAGCACATCCGCGTTGAGTAATGGATCGATATTTTTAAGCATAAGACCTCTTGAGAATCTAAAGTTAATCCTGTGCTAGACCATGAACTACTTGCTTATATTACTTTCTTGAAAAGTACCAAACTCTCCTGCCGAAAAGATCAGGGGGTTACCGGTACGCTGTGAATACTGCTTTACACGACCAACTACTATGGTGTGATCTCCACCATCATAGGTAACTTCAAGTTCACATTCAAAACTTGCCAATGCGCTTTTTGATATAGGCGGTTTATCGTTGGATAAATGCCAACGATCGACATCAAAATCATTTGCGTTTTTCGCAAAATGCATGGCTTCCTGATATTGACTTTCTGCCAACACTTGAATTGAAAATGCGGCGGCATTTTTAAAGACTTCGTAACGCCCGGCATGCTTTGCAACCGACCACAATATTAGTGATGGGTTCATTGATACGGATGCAAACGAATTTATCGTAATACCAATAGGCCCTTCGCTGGTGTTCACTGTAACGATCGCAACCCCAGTAGAGAATTTGCCCAGGGCGTTTCGGTATTCACGCGTTTCTTCAGCAGTTAATGTACTGACGTTTTGCTCTTCTGAACTATCGAGCTCATCATGTTGCGTATTCAGTGGCACCGACGATTCGGCATTCGATTCAACATTTTCCATACGCATTACGGTACCTCCTGGCCCTGAGACGCTGTGTAGATTTCAAACCATGTTTGTCTGTCGATTTCAACATTCATTGCATCAGATAATTTTGCTATCCGATCAAGATTGTTGGTACCCATAACGGGTGCTATGTTAGCCGGATGCGCAAGCAACCACGCAACCGCGACTGAATCCATACTGACGTTTTGGGATTCCGCAACGCGGACCAATACGGCTTTTAGTTCGTTCAAATTAGAATTAGCATTATCGAACAACGCACCTCCTCCAAGGGGTGACCATGCCATTGGCTTAACCGCATTTTTTTGCAAGAACGCCACATCGCCATTGATGAAGGCATCCGTTGCCAACACACTGAGTTCAATTTGATTAGTCGCAAGCTTGGTGCTCATGGCAGATTGCAGCATCTCCCAATCGTGTTGCTTGAAGTTTGATACACCTACGTGAAGGACTTTGCCAGATTGCACCAGTGCATCCAGCGCCTTACCCGTCTCTGCATGATCCATAAATGGATCGGGCCGATGTATCAGTAATAAATCGACGCGGTCGGTGTGCATTTCTCTAAGAGAAATTTCAACTGAACTATTAATATGTTGCGCCGATGTGTTGTAGTGCTTAACGCTTGCATCTGCATACCTGCCGCACGGCGCTACAATGCCGCATTTAGTGACTATTTCAAGCTTGTCGCGCAAGTGCGGAGCATCTAGCAAAGCTTTGCCAAAAATGGCTTCGGCTGTGTATTCACCATAGATATCTGCTTGATCGATACTGGTAATGCCTTGTTCCAAACAAGATTCTATTTTTGCTTGTACATGCTTACTTGACGTATCGGAGTCGTCGCCAACTCGCCACATACCGTAAATGATTCGGCTCAGTTCTAACGTGTTGTTAAATTTTATTCGTTGCATTAGCGGCGCTCTCCAACACCTAATGGGGTTGCCGGCGCCGACGCGGGCACACGTCCCTGCAACTCAGGCAGTGAACATGTTTCCAGTTGTGGCAACACTCGTTTACCAAAGGAATGACATTCTTCTAAATGAGGATATCCGGAAAAAATAAATGCCCGAATACCCATTTTTTTGTACGCTTCAATTTCAGACAACACCTGATCTGTCGATCCAACCAATGCAGCGCCGCAGCCTGATCGAGCGCGACCAACTCCAGTCCACAAATGCGGCTCAATGTAGCCTTCCAAATCTGCCAGGTCGCGGTTTTTAGCCTGATGTGATACCCCCAACGAAGTAGCATCCAACGCGCGCTCTCTGATTAATCGACCTTGCTCATCATCAAGTTTTGACACCAGCTCCCGCGCATACTCTTTCGCTTCAGCCTCGGTATCACGCACAATCATGTGCACCCGTAAACCATAATCAATGACCCGTCCATGTGCTTCAGCACGTTCATTAACTGCTTTCATGCGTTCCGCTAATTGATCTTTGGCTTCCGGCCACATCAAATAAACATCGCAATGTTCACCACAAAGATCGAGTGCTGCTGGCGAGTAACCGCCGAAATACAACAATGGGCCACCATTTTGTTGATAGGGACGTACCGGATCGGTAGTTAAACCTTCAAACTGATATACCTCACCTTTAAAGTTGATTTCATCTTGCGTCCAGGCTTGTTTTAGAATTTCAACCACTTCCCGGGAGCGTTGGTAACGATAATCGCTGTCCTCTTTTTGCCCTGGAAAATCAGACGAAATGATATTGATGGTTAAACGACCTTTCAGCATGTGATCGAGTGTGGCGACGGTTCTGGCCAACATGATGGGTTGCATTTCGCCACAACGCACTGCCGCCAGCATGTTGATGGTTTTGGTTAGTGGTGCATTGCCTGCGACAAACGTTAGTGTGTCTTGACCAACTTGATATGAGGAGGGGCACAAAATATTTCTATAACCGAGCCTATCAGCCGTAGTAATAATTTCGGACGTGTTTTCCCAGGAAGAACGCAGATCACCTTCAGGCAATCCAAGGTATCGATAATCATCAGAGCACAGTGGTGCGAACCACGACACCTCAGCGGCAGTAGTATCACTGGATCGAACAGGAACTATGGACATTTACGAGCACTCCCGCTATCGTATCTTATATATGAATCAATAGTGAATCAATGTATCACTAGTGAATCAATAGTGCAACTCAGTTAACTGACCAGTGTGAACTGCCAGCAAAAGCGAGAATTGTGAATAAAAACAAAACCTTATCGGCCAACAGACTCCCTCTACACATCGAACTCAGTGAAATGCTGGCCAGAGAAATTCAAGCGGGCATACTACTTGATGGGATGCGGTTGCCTCCTGAGCGCGCACTGGCCGAAGAGCTGGGTGTTGCTGTGGGCACACTCAGAAAAGCACTACTCGACTTATCAGAAAAAGGGCTGATTGAGCGGGTTCACGGATCTGGTAACTATGTTCGAAGCGCGAACAACATTGCGAACAGCGGTAAAAGTAAAACGATTTATGAGTTTTTCAGGCTCGAATTGATTGCCGGTGGCGGGCTACCCACAGCTGAAGTTTTATACGTTAACAAAGTAAAGAAAACAGAAGAAGTGGGTGATATTGGAGATGATGCTTACGCGTACCGCATTCGTCGATTGCGCAGGCTTAATGACACCGATGCTGCTATTGAGGAGATCTGGATTGACGCTGGCAAGCTTGCAAAACTTAACAAAGAAGATTTACTCGATTCCTTGTATTTATTTTACAAAGAAAAACTGGGATTCTGGATTAGCCGGGTTGAAGATAGCGTTAGTGCACTTAAACCCCCTAACTGGAAACCGGATGACTTCGGTGCGCAGAACAAGGAAAGCCACAGTGTATGGGGCTACATTGAAAGAAGTAGCTATGATCAAAATAACAAGCGTGTCGAATTTTCTAAAACCTGGTTTGACCCGGCGAGCACTCGCTTTATGTCGCGCCTAAGATAACTATTCAGACTGCAATACTTAATAACAAATTACTAACGGGCATCAAACTTTGACAACTTTAAATTACGGCATCATTGGTTGCGGCATGATGGGCCGGGAACATATTCAGAACATTCAACTTCTCGATAATACGAGAATTGCCGCTATTGTAGAGCCCGATGCCAAAATGCAACAGCAGGCTAAGGCCCTTGCTCCTGATACCCGTTTTGTAGATTCGATTCCCGAACTGCTGGCCATAGAGAATATCGACTGCCTTGTTATCGCAAGCCCTAACTTTATGCACGTTGATCAGCTTAAAGAAATTACCACTATCAGAGCGCTTCCAGTACTGGTAGAAAAACCGCTAGGCACAGATGCATCTCAACAAGCGGACATTGCGCATATAGCTCAGCACTACCAGGCGCCTATCTGGGTAGCTATGGAATACCGCTATATGCCTCCAGTAGCGGAACTCATCAACAAGGTACCAGAAACCACAGGTGGTATATCAATGCTTACCATACGGGAACATCGCTTTCCGTTTCTGCAAAAAGTGGATAACTGGAATCGATTTAATGAGAAATCTGGCGGTACATTAGTAGAAAAGTGCTGTCATTTTTTTGATTTAATGCGGCTAATTACACAGTCAGAACCGGCAAAAATTATGGCGAGCGCTGGTCAAGCCCATAATCATATAGACGAACAGTACGGTGGCCGCACATCCGATATCTGGGACCATGGTTATGTCATCGTTGAATTTGATTCCGGTATTAAAGCCATGTTGGAACTGTGTATGTTTGCTGAAGGGTCACGCTATCAGGAAGAAATTTCAGCTGTGGGGCCCAACGGTAAAATTGAGTGCTTGGTACCGGGTCCTGGTCGTTTTTGGCCAGTTCATCTAGGCCCGGCACCGGCTCCTCAAGTCATCATTTCACCGCGCAATCCAGCCGGACCGCAAACCGTAGAAATCCCGGTAGACCCACAACTACTCGCCGCCGGGGATCATAATGGTTCAACCTATTTTCAGCATCAAAAGTTTCAACAAGTTGTGCTGGGAAATGCAAAACCAGAGGTCACTTTACATGATGGCTGGACAGCTGCTGCTATGGGCATGGCTGCGCAAGAGTCCGCGCGCACCGGTAAAGTGATACATTTGTAAAACCAATGTTATTAAATGTATCAAAACTCTTGAAAAGTGAGCATGAAGCGTACACTTCATTTTTCCATTCAATAAAAAGAGTTCACGATGGTAGATTTAACTAAACGAACAATCCTTAAAACAATTGGCGGTGTAACGGCAGTTGCAGCAACGCCTGGCTTAGCGTCGGCAATAACAGATAACACGCTACTTAACAAAGGTATCGACACGCAAAGTGCAAAGGAAATTATTGTTCCAATCAATGGTGGCGCAGAAATTTCAATTGCACTTTCAGTCGATGCCGAGACAACTCTCCAATTAAGCAATAACAGCAACCAAGCAGTTACTGTTAAGCACATCCACCCTGGCATCATTAACGCCGGCGCGCAGAGCTTCGACATCAACGCGATTTTTAGCAATGGCCCTAGAACGATTAAAGCCGGAGAAACTCAGTCTGTCAGCGTCTTGCCGATGGCAAAGTTACAAGCTGAAACGCCATTTCCACGCGAACGTTACAGAAACCAGCCCCAGCGCATTGCATCTGTTACGGGAAAGGACCACATTGGTGAAATCGTAAATTCAACGCGTAGTTTTTACAGTTAGTCGTCCCCAAGTCGACATCATTTGCTGTTATGAAAACCGAGTTCGTCCACTGGGCGAATTCGGTGCGGTTTCTTCAAGCTCAATAACCCTTGCTCTTTAATTTAGGTTCGTCAGTTCAGTAAATTCGGCAAGGTCAACGATATCGCCGGCACAAAGGTGATTAACATCAGCGCGGTAAAAATCGCCAAATAAAAAGGCCAGATTGTTTTCACCGCCTGCTCCATGGGCAACTTTCCAACCGCACAACCCACGAACAAACAAGAACCAACTGGCGGAGTGCATAATCCAAGCCCTAAATTCACCAGAAGAATCATTCCGAACTGCAACGGGTCAATACCAAGCGCATTCATAATAGGCATAAAGATTGGCGTACAAATCAAAATGAGTGCAGCCATATCCATGATCATACCTAGCATCAGCAGCACAAGGTTTATCATTAACAATATTGCGATCGGATTGTCGGTTAATCCGGTTAGGAAATCGATGGTTAGAGTCGGTACTCTGAAGAAAGTCAACATATAAGCGAATGCACCAGCACACGCTATTAAAATCATAACCATCGAGGTAGTGCGTACGGCTTGAGTTACGGCTATTTTAAAGCTCTCCCAAGAGATACTTCGATAAACCACCAGAGTAACCACAAACGCATAAAGCGCCCCGAAAGCGCCAGATTCAGTTGCGGTGAATACACCAGATAACACACCACCTACGATGATAACAGCTGTTAACAAGCCGGGAATAGCGCTAAAAAAACTGATAATGAGAACAGTCCAGCCCGGAAATTTCTCGGCACCATAACCGCGCTTCACCGCGACAACATACGCGGCAACCGCGAGACAAACGCACATCAATATACCGGGTACAACGCCTGCAAGAAACAGTTTGGAAATCGAGACCGCACCACCTGTGGCAAGTGCAAATATAATCATGTTGTGACTGGGTGGAATAATGATACCTGCAATCGACGAAGTCACAGTGACGTTAACGGCATAGTCTGCATCGTAGCCTTTGTCCTTCATCACGGGTACAAGAATCGATCCCAGCGCCGAAATATCGGCAATGGCAGAACCGGAAATACCACCGAACAACATAGAAGAAAACACGTTTACGATACCGAGACCACCGCGGACAGCGCCTACCGCGTTTTGCGCAAATCGCACTAAGCGCATAGCTATGCCACCATGAAACATCAGCTCGCCAGCGAAAATAAAGAACGGAATTGCCATGAGCGAATACACATTGATACCGGCAACAATTCGCTGAAAAACAATCAGTAGTGGTAGCCCCTCATGCCAAAAGGCAACAAGCGCGGACACACCTAAGGCAAACGCTACTGGCACCCCGATAACGACACAAAACGCAAAAACACCTAGTAGTAGTAGAAGTCCCATGCCCGTTTACTCTATTACGTCTTTGCGCTCATCCTTGCCAAGGAATAAGCGAATGAGATGACCTATGGAAAAAAAGAATACGAGCGCCCCACATATTGTTAAGGGTAAGGATCGCAAACCTTCTGGAATTTGTATAAGTGGAATGAGTGTTTTCCACTTGAACTGAGTGAGTTCAAGCCCGTACCAAAACATCAAGCCACCAAAACCCGCCATAAGCACATCGCTTGTAAATACAAAAACGGTTCGTAGCCAACTGGGTACAGCACTGCGAAATAACACAACTGCCAAATGAGTGTGTTCACGCACACCTACCGCAGCACCCAGAAATGCAATGACCATGAGCAGTAAATGCGACACCTGCTCTACCCACGTGGGTGTGTCGTTTAATACGTAGCGACCAAAAACAAGCCACGCAAACATAAGCGTCATAGCTACCAACGCTACACCTGCCAGAATGATGCATACTCGGGACAGCAAATCATATGTTTTGTCTATGCCGCGAAGCAAGCCAGAGGTTTCCGGAGTTTCGTTCATCGCATTACTCAAACAGATAGAAACAAAAAACAAAAAAATCGCCCGACCCCTTGCTAGGAGCCGAGCGAATGCTAGTAGTACAACAAGACGTTTTATTCGGTCGACTGGGCCATTTCCACTAGTGCTTTCATATCTGGGTTCGCTGCTAAGTAGTCATCATAGACTTTAACCATAGCCGCCTGAAAGGGGCCCTTGTCAGCAATTTCGTTTACTTTAATACCGGCCGCTTCAACATCTTTGCGAGCTTGGTCAGATTGTACCGCCCATAATTCACGCTGATACAGAGCTGCCTCTTCAGCTGCACCACGGAGTGCAGTTTGTAGTTCTGGTGACAACGCATTGAACTTAGTTGTATTAACGCAAATACACTCGGGGATGATCAGGTGCTCACTAAGTGAATAATGTGTTGTTACTTCATAGTGACCCACATTCTTGAATGATGGAAAGTTATTTTCTGCACCATCAACAACACCTTGTTTTAGCGCCTGTTGAACTTCAGCGAATGCCATTGGTGATGGGTTGCCACCCATTGCAGAGATCATCGACGTATACAGATCATTATTCATAACACGGATTTTTAATCCAGCAACATCTTCTGGCGTGTTAATAGGCTTTTGACTGTAGAAAGAACGCGCTCCAGCATCAACCCAGGCCAGTGGTAACAGACCGGCTTCACCCATTGCAGCGGCTATTGTGTTGCCAGCCTCACCTTCGAGCACGCGGAACATGTGCGGTACGCTTTTAAAAATAAACGGTAATGACACTAAATTCGCTTCTTTAACCATGGGTCCAATTGGGCCAAGATTAAAGTTTCCAATCTCAATAGCACCCAATCGAACCTGCTCTAAAGCGTCCGGCTGATTACCCAACACACCGCCATGGAATACTTCTAGTTCAATTTCGCCATTCGTTGCTGATGTAACCAGTTCGACAAATTTGTCCATTGCTGCGGTATTTGGATGCCCATCATTGTGGATATTCCACGCGCGCCACTTCTCTGCGGCAGATACATTGCCTGCTAACAACAAGGCGACGGTAGCACTAAGTAAAGACACTGATAATTTTTTAAACATAGTTTTTATCCTCCGGCTTCCGCCGTCAGTAGTAAAGAATGTGCTTGGCCACGAACCAGAACACGCCAATCCTCCAAGCCGTAACATGCCAACCAACCTACACAGTTCGCGAAATTTGGCTTAACTGGTATGTTAGTATACTATTATACTAGCACCGCAAGTCAACACAAATTATTCAATTATGATGACATAATTGGACTGCCGAAAAGAGCTTCTTTGGCGTCTAAATCACTGGCGACGACGCTCTTTTCGTTCGCTTAAACTGGAGAAACCGTGGCATGGTGCACAATCTAAAAATCGCTGAACGCCGCACCAGCGTCGATAATGTGTTCGATCATCTGTACGAGGAAATCGTATCGATGCGTTTATTGCCCGGTTCAAAAATTTCCGAGGCGGAAATCGCCGCATTATTCAAAATATCGCGACAACCGGTGCGTGACGCATTCAATCGACTGGAAAATCTTGACCTGCTATTAATACGACCTCAGAAAGCCACCGTCGTAAAACGTTTTTCCAGTTTAGAAATCAGCAGGGCCAGATTTGTACGCCTGGCCATTGAAGCTGAAGTGCTACGACGAGCTGCAAAGCTATGCGATAAAGACGGAGCGGATTTACTTCAATCCAGACTGGCAGATCAAAAACTAGCAGTTAAAGCTGAAGATTATGATCATTTTCGACAACTGGATTATCAGTTTCACGAAGCACTTTGCGAGGTTGGACATGTTGACTTCGCGTTTGAAGTTATACAACGCGAAAAAGCTAAAATTGACAGGCTGTGTATATTAAGCATGAAATCCAGAGTTGAACGGTTGGACCAACTATTTGACGATCACACAACCATGGCAACCTGTGTTTCCAACAATGATGAAGAAGGTGCTGTCGCAGCAGGTATGCTGCATTTGTCACGCATAGATACCACTATTAACACTATTAGAACAGACCATAGTGAGTATTTTAGTGATTGAAATTCCGATCTAGCTAATCGTAACCAACAATAGGTGATGCCATCTCTGGTCAGTTCTTCAAAAATTCTATTTGGCCGCAGGCACCCATATTTCGATAACACAGTGTACCAATCGCTCTTCACTATCGGACCACTTAGTACGAACCTCGCGCGATTCTAGCTTAAGCCCGCAAGTACATGGGGCTTTACACTTACATGGACTACACTTGCAATAAGGATTTACATCACTTCCGCGCTTCTTTCTTTTCTTTTTTGACATTGTGGGCATATCACTAGTTGCTACTTTTTTTTCGGCTTCAGCCTGAGTTCGCTTATATGCAGACTCTGAATTGTTATCAGCTTTATCTTTTTTCTTTGACATAGAAACACTCGGCTGTTCATTATCCATGGGAATGGCACCGCTAAATGGAACCTTGCTAATCATCATCATTCTCCTCGTCTTCATTCGGTAGTAAAGCGGCTATTTGAATGGCACGTTCTAGCAACCGTCTATTGTTATTACCATTCTCCCTTAATAGCTCTGCTAAATTTAAATTTTGAAATGGGTTAACAAACTCAGCGATCAATGGGACAGCAGCACGTACCTGAATGAACTGACCAATTGACGGAACTCGATTTTCATCAAGTACAAAGCATAAATAATACCCAACAATTGCCACTGCCGGATTTCTGGGCATGAACGCACGAAGTCTGTCCGCATTTTCCGGGTCACGAGCGAACTCAAGCTCTATGTGCCTTTGATCAGGATTAAATGCGTGTGTAAACGATGACAAGCGAACTAAAACGACTTCATTAATATTTGCAGCATCAGGCGTAATGATTGAAAATTCCTCACCGTGACGCACTCGAGCCGTCACTTGCTCCAGCTTAGGTCGTGGCCAACAAAAGTACCAAGGACGATATATTTCTACGGTGCGATTTCGAGTATCGTCACTTGACGACGAGGGCCGGCAATCCACATTGCCACCTGAGTGCCAAACAGATCCATCTGCAAGCAACAGCGCAGTGGA
Organism: uncultured Granulosicoccaceae bacterium; assembly: GCA_964390335.1. GTDB lineage: Bacteria > Pseudomonadota > Gammaproteobacteria > Granulosicoccales > Granulosicoccaceae > Granulosicoccus. The sequence continues at coordinate 318 of CAYMHU010000069.1, read as the reverse complement.
GTGATAGTTACGAATCTGACTTGCGCCTTCCTCTACATACCGCCATTCTCCGGTGTTTGAATCATAAATCTCGGGTTGCAAGATAGCTGTATTATCGTTGCCGTCTCGAGTTCCACCACTGATGAAAACTTCACCTGTCGGTAGCATAGTCGCAAGCGGATAAATACGCTCGGGCGTGGATGGTAATTGGCGAGCTGATGTTGGAAACCACGCAGTCGGTAGTGTTGCTTCAGGGTCAATTGTGTATGACTGTTCTCGACCATAAAGTAATACGCGAGAGGAATACTTCGCGTTAAATCTTAGTGGCAGTAATACGCT
>CAYMHU010000068.1:0-15903 GCA_964390335.1 uncultured Granulosicoccaceae bacterium | reverse complement strand
GCCGCCTGCATCAGCGCCGGCCGTGGTTCCACCAGTATCGGTCTCGCCCGCGTTAACATCAATAAATTGAAACAAGATGCCCGATTCGTCGGCGCCATCAATGACAAACGCAGCTGGATTGGTTCCAGGTACAACGGCTATGCCCGGCGGCAAATCATCATCGGATTCATCAAGCAACAGAAAATAAGCGCCGTCTTCTAAGCCGGGTATAAAAAAACTCCCGTCAATCTGTGTGTTAAACGACAGACCGATTTGCGTATCGGAATCTGGATCGAAAACACCGTTTAGATTGGTGTCTTGATACAGGCTTAAACCAATATCGCTGATACCCGCTTCATTACCATTAAGTTGTCCATCGCCATTCTCATCTTTAAACACAGAGCCGCTAGCATTACTCAAATTATCTGCAACAAAGAATCCGGACACACCACCGTAAATATCTGGCCCATCACCAAAAATAATTTGCTCATCATTAGTGTTATCCGGAAAGGAGGTGTGGTCAGTTAAGGTATGTACAGCGGCATCGACATCATCCGGAAAGTACGAAAAACCATAATAAAGTTGCCCAGCAGTGAGACCCAGTTGCGCTAGTGACACGAAAGCCATTCCAACCGTTTCGGTTGAATCTTTTAAAAATTCGGGATAACCCTGCGGCGGTGGCACAGTAGAGTTGTTTTGAAAGAATGAATAATTGTGGTGCAGATTAGTCAGTCCATAACAAATTGCTGGGTCTGAGCAACCATTGCGATCAACCAATACCAGTGTTCCATACCCTGCCGGTTCACCCAATATATTCAAGCTGGTAATCGCGGCAATCTGCAGTGGGTTGTTACCACTTTTCTCAGCCACCACATGCCCTGCCATATTCAGCGAGTGTTGGGTCATAGGAGCGAGTTGCCCGCGATCGAAAATGTAATCTACACGTTCAACGTTTTTTGGATTCTCGCCAGTGTTAGAAAAAAGATTAAGCGCTCCACGATTGACGACATTGCTGGCCAACATAGCGGCCATATCGCAATTACCTGTGTTAGAGCCATCACTCGGGTAGTTGGCACTGAGTACATCGGAACCAGGCCCGACACGTTCAACGAACACCCCACATGGATTACCATTTGAGACGTCATGAACGTCGTTACGTTTTAGTTCAACGCGGTCGGCCAAATTAACGAAGCCATAGTTCGTCCCATTAGCGCTGAATCCGTCCATAACCTGGTTACGGCCCATTCCCCAGGTGTAGGTTTGTCCATTCAGTGTATAGCGAGACGGTGTTGCCTCGTCATCCATCGTACTGATGGTGGTGACTTCGCCAGCGGCGAAAGTGATGCCTGAAAAAAGCGCACCCACAACAACGGGCAGCACTCCAGCCGGCTTTAAACGATGTATTCTCATGTTTATCTCTTATTGGCCCTCGGCAGTACCCTGCCGACAGCCGTTCTCACGCCCAGACTATATATAGAATGGGTCTGTCAATAATGCCAGTGAACTAACACCAAATGCGCATAATGTCTGACCTAGAACTGAGGTTACTCGAAACTATGACACATTCAGCCAGACTCAAACTCGATGAAAGCCGCTATCCGAGCCGTTTATTGTGTACTGACTCTCAAAAACAAACCCTGTGACAGCCTGCTACATGGCAACTGCCTTCAATATTCGGGATAACTAAGCCTTCCAGGCGGCCATCCAGACGCAATGGTGCTACAGGCCAAGCAGCTCTGCACGGGCAAATTCGCGATTTAACCTATTGTAATGGGAATGTAAGCAAACGAAACCGTTGTTTGGTAGCTAAAGGCGCAAACAACTGCTATGGGAATGTGATTAGAGTCCAGCCTGCTGGTTTAAACGAACCGTCTGATAAGAATATACGTTGATCAGCTTGTTCTGATTCGTAAGGCATCAAAGATTCAGGCGTGCTTCTGCCAAACGATACCCGGAAAATCGAATCGGTTGATTTAATTTCGCTTAATGCACCTATCAGCGCTTTGTCGGTACCGATCGTTATTTCACGGTATCGATTGTCGGCAGCATACTCATCAATCCAACTCTGCATGGCCGGGTATTGTGGTTTTAAAGAAAACGAGGTGTCTGCAACTAACAACACTGTTTGAGGGTTTGCGCTCTTATAGATATGTGCACCAACCCAGAACAGGATGTTGAGTACAACGAAAACAGCAAAGACTTTAAGCCATTTCATTGTTCAATCACATTTCCGAATTCAGTAAATTACCAATTCGATAAGATGCAGATTCTGCATTTGATTCTATGTAGGCACCTTCCGCCAAACTGGACAATTGCTTGAGTTCGGGTGACTTGAGTTCATAAGCAATGCTGTGTATCGGAATTCCCGCCCACTCCAAGGCGACGGACACATCCTCGAACGATTTTCCTCGATTACGCTCACCGTCGGACAACACAAATACGATGGGCTTATGATCTGGATTGTTGCGTTTAAACTCGTGCAATAAATTAGTGGCTACTAATATCGCGTCGTTCGTTGCCGTTCGTCCGCTGGCTGAGAGCCGTTCCACTGCACCAATAAACAATGACTTTTGCGGCACGTCAAATTCACGCACATATAAATCAACATTGACGCTCTCATTGTAGGTGACTAATCCAATGGCGTTATTTGAGCTAATTAAATCGGCGGATTCGATCAGTGCCTTCTGCAGATTTCTTAATCTCGGACCTTCCATAGAACCGGATACGTCGGCCACAAACACAGCGGCAATTGGGCGGCCACCGGATTTTTTCTCTTTCCAGATTCGCTGAGCTTGTGCAATTAAACTTGAATCAGAAATCGAATAAGCTGATTCGTAATCTTTGTTCTTACCAAATCCAAATCGAGTAACAACCGCTTGTTGTTGTTCAATAAAACGCGAGAACAGTTCCAGTACTTCGCGCTCGCTGGCATCAGCTTCTGGTGTAGCATATAGTGGGCTGTCGTGTCTGACACCAAACGGTATGAACATATACTCTGTCATGCCAGTGACATTAACCCAAGACTGATGCTCCATAACCAGCGCATCCAGCACGCCACTGCCTTGCGCGGCATCACGCATTTGAATGGTGTTTTGTGCCACAAATGGCACACCGGTTTGAAAAGCCTCGAACGCACTGGCCACATCCGGACTCAGCATTTGCGACTCATCACCATCTGCAAATGCATTCAGTACGGTTAACAAGAAATTAAGTCCGGTGCTGGACTGATATGGGTTTGTATATCCCATGGCAAACGTTCCGCTACTAACACTGTTAAGTAGTTTCGGTATATCTAACTTGCCATCCGTACTGATCATGTCAGCTTTGGATTTTTTAACAATGATGCCAGCGGTGTTAGGCGCGGTTATCTCCGATATGGTATCAAGCTTCACACCATCTGCATTAAGCATATCGCCCCATAAAAAATTGCTGGGCGAAAAAGCATCTGGTGTATAAGCCCCAGCCAACATAAATTGCGCACCAAGGCCGGACGCAATTTTTCGAATACTGATAGCGGCGTATTTGCCATTACTTAGTTGGATTCGTTCGCGGTTAAACGCTTCGGCTAATTCAATATAAAAACCATCTCTGCCGGAGCCGGCTTTTTCAGAGGAAGTAAATATTTCTACTGACTCTACTGATCTGCTATCACGTTGACCCGTGGAAATTGGATAGTCGTTCAGATCAGGGAGTAAGGATGCCAGGTTTGTTTTGGTTAAACGGATATTGGCACGAAACTGATTTTCTCTGAAACTGGGTTGTACATCGCTTGATACCAAATCTGCAATGGCTTGTTGCGCCGCTTCAGGACTATCGATGCGCTGACCACAACCGGCGAGTATGGCGCCACCGAGCAGCACCGCCATTGCCTGTGCAATTCGGATTGACCGAAATTTGGTTTTCAAAAGCATGCTGTCGTTGCGTTGCATAGCGTTACTTGCCCGTCTTGTTTGCGATCTCTGCCAAGCTTACCAAACGGGCAAGCGTGTCTAGCCGTTCATAATCAGAATATGAACGAATGTTCGCAACTTCAACCGCCGTATCGGTTAATGCGCCGAACAAATTGCGATTTTCATCTAATAAACTGCGTAAGCGCTCACTTTGGCCACTGCCTAATTCCTGCATGCGCTCCAGGGGGTTGTCATGAATATCGTGCCGTGAAATAGACGCGATACTGTGCCCGACAGCCACAGCATCGGTTAGATTTTGAACAGCGTGTTTTTGAACCCGACGGGCAGCAGATAAATACGCAATGGGGCTGTGTTTTTTTCCCAAAAACCGAGTTTCAACTACATTGTGATAATCATGAAGAATGTTGGTGAGCGTGTCAGTCTGCTTCACGCCTTCATCAATACCCAATCGCTCCAGCTGCACACGCAGTTCGCTTAAGCGGTTAACCAGGTTTTTATGATCCTCTGCTTCGCGACTCTCCAGCCATTCAATTTCATCAGCTAGCGTGAATCCTGCCAGACGATACATGAGTGGTACGCTGAGCGTGGCGAGCAAAGCGACACCGCCATACACGGCCATAAGCAACCAATCGGCGCGGAACCACCAGTAAGCAACGCCCAATAAAACAGCCGATAAAATGGCTGCAAAAACGGTTGTGTTGCGGACTTCACTGCCAAGACCTGCAAATAAAATGGTTCACCTCAATAAGCGTACGATTCGGCTTTGTTTTTACAGATTAGACGTTCGCGACACTTAGTTCAATATACGAATAAGGCCATTCTAACCCGAGTGCGCTGTTTTGCCGGATTTCCATTCAGGAACGACTTCCACAGCCAACATGGCTACAAATATAAGTGCGCATCCGGTTAATCCAAGCATACCAATGCGCTCGCCTAATACGGCAGCGCCAAACAATGCGGCAAATAAACTCTCGGAAGACAGAAAAATAGCGGCTTGTGGTGCCGTCGTATAGCGTTGCCCGATCACCTGCAAGCTGAACGCTATTCCGGTAGAAAAAATACCGGTAAATAAAATTTCTTTGCCGGCTGCAACAATCTGCTGCATCGACCATGTCTCAAAAACCAGTGCAATGCAAAACGCCAGTAAGGAGGTTACTGCAAACTGCACGACCGACAAAGCCAAAGGCCGCTGTGTGTTTGCAATAAAGCGTCCGATCAATACAATTTGCAATGCCCAAAAAACCGCGCCCAGAATGGTCAGTAAGTCGCCGGTGCTCAGTGCCGCGAAATTACCACCAGCCAACAGAAAAATACCGGCGACGGCTAAAAAAGAAGCTGGCCAAACAATGCGATGAGGCCACTGCAGAAACAACAACACACCCAGAAACGGCGTGAATATCATGTATAAGCTGGTTAAAAAACCAGAATTGGTAACTGAGATGGTTTGCAATGCAACTTGTTGAGCACCCATACCTGCAAACAAGCACAAACCAATCGACGCGTATTGCACAAAGTGGATTGGGCGTAACGTGGGTAATGGCTGAGCTTGTTGCTTACCTGCTTTGGAACCACCAACGTTTGATTCACGCAATGCAAATGGCAATACCACCAAACTGGCAACCAGAAAACGCAACGCGATAAACGTAAAAGGCCCCACGTACTCCATCGCAGTTTGCTGCGCAACAAACGTAAAGCCCCAAATTGCACCTGCCAACAATAGCAAAGCATTGGCCGAATACCGACTCATGGCAGATTAGTCTTAAGTTGGAAATTGCGTATTGTACGCTGAATTACTTACGGCTTGAAATGCGGGCGCAAAGAATCGGCAATCATTCTTGAGATATCGTTGACACCTGCCGATACCGCAGCAAAGTACGCATTGGGATTCAGGTTGTTGGCATAACGCACCAATTGAAACGTTCTGACATCCAGCATGCTTCGGCCATCACCCGATATGATTCGGATTTGCCCTGCCAGCTCCGCACCACCGGTTTCTTCCCTGAGAATTTTGTCAAACTGGACTTCCACCCGTGCCTCTGGCTCATATCCTCTGGGCCATGGTTCTACGACTACATTCGACTCAAGATAGTACCGAAGTCGATTGGCCAGTACCCGGGTTAATGCATCTTGCGGCGATTCTGCCCACTGCGACTTAGTGTCATATTCGATCTCGAAGTCTTTGCTACGCGATGCTAGCCGATCATCCTTTGCATAACTGGGCACAGACACTTCGGCCAGCGCTATCGCGCTTATAGCGGGTGCAATCGATTCGTTCGCAACATCGTACACTGGCTCTAGCAGATACTGTTTAGGTGCCGGGCCACCAACACAACTCATTAACGACAGAACAACCCAAACGACACTGAGTTTTAGCAAGGGTTTTCGTAAGGGTCTGCTTATAGTTTTGCTTCGCATCGTTAGCGCCCTGTTATGACTGCATTTGGATTTTCTTCCAGCAGTTCGGCAAAAGCTGCAATTGATTTTGCTGCAATGCGCAGTTCCCGGACTGCAGCCGATAACTCTATGTAAATTTCTGAATCGGGTGACAAACCCTCCAGCACATCATTCGCATTCTGAGATGCAGATGTCAATGCACGCATCATGGTGGGTAAATCATTTGTTGCCGTATTGATCGATGCTAAAGATTCAGACAATTGAGCCGGCAGACCTTTCACTTCGCTGCTGGATACAATATCGCTGGTGTTGCGCAACAGATCGGTCGCTGCAGCCACTAACGAATCTAATGGTAGTGCGGACAAATTCGATATGAGTGTTTCCACGTCAGCTGTGACAGCCTCAATATTGGATGGCAATGTTGGCAATGCCGTGTACGGCAACGCGTTCACATCGAGCTTGGCTTCCGGTGCGTCAGGCTTGTTAACCAACTTAACCAGCAACGAACCGGTTAACAGATTGCCACTAGCCAGTTGCACACGTAATCCGTTAGCAACAAATTCTGATAACGATTCAGTTAATACTTCCGGTGTTACGTTTGCCATGCCTAAACGACTTGGCTGAAACTGCAGCACAGCATAAACCCGCCGCTTGTCTCGCGGCGAATCGGGTAAATCAATATTAACTTCAACAACCCGCCCCACTCGCAATCCTTGAAACTCGATAGGCGCACCAACTCTTAATCCTTTCACTGAACCTTCAAATTCGGCAATGTATCGATACCGCACATCGTCCGGTGTTTCAAACATGCTATCTTGGGCCGCCGCGCGATTATCGAACAGCTTGAACTCGGTACCATCTGACATTAACGGTTCAGACATAGTCGTTGTGGCACTATTTTCAAACGCAATTCCACCCGTAAAGAGTGCAGCGATAGATTCAACACGAACCGACGCTCCTTCAGCGCCAAACGATGCCTCAACACCCGATACACCATAGAATTTCGTTTCCGGATATATATGCTTGTGATACGGCGAAGATACAAACACATCGAACATCACTTCGGTGCCGTCATCGGATAACCTTCGACGCTCGACGCGACCGACTTCAATTTGGCGCAAAAAAACCGGTGAACCCACATAGATATAGCCAGCTTCTTCTGCACTCAGCGTGACTCGCATACCCGCCAAGCCACGGCTAGTTAAAGGCGCTTCTTGCAAACCAACAAACTCACTTTGACGCGGTCCCGGTTGATCATCCCAGTCAACTTCTATATAAGAGCCAGATAGCAAGGTGCTCAAACCAGATATCTCGGTGGTGTTAATCCGTGCATTAACAATCCAGAATTGTGTGTCGGTATCGATATACGGAGCAACTTGTGGATCGAGTCGGGCTTCTATCACAACCGAATTCAAGTCGTCGGCCAAACGCACTGCTTCTACTTTGCCTACGTTAACATCGCGTTTGCGGATATTGGTTTCACCCGCTTTGACACCACCCGCATTTTCAAATTGAATTTCAATTAAAGGGCCGCGATCTACATACGAACGCCAAATGATGTAAAGAGCAAACAGCACTGCCGCTAAGGGTAAAATCCAGATTAAGGACAGGCGCGACGGGGCGCCGCGTAAATGCTCGATGCCCGGACGTGCTGGTACGGGCTTAGCCATTTTTATCACCATCCCACATATTGCCATCCCATATTAAGCGCACGTCTAAGGAAGTGGCGGACAACATGGTAAACACAACGGATAACGCAAATGCATTAATACCGGCCCCCGGATCCACAGAAATAATCGCACCCAACTGTATCAGCGCTGCCAGCACGGCCACAACAAATACGTCGATCATGGACCAACGGCCGATAAATTCGGTGACGGTATGAAAATAGTGGCGTGTGTGTTGCGACATATCCCATTGAAAATGCAGGCTCAGTGCCAAACCAGCAATTATGAAGAATTTGCTTAGCGGAATAAGTACACTCGCGACGAACACCACAATTGCGACGAACCAGCTACCATCGGTAGCAAGCCGGACAATACCGCTGATAATGGTGTCTCTGGTATTGCCACTGTATGAATTGGTCAGCATGATTGGATACAGGTTAGCCGGAATATAAGCCATCACCCCTAACAGCCAATATGCCCATGTGCGTTGCAGACTATGCACTTTTCGACTGCGCACGTGAGCCCCGCATTGTCGGCATGAATCGCCTGCCGACAAACGGTTTAAGGCACCGCAGTAATCGCACCGGGCAAGACCAGCTTGCCGCGCGGTCAAGCCTGTCGTGTCGTCAGCAGACGCCATAGCGTATCCTTGCACATCACCAGACTAATAAAAGCGGTGGTACAAATAAGCCCAATTAAAGACCAGAATGCCGGTCCGACGGTGAGTATTGCCAGATCACTGATTTTTACCAGTGATACGACAACGCCGACCATGAAAATTTCCGCCATGGCCCAGGGTTCTAAATGCTGTGCCCAACGCATCGCAACACGCATGGATGGCAACACCCCGCTGCGCAATCGCAAACGACACAAAACCCAGATTAACAAACACAACCGTGTCAGCGGCAGCAATACAATCAGGCCTAGTGATAACAGACCTAACCACCGCATATCACTTTCCCAAAGAGCAACTACCGCATCCAGTACTGAAATGCTGGAACTGAAACTGCCTCTGGACAATGACAGGAACGGCAGATATAAGCTTAAGGTTAAAAATACCAATGCAGCAATGCATGCGGCCAACGTCCTGTCTATCGAAAAAGGTTTACGCGTATACAGCTCATGCTTGCACCGCACGCAGCGAGCTCGCGTGCCCGGCTCTATTACCGATCGGTAGTGCAACCAGTCGCAATGAGCGCACGCATACAGATCATCGAATGACACACGACGCGATGATGCGGTTGCTTTGTTACTACTGGATGACACGGTGGTTGAGCTCAGTTATTCAGATGTGTTTGGCGTGGGTAATGTCAGTATGACCGGTGCAAGACCATTAACGTTCACTTCAAGTTGCAGGTTCGTATCGTCTAGTGTTTGCTGCGAGCTGTATTCCAGATAATAGTTTCCTCGAATATTTTGCACCACAGCCGCGAATGCATTCTCTATTTCATCGAAGTTAGTATGATTATAACTGCGTTCGGTGTTGCCTGACTGCGCTATGGTATCCAGCTGTTGCAGTTGCGCTGTGTAATCAACACCGGCACTTTCATCGAAAAAGCCAACCATATAAACCTGTAAGCGCCTATTGAGCTGAGCTTGCTGCGCCGCAGCAACATTCTGAACCCGAAAGTTCACATGCTCAAATACTTCCGCATGACTTTGGAATGCTTTACCGTAATAATTGCGGCTAGCCAAATCTTTTCCATCGGTGAATACCAATACAACCTTATCCTGCTCCGGGTCACCAAAATTCTCGATCTCGTGCAAGGCGGTATCGATGGCATAGTACAGCGCCGTACCTGATTGGTCATCGGTATCGAATACTAATTCACGCATACCTTCAATTTTATGTACATCGTTTGTAAACCGTAAATACGTGAAGTCCGCCGTATTGCGCAACGCGATTATGGCTCGCGATACTGCGTCGGTTATTTTTGGTACCTGGCCGGACTGCACCAGACTACTGGATGAATCCAACACCAGATACACCGCGAGCTTGTGTTCGTTAAAGCTAACTTTAACGCTGGACTCCTCGTCAACCATGTTGCTTTCGATTGCACGAAAGTGAGCTTGCGGATCATTTTCTAAACCTGAAATAGAATAATCATATTCCACTGGATCCGTACTGGTTTTTAATAATTTCTCGCGCTGCTCATAGCTAAGCGGACCAGCCGATGGATCGGTAACTCGCACTGCAAATCGATGTATGCGTCTGCCGTCAACTAATTCTGTTTCGTAGCTGTCTTCAACCAAGGCAACTTTGACAGACTGCACCTTTGATAAATCGGTGGTATCACGTTGCTCCCAAGCTGGTAGCTGCGCCGTTAAAATACCGTGCGGTTCAACCAAGGCTGCACTGACACCACCGAGGGTTGCAAGTAGCGTGGCTTCATCCACATCGGTAGGCACAGTAACCTCCACGCCCCCCGATAAGTCATCTCCAATTGGCGCGCTCACAAGCGGCACGTTGGTGTTATCGGGATGCACATAATCAAATTGCACAAATGATGCTTGGGTAATCGCATCTGCAACGCTGGGATCAAGTGCGAAAAGCACCTGTAAGTCTGCTTCAGCGCCATCTTTCGAAGTGCTGACCAACTTTGACGATAAGTTAATAACCGATTCGCCGTCGTTTGTGCCGGGCGCAGCGCTATCATCGAACTGCAACCCCAAATTTTGATTGGTCGGCTCGTGTCTGGGCTTAGCCGAATTCTGAGTATCGCAACCCACCATCGATGCACACACGAGCAAAAACCATAAAGTGATTCGCATAGCCATAACCCCTTTGTTGGCTACCTGTGTAACCGGTCTTACTAAAGACTGGAAGAACACACTAGTGGTGCAATTAACATGACAAAAAGACGGGGTTTTACAACAGGTTTAGCAGGCGCAGAATGGGCCTTAAAACAATAACAAGGGGCAATACGACGATAAACCAACGGCAAGAGTCATTCAATTGACATCAAAGCCCGACGCATAGTCGATGCATCGGGCTTTGTGATATTAACTTGTGTTATCAATTTGCGATGCAGATTGATTAGCCGTACAGCGGCGGAACACCAACTTGAGCATGAATGGCGTTACTGGCTTCTTGTGTCATACCAAACCCTTCACGCAGCTTATCAAGGTATTGCGCTTCTGCTTGCGAGTCGAGATCGATTGCCATTAGCGACATTAAGTAAACTTGTTGCTCGGCACCGCGTGGCACTTCATTGATAAAGCCAGCCAAGTCGAGTGGTGATTGCATTTCACTAATAACAAAATTGCGCTCTTCTTCTGACACTTCTTCACCCAGGTTAGAAACAATTTTCTGTTGCTCAGCTTGATCGATCTGACCGTCGGACTTTGCCGCGTTGACCATAGCTCGGATCAAGATTTTTGCCGTTTCTTCTTGCGACTGAGTTGGCGCTTGCGTTGGTTGCTCACCATTGAGCGCACCGTTTAACAATCCACCCAAACCACCTGCTGCGGCACCGCCACCGGCACCACCCAAGCTTTCCAACAGACCACCTAAGCCACCTGATTGAGCGCCGCCAAGCAAACCGCCAAGACCGCCAGCCGCAGCACCGCCGCTATTGCCACCGAGTAAGCCACCCATACCACCGGCGCTTCCACCTGGCTGTGCACCACCAGCTGCATTTTTGAGTCCGCCTAGCAATCCACCCAGACCGCCACTTTGCCCACCGGCACCACCAAGTAAACCACCCAGGCCACCGGCACCTTGGCCGCCACCCATTACTTTCCCAACACCTCGTGCTACTGCAATACCCAGTGCAACTTTTCCTAATGTTCCGACGAGACTCATCGATTCACTTCCTCTAATTAGCCGCGCATTCATTCAGCATGTAATGCGCAAATTAACGCCAGAGCGGCGTGACACTCACAGTTTAACGTAACTGATCACCACAAAAACAATATGGGTCAATTGATTACGTCAAAGTCTGCAACATGTAAAAAACCATGAAATATCAAGAACATTTTGTATCGGTATACTCGGAGTTGTTTTGTGGCGTTTCCGGGCTCTGGATCGGCATGGGAATGACCAGCAGCGACCTTCTCTGCCACGCACAGGCTTATTGACTTCCACGCTGCGGTTTTCTGATTTATATTGAGCGATCACTCAAGGGTAATTTCGCACGATGTCTAAAACGGTTGTTAACTCCTGGAACGAATTCGATCCGCTAAAACACGTCATTGTAGGGCGCGCAGACCACACCTGTATACCGCCAAACGAGCCTGCAACAGAGGCCAAGATTCCTGAAGACAGTGACATGCGCGGCATGTGGGGACCACGACCACTTGAGACAGTTGAGAAGGCCAATGCGCAACTGGATAATCTGGCAAAAGTGTTGACCGATCGCGGAGTCAAAGTTGATCGCCCCACCCCGATTCAATGGAACCAGGCGGTAACCACACCGGATTTCTCTACAGCAAGTCAATTTGGTTGTATGCCACCACGCGATGTGTTGTTAACCGTGGGTAATGAAATTTTATCCGCGCCCATGTCGTTTCGCTGCCGCTACTTTGAATACCTTGCATACCACGAATTAATGCAACGCTATTTTGATGAAGATCCGAATTTCCGTTGGGAGCAGGCACCGCGCCCACGATTGGGCCAGGAATCTTATCAGCAAGGTTACTTTGATGAAATCACATTAGACGAGCGCTTAAAACGCACAGCGGATTTAGATTTCGTAACCACTGAATTCGAACCCTTGTTTGATGCAGCTGATGTTATGCGTTTAGGGAAAGATCTGTTTTGCCAGCATGGTTTAACGACTAATCGTCGCGGCATGGAATGGTTACAACGTCACTTCCCTGATCATCGCGTGCATGCTGTGAATTTTCCCGGCGATCCATACCCGATTCATATTGATGCGACCTTCGTACCGCTGCGCCCCGGGCTTATTATTAATAATCCAAACAGACGATTACCCGATGCGCAACGCAAAATTTTTGAAGCGAATGATTGGGAAATTGTTGATGCAGCTCCGCCGTCGCACAATGAACCACCACCATTATGTTATTCAAGCATTTGGCTATCAATGAACTGCTTAATCCTCGATCATAAAACAGTAGTTGTGGAAGCCAGTGAACATTTACAGCAAGAACAAATGGACAAACTGGGTATGAATGTTATTCCAGTGCCGTTTCGCGATGCGTATCCATTTGGTGGTGGCCTACACTGCGCTACAGGCGATGTGCACAGAGAAGGTAATTGCGAAGATTATTTTCCAAAGCAAGTTGGCGGAACATTACTGCGCGCTTGATCGCGCAGTCTACAACTCCATATTAGAAGCTTATCGGCGTTAATCACTCCCCGCGAGGAAAACGCTGATTCTCTTCCAGCACGTTTAAGTCCATATGGTTGCGCATATAGCGCTCCGATGCTTTTTGCAGTGGTTGAAAATCCCACGGATAGTAATCGCCGTTACGCAGTGCCTCGTACACCACCCAACGTCTCGCCTGAGATTCTCTGACTTGTGCATCGAACAGATCAAGGTCCCAGCGCTGATCGGCTAACTGCCTGAGCTCTTTGAGCACCGATTCATGTTTTGCATCATTAAGCAAATTTTCGTTTTCGTGCGGGTCTTCTAGCACATTAAACAGTTGCTCCGGATCTAGATTGCAGCGGTTGTATTTGAAGTTGCCGTGCCTGACGGACACTAACGGAGCGTATGAACCTTCTGCTGCATATTCCATATACACCGGCGCGGTTCTCTGTTGTCCCTGCCCCAACCCAAGCAAAGAGTGACCATCGGTCCACGGAGCGACTTCATGCATTGACACACCGGCAATGTCAGCAAGCGTAGGGGTAATATCAATATTGGAAACCGGCGTTGTAATCAAACCCGGTTGCATTTGCGGAGCACAGATCATTAACGGTACTCTGGAAGAGCCTTCCAGAAAATTCATTTTGAACCAAAGTCCTTTTTCACCCAGCATATCGCCATGATCGGATACGAACAGGATTACCGTATTATCTGCCTGACGAGTATCCTCAAGCACACGTAATACTTCGCCAATCTTATCGTCCAGATAACTGATGTTTGCAAAATAAGCCCGACGAGATCGACGCACATCTTCGTCAGTGATATTAAATGCTTCGTAGTCATTGGCCAACATAATGCGTTTTGAATGCGCATCGTAGTCGTCGTAATGATAAGCGCCTTCAAGCGGCTTAAGATATTCACAACCCTCATACAAATCCCAGTATTTCTTGCGTGCCACGTAGGGGTCGTGCGGGTGCGTGAAGCTCACTGTCAGCACCCATGGTCGTTCATCCAAACCACGCGACAACTGATATAACTTTTGGGTTGCAAAACTGGCAACCTCATCGTCGTATTCCATTTGGTTTGAGATTTCGGCAACACCTGCGCCAGTGACCGAACCCATATTGTGGTACCACCAATTAATACGTTCACCCGGTTTGCGATAGTCTGGCGTCCAGCCAAAATCGGCCGGATAGATATCGGTGGTTAACCGTTCTTCAAAACCATGCAACTGATCGGGCCCCACAAAATGCATTTTGCCGGACAAACAAGTGTAATAACCGGCTCTACGCAGATGATGAGCATACGTAGGAATATCGGATGCAAATTCTGCGGCGTTGTCATACACCCGTGTGCGTGATGGCAGCTGACCAGACATAAAGCTAGCGCGACCCGGAGCGCACAATGGGGATGCAGTGTATGCATTTTGAAAACGGGTGGATTTCTCGGCCAGCGATTTCAAGTTAGGCGCATGCAACCACTCAGCTGGCCCGTCGGGAAACAAGGTACCATTAAGCTGATCGACCATGAACAACAATATATTGGGTTGTTGCGAGTCACGAGACTGGGTAGCTGCGCCACTTGAATTCTGCTTGTTAGTCATATCGTATACACCAGCTTAATCTTGCAACAACCATAGCAAAGGTTGACCAAGCCAGTTAATCCAATAGCGACTTAATTTTTACGCGAACAAGTCCATTTGCGGCGTTGCTGAAAAAACCGGTGGAACAAAGTCATTGGTGTTGAGTTGGAAATCGCGTCCAACGTTTATGTTGGCGCGTTTACACGCCAGCTCAAGCCGTTGTTGAATAATGTCTGCACGCGGACCGTGACCACGCATTCGGGTATTGAAATCGGCATCATTGAGTTTATTCTCACGGATTGAGCGTATTGCTTTGAGCACGCGCTCGGCTCGCAGTGGGTAGTGTTCATATAACCACTCGGGGAACAGTTGCTGCAACTCATGCGGTAAGCGCAATACGATAGCGTAAGCTGCGCTAACACCTGCATTCGCGGCATTCATAATAATGTTGTCGATTTCTTCCTCATTCAGTGCCGGAATAACAGGCGATACCGATACGCGCGTGGGTATGCCCGCATCGCTTAAGGTTTGCAAGGTTTGTAATCGCCGATGTGGTGATGTGGCTCGTGGTTCTAATTTACGAGCCAGCTCCCTATTGAGTGTGGTGACTGATAAGCAAACAGACACTAGGTTGTTTTGTGCCATCTGTTGTAGTAGATCGATATCACGCTCGACTAAGGACGACTTTGTAATGAGATACGCCGGATGCTGCGCGTCCAGTAACACTTGCAATACGCGTCGAGTTATTTTCAATTGCTTTTCTAATGGTTGGTAAGCATCGGTGTTAACGCCAATAGCGATTGGCTCACACTGATAAGACGGCTTAGCTAGCTCTTGTTTTAAAAGCTCTGCCGCATTACGTTTTGCATACAACTTTGTTTCAAAATCCAAACCAGCTGAATGCCCCAACCAAGTGTGTGTTGGTCTTGCGAAACAGTAAATACAGCCGTGTTCACAGCCACGATACGGATTAACTGATCGATCAAAGTGAATGTCGGGTGAGCGGTTGCGTGCAATAATTGACTTGGTGTTATCGTCGCGCCATCTTGTACGAATAGGTGTCTGATTGGGCGCACGAAGCCGCAGTTGTGGTGAAT
>CAYMHU010000067.1:0-16410 GCA_964390335.1 uncultured Granulosicoccaceae bacterium | reverse complement strand
AGAGTTTGTGTGCTCTTGACTCCAAAAAATTGGAGCTGGCGATAGGAGTCGAACCTACGACCTGCTGATTACAAGTCAGCTGCTCTACCAACTGAGCTACGCCAGCACAGAGTGTATTCTAGGCACTAACCATGGCAAGTGCAATGCCACATTTCCGTTTACTGCGCATCAAGGTTGTGAATTAGACGTAATTATGTTGTTGGGCAGCTAGAATCGACGAATTTTCCGCTGTCGCGAAGCTCGTTCGCAAACGCCCTAACCCCATGCAAGACGAGGATAGGGTCGTATTGCGCTGGCCGAGTCATCAATGATTCCAGCACGCCACCTTCGCCACCGGTGACTACCGTGGTTACAGGACCAACCGCTTTCACCGCTTCATCAATGAGTCGCTCAATTGCGCCCACCGATGCATAGCCCGTCCCGCCGGCTATGCCACTAGCCGTGTTGGTGGAAAACGGAGTGATATCACCATCAGCCGCAAACAAGGCCGCTGTGTACTTACCCAAAGAGCGCCGCATCGTGTAGATGCCGGGTAAGATAGCGCCACCTATATATTCACCATTCTCTTTGATGACATCAACGGTAGTTGCTGTACCCGAATCAATGACGCATAAAGCCCCACTATATTGTTCCAATGCACCAATCATGGCTGCCCAGCGATCCACGCCAAGGGTAGCTGGCTCGTCATAGCCATTAGTCAAATTTTTAAATGTCTCGGTGGATACCATGGCGATGGGTTGCTGATTCCAGATTTTACAACACCAGGCATTCAAATTAGGTAAACAACGATCGCCGGCAACATTAGACACATGAATACTATCGGGTGTTTCACCGTTTAAGGCATCAAGCCAGACATCTGATAGCACCTCATGCAGAAACACATCGTGCCAGGCAAATGTTTTAAGCGGTTCCAATTGTCCACCACGCTCAATCGCTGACTTAAAACGAGAGTTACCAATATCGACAAATAATCTAATCATGCAACACGCACCGACACTTCGCCACTATAAATCGCGGACGTTTCACCATCGCTTTCAACCAGCAACGCGCCCGTATGATCAACACCTTTAGCGACGACCAGACTTTGCTGCGTGCCGTTTAATACTTTCACTTGTTTCCCCTTCAAATAGTCCAGCGCATTCCATCGCTCTGCAAATACCGACCAACCTTGCGACTCGAATAAATCGTAGGCTTGCAACACACTGACACTGACTTGGCCAATCAGTTCAGCGCGCGCCGGAGCATTTTCACATATTTCTTGCAACGCCGTGGCTCGGTAGTCATTTGACACTGTGTTACCTGACTGTACGTAATTAATGCCAATACCAGTAACAACACTGGTAAAGCCGTTATGGTTTACCGGTACAAGTTCAGTTAACACCCCACACAACTTGGCATCATCTACCAAAATATCATTGGGCCATTTAAGTTGCACTGACACACCATCGAGTCTGTTTAAAACTTCTGCCACTGCGAGCCCGGTGACAAGACTCAAGCCCATGAGTTCGGCAGGCTTTGAGCGCAATGCAACAAGCAATGAAAAGGTAATGTTGCCTCGATCCGTTGTCCATGTTTTGCCACGTCTGCCAGAACCATTAGTTTGCCAATCCGCCACGCAAATGTGCGGCGATGCGGCAGCGCCCACGCTGTTTGCACCAGACCGCGCAAGTTCAGACAAATAAGCACTAGTGGACGGCAACGTATCGAATACGTCCAACTGCAAACCTTGCGCGCCATAACGCTCAAGGCTCTGACTTACTTTGGCATGCGTTAGCACGGGGTTTAGCTTAGTCACTGTCGAATTCATGCAGATTGGTTTTCCTGCACCGATGCGGGCCAAGTCGATGCAGGATCTGTTTGCGCTGTTATTGAATAGGTATCGCTTGGAGCAAACGAGATGGGTAGTTGCGCTTCTCTGAGCACACCATGTCGAATGTAATGCACACTTAATGAATGACTTTGCGCATGACGCTGTAATAAGTCGGGCACTTCAGTTGCGCTGACCACCATGTTGTTAATCGCTACGATCAAATCGCCTGATGCTAACCCCGCCTGCTCGGCAGCGTGACCATGAAAAATATGCGTCACCATGATTCGCCCTGCACCGCCATCAAGATTAGCACCTATCCAAGGTGCTGCAGGCTCTGCATCCGGCTTACCGCCGCCAGTATCGCTGACAGATTTGCGGGGCCGCACGTGTAAGCTTGCACCCAAGGTTGTTAGCGAATCTTCCAGTGGCAGCTCTTCAGTTGAATACAATGCCCGTTCGAAGAATGCGTGCAAATCAACACCAGCCATATCGCTGGCAATCTGTTCAGGCTCACGTTCAGATAAACCGTTCTGAGTCGCTAGCCAATTCGACCACAACTGCTGCATCACATCATCGAGCGATTTCGTATCGTTGGTGGCCTTGCGAATTTCTGCATCGAGACACAAACACACCAATGCGCCTTTGGCGTAATAACTCACAATAGCATTGGGTGCATTCGCATCTTGTTTGTAAAACTTGTTCCAGGCATCAAAACTTGAATCGGTAACGCTTTGAATCTGTCGCCCTGCACCTCGCTGCACTCTGGTGACCGTTTTTGCCATTAGGTCAAAGTATTCTTCAGTACTGATGAGCCCGGTACGAACTAAAAATAAATCGTCGTAATACGACGTGGCACCTTCAAAAAACCACAGCAGCCGAGTGTAGGACTCAGCCGCCAGTTCAAACGGCATAAACACCGCAGGCTTAATGCGTTTTACATTCCAGGTATGAAAATACTCGTGACTACACAAACCCAAAAAGGAAATGTATTTGTCATCCGGTTTATCCATGTTTGGCGATGGCAAATGATCGCGTGTAACTAACAAGGCTGTAGACGCGCGGTGCTCAAGACCACCGTACCCATCGCCCACCACCATGACCATAAACAAGTACCGATCAACTGGCGCTGGCTTACCGAAAAAGGCTATTTGCGCTTCGCAAATTGTTTTTAGGTCTTTCGCAATGCGCTCCTTATCACAATGGTATTCACCAGTCAGGATGACTTCGTGGGGCGTGCCACATGCATCAAACTCAATGCGTTCAAAGGTACCCATCTCAACGGGATGATCGATCAGTTCATCGTAGTCGGCTGCTTCATACAATCCATAGCCTCGTTTGTCCACGTTGGTGGCGCGCATGGCAGTCGCAACATGCCATTGTTGATAGTGTTCGCCAACGGGTGCTTGCATCTCTACGGTTACTAGCGAATTTTCTTGACCGCATACGCACAGGAACACGCTGGTGCCGTTATAAAAACCATGCTCATTATCCAGATGCGCCGCCCGCACTGATAAATCCCATGCGTACACGGTGTAGCTAAGTTCAATGCCACTAAGGCCCGCTGGGGCTAGCCACGAAGATTTATCCAGTTTTTGTAATGGCACCACCTGACCATCACTACTTGCTTTAATAGCCAACAGATTCTTGGAGAAATCGCGAATCATATAACTACCGGGAATCCAATTGGGCAACTCAAAGCGTTGACCCGCCGGGTCTGGATTGGTCACCGACAGTGTGACGCTAAAAATATGGGCTTCCGGATGACTGGGTTGAATGGTGTAACTAATACTCAAGTGCTGGTTCCTTATCGTTATCCTATAGCCGTATAATCAAGTACATCGCCAATTCACATTCTGCCCATGATCAATACATTATTAAACCGCTCATCCCACTCGGCCCAACATCTCGCAGAGCCAGCTCCAGATGATGCGCAGCTGGCGCAAATTCTGCGATGCGGGTTGACTGCGCCTGATCATGCTGCCATGCGTCCCTGGCGCTTTATCACCATAAGAGGTGAAGCCAGAAATACTTTGGGCGAGATCTTCGCTGCTGCCGCAATCAAAGCCGATCCAAATGTATCAGAGCGCAAGATCGCAGCGATTAAAGACAAGCCCTTACGCTCACCGCTGATCGTGGTCATTGTAGCAACCATCACCCCGGACCACCTGAAAACACCGGAGATTGAGCAAGTCTTGTCAGCAGGAGCTGCAGCGACTCAAATTCAACTGGCCGCTAACAGCTGTGGGTTTGGCACGGTTTGGCTAACCGGTCCCAATGCGTATTTCCCGGATGTAAAAGCCGCGCTCGGGGTTGCGGCTAAAGATCATATTATTGGGTTTTTTTACATGGGCACACCCACTCAGGATGCGCCTGAAAGGGTTCGGCCGGACTTGACGGACCACTTAAGTGAATGGACGGGCGTATAGCATCGTCATTGCATGTTTAGGAGGCACAACACATGACCACCACGAAAAAACACGACGAACAAATCGCTAATATGACATTTGCGGCCGTGTACCCTCATTACGTGACAAAAGTAGAAAAGAAAGGCCGATCAAAGAAAGAACTGGATGAAGTCATTCGATGGCTGACGGGTTTTAGCGATAAAAAAATTCAAAAGCTGATTGATAGCGAAGTGACGTTTAAACAATTTTTCAAGGAAGCAAAGTTGAATACAAACGCTAAACTCATCACCGGTTCTATTTGCGGCTATAAAATACAAGATATTAAAACCCCATTAACGCGGCAGGTTCGGTACTTGGACAAACTGGTGGATGAGCTAGCCAAGGGCAAGCAAATGGAGAAAATTCTACGCTCCGCCTAGCGCACCGCGGGCTTACAGAATAAGGTTATGCCAAATAAGGTAATGCAAAGAAAAATGTGACGTGCGTCACAGCCACAATCCAAGCTCGTTAGTCACTGTTAAAACTGGTCGCTTAATCCGTATCTACACCGGATAAACACAAGCAAACACCACGCGCGACATGTTTCAACTTTTCTGTACTATTGGCCGCACGTTTAGCAAAGGCGTGTTCAAACACGTATTCGGCAGCATTGCTGCAGCGTGTTTAATTGCAAGTGTATCCGCGCATGCAGGAACCACTGTATTCAAAACTAAATCCAGCACCGGCACTACCGTATTTTCAGATGCTCCAGTGGCCAACGACACGCTGGTCAGAACATCCTACCAAACCAACTTCGGTCGCCCAACAGCCACAAAGTCATGCACCGGACTCAGCAAAGCCCAAATGGCCCAACGAGCCACAGAATTTGAATCGACAATGCAAGCGGCTGCCAATCAACATAACGTGGATGTAAAACTGATTAAAGCCATTGCGCAAATAGAATCGTGCTTCGATCGCAAGGCTCAATCGAAAGTGGGTGCTCAGGGACTAATGCAACTGATGCCCGGTACCGCAAAAGAAATGGGTGTGAGTGATAGTTTCAATGCCAGCCAGAACATCCACGGTGGCACAGCTTATTTCGCCCGCATGCTAAAACGCTTCAAGCGGGATCACCGACTGGCCTTGGCGGCGTATAACGCCGGCCCTGGCAATGTGGATAAATACAACGGCATTCCACCCTTCCCTGAAACACAACATTACGTTAAGAAAGTGCTGGCTGTGTATCAAGCAGAGTAAATAGTCCGTCTGTTGTGAGTACGGGCTATAATTGTCCGCACTCAGCCCAAATCTAGCCTGACATGAACAAACCTGAAGCACCTGCCGTGAGTCATTTCATTCGCAATATTGTCGAAGAAGACGTTGCGGCCAACAAAAACGATGGTCGTGTAGTGACTCGGTTCCCACCAGAGCCCAACGGTTACTTGCACATTGGCCACGCCAAATCCATTTGCCTGAATTTCGGTATAGCAGAGCAATTTGGCGGCACATGCAATTTACGCTTCGACGATACCAACCCGGTCAAAGAGAACGAAGAGTTCGCTAACGCCATTAAAGCCGATGTGGAATGGTTGGGTTTTGAATGGCATGAGTTGCGTCATGCCTCAGATTACTTTGATGAATTGTACGAATATGCACAGGTGCTTATAAAAAAAGGCAAGGCCTACGTTGATAGCAGTAGCGCAGAAGAAGTCCGCGAAATGCGCGGTACCTTAAAAGAACCAGGCACACCCAGCCCGTACAGTAATCGTAGTATTGAAGAAAATCTGGATTTATTCGAGCGCATGAAAAACGGCGAGTTCGACGATGGCGAACATATATTGCGCGCCAAAATTGACATGGCGTCGGGTAATATCAATATGCGCGACCCTACCTTGTACCGCATCCGCAAAGTAAATCATGTGCGCACCGGCGACACATGGTCCATCTATCCCATGTATGACTACACGCATTGCATATCGGATGCGATGGAGAATATCACGCACTCTTTGTGCACACTTGAGTTTGAAGATCACCGCCCTCTATACGATTGGGTACTGGATGAGTGCGAAACACCAGCTCACCCACAACAAATCGAGTTTGGCCGCTTGCAGCTTGAATACACCATGCTCAGTAAACGCAAACTTATTCAGCTAGTGGAAGAAAACCATGTCACTGGCTGGGACGATCCGCGCATGCCAACGCTCACAGGTATTCGCAGACGTGGGTACACACCAGCCGCGATTAAAGACTTTTGCGAACGTATTGGTATTACTAAAAACGATGCATGGATTGAAATGGCTGTACTAGAAACCAGCATTCGAGAAGACCTCAACGAACATTCACCGCGTCGTATGGCCGTGCTCGACCCGATAAAAGTCGTCATAACCGATATGGCAGAAGACGCTGAAGAAACCCTGTCGTTTGCGAATCATCCGCAAAACGAGGACTTTGGCCGTCGCCCGCTCATGTTCTCGCGCGAACTTTATATTGAACAAGATGATTTCTCGGAGAACCCACCACCTAAATATCAACGCTTAGTACCAGGCGGAGAAGTTCGTTTGCGTGGCAGCTACGTTATCAAGTGTGAGGAAATTATTAAGGATAATGATGGCAAGATCATTGAACTGCGCTGTACACACGATGCGGCAACCTTAGGTAAAAAACCTGAAGGGCGAAAAGTAAAAGGGGTTATCCACTGGGTTTCTGCTGCACACGCGGTACCTGCCGAAGTACGGGTTTATGATCGATTGTTCAACATTCCGAACCCTGCATCTGCAGATACCATTGAAGAAGCGTTAAACCCCGATTCAGTGGTTATAAAACAAAACGCTTTTGTTGAAGCATCGCTTGCCGATGCAAAGCCCGAAGAGCGGTTCCAGTTTGAACGCCTTGGGTATTTCGTGGCAGACAGGCGGGACCATTCAAATAGCAATCTGGTATTTAATCGAACCGTTACGTTGCGCGATACTTGGGCCAAGTAATCTCTGTTACACGGGCTCCGAATTCAAGAGCTCGTGTGCTTGTAAATAAGTTGTCGTTTCCAATATTAGCAAGGATGCGCAAGCCTGGTACAACATAGTCAATTCTTTGACAACCAATTCAACATTCAAAACCAGAATTCCTTCTACGCCAAACTCTTAAGCTTGAGACTGAATTGAAAATGAATTCAGCAATTGTTTGTGCAAAGTGCATTGACGACCCCGAATCTAGCGTCTATTACATTAAGTGTCATTTTCGTCGGTAAGCTGACGGTGTCGAAAAGATTCGGCGCTATATTGCAGAAAACGAATCCGGAAAAATTAGCTAATTTGATCGCTGCGAGGTCGTAATACATGTCTGTTAACACAAAAAAACTCTATCAATCATCATTTCTGGCGGCAGCGGTTGCGTCGTTAAGCGCATGCACTAGCACACCACACATTCCGGGCATGGATATGGTGGCTGATGGCCTGTACGCGGTAACGGACAAAACAGTGGAACTGTCATCGAACGCCTGGGAAGGTACTAAAGACATCCTTAACATCGGTCCTCAAAATACCGAGCTGCTTGACGAAGTCGATTTGGCTTTACTGGAGCCTGACGCACCCAATCTATTAAACGATCAAGGTGTCGTAGTGTCTGGTGTTCAGTCAATCGACTCCAATGGGCCTTTGCTCCCAATGGACAATAACGATCTGGCCATGCAAAGCCCCGCTGCAGCACAGCCACTGGATGCCAGCTCAGATATCGTCGTTGCAGAAAATGGATTCCAACCTCAAGACTTACCAGCAGTCGATGCTATTGAAGCTGTAGCTAGTGCAGAGCTGGTGCATGAAGTCAGCGAAAGCGAAACCTTGTGGGAAATTGCGAAAAGTACTACTGGCGATGCTAACAACTGGCATATATTGGCAGACATCAACAACCTGATGCCCAATGCATCTGTATACCCAGGCCAGAAGCTGATTATTCCTGCCGATATGGTGAAGCCTGGTTACCTTGATTCATTGGACGATGCAGCTACAGAGCAAACAGTCGTTGCATTGAACGTACCGAAGAAACCAGCGGCTGCCCAAGCAGAACAGATTGCAGCTGTTGAACCTAAAGTAGAAACTGATAACGCGGCAACTGCGTTTGAAGCGGCCATGGCAGACAACTCCACACACATGGAAGTTGGCCCTAACGAATCACTATGGGATTTCTCAAAGCGTACAACCGGTGATGCAACAAACTGGAAGCTGTTAGCCAAAGTTAATCAGTTCAGTGACAGTCAGGCAACAGGCGTATGGCCGGGACAGAAAATTCTGGTTCCAACCGACATGATTGTTGAGCGAGATGCTGATGGTGTGATCATCGCTAAAAACGCGATGGGCGGTAGCATGCCTGCGGCAACCAACGATGAGTTGAAAGCAGGCGAAGTTGTAGCGGTTATCGAAGAACTACCCGCTGATGCTGCTGACGCAACAGCAGCTGATGCAACGGCTGCAGTATTGGCCGGTACAAACCAGCCAGCAAACGGGGATATTAAAATTGTTGAAGCGGCATTCCAAAGTGATGCGAGCATCGAGCCTGTTACAGAAGCGCAGCTTGCTGAAGAAGCTGCAATTGCCTCTGCCACTCCAGAAGGTGGCTTAGGCACCGTGATGATTAAGGGCACATACTATCCGAAAGGCATTTACAACAGCGCTGACTTCGAAGGTGGCCTACTGATGCGAGTATCGCCAGGCACTGAGTTAGTTGTATCAAAAGCCATTGGCCCTTGGTTAGAAGTACAAACCGAGAAAGGTGTGGGTTACGTACACAATCGCGATGTAAAATAAACCAGAACACATAGCTGTACACCTGACCGGCGCTGTTTCAGCGCCGGTTTTTTTTCGTCTGCCGTTCAGCCAGCATCACACCCACAATTGAGATGCAGTTCTCATAACTAACACTTACAACACTCAAACACACTGAATCAGCCGCCGCAAAGCTCATCAGTCGCCTTTTCACATAAAGGATGCGCATGGTTTGTGCGATATCTTTTGTATGCGACATTCAGTTACTTCACACACGAAACAGTTCTCTGCCAAGCGTCTATTGGTGGCCACGATTTGCAGTGCGTTGGTCAGTGCTTGCAGTACTCCCGCACCTCAGCCACTGACCCCAAAAGCTGACACGCCATATGAATTAAGGGAAGATTACGCAAGCGGCGTTATCCACTACACCGTGCGAAACGGCGACTCCCTGCGTAATATCGCGTCGGATTACACTGGCGACAGCGCAAATTGGCAAGCACTGGCGGCCATCAATAAAATTGCTGATCCTAATCGCCTACTGCCAGGCAGCGTTGTGCAAATACCTTCTACATTAATTCCCGGTTATGAAGACAAACGTATTGCTCGCATGAATGCGCAGACCCAGCCAGCTGTAATGGCCATTAAAACTGCTGAACCGTTGGAAGTAGCGCCCGTATTGGTTGCAACGGCAAAACCAAACAGGGAATTTGAACTAGAACCAATCGAGCCAGGCAGCTTCAACGAATCGCAAACGGTTGCACCGGTAAGCACTGGCATCCAACACCACGATTTAGCCACACACGTTATTGTCATTGGTAGCTATGTGCCACAAGGTGTTTACCAAGAGCCTGCGCCTTACTCAAAATTAATTATGCGTGCATCTCCCGGCACCAAGTTTGTGTTACTGAGCCAAGTGAATGATTGGTTTAAAATTGAGACTGATAAAGGTACAGGCTTTATTCGTACCTCAGATGCAACCGTCGCCAAATAGAGACTACTATTAAGTGCTTTCCATTTGTTACTGACAGTACTCGATGAAATTAGTCACCCTGCTACGCCACGCCAAATCGAGCTGGAACAACGCTGACCTATCTGATTACAATAGACCGCTGAATTCACGTGGTTTAGCCGATGCGCCAATGATGGCGCAACGTTTATTAGATAGAAACTGCATTCCCGATATTATTTTTTGCAGCTCGGCACAACGTACCCGACAAACCGCACAATTGTTTATTGAGGGCTTAAAACTGGATACAGACACGGTGAGTTTTCACGAAAGCTTGTATCTGGCATCGCCTGGTACGCTGCTTGATTTCATCCAATCCACCGATTCAACGTATCATCACGCTATGGTGATAGCACATAATCCTGGCATTGAATCGTTCGGTCGCCAGCTTCACCCGAATGCACCACAGCAAATGCCAACCTGTGCAGTCTCTCACTTTGCGCTGCACAGCAATTCATTTGTGATTAAGCCAAACACACAAATTGATTTGAAATTTGCCGACTACCCTAAAAGCAATCGCAAATAGCTATTGCATAAGGTCAGGGTTCGATTTTGGTAAGAACAATTGATGGGGTATCGCCAATTCGGTAGTAGCGCGGGTGGTTTTGCATCGCGACATAGGCCGCATCGCGTTCCTCAGCTGTGCTGTACCAACGAGTACCAGACCATTCGTCACCTAGCAAATGCGGCGCCGACATCGGATCGTTCTCGGGTAGCTCAACACTGATGCCATAGTTCTTTTCAGCTGTACTCATGTGTAAACCTCATTCATTTACCAACGACTATTTTAGTGCGCATTGCCTGCTCTGCGTCAGATTTAACGGAAGTTCATGACAGTAAGGTGAATTTTGCGAAATTCTACCCCTGCCATGTCAATTCAGGCTGATCTAAACCCGCACAAACCGATACACTATTGGCAAGCCAACTAAGGAATCACCCAATATGAGAATCATCTTTGCTGTGCTTGCGCTGGCCATACTTGCCGGTTGTACGCAGGAATCCCAAAATAAGATAGGCCGTGCCGTCCAAAACTGGACCGGTACTGATGGCGTTCTGGAGGTTTACGCAGGCGAAAACCTGGTCAAGCGCTTTATGAAAATCGACAAGCTCTCTACCGCTTCAGGCACCAGCACCGGCGAATCGCGTCCCTATCGATTCGGTTACGGCATTCTCGATGCCAACTTGAACGGCGTTGTAGACGAAGGTGAAAACAAAGTCTATTTCGAGTTCAGCGACTATTCAACGTCATACATCTTCTACGACAACCCGAATTAAGACGAATTATGCGCAATCCAGGTCAAATTTCTGTTCTGTTTTCAATGATTTATTGACTTTCTGTATTGCCCTACTAATCTTCTTACACGTGCTCCGGATATACATGGTGTCACGTTCTCACCCCCAAATAGGGCTCGCCTGTCGAGCCCTTTTTTTTGCCTGATAACCACAGCAAATGTGTACTTTGCGGATTTGGGTATAATCACTTCTTAACCGACAGAGCACCAACAGGGCATCTTCTCCATGCGTATGGACTATTTCAGTGATTTGGTAGAAAAAGCGATAGACGGCGCAAGCGCTACCGTCACAGCTGACGGCAGTAAGTTTGAAGCTGTTGTGATCAGCGATGCCTTCGATGGCGTCAGCCCAGTCAATCGCCACAAAATGGTGTACTCAGTTTTAGAAGAGCATATAAAGTCCGGCGCAATTCACGCACTCACCATCAAAGCTCACACTCAAGCCGAATTCGACAAAAAGTCGGCCTAAACGGCACCACACGGTCATCAACAGGCCGCCCTTCGTGGCCCGAAAATAGCTTCCAAATTCCCAATACCTTGGTAAGCCAAGTGAGGGTCGTACAGTGGACGCAACCATACATTCCAAATCCGTTGATGCCAGTAAGCTATGGGTAAAAACCGTTAGCGACTATTTGCATCGTTGCGATACCAGCATCGAAACCAGTTTGCGCACGATGGTTACATCCGACATGCAAGACGGCCAGCTGAGCTTGTTTCTCCCACCAGAAATGGCAGGCTTGCAACCCGAGAATCTGCGCTACTTACATGCAGTGGCTGCACGCTACGGCTACACGCTGGTTGAAGATCGGCGAACCGGGTATGTACAACCGTTAATAGAGCAGCGAGAATTTAAACCCAACACCCTTGCCAGTGGTCTTGGACAACTACTGCAACAGACCGGCATGCCCGGTAAGCAGCCAAAAATCTCAAATCCTCACCGGCTCATTTTAGGTAATCCACATTGTGAGCTGCCCACTCTGCTAAAAATGGTCTCCGGTACGATTGATGATGCGAAGCTTGTGATTGTGCAACCAAACGAACACATTCAAAAAGCCGTTAGCGCACCTGTTCCAACGGTGAATGCGTTCGCGTGCAAAGCACTGACGGCAAAAGCCAAAACGACCATCAGCTTTTTCGATGCGCGTGGCTTCAAAGCGATTGGCTACGTGGCCGACGATCAATTTGTGATGCATGCGTTTGTCGGCGGTGGGCCAATCAAATCGCCACAATTGTGGGTTAACCCAGATGCTATGCGTAAAAACCGTTTCAAGTTCCAGCTGTTTATCAATCCGCAGCATGGACAAGATTTTGGCCTGTTCTACAACACGTACTTTTTTGATTTGGATACCACCGCTGCTGCGAACCATTACTCCCCGGTTGCAGCAAGCAATTAAAGCTCAGAATCATCCTGCGTTTTGACGCATAATGCACCCAGGCTTTATCCAAGAACACATTTGACGTGGCATTAATTAGAGGCCAGGCGCTCAGCGTAGCGTTTGGCGCGGCACCTGTACTGTCTGGAATTGACTTCGCTATACAACCCGGTATCAAAACCGCGCTGGTTGGACGCAATGGCGAGGGCAAATCAACCTTTCTGAAACTGTTAGGCGGTTTTATTGAACCGGACTCAGGCGAACTAAGCCGGCGCAGTCAATTAAAAACGGCCTACCTGCCACAAACCGTACCCACCGACTTAGAAGGCACAGTGTATTCCGTAGTCGCAACCGGCCTGTCGCAAGCCGGGCAACTGTTGGCCGAATACCACACCTTAACCAGCGATGCAGACGCATTCGATGCAGACAAACTGCAAAAAGTGCAAGATCGCTTAGAAGCAGTCGATGGCTGGGCACTAGGTCAGCGAGTTGAAGAAACCATCACGCGAATGGAATTATCTGCTTCAACCGATGTAGCCGGTTTATCCGGTGGTATGAAACGCCGAGTACTATTAGCCAAAGCCATTGTATCCGAACCGGATCTACTACTCCTTGACGAACCAACAAACCATCTTGATATTGGTGCTATTGCGTGGCTAGAAGGATATCTCAATGGTCTCAAATGCAGCGTGGTATTCGTCACCCACGACCGCGCTTTTCTGAATACCGTGGCTAAAAATATCATTGAACTGGATCGTGGCGTCCTGACCGAGTGGCCCGGCAGTTATGAAGTGTATTTAGAAAAGAAACAAGAACAACTGGAAGTTGAAGCACAACACAACGCGTTGTTTGATAAAAAGCTGGCACAAGAAGAAGCGTGGATACGCCAAGGTATTAAAGCCAGACGCACTCGCAACGAAGGCCGTGTGCGGGCGTTAGAAGCATTGCGTGAGCAACACCGAGCCCGTCGTAATCGCAGCGGTACCGTAAACATGAATGTCAACGAGGCGGAACGGTCCGGCAAACAAGTTTTTGAAACCCAAAATGTAAGCTTTGCGTATGGCGATAACGAAATCGTAAAAGACTTATCGGTGTCTGTCATGCGCAAAGACCGCATTGGCATTATCGGGCCCAACGGTTGCGGTAAATCCACGTTAATTAATCTGCTACTGGGCAAACTGGAACCCAGCAGTGGTTCAATAAAGCACGGCACCCAACTACAAATTGCGTACTTCGATCAGTTAAGAACCTCACTAGACACATCGAAATCAGCTGCTGAGAATGTCAGTGAAGGTCAAGACACCTTAGAAATAAACGGTGTAGCAAAACACATTATGAGCTACATGCAAGACTTCCTGTTTGCACCCGATAGAGCGCGCGCACCAATCACCATGCTATCCGGCGGCGAAACCAATCGTCTGCTGCTGGCAAAATTATTTTTAAAACCATCAAATGTGTTGGTACTCGATGAACCCAGCAATGATTTAGATGTTGAAACCTTAGAGCTGCTGGAATCCTTGATTGCCGATTATGCCGGTACCGTTATTATTATTAGTCACGATAGAAAGTTAATTGATAACGTGGTAACGCGCTGCTTGGTATTTCAAGGAAACGGGCGCTTCGTTGATGTGGTTGGTGGGTACAGCGATTTTTTGCGCGAACTGGTTGAATCTGACCACCTAAAACCGATATTTGAAAACCCCGCGCAAGCTAAAGATCAAAATAAAAGTAAAACTGTACAAAAAAGCGCTGCTAACAAAGCGTCTGGCACCTCTGCCAAACCAACAACAAAGCGCAGTTATAAAGAACAGAAAGAGCTAGATGAATTACCAGATAAAATAAGCGCTTTAGAGGCGAAGCTGGCAACCGTACATGAAGAAATAGGCAAGCCCGGGTTTTACGACAACCAAGACGAAGCCATTAAGGTAGTTGCCTTAAGTGAGCAGTTACAGACTGAGTTAGATGCGGTTTTTGCCCGGTGGGAGGAACTAGAAGGCTAAGCTATTCGTTAAAGGTAGTATCGCATGAGTTTGCATCAAATTAAGTTTTATAGCGTGTGCCTTTCACTCGCAATGGCATCAAGCAATGGCATCAGTGCTCGAGATCTGCACGTAACTGGCAATGGCCACACGATTGAAAGACAAAGACGCAATATTGGAATATCCGGACAGATTAAAAAATAGAAGCTCTTTACACAATCAAGCGCAGCGCTGCACCCAAAACCGATGCAACCAACAGAACTTTAATTATTCCCCAATGCAACCGGAAGGCCAAAATCGAACTCAGCACAAACAAACCTAATGCCAACCATTCAATACTATCTAGTGCTGGTGTCCATAAAGTCACTATTCCAACTTGCTGACGTTCAACTTGCGTAAACAACACATGCAACGCAAACCAAATGGATAAATTAAGAATCACGCCAACTACAGCCGCAGTTATTGCTTGCAATGCACTTTTTAACCTTGGTTGATTAGAAATCCATTCAATATAGGGCGCACCGGCAAATATCCACAAAAAGCACGGCGCAAAGGTAACCCAAAGCGCAACAATTGCCGCGGCAAGACCAAGCAGCAACCCACCTTCCTTAAACCCA
Organism: uncultured Granulosicoccaceae bacterium; assembly: GCA_964390335.1. Taxonomy (GTDB): domain Bacteria; phylum Pseudomonadota; class Gammaproteobacteria; order Granulosicoccales; family Granulosicoccaceae; genus Granulosicoccus. The sequence continues at coordinate 1,195 of CAYMHU010000067.1, read as the reverse complement.
GCTAGAAACCCAACAAATTGGGTTACCAGTATTAACGGGCCCGGCGTTGTTTCAGCCAACCCCAATGCGTCGACCATTTCAGACGCACTTAACCAACCAAACTGCACCACTACATCTTGAGCCATATAGGCTAGCACTGCATACGCACCACCAAACGTGACCAGCGCCAATGTCGAAAAGAACTGACCTACTTCGACTAGTATGTTGGGCATGGCTAATACAGCAAGCGCCAATAATGGCAGCAGCCAAATAGCGAGCCAGACTCCTATGGTTTGAATAGTTTTGGCTGGCGACACATGAACAGTCGCAGCCACATAAGTTTCATTGTCTGAAACACTAAAAAGCAAACCGAAAATACCTGCCATTAATACAATGAGCGGATAAGGTAACGATAAAAAGAAAATACCAAAAAACGCGAATGCCGCAATAAACCAATGCACCTTCCTACTGAGCGCCTTCTTTGCAACACGCAGCAATGCTTCAACAACAATAACCAGCACGGCCGCCTTTATGCCATAGAAAAGTGCTTCCACCAAAGGCACGTTACCGAAGAGGCTGTAAATTGCGGCCAGCAACATAATAACCACAGCACCGGGAACAATGAATAAAAGCCCAGCTATCAACCCCCCTAATACTCCGTGCAATCTCCAGCCTGCATAGGTTGCGAGTTGCATTGCTTCAGGTCCGGGAAGCAACATACAAAAACTCAACGCGTTCAAGAACTGTTGCTCGGACAGCCACTGCCGACTTTCTACAACCTCTTTATGCATCAATGCAATTTGTGCTGCCGGCCCACCAAAAGACAAAATGCCTATCTTCCACCAGACTCGCGTTGCTTCTGCTAATGAAGGTGTATCCGCATTCTGAGCACCGTTTGAACCAGCCATTGTTTATGCTCTACCACCTTGGCTGATCTTTAGGCCCTTTTGGCAATACACCACCACCGACTTACCCTTGAGCTTATAAGCTAGCGATGCAACATTCATAAACGCGTGGCGGACAGCGCCGGGGATAAGAGATGGATCGTCGTTGAAGTCTTCATCGATGCGCACATCCAGCAACACCGGGCATTCGGGAGTACCGATAAGACGAGATAACGCAGATACAGACTTTTCATTAAATGACGCCATAAGCATCCTCCATTAAGAAGTTCAGTTAAGAGAAGGATGCAAGATTGGACTGACGTCTCACGAGG
>CAYMHU010000066.1:7664-17012 GCA_964390335.1 uncultured Granulosicoccaceae bacterium | reverse complement strand
ACTCCTCGAGCTGTAAGCGTAATGGCAATGAATTGAAGTAATTTTGTCCCATGATTAATGTCTCCGAGAATGGTGTTTGGCCTTAAATGGGGCGATATTAAATCAGCAGAAGTGTTGCGTAAAATGATATAAATGAGACGCTGTGTTGCGTTTATCGCAACATTTCACTATCCATTTGTTATTACAGGATATTTTCTTGGACATCCGCACTTACCAAATATTTCTGAGTTTGGCGCAGTCGCTGCATTTTGGTAGAACCGCGGCAAGCTGCAATTTAAGCCCGTCTGCGGTTAGTCGGCATCTGCAACGCCTAGAATCACATGTTGGCCAAACCCTGATCGAACGCGACAACCGACAAGTGAGTCTAACGCCGGCCGGCCGGCATTTCATGGAATATGCGCGCAAGGCCGTTGATGATTGGCAGCAAATGCGCACAGAACTGGATGCATCCAGTCAGAAACTGTCTGGAGAAATCAGCGTATTCGGCTCTGTGACGGCCAACTACAGCATGCTTGGCAGGATACTGCCAGCCATGCGCGACACCTATCCAGGTATAGAAATAAAACTGCGAACCGGAGACCAGGCCGAAGCCATAGACCATGTAGTCGACGGTGACGTTGACAGCGCTATCATCGCTGTGCCTGAAAAACTGCCGGGAAAACTCAGCTGTTTACCGTTAAGCCGCACCCCACTTTGCTTAATTGGACCCACAACCCCGAGTTCATTGACGCGCTCCATAGACAAACTGTTCGCCAGCGGTCAAGCGCCGGACTGGGATAACTTGCCCGTGGTCTTGGCCGAAAAAGGCTTGGCCAGAACCCGCTTTCTGCAACGCATGAAAAACCTGAAGCGTAAACCACCTATCTATGCGCAGGTAGCGGGACATGAAGCTGTTGTGTCGATGGTCAGCCTTGGATTTGGCGTGGCCGTTGTGCCCGCATTGGTTATCGAACATAGTCCTATTCGAGACACTATAAGGGTACTGCCTTATCTGACAGATTTAGAGCCTTTCGAACTAGGTCTGTGTGCCCATGAAGAACGATTAAACGACCCATTGTTGAATGCGTTCTGGCATTGCGCAGCGGACTCCTATCCTCAGGCATAATACGCAAAACAATTTATCCGAAATATCTGCAAAAAGCGTTCGCTAACCATGTTCTACATCAAACTGTCCAATCTCAGCGTTGACTTTAACGAGCGGTTTCGTCTCAGCAATATCAATTGGCAACTCAACGATCAACAACATTGGTGCATTACAGGACCCAACGGCTCTGGAAAATCTGCGCTAGCGGCAATTCTTGCAGGTGCTGGGGATATAGACATGGGCACAGTTCAGGACATTCCCAAAAATGTATCTGTTGTGTCGTTTGAAGCCCAGGCAGAACTAATAGAAGCGGAACGACGCAAAGACGATGCAGACATCCTTGACGTTATATCCGAAGGAACGAAAGTACAGGAAATACTGGATGAGGACTGCAATGATAAAACCAAACAGCAGCAGTTGGTTCGTCTATTCGATTTTGAATCTTTGTTGGAACGCAGTTTTAGAAAACTCTCTACCGGAGAAACCCGTAAAGTTTTGTTGATTAAAGCCCTGACCACCAAAACCGATTTACTCATTTTGGATGAACCGTTTGAAGGCTTGGACAAAGCTTCGGACCAGCATTTGCACGACATATTAAACGAGCATAGTAAAAATGTACCCATGGTCATGGTGCTGAATCGATTATCGGAAATTCCCGCATTCATCACCAATATTGCGTATATGGACAATGCCAGCCTGGCCCATACGGTGGAAACAGCAGATAAAGCAAGCGTTGCAGAGTTAGAGCAACTGCTACACCTGAAAACAACCGACCTGCGTATCCCAAGTAAGGATGAACACGCCCCTCAAAGATCACTTGATCAAACAAAACCGTTGGTGAAAATTGTTAATGGCCGGGTCGCATACAGCGACAATCTTGTGTTTGAAAACCTTAATTGGGTGATTGAGCCTGGTCAGCATTGGCAAGTCAGTGGCCCCAATGGCAGCGGCAAAACCTGTTTACTGAATCTTATTACCGGCGATCACCCTCAATGTTATGTCAACGATATACAAGTGTTTGGCATGCAACGCGGTAACGGTGAAAGTATTTGGGATATCAAACAACATATCGGCTATGTATCCAGTGCGCTGCAATGGGAATACAAAGTTAGCGTGAATGTACGCAACGCAATTATTTCAGGCTTCTACGACAGCATTGGTATTTATCAAAAGTATACGGACACTCAGAAGCAAATCGCAGATGAGTGGTTGGCCTTGCTTGATTTAACGAAACAGGCGGATACGCCATTCAACCAGTTATCGTTTGGCGATCAACGGCTCATACTGATTGCGCGTGCGATGGTTAAGCACCCTCCACTATTAATACTTGATGAGCCATGCCTTGGATTAGATGAAATTAATCGTCGACTTGTGCTGGCGTTAATAGAGAAGATATGCGCCGACTCAGAAACCACGGTTTTATATGTCAACCATCGTTTACAGGATAAGATTGATGGTATCGAGAATAACCTGGAACTCGATGCTCTAGTAGCCGCAGCCTATTCGGAAACGCTTGATCTACGATAGAAAACTACTCCATCTTTAAAATCCAGATAACTTTTTTCTCGAATATACCAAACCCGGAAGGCATTGCTTGCGCTTGAGATTACATTTAGCACCTCACCAGGTAAATCAAACTGACCATCATCGGCAAGTGTGCAAACTATAGGGTATCCCTGGAAAGTTCCCGCCGCATCATATTCTCCAAACGCTAGCACAATGTAAGCTTGTGAGTCAGCTCCAGCTTCCCATGAATAGACGGACTCTACGCTAATATCCGAATCATACGAGGGTGAAATTCTGACCGGCGCAATCGGTTCATCCAAAGAATATGAACTGATTGCAGGGAATACATCTCCCGGAATTAATAGTGTTGAATTTGCAGGGAGTGGCTCCGTAATCGCGTCACCGATATACACCACTATTTTGTGCAGAAACCGAATAAATCGTTCCACTCGGTGAATTAATAAACACCTCTTGACCAGCGCTTATCGAAAGTGGATTATCCAGTGTACCACCGACGTTTTCAATATTATTGACATCACACGTATCCAATTCAATTTTAGGTTGATACCAAGCTATGTGTTGTTGAAATGTCCTATCACCAGAATATTCGAATGTAGAGATACGTGTATCACCATCGCCAACCCCTAGGGCTCTGGACGGACTTTGTATGCGGAACAGCTGCACAACTGCCAACCACGGAGATGTAGTTTGATCAGCGGTTTTACCATCAAGGCTCCCAATTGTTAATCCTGAAACCGAACTAGGGGTTGCAGCATTTTCACTGCTGCTACAAGCCGCTAGGGCGGTCAAAGGGATTACGATTACCAATGGCCAGTAACGCTTGCTCGAAGCAATATACTTTTGCAATTCCATAATTCTTCTCTCCTTAAAAAAATGTTGACATTTGCACGACTTATTTCCGTATGCCTAACGCCTAGCTCAATCGCATTTTACATGTCGTCGATTGCAGCTAACTGCTAGCCCGCCATCACTTACTAAAGCGAACTATGCAATGCGGCCTGCACATCTTTGCTCAATGACTTTACGCATTTTACAACAAATACACCCCCAAGAAACTCTGCAACCACTATAGTCTTACTGCACACGATTAGACGATTTGATCAAGTACTGCAGCAACGACTGCAAACCGTGTCGTATTAAATTTTCCGCATCTTTTTCTTAATTTTGCGATGCTGGATTACTCGCCACATACTTAAATTTTCTATACCCTAATTAGGTCATATCTGTCTCGTGCTCGGATCGGCAGTACGAGTCAATGCGTGTAGACTGCCGCAATCGGCCAAAGCGGAACTAATGTATAGCTGATAGCAAATATTTGAGGTTAAAGGTTTACTAGAAAAGCTGGAATGAATGATAATCAATCAATAAGAAATTTGCATTCAGCATTGGACGCTAAGTACTCTGACCGTGTGTCCGATTACGGTTCTAGTAGAAATGAATTGCACGGCTACGCATTCAAAATAACTGGAATCGATGCGTCGTTTTCTGTAGTTACTTTAGACGGAACATTACCGCTGGATCAATTTGAGATACAGATCGAGTCCTGTCCTCCGGAGGAACCGGGTGACTATGTCTATACCGACAAGGTGAGTTTGAGCGAGTTGATGGAGCTAATTCCAATGTATGAGTCATCAATAGACACGTGGCCAGGTATCAGTTGAACTGACTATCAGAATTGGTTGCAAAGTCTCCTTTGGGCATAACACAGACGTACAAAAAGTACGCGCGACAGCCAGCTTTAATTCGTCTGGCATATACCTCAATCCGGGTCTCAGCCGTCAAAGATAGTTTTCATTGCCCAACTGGTCACAATCAGTTACTCACTCCGTTGAGTAACCATTGGTGGTAGCAATTGATGACAGGCAAAACGGCTACCGATCACTCGATTCGTTCGAAGATTGCTTAATAAACTCATTAAACTCAGCTTCATCAGCGCGTCGCTTGGCATCCTCACGAAACGCTTTAAAACGCTCTGACCGGGCTTTGATCTCATCTTTAATTTCATTGATTCGATCGTATTGCGTTTGCTGAAACGCATTAAACACTTTGTTATCACTGGCGTCCTTGAAACCACCAAAACTACCGGTCAACTGATGCCATTGCTCTTTTATTGCCCCAGGCAAGTCTTTAGCATCTCGGCCCGACAATACCCAGAACAGCACCAACAAACCGATTGGCCAGAAAACCACAAAACTCACCACCATGGCTGCGATATTCACGGCGTGCCAGTTTGCCTTGGAGCCACCGCATCGTGCCCAGCGAGCATGATCCGATTGATTAACACCAGTTGCAGTCGACGTTGACATACGCTTTATCCCCTTATCAATTCTATGAAGCGCGCCGCGTTTGCAGTGATCTGATGGCTTTTCGCTTCCAGTTGACAAATGTGATCACTGTTCACATAATTATATACAGCATTTGCCGCTATATTCAAGTGATATCAGCAAAAAATGTGAACATTGTATACATAGAAATATAGTGCCTGATTATGAGAAAAACCAAGAATTCATATCACCACGGCAATCTCGCCGAGTCCTTGCTGGACGCTGTTGATGAATTGGCCAGCCAATTTGGCCTTGAATCAGTAACGTTGCGCGGATGCGCGAAGTTGGTCGGCGTATCGCCATCCTCAGCATTTCGCCATTACGCTGATAAGCGCGCGTTGCTAACCGCGTTTGCAGCACGTGCCATATTAGAACTCGCTGATGCGATGGCTACTGCGCAAGAAAATGCAGTTAATAGAAAGGAAGAGCCATTTGCAGCAGTAGGCCTGGCTTATATTTCATTTGCATTAGATAAGCCCGCATTTTTTAGAGCCATGTGGAATGAGGAGACCATTTATTCAAATAACGAGGAGTACAAAGAGGCCGCAGAGGTTCTTAGCGCACATTTAAAAGGCGGATTTGCAGGCACTATCGAAGATACTGACGAGCAACGTTTTAGCTCCGAAGAACTGCTTGCATGGTCTTCGATGCATGGATTGGCAAATTTGTTTGTCGATGGTCCGGTAGGTAAAGGCTTATCAAAATCCAACAAGCTTAAAATGGCCGCCGATATGATCGAAACGATGCTGCCGGCGGTATCATCCAAATAGCTTCACGGCCTATATTTCCCTGTTCAACGCCCACACTTTTTACCGTGAATTTTCGTCGCTACAAACGCTAAGAGTCGCAGCAGAACAGCGTTCTGGTGCTATAGTTATTCCTAACTTTGGGAATAAAACAGGCAATAGGCACAATGTCCATAACAACACCCGATGGCCATCTGTATCTCGGAAGCAATCCAGACAGCAACGACCCGCTATTTTATGAGTCGGCCAATCTAACCACTCACGGCGTTATCGTTGGTATGACAGGTTCCGGTAAAACCGGCTTGGGTGTGGTAATGCTTGAAGAAGCGCTGCTCTCTGGTGTACCTACCCTTATCATTGATCCAAAAGGCGATATGGGGAACCTGCTGCTTTCATTTCCAAATTTACTGCCTACTGACTTTATGCCATGGATCAGTGAGTCCGAAGCCAATGGCGATGTTGCTAACGCCGCTGTTGAAAAATCTCAACTGTGGAAGTCTGGCTTAGAGCGCTCCGGTATTGAACCAGAACGAATTCAACGTTTGCGCGATACCGTCGATTTTTCTATTTACACGCCGGGTTCTACTGCGGGAATTCCACTCAATATCATCGGTTCCCTAGCAGCACCAGCCTCTGGTACCGATGATGAATCGTTGCAAGATGAAATTGAAGGCTTCGCGTCATCCATTTTGGCTCTTGTGGGTATCTCTGCAGACCCGCTTAGCAGTCGAGAACATATTCTATTGTCCAATATCATTCACTGGTATTGGTCAAAGGGCAAAGATCTTGATTTAGGAACACTGATCGGATTAGTGCAACAACCACCGATGCGCAAACTTGGTGTCATCGATTTGGAAATGTTTTTCCCGATTGGTGATCGAGTGAAGCTTGCCATGAAATTAAACGGTCTGGCAGCATCCCCTTCCTTCGCAAGCTGGACCGAAGGACCAGAGCTCAATATTCAGGACATGCTTTACAGCAAGGATGGCAAACCACAAGCCTCTATAGTGTCACTGGCGCACCTTAGCGAAGACGAACGCCAGTTTGTTGTAACACTGTTGTTATCGAAAATGGTGACATGGATGCGCGCCCAACCGGGTACCACTGATTTACGCGCACTTGTGTACATGGATGAAGTCTTTGGGTATGTTCCACCTATTGGCTCACCGCCATCTAAAAAACCGATATTAACCATACTCAAACAAGCACGCGCATTCGGAGTGGGATTAGTCCTGTCCACGCAAAACCCAGTTGATATCGATTACAAAGCCATATCCAACGCTGGCACTTGGATGATTGGCCGCTTACAAACCGATAGAGATAAACAACGACTTTTGGATGGCATGGGCTCATCCGACGGATCGGTAGACGTAAAAGCCATTGGCGAAACCATTTCGAAACTTGATAAACGGCAATTTGTTTTACATTCCACAAAAGCCAGTGAGCCTCAGTTATTCAACACACGTTGGGCAATGTCTTACTTGCCGGGTCCTTTGACCCGAGATCAAATAAGTCAGCTGACCTCCCCGGAACAACGCAAAGCGGCCGAAGCAGCTAGCTCTGCAACCCAAGCAAGCGCAGCACCCCAAGCATTAGCCGATAACGAGAGTTCAGTTTTACCGCAAATTGCTGACAACGTTGACGTACGCTACCTTGACCCAGCAGTCGACTATGCGGATCAACTGGAATTGGCCGCCGGTAGCAAGCGTTATCAAGCCGGTCTTGCTGTTCGGGTGGAAATGCTGTTCGACGACACTAAAGCGAAACTCCGACATGAAGTGGAATGGGAAGCCATTTTCACACCGCTGGAAAAGTCTTTCGACTCAAGCACCGCAATTATTGTGGACTACGATGATCGCGATCTAATGAAAAAGGAGCCGGACGATACCGTTTACATATTGCCCGAGGCGCCTATAAAAAATAAAACATATTTCAGTTCCGCGCAAAAGGAAATAAAGAACCATTTGTACCGTGATGAAGAGATAGAATTGTTCTTTAATCCCAAACTTAAAGTGTATTCTCGGGTTGGTGAAACCATGGATGCATTTCGCGAACGATGCCAAGAGGTTGCTGATGCAGGTGCAGACAAAGATGCCGAGAAGCTGCGTAAAGTGCTGGAGAAGAAAATGGACCGCGTCAATGCGTCCATAAAGAAGGCTGAAGACAAATTACGCGAGCTGCAGTTTGATGCAATGTCCCGTAAAAAGGATCAACGAACCAGTCAAGTATTGGATATTGCAGGCGGCGTGTTGGGCAGTCTACTGGGCGGCCGTCGCAGCACTCGATCGATGATAACCGGCGGTATCAGACGTAGCCAAAGTAAAGGCAACTTAGCTGCAAAAGCAGAAGAGCGATTGAAGACCGCGGAAAACCGGTACGCCGATTTAATCGACGACAAAGACGAACTGGAAGAAGAAATAACCGAAGATTTAATGGAAATACAAGAAGAATGGTCGGAGAAAGTCGATGCAATTGATACGATGAATATTGGACTTGAAAAGACCGACATTCATATTGATGACGTAGCCTTGGTGTGGATTCCGGTAGAATAAACTAGTGAGTTAAAATAACGCGCATAATAATCAGCGTTCATTGATAGTATGTCGATATGGCAAAATTAAAGAAACCGGTTTCTGAATTAGTCGCAGAGGCGCGTGCGCGCATTACCGAAATATCAACAGAAGATGGCATTGCCATGGTTAACGACGACAACGTTGTTATCGTTGACTTACGCGACATTCGTGAACGGCAACGGGGCGGCTTTATTCCGGGTAGTTTTCATTGCCCGCGAGGAATGGCTGAGTTTTGGGTCGACCCTGACAGCCCATACTTTAAGGATGTTTTTGCACAAGATAAAAAGTACGTGTTTCACTGCGCCTCAGGATGGCGCTCTGCACTTACCGTAGACACACTTAATCAAATGGGATTTGAAGCATCGCATCTGAAAGATGGATTTAAAGACTGGGAAAAGTCCGGTGGTCCTGTTCAAAAACCGGACGATGATTAACGTTCGCTAAGACCTGCATAGGTGGAAACCAAGTACAATTATCAGAAGTAGTTCATATTTCCTGACATGTTTCGTTGTTTTGCGATCCCGGCGCCACCAGCACCCGATCTTCGTTGATATCATGAAACAAATTTGAAGGCAGCTTGTCTACTGTGGAACCAACCATCTTGGTCTCTGCTACTCCATTGTTTGCTCTCTTGCAATGCTAATAGCATTGACAGGGAACATGCTGCAACCAACACTACGTGTGTTCACAACCCAATCTATTGAGATAAAGGATATGTCGTTGCTCAGAATCAAACAGTTAGCTGCCTGCTCTATTGTGCTGCCAGTTTTCATCATAAGCGCTTGTTCAGATACTACAAACACCGGCAATGCTATCGGCGCGGACGATAACGGTGTGCAGGTAACTGAAAACGATGATTCGAATCCTGGTGCGGACAACCCAACACCGGAACCAACACCGGCGCCAACACCGGAACCAACACCGGCGCCAACACCGGCGCCAACACCGGCGCCAACACCAGAGCCAACACCGGAGCCAACACCGGAGCCATCACCAGAGCCAACACCAGAGCCAACACCAGAGCCAGCACCGGAACCAACACCGGAACCAACACCGGAACCAACACCGGAACCAACACCAGATCCGACGCCTGG
>CAYMHU010000066.1:3492-7564 GCA_964390335.1 uncultured Granulosicoccaceae bacterium | reverse complement strand
CACCGGAACCAACACCGGAACCAACACCGGAACCAACACCAGATCCGACGCCTGGAAATGACGGCACGGTACCAGCAATAGCTACGGGAGCTGATACGACTGGCTCCGATGATGACAGCCCAACGACTACCGAATCTTTATCGCTTGTTGGTCCATTTGTAAAAGACACTAACCGCCCGGCTGGCCCGCCTTCTGTACCTCAAGGCCTAACGTTGCTACTCAGCGGCGAGAACTTCGTAGAATTCAGCTGGATTCCATCAACCGATGATCAATCAGTCGAGGCATATGAAATCTATAGGGATGGCACTTTAATATTCACTCTGCGTGGAGATACCAATTTTGAGTTCGACTACAAAAGCTGGATCACAACCACTCATATGGATTGCAACTACACGCGCTACACCTACTGTGACGACAATCCTATCAGCAATGGCAGCTCGTACGCGTATACGGTTGTAGCGGTTGACAATGAAGGTATGAAGTCTGCCGCTTCAGACCCAGTCGTTTTACAGTTGGCCCAAAGACAGATCAGTCCTGTTGATTTAGCAGGTTATAAAAAAGTCTTTGCTGAAGAATTTAATGGCGATAAGCTGAACCGCAATAAGTGGAAAACATCGCTACCTTGGGGCCCCAATGAAACCATAAACGGTGAACTGCAGTATTTTGTTAATACCTTTGGTAATAATCCACCAGCATACGATCCATTCGTATTCACTGGCTCCACATTAGAAATTACCGGCATTAAAACGCCTGATAATCTTCTTAGCGCTGCGAACAATAAAGAGTACTTGTCCGGCGTTATCTCCACGTCCGATTATTTCAAAATGACTTATGGTTATGTTGAGATGAGCGCCAAAGTAGCAGGTGGTAAAGGCTTTTTATCAACGTTTTATATGTTTAATCAGGACTACGAGAAAAATAAACCTGAAATAGACATCATCGAGTATATCGGTGACAGACCAAATAAAGCCTATCAAACGTATCACTATTTTGATTCCAATCGATTTCGTTGGGCCAGCGGTGAGCGTCACTCTACTCCAACTATGGAAACTGTATACGGCTCCAATCTCGATTCAGGCTTCCATACTTATGGCGTACTATGGGAAAAAGAATTAATTGTTTGGTACATCGACGGTATTGAAGTTCGACGCATTACCGGCCCACGTGTTTCTGATGAGCCCATGAACATCATTGCTCAATTGGTTATCGGCAGTGAGTGGATTGGTGAACCTGATACCAACGCACTACCCAATAAATTTGAAATAGACTATATACGTGCGTGGCAAAAACAATAATCTGTCCCGGTATAATAACACGCACGCATTATTGCTATAACCTATTTCATCATAATTGATCTCAATAGCGATTGATTTGATCGCTTGATAATCGTCTGGTCAGTGTCTACTGCAAGCACCTAAAATGCATTGCAAGACACTGACATGACCTATAAATACCTCACTTTATCTCTCAGTAATTTCAAACTAGCACTTCGCAGCTTTACCATCATAGCGCTGTTTCTGTTGAGTGCAGCCGTTTCTTCCGTTGTACAAGCCAACGCTGATTACAGTGATCCCGGCAGCGGGGTGCTCGTTTTAAATCACGATGGTGGACTGGTTCTACCGGCGATGCAGCTCGATACCAATATCGTTATCAGGGCATCGGGACTATTAGCTGATGTCACTGTGACGCAAACATTTCGAAATGAACGCCCTGAATGGGCGGAAGGCAAATACTTGTTTCCACTACCAACAGGAGCCAGCATCAGAGGGCTCACCGTAACTGTTGGCGATCGAACCATAAAAGGCGAAATTCAAAAACGTGAAACCGCTAAACACACGTATGAAAAGGCGAAAAACGCTGGCCAGGTTGCAAGCTTAATCGAACAGCAACGACCAAACCTATTTACTGCCAACGTAGCATCCATAGCACCGCAAGACGAAATATCAGTAACGATTGATATTCTACTGCCAATTAAAGTGGTCGATGGCGAGTTAAATCTAACCTTCCCTACCACCATGACACCCAGATACACCAATATCAACACCGGCGATGCTGCAGCTATCACTGGCCCATTTACGCAAACCACACAGCAACGTGGACCTCGGTTTAATCTAAGTGCACAAGTACAGCCCATAACAGACCACACCCTAATAAAAAGCAGCAGTCATATTTTGCAAATTGAACTACATGAAGTGACTCTGCGCGATATTCCAATGGATAGGGATCTAGTCATTACTTGGCCATTCACGCTTGCCGATTCTGAAGAAACCTATACGTTTACTTCGCAACATAATGGCCAGCGCTATGCACAACTACTGCTAACCCCGCCAGCATCGGTCAATGAAGCAACTATTCCGGCGCGCGAACTCATACTGATTGTTGATAAGTCAGGTTCCATGGGCGGGGTGTCAATACGAGCCGCGCGTGAGGCTTTACACTTTGCGTTGGATAACTTATCCAATAGGGATACGTTCAACATCATCGCATTCGACAATGATACCTATCCGTTCTCATCTGTTTCGGTTCCGGTTAACGATAAAAATATAACTAAAGCCCGTCGATTCATCAACAGACTGGACGCTGCTGGAGGAACAGAAATGCAAGGTGCCTTGCGACATGCATTGACAACAAAAAAAGCACACGTGTCAGATGACTATCCTGAAAGCAATCGCTTTAGACAAATCGTGTTCGTTACTGACGGAAGTGTTGGCAATGAAGACTTACTACTCAATTATATAAAACAACATCTTGGCTCCAGCCGTTTATTTACAGTCGGCATTGGCTCTGCACCCAATTCATGGTTTATAGAGCAGGCAGCCGAAGCTGGACGAGGTGTGGCTTTGAACATTCGTGATGAACAGAGTGTTGCGGCACCGCTAACACAATTACTACAAGACATGATGCAACCTGTTTTAACCGATATCAACATACAAGCCAGTAAAGGGCAATTCGAACTCTACCCTAAGCCGATTCCAGATCTGTATTCCAGCTCACCGTTAATGCTGGTAGCCAAAATCTCTGATGACCTGGATACCTTCATTGTTACCAGCCAACACAATAACAAACGCTGGAAGAAAACCGTAAAGTTGAATGAAGACACTGCCAACCCGGCTCCCGCAACAGATACGGCACCCTCGCTTGCTATGCAATGGACCAGAAGCAAAGTTAACTCATTGCTGACCGAGCAGCGCTACGCGGCAGATTCCAACATGCACGCCGATGTTATCACCCAATTGGCGTTGGACGTGGGGCTACAAACTAAGTACACGAGTTTTGTTGCTGTAGAAGACGTGCCTGTTAAGCCATCAACTGAGCAAATGCCCTTACAGAAAGTGGCCAATCTCATTCCGGCCGGCAATAACATGCTTGCGATATCGATGCCCCAAGGTGCATCCGGTACCGACACGCTACTGTGGTTATCTGCACTATTCGCTGTGTTTGGATTTGGAACATTGGCAATGGCGCGGCGTTATCAATGATTAGCGTATCTCGCCGCCTATCTTTAAAATTGATGTCGAGTGCCGCACTTATAGTGGCATTGGCGTTAGCTGGTTCGTCGATTTATATGAGCGCAAAAGCTTTGTTAGCACAGCAGCTTTTGCATCGCGCATGGCACAAATCAATCAGCACAGGTGAAAACACCAAACCGTGGCAGTGGGCCGACATGAACACAGTTGCGCGCCTAAGCTTCCCTAGTTCAAACAATTCGTTTGTTGTATTGGACAGCGCGTCCGGTGAAGCAATGGCATTCGGGCCAGGACTCGTTGCAGGAGACCCAAACAATGCTCTTGAACAAACACTGGCTATCGGCGGGCATCGCGATACTCACCTTGCGGTGTTAGAACACATACATAAGAATGAGCCCGTTGAACTGCAAACCCTTGATGGCCTAACTCACCAATATAGACTCTCGCATAAACGCATTCTGGATTCATCCAAAGACGCAATCAGCATTGCCACGAATGCGGCGGGGTTGGTACTGATTACTTGCTATCCGTTTAACGCCACACAAACCGGCGGACCGTTACGAATGGTGGCTGTGTTTACCCCTGACACTACCTAGGCTTTGCAA
>CAYMHU010000066.1:0-3392 GCA_964390335.1 uncultured Granulosicoccaceae bacterium | reverse complement strand
CTGATCAAATTAGGCCGTAAAGAACGCAAGTGGTCAGAGCAAAATCTTGCGGACCGCGCGGGGATCACCCGAGCCACGTTACAGAAAATCGAAAAAGGAGAGATGAGCTGCGCTGTTGGGTCTGTATTTGAGCTAGCTACGCTGGTTGGTGTCCAGCTGTTTGAACAAGACGGTGTGCCATTGGCTAAACACATTGAACACACGCGAGACAAAATCGCGTTGTTGCCAAAGCGTGTTGTTAAACCGAACAAGGCTGTACGTGATGACTTCTAAAAGCGACAAAGAAGCGTATGTATGGATTTGGCTGCCTAATGAAACGCAACCTATTATTGCGGGGCGATTAGAAGCTGATAACAATACCATCATATTTAACTACGGTAAAAGTTATCTAGAACGTATTAACGATAATCGAGCAGTTATACCGATTTATGAACCGGAGTTACCTCTTCGGTCCGGAACATTAGCCTTACTGACCGGGCTGACTATGCCTGGTTGTATACGCGATGCTGCACCTGATGCCTGGGGTCGTCGCGTTATCATTAATAAAAAACTTGGCTTAAAGGGCTCCAACACCGATACCACTGAATTGGGTGAACTAACGTACTTGCTTGAGTCCGGCTCAGATCGAATTGGCGCATTGGATTTTCAACCATCGCCCACTGAATATGTTGCTCGGGCAGCCAACAATGTCAGTATGATTGAGCTTATTGAATCGGCAGAGCGCGTAGAGAAAGGTATTCCACTTAAGCCAGATATTGACCAAGCGCTTTTCCATGGCAGCTCTATTGGTGGTGCGCGACCAAAGGCGCTAATACAAGATGATGATAAAAAGTACGTCGCTAAGTTTTCATCCAGCACCGATCTGTATAGCTATGTAAAAGCAGAGTTTATTGCAATGCGATTAGCGGCTATAGCAGGGCTTAATGTCGCGCCTGTACGCTTAGTCTCAGCTGCAAATAAAGACGTTCTGCTGATTGAACGCTTTGATCGCGTTCCGGTGGGCAAGCAATGGTCGCGCAAAGCAATGGTATCGGCCCTGACTATTCTTGGCCTTGACGATATGATGGCCCGATACGCCAGCTATGAAAAATTAGCTGAAATTATCCGTCACCGTTTTACAGAACCCAAAGCAACATTAAAAGAATTGTTCTCGCGATTGGTGTTCAACATACTGTGCGGAAACACGGATGATCATGCGCGCAATCACGCGGCTTTTTGGGATGGCTCAATGTTAAGCCTGACACCTGCTTACGACATTTGTCCACAAGGTCGCACTGGCAATGAAGCATCACAGTCAATGTTGATTTCGGGCAGCAACAATTTAAGCCAATTAAAATATTGCCTTGAAAGCTGTGCACACTATTTGTTATCAGAAGATGAAGCACGTGCGATATTCGATCACCAAATCCAATCTATTGAGAACAACTGGACGACGGTTTGCGATGAGGCCAATTTAAATGAAGTTGATCGATCCTTACTTTGGCAACGGCAATTTTTGAACCCGTTTTCTATTACGTACTAGTTGTTTCAATGTCATTACCAAGCGAATGTGGTGGTCTAACTACGAAGCAAACTTTTCAAAGCACGATATCAATTAATTAGGAAATGCGAAATTATTCTGCGCAGAAAAACGATATGCAACTGAAAGCCAGACCACATAGTGCTTTATATACGATACTTGATGCGATAGACATAAAATAAAATAGTTTTCTATAAAATGAAGCGGTTAGGAGAAAGTGTCATGAACGAAATCGTTAGAAAAATATCATCGACCCTCATTCTGGGATTAGCTACCATGGTACCAGCTGGGTTGTTGGCTGACGATTACACAGTAAACAAACCCCGCTGGATGACTCTCTCAGATCCGGTAACTCAGGCGGTGTATGTTGCTGACATGAAGCCTGGTGAAATAATAGAGGTTAGTGGGTATGGACATCCGGTTTGGATTTACCGCCGTACCAACAAAGAGCTTGAATTTATTTCAAATAATTATTCAGGTGCAACGCCTGAAGTTGTTAATGCAATAGTTGAGCGAACAATCGATAATATTGGTTCGGTGTCTGCATATACTAGCGCGCAATATCAATTAGTAGATCTACCAGAATTGGAACAAAGCCCCTATCGTTCCAAACGATAAGAATACCTCGTGTTTAGCGCTATAGGTAGGTTAGGCTGTCAGTTACAGATAGAGTTGCCAGTTAATGAAAGCATGCCTGATGATGCCAAATTCCATGACCCTTGCACCCATGCAACATATAATCTTGCGGGCCGCTTTATAGGCGGGTTCACCAATAATGCGTCGGGCCCACTGATTGATTATGAGTCTACTGGTGAACCAATAGTGCCTGAGCTTGACATAAAACGGCATACACGCATACCACCGCATCAATACCTATCTGATGATACTTTGCTTATCGGGTTGTCAGATATTGATTCTTTGCCCTCAATTTCATTGTCAGAGGAGTTATTGTTTTCTGATTCGACGCCAACAGAAACGCTTCTGCAAGCCACGGCGTTTAACGATCTGAGCAAAGCGAAAGCTGCGATAGAGGCGGGTGCAAACGTCAATTCACCTGGGGTGCTGCGCGAAACAACTGCGAGTTTACCACTCTTGAGAGCGGTTCTATACTGCTCATTTGAAATGGTTGAATTACTCTTGAAGCATGGCGCCGTTGTTGGTGAAGATGAAAAGAAATATGCAATAGACAATGAGCGTTATGATGTGAGCAATTTGTTTAATACTTATAGTAAGTAAGTACGTGTACGCCGGACGGCTTTTCTCTACCCCAAATTTTTAGTCGAGTCCAATTTCTTCAATCCAACCTGCAATTATGCGAGCATATTGCTTAGTTGATAACTGACGCAGCATTGTAATGAAGCTACTATCTTGGAAAGTTTCTAATAAAGGCCAGAAGCTAAATTTGAGTCTACCCGTGTAGAGTACACCTAACTATAGTTAGACACTCAAGTCTATTTTTATAGAACGAGAATATTTGAATATTTATCTGAAATTTCGGTTGACTCGCTGGTTAGTTCTTGCTGCGATGCTTCTTTTTGCCCTATCAGTTTTGGTAACGGCCCTGCATCTGCAACATGAACTTTTCCCACGCAGTTTGCCCATAGTTTTATGGTTACTTACAGCCCCACTAATACTAGTTGGTTGGCTAAAATATCGCTGCCCATTCTGCGGTGCTTTTCCAGAAAGCGACGATGTTCCTCTGTTTAACCCCAGCCAATGTTGCGAGTGTGGCGCAGAGTTGCGCTAATTCAGATCGCCGTTGTTGCTGTTGATATCGCGCTACGACAAAGATGAAAACGCACACCTAAATTTTTTTTCAACTTAACCTATAACCTGGGATCAGGATCGTTTGTATTGGCCCCACCCTCTTGCA
>CAYMHU010000065.1:0-19360 GCA_964390335.1 uncultured Granulosicoccaceae bacterium | reverse complement strand
TTCCTCGGTAGTTGCATCGGCTGCTTCTTCGGTGGCTTCCTCAGTAGTTGCATCAGCTGCCGCCTCTGTTGTTCCTTCAACCGCGTCAGTTGCGGCTTCTGCAGTAGCATCCACGGCATCGGCGGTCGACTCAGTCGCACCTTCAACCGCATCACCAGCTGCATCAGCTACGCCGGCAGCAGCGTCTTTAGCACCTTCAACTGCATCGCCAGCCATTTCTTTAGCACCGTCAACCGCGTCACCGGCAGCAGCAACCGCACCTGATGCCGCATCTTTAGCACCTTCAGCAGCATCGCCAGCCATCTCTTTAGCACCTTCAACCGCATCACCAGCTGCATCAGCTACGCCGGCAGCAGCGTCTTTAGCGCCTTCGGCTGCATCGCCAGCCACTTCTTTAGCACCTTCTACTGCATCACCTGCTGCATCGGCTACGCCAGCGGCAGCATCTTTAGCGCCCTCGGCTGCATCGCCAGCCGCTTCTTCAGCACCTTCGACTGCATCGCCGGCTGCATTCGCAGCACCGTCGACCGCATCACCTGCTGCATCCGCCGCATCGGCTGCAGCTTCCTTAGTGCCTTCAACGGCATCGTCGGTTTTAGCCGCAACACCTTCAACAACGCCATCAGCTGCATCGGTTGAGGTTGTAGACGCAGCCGTGACTGCATCTGATGCGTCATCGGCATCTTTTTTACCACTAAACAAATTCAGACCGATCCAAATTAGCGCCAGCACTCCGGCGATGGGTAAGAGTTTTTTCCAAAGCGGAGTATGGTTGTTGTTGTTGTTGCCAGAACCGCCAAAATTGCTGGCCGAACTTTTAACTGAAGCGGCTGCATTTGATGCAGCAGACTGTGCAGAGCCGGCTGTGGCAGCTGCGCCACCAGTAATACTGCTCAAGAAACCTTGTGAGTTAAGTTGATCAGTTAAGCCAGCAGGCATCGCTTTGGCAATGTTGTCTTCTTGGCTACCTAACATGTTTGCAAGTCCGCTTGCATTTAACCCACCACTCATGACTTTGCGTTTGATAACGCCCATAACCATTGGTGCGGCCATGCCGACCACAGATTTAGCACCGTTTGCGCTGACACCCGAAGCGCTGGAAATTGCGCCCGTTAATGCATCAGCTCCTTTATCGCCGAACAGCGAACCAAGTGCCGAATTACCAGCACCAATAATTGAGCTGGCTTTATCGCTACCCAGTAATGAGCCCATGTTATCTAGCAGGCTATCGTCTTGATCGTTAACCGCTTTCAGTAACGAGCTGGCTCCGCCGGAAGTTGAAGCTGATTTTGCCAGGCCTTGTAGTAGTCCAGGTACTGCTGCGCTAACTGCAGCTTCTGCCTTGCCAGACTCATTGCCCAACAGCTTGCCTACGTGGCCCATGACTTGGTCGCTTAACTGGTCTTTAACCAGATCAACTAAGTTGAATGACATCGAATTCCCCAAATATATGTAAGTCAAATCGTGAAAGAAAAGCCCGCAATCGTCCTTGCGAGCCCTTATACCGTTAGTTTACACGCTGGCTCGTTAAAGGTTAATCCTGAAGCGGGTAAAACCCTGTAAATAGGGCGTCTTAGTGCGTTATTGTCAGGCCAATACAGCTGTGAATAACTCTACGCGCCTGAATTAGCACTTGCGGGACCAGTGTGGAAAATTGCAAACTATTAATTTACAGCGTGGCTCGGTTCCGCCGGAATCTTAAAAACACCGTTAATAGTGAATTTTATTCATTACATTGTGATCGAGTTCTGATTGAATAGGGTGGCTGACGGTGGCCGGTAGCGCACGAAAATCCGAAAATCCAAGTAATCGAGGAAAGCATGAGTATTAAAAATGAGTTTACCGACGAAGAATGGTTTCTACTGAGCTCAACTCCGGCCATGGTCGGCGCTGCAATGAGTAGTGCTGCACCTAGTGGCGTTATCGGTACGATTAAGGAGATGACCGCGAGCATGCGGGCGTCGGTGCAAGGGCTTAGCGATTATCCGGACAGCGAGTTAATTACTGCATTGTTGGAGCGCGCTGAAAATTGGGATGACGCCAAAGAGAAAATGGAAGACTATCGAGAGAAGGCAAAGGCACGGTTGGAAACAGCAGATATTAAATCCAAACAAGACTTACACGCGCATGTAATTGCCGACTGCGAAAAGGCTGCGAAGTTGGTCGATGCAAAATGTGCAGCCAACGAGGCACAGATGTTTCGCGAATGGACGATTAAGGTTGCGAACAAGGTTGCGGAAGCTGCGAAAGAGGGCGGCATACTGGGTTTTGGCGGCGAGCGAGTCAGTCCTGAAGAAACAGAAATGCTGCGTAAGATCGAAGCGGCATTAGGTGTTCAAAGCGGTGTGTTACAAGCCTGACATTACATTATTCAGGCGTCAGTATTGATAAAACCATCCGATTGATGCCGCCAGAAGGTAGCATAAATGCCGGATAGTTCAGTTAGTTCGGCATGCGTGCCTTGTTCAACAATGCGGCCGTCATCCATAACGATGATCCGATCCATATGAGCAATCGTTGATAGTCGATGCGCAATAGCGATTACCGTTTTGTTCTCCATGATATCCACCAGTGATTGCTGAATTTCGGATTCAACTTCACTGTCCAGCGCACTGGTGGCTTCATCCAGAATTAAAATAGGCGCGTCTTTTAAAATAACCCGAGCAATCGCTACGCGTTGTCTTTGTCCGCCGGATAACTTCACACCACGCTCACCTACATGTGCATCATAGCCAGTGCGTCCCTGTTTATCTTTTAATTCGACAATAAACGTATGCGCGCGGGCTCGTTTGGCAGCGCTGATTAATTCCTCTTCGCTCACATCTTCTCGGCCCAATAGAATGTTATCTCTGACAGAGCGGTTGAGTAGCGAGGTTTGTTGGCCAACCATGCCTATTGCTGATCGTAAGCTGTCTTGATCGACGTCACGAATACTTTGGCCGTCAATTTTAATCGTTCCATTTTCAGCTTCGTAAAACCGCAGCAGCAGATTAACCAATGTAGA
Source organism: uncultured Granulosicoccaceae bacterium (assembly GCA_964390335.1). GTDB lineage: Bacteria > Pseudomonadota > Gammaproteobacteria > Granulosicoccales > Granulosicoccaceae > Granulosicoccus. Next base: position 16,356 of record CAYMHU010000065.1, on the reverse strand, counting down.
TTTACCGGCACCAGAGCGACCAACAATACCGACTTTCTCACCGGCTTTTATTGTAAGCGATACGTTCTGCAGGCCGCCTTTTTTATTGCCGTAGTGATGACTTAGGTTGTTTATATCTATTGAGCCGTCGGTTACAGTGAGCTCAGCTGCATCGTCATTATGTGGAATTTCCAACGGTTGACCTAACGTCAGCAGTGCTTCCTGCAATGAACCAATGCGTGCAAACAACCACCAGATAGAGTCGAGGATCCAGTCCGCCATAGTGGTAATTCTGAGTGACAAGGCTATGGCCGCTGATACAACACCAATGGTGGCGGCACCCGTTGACCACAGCCACATGCCGTAACCAACAAACCCAACAATCAGCACGGCTTCCAACACAACCAAGAGGGTACGTAAAGCCGTACCAATTTGTCGCGTAACAAACAAGGCTTCTCGTGTTTTATCCAGTGCCGCATGATGTTCTTTGGCAATTTGATCTCTGGGTGAAAACAGTTTTAGTGTTTCAAAATTGGAAAAACAATCCACGACGGTGCCAAGCAATGCTGATTTTGCTGCTTGGAATTTATGTTGCGCAGGTATCATGCGTGGCATGACCCACGCTAGCACTCCGATGTATAAAGCAAGCCACAGCAACAACGGTATGGCTAACCACACTTCGGTTTCCGACATCAGCATGACCACGCCGATCATGTAAACCAAGCCGAATGCAACCGTGTTAAGTGCGGTGTGAATGGCGTCTGAGACATGGTTGCCAATGTCCACCAACCGCCCGGACGTGCGGCCGGTTAAATCCTCTTGAAACCAGCCGACTGATTGGCGAATCAAGTGATCATGTGCACGCCATCTAACGAGTGTGGCCGAGTTGCAATTGAATGAAATGCCATTCACGGAAATGCGAACAAACTGCGCGATGGGGCGTACGATCAGCACCACCAGAGCTGCAAGGATGAGCCCGTGACCTTCGGTTTGCCATAAATTTTCAGGGCTTGTGGATGCCAGAATATCAACGATTTTACCGGCGTATTGAATTAACCAGACTTCAATGCTTGCGGCGATAACTGTGGCTATTAAACTGCCGATGATCACCCAGCGCATAGGTTTGGTGTGCGACCACAAAAACGGCACTAACTGCTGATGGGGTTCAGTATTGCTGAGTTGATATGGATTAGACCGATTCAGAAACCAGCGCGTTATGCATTCGTATAAGGATTTTGACTTGGTGACTATTGCATTCACAAACCGGTACAGCCGTTACCAGAAAAATTCTGTGTGGCCAACAGATCGCATCAATGCTTCCAGGTAGTAGTAGTCGCCATAGGGCAGCATGTTATTAGCTCGGCCCAAGCCAACAAATGCTGCGCCATTGGTTAGGAGTCCTTCTGCATTGTCGTCGTTTGTGATATCGCAATGTTCAACCAACCCCAGTAACATTTTATCGGCTAACGCGGTGTATTTGTTTCCTGCTTCGCCGGGCCCATAACATCGGGCGAGTGTGTAGAGGCCTGCTGCTGTTACTGAACCTGCCGATGAATCTCGGTAGGGAGTTTCTGTATCAGGTAAATCGTAGTCCCACAATGGCACACCGTCTTCCGGTAGGCGTTCGGCTACATAGTCTGCCATTTTTGCTGCGGTGTCGCGATAGTCGTTATTGCCCGTATACAAATGTGCTTGTGCGAAGCCATGTATGGCCCAGGATTGTCCGCGTGACCAACAGCTTTCATCATGTAAGCCCTGATGTGTAAAGCCACCTATGGGTTCGCCTGTTCGCGGGTCAAACTCATAGGCATGATAAGAGCTATAGTCGTCGCGGATTAAATACTTGCGGCTGGTTTCAAGGTGCATGTTGGCAATGTCAGTAAAAGACGCTTGCCCGGTTTCGCGTGCGGCCCAAAAAAGCAGCGCCATAGCCTGCATACTGTCGATATTCAACGTGCCGGTTTTACGCGCCATAAACTCAGGGCCGTCGCGCAGCATCGGATTCCAGCACATTACAAAGGGCATGGGTTGTCGCCAGCGCGCAGCTAAAAAGTCGGCTGCGCGCAAGGCCATCTCGCGCGATTTCTCGTTACCGGTTAGTGTGTAATCGGCAACGCAAGACAACGAAAACAAAAAGCCTAGATCGTGATCGTGCCAGCGAGGGTGTTCAAGTACGGTGCGAAAGTACTCGCGCCGCATTTGCGCGCTGTTCTTAAGCACATCATTTCCCGTTATGGAGTACGCAAGCCACATCTGACCAGGCCAGAAACTCGCGACCCATTCATCGGGTATACAAAACGCGTAGCGGTTCGAATCAGGAATACCTAATCGGGGGTTACGCAGGCCAAAGCGCGGCACCAGATTTGTGACTTTATCGATCGCACTGTCAAGCGCATGTTGAAACGTATCGCGATGCGCCGTTGGTGGTTGAAACAACTCAAGCACTTCGTACGAAATGTGATTGTCGCTATCTTGTTTGAGTTCCATGCTTGAATCCGCTACTAACTTTTAACCGCACTTTGTAATCGCACTTTGGGCTGTAGTATTTTTTGTGGCTGATTAAGAAAAGGCGAGTCCGCCGTTGATATCAATGCAGGTGCCATTCACAAACGCGGCTTCATCCGATGCAAGGTATACCACCAGGTTGGCGCAGTCTTCGGAGGTGCCTTCGCGTTTCAGTGGCGTGGCGTTAGCCACGTTTTTACGCACTTCATCTTTCGTAAAATTGTTATGAAAATCGGTGTCGATCATGCCGGGGCACAATGCATTAGCTCGGATATCCGGCCCAAACTCTTTTGCCATAGCGCGGGTCATGGTCATCACAGCGCCTTTGGACGCAGCGTAAATACCGGCACCTGGTCCACCGCCATCACGCCCGGCCAATGATGCAAGGTTGACTATTGAACCACCTTCGCTCATTTTTGCAACAGCTTCGCGCACCACAAGAAAATTGGAAGTCAGGTTTAAGTCCATAACGGTATGAAAGTGTTCAAGTGACATTTCACGCATGGGTACACGCTCCACTAAGCCACCGGTAACATGGACAACGATATCAATGCGCCCAAAGGTGCTTGCCGTTTTCTCAACGAGTGCTTTCACCTCGGCTTCATTTGTCATATCACCTTGCATGGCAAAAGCGCGATCAGCCCCAATTTCTGCAACAGCACTGTCTGCGCCAGCGGAGGATGAATGATAGTTGATAGCCACATTCGCTCCAGCCTCAGCCAATCGCATAACGCACGCGCGGCCGATATCCCGGCCACCGCCAGTTACAAGAGCTGTTTTTCCGGACAAGTTCATTGATGGGTTCCTCTTAATTGGTGTGGAGCGTATGTTGTCGTGCTATTCGCCGACATTAAATGACTTAGGTACAACCACTTTAAAGCTGCGTTCATCGGCATCGGTAAAATACAGATCGCAATCGTAGCCTTGGTCGTCTAGAAAATTAAATATTCGTTTGGGTTCATCGTTTTTGTATGGCACAACTAATACTGCTATGCGATGACGAATGGCTTTTGGAAACTTAATGTTCAAGCAGGTACTGACCGCTAAGCCTTCATAGTCAGCAGGGTCAACACCTGCAAAACCGGTGTCTTGTGTTAACTCACCTGCGCCAGCTTCTGACCAAATGACTTGCCCATAAAAACCCGCTTTCTCGCCCGAGTATCGAAATGTAGAATCACCGAGTTGCATTGGTGCGTTGGCGTGCAAACGCCAGTCTATGTCGACTGGTTTATCTGCATCGATGGTATCGACAATCACAAAATAGCTGTTATGCACAAAGTACACATCGCGTTGCGCTAGGGTGACTGACTCATTTAATGAACGGTATGCGTTAGTTGCATCACCAGAAATAAAAATATGGTCATCATGCTCGATGGCTTGCGTAATGGAGCCACTGGCGCGTAGGCTTTTTGTTTTATCGCCATCGGCGTATTGGCCTTTACCGTCAATGAGGATAGCGTTTTTAGATATGGTTTGGCGCCGCCACTTTTGATGCATTGAACTGTTAAACGCCACATAGTAGCCGGACTGAATTGCCAGATCTTCTCCGTAAGCGGATAGACAGAATGCGTTTTGATCACCATGCGAATGGCTGATCGACCCAAAAGGTGAAGATTTCATGATAAACGAAATGTGTTCATCAGCACTATCCATACGATGTTGAATGGCTATCCAGCCTATGCCCTCGAATCGACGTAATCGAGGGATGTCGCTGGGCGCAACAGCATCCACGGTAGGGTAGTCGTGGCGGTATACCATGTCGTCGAAATTGAGATCCCACCAACCCCAGTTATAAAACTCTTTTTCTGTACCAGTGTCGTTACGCTTGATTTCATCGTAATACCATTGGTACACGCCATTGCCCGTAATGCCTGCAAACTGACGCACGTTATAGCCAAGTTTTAAACACGGTAGATCGCCCATGGTACTGTCATCGCCAAAAGTTGCTCGGCGTATATCAGGCGGCTTGGTATAGAACGGGAAGTCGGCGGTTTTTTGTAAAAAAGGACGCTGGTATAAATCGATACCGGTGTAGCTCTTTAATAGATTGGCTGCGTCAATTAAGTAGGCCAATCCTGTCATCCAATAATGTGGCCCTTCAGCCCAACCCCCATCGTTATCTCCCCACGGAGAATAAACCGTGGATAAAAATTCAATGGAGTAATCCAGCCATTCTTGTGCTTCGTCTTCTTCGTGTAATAACGCGATTGCAGCAGGTAACAACACCGCCGATACGGCGCGAACCGCGTGGCTGTCATACGGGAATAAATGTATGCGTGCATGACCGATAATATGATCTGCAATTTCCCGGGTGCGAATTAACAGTGCTTCGCGCACTTGTGTGCGTTCGTCGTCGCTTAGCTCACTGTGCAACCAGTCGTAGCCCCAGGCCATAGCAAGCGTAACCCGGAATGCCCATTCGTCAGTGTAGGTGCGCGCGGTTGTGCCTGTTGGGTTCCAACTAGCTGCAGCAAGCAGCCATTGTTTTGCGCGCTCTGTTAGCGCGGCATCTTTAGTGACTTGTCCAGCAATCGCTAAGTGGCGAATGGCATACAGTAACTCCTGGCAATCGATGTAGGTTTGCCGCCACACCGAGGCAACCCGTTTATGATTCGGGTAGCCTGCGGGTTCTGGCATAACATCGCGTTCCATCCACGGCGCAACTGAGTGTTCAAAGAAGTCATTCCAACCGCAATGTTCTGCAGACTTTGCAACTTCATCTGAGAAGGAGGCTAAGCTATCCGGATTTAACCACAGTCGCGGATGAGCTTGGTTCATGAGTGCACGTCGGTTCTGTCGACTTGGGATGGGCGATGAGGGTAAACCTTCGCTAATGCTGAATTGTCTGGATTCGCTCCAATGCGTAATCGGACTTTGCGTGTCCGATGAACAGACCGCATAAGACCAAAAATAGTCGCCTACTTCTAGTGTTGTATCCGGTGTGAAGAAGTTGACTGGAATATTGTTGTAAACCCGCGTGTTTGCATCGGGGTAAGTGTTGTCTGTTGAGATGCGGAGTGTATAGCTAGCTTCATCTTCGATAACGGGCATCCACGTAAATCGTGGTGGGTTCTCAATAACCTCGGTTTGCTGGTCCGGTCGATAACCGATATTCATTCTTCCAGCGCGAGGTTCGTCCAGAGCCTGTATGGCGATAGTGCTGTTTTCACTCGGCGACATCGTTAAGTGGTTTCTCGTTACTCTAAAAGCTATAAGTTAGAAAAAGTGGGCGCCGAATGCGACGCCCACTTGTTATTGTGATCAACTAATCGTGATCAACCTAAGCTGCAATTATTTTGCTGCGTACTGACGATCATATGCAGATTGCATTACGCCGAGTACTTTGCTTAGACCTTTCTTCTCAAGCTGAGCAGTGTAGTCAGCCCAATCGGCTTCTACATCACCATTGCCAAGAACCCAGGCTTGCTGACGCTCCAACATGTAATCACGCAGCGAACCCCAATACCGGTCATAGACCTTCTGCTCATCAGCATTGAAAGCCACACCCAGGAATTGATCGATCAGGTAGTCGCCTTCGTCATACAGTGCAATACCTTCGAGGGCGAATTCATTCGACCACTGGATTTCGTAGTTGTAGTCCTGGAAGTAACCACGACCCTGCAGCTGTGCACCCACTTGATACAGTGAACGGTTTACAGGTCCTTGAGCTAAGAATTCTGGTTTGAAGATGGGCTTGCCATCGATCATGTCGTATTGCATGCCTTCAACACCAAAGTTCGCCAAGCGACGACCTTCTTCTGTAAAAAAGAAGTCGAAGTACTTAATTGTCTCTACTGGGTGCTTGTTGGTACCGCCGATGGCCCAGCCGTCTGGCTTGATGGGTATACGACGATGTTCTTCAATGCGCTTACCACTAACCGATGCAGGAGGTGCCATGGCTTTGAATTCAAAGCCATCGATTTCAGAAGATAACCGGTTATAGCCTGAGGTTGATGCGAACCAATCGTGCGTCGCACCACCTAGGTTTTCGCTAAGCAGAAAGTCACGGGCTGAACTGCCGCGTGTGAAAATTTCTGCGTCTACCAAACCTTCTTTGTACCAGCGTGCTAGATTCTTGATACCTTCACGGTAGCCTTCACCAGCGTATGGGTGCGCAAGCTTGCCGTCTTCAACCATGAAATCATGGTAGGTATCCGAACCTGACGAACGACCGTCCCACAAGGTAACCAGACGAATCAGTTCAGGCCACTGACGAGCGAAGTAAGGTACTTCGTCGGCAACGCCGTTGCCGTTCGGATCTTGGGTTTTAAAAGCACGCAACACTTTTTCGTAGTCTTCTACGGTTTCTGGCATATCAAGGCCAAGCTTGTTTAACCAATCTGTGCGAATCCAGTAGCCACGTCCGTATTTACCATCAGGCAGATATGGGACGTAGTACATGTTGCCATCAGCTGCAGAGATTGCTGCTGCGATTTCTGGTCGCTCATCAAAATAGGCCTTCAGGTTTGGCGCATGTTCTTCAATGAGATCGTTGAGCGGTAAGAACGCACCTTCAGGACCGTACTGGTTTACAAAATCTTTAATTCGGCTGGAACCGACAATATCAGGAATCTTACCCGATGCCAGCATCAGATTAAGTGCTTCAGTTTTACCCGAATTTTCGTCGGTACGCATGTTCGCACCAACCGTGACGTCAATTAAATGAACATTAGTCCATTCACGCGCTTGCTGCTCTACCGGCCAGCTTTCTTCATAAACAGGATAGCGCGCGTGATTCATCTGGACTGAGAGTTCCAGTGGATCGCCGTCGACTATTTTTAAATGGCTAGTGTCAGCAATAGCTGGCGTCATCGACACCATGCTTGCAACTACCGCCGTTGTGAGTAAATGTTTTCGCATAAAGCTTCTCCAAGTTAACGTGGTTTAATTACTCTTTAACGCCCCCGAGAAGTATGCCCTTCTCGAAGTATTTTTGAATCCATGGGTATACCAATAATACCGGGATTATCGAACAAACTATGATTGCAGCCGTGACCGTTTCTGCACTGTAGGCTGCGTCTAATTGAGTCATGGCGAATTCGTCGTTATCGCTTAAATTAGATAATGTGTGCCGCAAGAAAACTTGTAACGGAATTTTCTCCTGACTTTGCAACAACACCATGGCCCAGAAAAAGCCATTCCATCGCGACACAATGCAGAACAGGGTAATGGTGGCGATGGCGGGTTTGGACAGCGGAATAAACACTTTCCATAACACCTGAAATTCGTTAGCGCCATCCATACGGGCGGCCTCTTCAAAGCTTCGTGGTATGGCTTCAAAGAAGTTGCGCAGCAAAATAATGTTAAACGCGTTCACAGCGAACGCGAGAATAATGCCGAACATGCTATCGAGTAAGTTCAGATCGCGCATGTTCAGGTAAAACGGAATAAGGCCCGCGTTAAACCATAGGGTAAACGCTATAAACAGATTAAAGAATCGACGACCAAATAATTGCGGCCGCGATAAAGCATACGCACCCGGGATGATAAACAACAGGCTCATGATGGTGCCGCCAATCGTATAGATAAACGTATTGCGATACGAAATCCAGAAATCTTTTTGCACCAAGACGTATTTGTAGGCTTCGACAGTTGCATCGATTGGCGTTAGCACGACTTTACCGGCCTGTGCCGCAAAGCCTGAGCTAAACGATACCGCTGCAATATAAATAAACGGGTATAAGGTTGCTATCGTGAACATACCGATCAGAATCGATACGACAATGGCAAAGAACTTGTCGCCGCGTGAATATAAATTCCAGTTCATCGACGCCGCCCTACCACAGTGACGTGCGCGAATAGCGCCTGGATAAGGTATTGGCTGCCATAACCAATACGAAAGCAACCACCGCATTAAATAAGCCAGCGGCCGCTGCGAAATCATACTGCCCACTTTGTAAACCTTGCCGATAGATAAACGTGTTCACCACGTCTGCGGTTTCGTAGGTGGCGGGCTGGTATAGCAAAATGATGAGCTCGAAAGAGACCTCCATAATGTTGCCGATACGAATAATCAACATAATAATAATGGTTGGCAGGATGGATGGAAGCGTTATTTTCCACATCATTTGCCAACGGTTTGCACCATCAACAACCGCGCTTTCATACAAAGATGGGTTTACGCCTGCAATAGCGGCAAGAAACACAATTGAACCAAAGCCTGCCTCTTGCCAGATGCCGGTTCCAACGAAAATAGGGCGAAACCACTCGGGTTTGGTTAAAAAGTAAATAGGTTCAATGCCCAGCCAACCAAGCACGGTATTAACAATACCGACTGATGGTGAAAACGCCGTAATCACAATACCGGCGATAATGACCGATGAAATAAAGTGCGGTAAATAAACGATGGTTTGGGCAGTGCGTTTATAGGTGGCGTGCAGAATTTCGTTAAACATTAACGCAAGAATAATGGGAGCCGGAAAGCCAAAGAGTAGATTGAGCGCACTTATTTTTATGGTGTTTGATACCGCGCGAATAAACTGATCATTATCGAACAGGTACGTAAAATGTTCCCATCCAATCCAGGGGCTGTTCGCAACGCCTTTAAAGATTGAATAATCTTTAAACGCGATCTGCAGTCCGTACATCGGTTTGTACAAAAAGACGATGAACCACACAAGCGTGGGAATCAACATCAGGTATATCTGCCACTCGCGTCGCAAGTGATACACGATGCGCATGAATTTGGTTTCCTGATTCATCTATCAGGCTCCAGTTGATCCAAGCACGCGCCCGGTATCAATATCGAATACTTTGACTTGCGCGGGATTAACCGAGAACTTCGACACTTCATGTAGCTTATCGAAATGGCCCTCGGTCTCAGTTTTTATAATGAATGGCGTATGACCCAGGTTAGTGTGCAACAACGCTTCCGAGCCCAGTGTTTCAACTAACTCAAGTTCCACGTTGAGTGGGTTGCCGTTTAGCTTGTGTACTTCTGCGTGCTCGGGGCGGATGCCAACAGTAATTTGTGCTCCGATGCGATCAGTAAGATCCGGCATTGGAGTCAATGGTAGATTCTGATTCCCAACTTCAGCAAACGGTGCCTCGGCGGTGCCACCCAGTGTTGCTTTGAACTGATTCATGGGAGGAGAGCCTATAAATCCAGCTACGAATGTGTTGGCCGGATTTAAAAACAGTTCCATGGGTGTCCCGACTTGCTCGATGATGCCATCGTTCATCACGACAATGCGATCAGCCAGTGTCATGGCTTCAACCTGATCATGGGTGACGTAAATGCTGGTTACATCCAGTCTTTTATGTAGGCGTTTAATTTCAGCACGCATTTGTGAGCGCAGTTTTGCATCAAGATTAGATAAGGGTTCATCGAACAGGAACACTTTAGGGTGGCGCACGATGGCGCGCCCCATTGCAACACGTTGGCGCTGGCCACCCGACAGATCAGCCGGTCGCCGTTCCAAGTACTCGGTTAGGCCGAGCGTTTCCGCAACTTCTGCAACAGTGGAAAGCACTTCGTCCTTTGGTGTTTTTCTAATGCGTAGCCCGAATGCTATATTTTCTGCAACATTTAAATGCGGGTACAAGGCGTAGTTTTGAAACACCATGGCCACATCTCGATCTTTCGGTGCAACGCGGTTTACGACCCGATCGTCGATCGTTACCGAGCCGTCGGAAATTTCTTCCAGGCCCGCGATCATGCGCAGGGTGGTGGATTTACCACAACCGGATGGACCCACCAGTACCACAAATTCATACGGTTGGACATCAAGATCAATTGCTTTAACGACTTCAATATCGCCATAGCGTTTGACCAGTTGCGATAATTTTACGCTTGCCATTAAGTTATCTCCCGCCGAAAAGGTTCACACTAGAGCGCGGTGCGCCGACCGGGTCTGGTCCTGCGTGAAGGCGAAGCTTGGTTTTCTATAAATTCCAGCAAGGCTGGATCGTTAGTAAATTGTTGGATTTCCTGATCGAGCGAACCAATATGCGCTACCAATGCATGTTCAGCTGCATCGGCATCTTGGTTACGGATCGCTTCCACTATCACCATATGTTCTTCTAATACCTTCGGCCCGCGTCGAATATTGCGTTTGCGTTTTAAGTGGCGCATTCGGTTAACGTCTGCCTGGGTTTTTAACATCAAATCCCAAACACCTGGAATACCGGCCATATTAAAAAAGCCTTGATGCAGTGACTGGTCGAGCTGGAAAAAACTGCGATAGTCATCGGCCTCTAGTGCCGTGGCTTGTTGTTCCAAAATTAAATCCAGTTGATGAACCTGCGACGGGTCTCCAGCCACTCGGGATGCCGCGCGCCTCACGGCACCTATTTCGAGCTGGAGTCGTGTAAAGCAAGCTTCGATGTATTTATTGATGCGAATCGATGAAACGTAGGTTCCGCTTTTCGGCACGATGTCAACCAAGCCATCGAATTCAAGCCGGATAAGGGCCTCACGGACCGGTGTTTTGCTGGCGTTTAACACGTCGGCGATTTCTTTTTCGGCCACCAGTTGACCCGGCATCAAGCGCAAGGTGATGATTTCATTGCGCAGAATCGAGTACACCTGTGTTGCCAATGGCTCATCCGCGTTGAGCTCATAGTCCTTTAGCAGGTCTGTCAACGCTATCGCATCGCCGGACGAATTGGATACCGCAGTTTTTGGCATCAAGGCTTAATCTGGTATATTTGAATCTAAATCTAATATATCTGTTTGGCATTCTGATGTACATGTTTTTTTTAACTTTTTTTTAATGCCGACCGGCTACGCGAAATGTTGGAACAAAAATGAAAATAACGCGTGTCAGATTAACGCCCGTTGCCATACCCGATATGCCGCTTGTGAACACCAAAGGCGTGCATCAGGCGGTGTTTCTGCGCACCATTATTGAGATTGAAACAGATCAAGGTTTGATTGGTATAGGGGAGTCGTACGGAGGTGCTCGCGCATTGAATGGTATGCGTGCAGCATCAGACGCTCTGATTGGTTTGGACCCGTTTCATTTAAACGAATTACGACAACGTGTTGAAGCGGCACTGCCCAATGCCGGTGGCATCAATGCTCCCACCATGCTCACGCAACATCAGGTCGTGGATGCGGTCTATAGCGCATTCGAAATTCCGTTGCTGGATATTCAGGGTAAGTTATTGGATCGCCCAATGTGCGATTTACTCGGTGGTGCTGCTCGTGATCGAGTCGGGTTTGGCGCGTATTTGTTTTACAAATTTGCCAAGCCAACTGATTATGTCGGTGATGATTTATTTGGTGAAGTCATGACACCAAACGCCTTGCTAGAAGAAGCGAAAACGCTTATGGGGCAGTATGGATTTAAATCACTGAAGCTCAAAGGTGGGGTGCTTGAACCAGCGTTAGAAATTGAAACCATGCAGTTATTGCGCGATGCATTCCCGGACGCGCCATTACGGATTGATCCCATGGGTGCATGGCGAGTACCAACAGCACTGAGCATCTGCGATGCCATTGGAGACATTCTACAATACCTTGAAGACCCGGTGCGTGGCATGGATGCAATGGCAGAACTTGCGTCTAAAACTGATGTGCCATTAGCAACGAACCTGGTGGTGGTGGAGTTTGAACAGGTTGTTGAAGCGTATCGCAATGGCGCGGTACAAATCATTTTGTCGGACCATCACTATTGGCGTGGTGCAACCGGTTCGTTAAAGCTTGGCGAATTTTGTCGTGCTGGGGATATGGGGATATCAATGCACTCCAACACGCATTTGGGGATCAGTCTGGCCGCCATGGTGCATGTGGCAGCCGCAACGCCGAATCTGACTTACGATTGCGATACACATTACCCGTGGACCCTGCACGACATCATTAAAGGCGGGAAGCTGCAATTTGATGACGGAAGCATCAAAGTGCCCGATGGGCCTGGATTAGGTGTGGAAATAGATCAGGACGCACTCAAAGAATTCCACAATTTCTACCTTGCGCAAAATCTTCGTGATCGCGAAGACACAGACGAAATGCGCAAATACATCCCGGATTACGTGCGCGTAGTGCCTCGCTGGTAACACCGTAAACGGCCATTTTGGTCACCAACTCATTGATTTAACGATAACTCCCGGCGATTACCGCCGGTTAGGACCTGTAATCGCTTGCATTGCTGGCATACGTAGTGCACAATAAATATAAAGATATAAAGATATCTTTATATTTAAAGAAGAGCGTGATGGAAAATTTATTGTCAGGCCTGCGAGCTGCGGGTGAGCCAACAAGACTACGATTACTGGCGTTGTGTGCGCATGGCGAGCTCAGCGTAACCGAGCTTACGCAGATATTGGGGCAAAGTCAGCCGCGCGTATCACGTCATTTGAAATTGCTGGTAGAAGCCGGTTTGCTGGAACGTTTTCGAGAAGGCTCGTTGGTGTTCTATCGCATCGCCGAAGGGTCAGAGCCTTCCGTGCTTGCTCGTACATTAGTCGACTTACTGCCCTCGGATGATTCTGCATTAAACCGCGATTTGCTGCGTTTAGAAAACATCCGACAAAAACGTATGGAGCTTGCCGAAGCGTACTTTAATGAAAACGCCTCGGATTGGAATGAAATCCGAAAGCTGCATGTGCCTGAAAAGGAAGTGGAAGCGTTACTGCTAAAGCTGGTAGGTGATGAGCCGGTGGATTCGTTTCTGGATATTGGCACCGGCACTGGCCGGATTCTGGCGCTGTTGGCTGATCGAGTTCGACAGGGATTAGGTATCGATAACAACACCGCCATGCTGTCCTTGGCGCGATCGTATCTGGAACAAGCAAAACTGAAAAACGTGCATGTTCGCAAAGCCGATATGTACAGCATGCCACTTGAAGATCGCTCCATTGATTTAGCCACCGTGCACCTGGTTTTACATCATGTGCAGGAACCTCAGTTAGTTATTAACGAAGCTGCGCGAACGCTACGACACAATGGTCGGTTATTGATTATTGATTTTGCTCCGCATCAGGAAGAACAATTGCGAGTCGAGCACAATCATCAGCGCCTGGGTTTTTCAGATAAAGAAATCCGACAATCATTGTCATCGGCCGGATTAAAAGTAGGCAAAACGCACTCATTAGTGGGCGAACCACTGACTGTGAACATCTGGCAAGCCAGTAAAGCTGATGCGCTGCATTAAATGCCATAGGAGTTGATCATGTCAAAACCTGCCATCACGTTTGAATTTTTCCCACCGCGCACGCAAGTGCAATCGCAACGATTCTGGCGTACCTTAGGCTGGATGGAAACGCTAAAGCCTGAATGGATGTCGCTAACCTATGGTGCGCTTGGTTCGGGTAGTCAGGCAAGTCTAGATATCGTTGATGCGATGCAACAGGAAAGTACAACACCTATTGCTGCGCATCTTACTTGCAATGGTCGCTCACGTGAAGAATTGCTGAATGAGCTGGATAAATTCAGTGCCATGGGTGTGAAGCACATTGTGGCGCTGCGCGGTGATCACATGCCCGATGCTGACATGCCAAAAGACGCGCTCCGGTATGCATCGGATCTTGTTGAGTTAATCGCGCAACGCGGTGGGTTTGAAATCAGTGTGGCGGGTTACCCCGAAACCCATCCTGAAGCCCAGTCCGAAGATGACGATTTGCGCGCCTTAAAACTAAAACTGGATTTAGGTGCGTCGCGCGCGTTAACGCAGTTCTTTTTTGAGCCAGGTGTTTTTTTACGATGGCGCGATAAAGCAGTAGCTATGGGAATCGATAAACTGCTGGTTCCCGGAATTCTACCTGTGCATGATATTGATAAGGTGTTGAAGTTTGCAGGTTCATGCGGTGCCAATGTGCCCGCCGATCTTGTTGAGCGTTTTCGTGCTGCAACAACTGAGCAGCAAAAGCGAGCGTTATCTGTCCAGCATTGCCTTTCACTGTGTAATAGCCTGCAGCGCGAAGGGGTTAATGACTTTCATTTTTACACCCTGAATCAGTCAGATTTATCGTATACCGTGAGTCGGAAACTGCTTGAACAGAGCGCTCAGGTGGTAGCGGCTTAGCTGTATTGGTTTTACGCCCGCCCCGCACCCGCTGCTGGAAGCGGCATAATCCTATAAGCGGTATAATCATCGGAATCTCCACTTTGCGATTCCCCCTGTATGTCCGAAGCACCTAAAGTCGGTTTTGTCAGCCTTGGCTGCCCGAAGGCCTTGGTCGATTCCGAACGCATCCTGACCCAACTTCGAACCGATGGTTACGAGGTGGTGCCAACGTATGATTCGGCCAATATTGTTGTGGTGAATACCTGTGGTTTTATCGATAGTGCCGTTGAAGAGTCACTGGATGCGATCGGTGAGGCGGTTGCTGAGAACGGTAAAGTTATAGTAACCGGGTGTCTTGGTGTTAAGGCTGATGACATTCAAGCGAAGTTTCCGCAAGTGTTATCGGTCACCGGACCACAAGCCTATGAAGAGGTTGTTGGCGCGGTGCATCAGCATGTGCCCATGCAAAAAGAGCACGATCCGTTTATCGAGTTGGTTCCGCCGCAAGGCATAAAGTTAACGCCACGACATTACGCGTATTTAAAAATCTCCGAAGGGTGTAATCATAAGTGCAGCTTCTGCATCATTCCGTCCATGCGGGGTAGGTTAGTCAGTCGTGACGCTGGTGATGTGTTGTCTGAAGCGCAGCGCTTAAAGGATGCAGGTGTTAGAGAGTTGTTAATTATCTCGCAAGACACCAGCGCCTACGGTGTGGACATTAAATACCGCACTGCATTCTGGAATGGCAGACCCGTGAAAACTCGCATGAAAGAATTGTGTGAAGCCTTGGGTGAGCTGGGTATTTGGGTTCGATTGCATTATGTGTATCCGTACCCACATGTTGATGAGTTTATTCCGTTAATGGCAGAAGGGCTTGTGCTGCCGTATTTAGACATCCCGTTTCAGCATGCCAGCCCGCGCATCTTAAAACTCATGAAGCGTCCCGCCGCGGCCGAGAATAATCTCACCCGAATAAAAGCCTGGCGTGAGATTTGTCCGGAACTCAGTATCAGAAGTACCTTTATCGTTGGCTTTCCCGGTGAAACCGATGAAGAGTTCGCAGAGTTACTGCAATTTTTAGACGATGCACAATTGGATAGAGTGGGTTGTTTTCAGTATTCACCGGTGGAAGGCGCAACCGCGAACGAACTGCCCGATAGCGTGCCGGATGCAGTCAAACAACAACGCTTCAAGCTATTTATGCAAAAACAGGCTGAGATCAGCGCGGCTAAATTGCAAGCAAAAATTGGATCGCGGCAAGTGGTTTTAATTGATGAAGTCAGCGGTGATACGGCAGTTGCACGCAGCAGCAGTGATGCACCGGAAATCGACGGTGTGGTTCATATAAATGTTGACGGATACGATATCGAGCCGGGTGACTTTATCGAGGTAGATATTGTTAATGCGGATGAGCATGATTTGTTTGCTGAGATTCCGGAGTAGCAGTTACTCGCCCAGCAAGTAGCCGTCTGCTAATTACCCACCCGTTAGTTACCCACCCATAGTAAAGTCGCGTTTTGCCGTCGAGATTGTTACGGTAAATCCCATGACTACATCCATTAGCGATGCTGCCGTCATAATCAGGAAAGTGGTGTTACCTAACCTTGGCACCACCAACAGCTCAATTAAGAATATGACGAATACCAATAGCGACAAGGCGTGATCCACTATAGAGATTACCGACGTTCGCGTGGCCTTAAACGTTTCGATATACAAAAAGAACACACTTATTAATATGAATGCGTCGCTGACGGTCAGCACGATTAGCCTGCCTGAAGGCAGCAGGAATTCGAACAAGATAACATTAATGACCGATTGATCGAGCGGGCCGGAGAGTAGGACCAGGTTAGCTGCTATCAGTACGTAGAAGAACAGGGGTATGGATAGGATTAGGCGCATGGTGGGCTTCTCGGTGGTGTGCCGT
>CAYMHU010000064.1:0-19417 GCA_964390335.1 uncultured Granulosicoccaceae bacterium | reverse complement strand
TTTACCGTACCTAATAAACGCTGTTGTGACAACCTAGCTTTTAGTTCAACACTGTAGTCAGCCAGTTAGCGCTAGCTGCAGCGAATACCGCCGCGACGTGCCAGCACAAGCATCATCAACCTCAATGACAGCAAAAACGCAACTAAACAAGGCAGTAAGAATGCGGCACCGCTACCGGTTCTAATCATTGCATTGTTGCCACCGGTATCGCTATCCATATCTGACCCTTGGCCATCTGTGGTTCCATCATCGGTGTTACCGCCGTCGGTGTTGCCTGCGTCTGAGCCACCCGCATCGGTTGTACCCACATCGGTGTTGCCAATGGTGGGCTGCTCCGGCTCTGGTTCTGGTTCGTTTAAACCGGGTCGTAACGGTTCAACCGGATCTAAAATATTTGCTGGGATATCACCCGGCGTTGCCGGGTCGCCCAATAGTGTTGGTGTGCCGACAGGATAAGGTTCCGGACCAGTCGGATCTTTCATTTCATTAAAACCATCCCAGAATGCATCACTACCTAAATTAAACGCGGTAGCCAGGAAACCATTTGATGGTGTTCCGGAGTTAATAGGATTTGGCGCTGGGTCTTTGCGTGCAGCCCAAGGATCACGACCATAGATAACATAACTAGCACCCTGTCCTGATGCACCAACGATAATGTCATCGCGACCGTCATCATTAAAGTCACCCGCTTTACGAACGTACACACCGAAGTAATCAACCGTGCCGATTCCGTTAATCCGAAAACCATTATCACCATCTAAATCAACGAGGTTAAAACGCGATGGAAATGGCGTGGTAGTTCCATAAATAACGTAGATTTGACCAACACCTTTCCGAAACGGATTGATAATTGTGTGGGAAGCACCGATCAGTAAATCGTCTATACCATCATCGTTGAAGTCACCTGCACCATCAACAGAGGTGCCGGATAGATCACCCCAAATAGCTTCACCTTCTTCAATGGGAACAATCCCTCCGCGGATACCGCGAGCAACAAATCCATTGTTACCATCCAGACTATCTTCATTCAGTACAGCAGCGCCATTGAACTTCCCGCCAAACAAGATATAGGTTTCACCAGGATAATCACTGGGTGAACCAAATGGCCCCTTCCCGGGCGCACCAATAGCAATATCGCTTATGCCGTCATGGTTTAAATCACCAATACCAATAACCGAGCTACCAGCGGCGTCTTGTATGTTTGATCCTTTGAACACTAAACCATTATTGCCATCAATATCATACAAACTGATAGCGCGCGGGAAACCTGCACTGCGACCGTAGATTACATAGGCTTCACCCACTTCTGCTTTAGTACCTTGCGTTTTATTAGGTGCTCCGATCATGAAGTCGTCAATGCCGTCGTTATTGAAATCCCCGGCATCACCTACGAACATACCGCTTCGATCTTCTGTGTTAGTGCCAATAACAGCAAAACCATTTGAGCCATTAAGCGACAATGGGTTTAACTGAGCGGGAAATGGTGTATTGCGTCCGTAAATAACATAAGTGACACCAACACCAGACAGGCCATTAATCGATGCGTGCGCATTCCCGACCAATAGATCATCAATACCATCTGCGTTGATATCGCCAGCGGGACTGACAAATGTAGTGCCTGATGCAAACTTAAACCCGTTACTACCGTTCAGCTCTGTCACATCGAAAAAACGATCTACCGTTCCGCTGCGACCAAACACAATATGAGTTCCGGCTTGAGTGCCTAAAATAATATCGTTAAGGCCATCGTTATTGACATCGCCTGCTCCCGCAACATGCGCAATATTAATTTCATCATGCAAAATGGTAAAACCGCTGTTGCCATCGAGTTGTTGGCCATTCAATGTGCCATTGTTACCATTCGTGGGACCATAGATTACTCGAATAGCGCCAATACCTGAGCCAACAGCAACGTCGACAAGGCCATCACCATTCACATCACCAAGCCCATCGACAGGACCGCCACGATCAATAATGAGGTGATCGTTCTGCCCGAAGAAAATCAGTTCTTCGATTGGATCTAATGGTTGAGCTACCGACACGGACGGAGCGCTTAAGCCAATTGCCAGAAACAATGATAAGAGGGATACCGAAGAGCGAACGGTCAAATTCATTAGTGCGCAACCTGTTTTTCAAGAACGTAATTCGTTACCGCATTCTAACGAGAGTCGTTGGACAGAACCGGTATGTGCGCGAGAATTACCGACTTATCAGTCGTCTGATCTGAATTTTGTGCACTGGTTAGTGTTTTTTTAGCGCCCTCACGCACATTGAGCTAGCGTGTTATGAGGGTGACATTTATATAATTCGCGCTACCGGCAACATCCGTTTTAAGCACAACGAATACTTTGACATCTTCAATTCCGCCAGCCCACGTTGTGGCCAACAAATCCCCTTCGGGAACATCCGATGTTGCCGGTTCTTTGCGCATCAACGTATTCATACGCTGTAAAATCACAGCAGCATCGTCTTGACCATCCAACAGCAGCGAACACGAGGTTGTTTTACCATTCTCAAATGTTGGAAAACTCTCAACAAAGGCTGCCGCAGGTGCCGACTGCACCACACCCAGGCGATAAATGCGTTGGTCTAGCGCGATATCCCACCCTTTTACAAGATCAGGGTTTTGCAGCGGCGTGAACTGTTTCAGGTCATTTTCGCCCATAGGGTCCCACGCATAGCGCGTTGCCATAGCCTGAATTTGATCAACATTGGGAACCTGCGTGTAGCACATTTCATTGAACAAATAGACCGGGTCTATTTCTTCCACGGTTGTTTCTACTTGTTGAGCCACGGCCGTGCTTACATTTAAACACGATGCCAGACCTACGATCCAAAAGACTTTAATGAGTTTCATGATTAACAAACGCCGTCAAGTTGATATGTCTATCGTACAACACAAGTCAGTGTATTTTCTTCTTTAATGGAAACGACTAATATTGTGTGAGCCAGTAATCTTTTCTCAAACAATGAAATTTGACTACATCGTCGTCGGCGCAGGCTCTGCCGGGTCAGTGGTGGCCAACCGCCTAACTGAAAATGGACGCCATTCTGTATTAGTACTGGAAGCTGGCCCCTCAGACCAGCGTTTCTACGTTCAAGTTCCGTTGGGCTATGGCAAAGTTTATTACGATAAAAATATCAACTGGAAATACGAAACCGAAGCAATACCGGGATTGGCCAACAGATCATCGTATTGGCCCAGGGGTAAAGTGCTTGGCGGCTCTAGCTCAATAAATGCCATGGTGTACGTTCGAGGTCACCCCAACGATTTCTGTCAATGGAATGAACACGCAAAAGGATGGGCATGGGAACAGGTTGAGCCGGTGTACAGACGCATCGAGAACTGGCATGGAACCGACAACCACCTGCGCGGTACTGACGGCCCATTGCATGTGCAGGATATAACGACTGATGCTCATCCGATCTGCAACAACTATTTACAAGCTGCCGCGGAATGTCAGATAGCATTTAACGCTGACTACAACTCGGAGTACATGGAAGGCGCATCGCTGTATCAAATTACCACGCATAACGGTTTGCGCGCTTCTTCAGCCCGATGTTATCTACATCCAGCAAAATCCCGCCACAATCTCTGCGCTGAAACCAACGCGTTTGCAACACGCGTGTTGTTTAGCGAAAAACGGGCAATTGGTATTGAATACGAACAGGCGGGTATTAGGAAAACGGCTCATGCGCGTGCAGAAATTATTCTATGTGGCGGTGCGATCAACTCCCCTCAACTATTGCAGCTATCGGGAGTTGGCGACACGCGAACCCTCGCTGCGCTTAACATCAATACAATTAAACATAACGCCCATGTGGGCCAGCACCTGCAGGATCATCTGGGTGGCGATATGGTTTATCAAACCACGGTACCCACGCTCAATCAAACGCTTGGGCCCTGGCACGGTAAACTAAAAGCCGGGCTACAATTTCTGTTGAATCGATCTGGCCCATTAACACTTAGTCTGAATCAAGCCGGAGGCTTCATAAAAACCGATCCTAATTCTCCGGGCCCGGACTTGCAACTGTACTTCTCACCAGTCAGCTATACACGTGCACCGGTAGGAACGCGTCCATTAATCAAACCCGATCCATTCCCCGGTTTTCTCATTGGCTTTAATCCATGTAAACCCAGTAGCGAGGGATGGTTATCACTTAAATCGAACAACCCGCATGAAGCACCCACATTGCAGCCCAATTATTTATCTACCGACCACGATCAACAACTGATGCTAAAAGGCATGCGTCTCATGCGTCGGCTCACTGCTGCTCCGTCACTAAAGCAAGTTATAAGCGATGAGATTTACCCTGGTGTTAACGTCGATTCAGATGCAGAGTTGATGCAATTTGTGCGCGAAAACGCATGGACAGTATTTCATCAATGCGGCACCTGTCGAATGGGTGACGATGCTGATGAATCTGTTGTCAATGCAAAACTGCAAGTGCATGGCTTGGACGGTTTAAGAGTGGCTGATGCATCTATCTTCCCAACTATTCCTACCGGTAACACCAACGCACCCGCGATTATGGTTGGGGAACGGGCAGCTGAGCTTATTCTGCAAGATGCTCGTTAGTCATAAGGGTGAAAGTGCAGAGATACTGAACCGCAAAGACTTAAAATTCCGTACTTTGTAATCTGCAATTGCATATCAGTATCGCGGGTCTACACTGATCGTCCAGCAGTTAACCAATAGCAAATCGCTTGCCTGTCTTTGAATTTAATTGCGGCAGTAGCAAGCAATGCTATGAGTGCTTTCGGGAGAGGAATAAATATGAAATCCAAGCTACTGATTATTATTGCTTCAATGAGTTTGATTGCTTGCGCTGCAGCAGGCACAGGCACAGGCTCAGCACGTAACTCATTCCAGCACGATGCCGACTTAATCAGATTAGAGCATCTTGAATACTGGGCCAAACTGATTGAACAATATGCCGAGATTAAAAGCCATTATCCATTGCAAGATCAAACCACTGGCAACAAAGATATTGTGTTGGTGAAAATCGCAACTCGTCAACAACAAAAATACTTAGTCAAATCCGGTGATAAGTATAGTCCTCAGTTGGATATCAATAGCTCTGGTTTCTTCAAGGAAAACAGCGTTTCAGAATTAATTACGGAAATTGAGTCAGTAATTGGCAATGAAATATCTGAGAAATACGATATCCAGAAAGTACCAACGAGCCGCCCCGTTGGATATTTCTATTTTGTGTCCAATGACGGTTACGTGCTATGGGTTACCTGCATTACCTGCGGTGTTACAAAGATTTCGACTCTGGCATTACGCAATACCCCAACTGTAAACATTGCTTCCGAAGGGCTTGTTAGCAAAGTACCTAAAGCACTTACATCCGTAGATATGTTGAATCACCCTATTTATAAGCAGTGGCGGTCACAAACCCTGACAAAAGAATCGTACGTGCGTGCTCTTGTTGCGGAACATGAGCGCGATTCAAAACAGTAGTCGCACCAATGCGTGACTTCACCGAACGCTAGCTTTGTTTTCAAGCGGCTGATTAATCAAATTGAAATTGGACTTTTTCGGCAGCCAACTGCTGACGATCCAGAATATAGTCTGCGGCTCTGGCGGCGATCATCTGAATGGGCGCGTTCAAATTTCCACTAACAATGGAGGGCAAAACTGACGCATCAACTACACGCAAACCCCGGCATCCACGCACGCGCATTTGCTCATCAACTACGGCAGTATCATCTACTCCCATTCTACACGTACCACAGGGATGAAAATCAGTTTCGGAGTTTTGCAATATCCACTGTTTGATCTGCTCATCAGTGCGCACATGATTACCAGGATTTATTGGTGAACCGCAAAGCTCGTTGAATGCGGCCTGCGCTACTAATTCACGGGTACGCTTCACACCATTAACCATATCGTTTAAATCATCAACATGCGCATAATAGTTAAAGTTCAATAGCGGTTTATCCTGAGCATGTTCGGACCTTAAGTTGACACTACCGCGACTTCTGGGTCGCAGTACATCAACGTGAATACTAAAGGCCTGACTCAACTTAATCTTATTATCGACGTATTCGAATCCCACAGGTCCGAAGTGATATTGTAAATCAGGATAATCAACGGTTTCGTTGGAATTAATTAACCCTCCGGCTTCCCAAATATTAGATGCTGCCATCCCCTCGCGTGTGAACACCCATCGTAATCCAGCACCTGCTTTATGCAATGGCGAGTCTACTTTGTGAATGGGAAATTGCTTTGTGCTTTCAAACGTTAGAATAATGCAGGGGTGATCTTGTAAGTTTTGCCCAACATCAGGGCTATTAATCAATACATCTATGCCGAACTTTGTTAGGTGATCCGCAGGCCCTATTCCTGACAACATTAATAACTGTGGTGAATTAATAGCACCACCTGATAGGACTACTTCTTTGTCGCAATACACTCGTTGTGCTTGCCCTTTGTGCAGCAGACTCACACCCACAGCCTTATCACCATCAAACAACACACGTTCCACTGACGCGTGTGTCAAGAGCGTAATATTGCCGCGCTTCAATGCCGGTTTTAAAAAGGCGACAGCAGCACTACACCGCAGCCCGTTTTTTCTAGTGGCATCGAGTCGTGCTACTCCGTGCGGATTATATCCATTGAGATCCTCCGAGTATCCTTGGCCAGCCTGCCGACCGGATTCAATAAATGCATCGTATAAGGGGTTGTCAAACTGAGCCTGACTAACACCCAGCAACCCCGAACCTCCACGCCAATTGCTAGCACCACGATCAGATGTCTCACCGGCCTTAAAATACGGTAAGCACCGGTCGAACTGCCAATCGCTCAAACCATGCTCAGACGCCCATCGATCATAGTCTTTTGGATGACCACGCATATACACCATGGAATTTATCGAGGAAGAACCGCCAACTACTTTACCGCGTGGTGTAAACACTTCTCGGTCATGCATATGAGCTTCGGGTTCGGAATGGTAATTCCAATTAAGCTTCGGATTGCGCCATGCGGAATACACACCAGCAGGGACATGAATGAGTAAATCACGATCCATGGGACCGGCCTCTATCAGCAGGATATTCGCATTCGTGTTTGCGCCCAGCTTATTGGCCAATACACAGCCTGCGGACCCAGCCCCAACAATGATGTAGTCGAACACGGTAGATTCCGAAAGATGCACGGACACTATGTAGCAGACTTGTTTATTAACAGTTTCTTTGGCGTGACCACTTCCCACACCGCACCAGCGAGTATCAGGCTTGTACCAATGAGCTCAATGATGCCAAATTGCAGACCGAGAAAATACGCACTGGAAGCTACTGCCACAACCACTTCAATAGTTAACAGAAAACTCATGGTGGCTGGTGGTAGCTGCCCGGCTCCCCACAACGTAATGAACAACAATGGCAATAAGTAGAAAACGCCGCAAACTAGCATCAATGTAACCACCTTGTTCCAAGGGATTGATTGGCTGTCGGCTAAAAATACCGGCGCGGGATCTAAAATAACAGCACAGGTCAACGCAAATACACAGGCAATAAAGAAACAGGTAACAGCCAAACTCTCTATGGGTATGCGTTTATTAGAAAATATCAGCGACGACCCTATAGACCAACCTAAGCCTGCTATTACCGCTAACCAATCTCCAACTGCACCCAAGCCATCAAGCGGAAGTTCCCCTCGAAAAATAAATACTATTCCTAGGAATGATAATAACAACCCGACAACACTGGCAAAAGACCATCGCCGCCCCATGAAGACGCATTCAATAATCGTGCTCCATGCCGGGGCTAAGTAGAACAACAAAACGACACGAACAATATCGGTATAAGGAATAGCCACCGAATACAATGAAAATGCGGACCCGATACCAACGGCCCCTAATACATGACGATAACCCAAGCCAGCAAAACCAGCTCTAATTAGAAAAGGTAACGCCGCAAGCAATCCTCCTAACATCATCAGGACCGCCGCCCAAGCGCCGTGAATGCCATACGATTCGATAACGGTTACTGGCACCCAGTAGAAACCAAACAGTACTGCACTGAAGGCAACCAGCAGAATTGCTTTACTGTGTAATCTCATGTGGCGGCAGGTAATTCGCCAAAGCGATGTTTGGCCCACGCCTGCAACATTCGATCGGTAATCATTGCCAATAGTGCCATCGACAGGCCAGCTATTACACCCAAGCCGGTATCGGCTGAACCTAACGCTAAAAATATTTGTTGACCTAATCCAGTGGTGCCTACTAAAGCGGCTATAACCAACATGGCAAATGCAAACATGACTGTTTGATTCAATCCCACTAGAATAGACGGCATAGCCAAGGGCAACCTAACTTGCCAAAACAGCTGCCATGGAGTGCATCCCTGTGCGGTTGCTACCTCCAGTAGTTGCGGCGACACCTGCCGTAAGCCACTTTCGGTATACCGCGCTGCTGGTACAAATGCATACGCAACAATAGCTAGTAGTGCCGTGAATTCACCAACCTGAAAAAACATCAGCACTGGAATCAGAAACACAAACGGCGGTATTGTTTGAAACGTTTCGGCAATGGGACGTATAACCGCAGAGACTTTATCGCTGGAAGCTGCCCACACACCCAGCAAAGAGCCGAAGACAAACGCAAATACCACAGCTGCGCCACAAAGATAAACAGACAACATTGCCCGGCCCCACATACCCGTTAATAAAATAAACAGCAGCGATACAAGCGTGAATACCCCTAAACGAATACCACCCAGCTGATAGCCAAGCAATGACAACGCACCCATCAATACTAACCATGGCGCGCCTGTAATACCGAAATACAAAATATACATCACACTTGCAAAACCAAGCGCATGCCGCCAGCTTTTGACGAAAAGCAGCATTGTTGCTAAACCAGCACTGATCAACGCATACAGGGTTCGCATTTGCGGGGTAAATTCAAAGCCCCAGGTAAATTCCATTATAGATTGAGAAAACCCGATACGAAGCGGCAATAAATAGTAATAGAAAAAGTTGTTCTTGATGTCAGTTAGCTGATTACCAAACGTAACAACTAAATTATTCAGTTTTGTATCCAAAAACTGAGTTGCATTGCGCGCCCATTCGGGCGTGTCGATAGCGGTACTCAATTGAGTTAATTTAAGCAAAAGACACAAGCCACCCAACACCACTACGGCCAACAACGCTTGCTGCCGAGTAAACCCATTGGCCTTATCATGTACATCGCGCGACGCATACGCGGCTGAAATTCTATCCATGATAATAGCGATTAACACAATTATAGAACCTGCCATCAAACTTTCGCCAAACCGCGCTTTTCGCATTGTACTCAACACTTCCCAGCCAATATCATCAAAACCACCGATGACCGATGCAATGATGACCATGCTTAACGTTGCCATTATGGTTTGATTAATACCCACTTTAATTTGAGTTAACGCAGCTGGTAGCTCTACCCAGATTAATTGCTGCAAGGAAGACGACCCCGCGATAGTGGCAGCTTCCACTACCTCGTTAGATACGCGTTGTAAACCGAGATTGACATTGCGCACCATTGGTGGGCACGCATAAATTGCACTGGCAATTAACCCCACAACAGGGCCAAAACCAAAGATAACCAACAAGGGAATAAGGTATGCAAATGTTGGCATCGTTTGCATAACATCCAACACAAACGGCACAACACGCGCACCTAGTTTAGTACGGTTGGCGGCGATACCAATCAACAGACCCAATATCAACGCAAGGACGACAGCAATTCCAACCAACGCCATCGTATTCATTGCTTGTCGCCAATAACCTGATAACGCAATGTAGACAAGCGCCAGAACACAAGCAATAGCTAATCTTCGGCCGGCAACATGCAATGCTATTAGCGCAATCCCCAACACACTAACGGGCCAGGGAATCCATTGCAGTGTGTCGCGTAGTAAGATCATTGGCCATTCGAGACTGGCACTGATAATCCGGGATAGTGGCTTTATGGTAGTGGTCAGAACCTCCATGCCACCGTTAATCCATTCGGCGAGAGGTAAGACCCAATGCGCTGGGTAATTTTGCAACCAAGCAGCATGGTCTTTTACATAGAATACCACCACCGCTATAACTGAAAGCATCAGCCAGGGCTTAAAACTGTTGGCCGAATTACTACCCAACAGTTTACCCGAAGCGGGATTCGTCATGGACTGACTACGCATCTGGGGAGGAACCCTGTGCTGGCTTCTTGGTGCCATCGCCATTAATGACAGCGGCCAGGGTTTCCGGCGTAATGGTTCCTATGGCTTGACCGTTCGCATCATTGACCGGTAGTGACTGTCCGCGCAGTGCTGACCAAGCTAGTGCGTCTTCTAAAGTCATACTCGCATCCAGCCCTTCATGCTGCGTGGCTTGGGCTATTCGCGCTGATGATGTATCGGTTAAGGGTTCCATCAACTGTCCAACCTTGATAATACGCGTGCGAGGCACCTCTTTAACAAATTCGCTCACATACTCGGTTACTGGGTTTAATACTATTTCTTCAGGCGTACCAACCTGCACCACTTGCCCATCTTTCATGATGGCAATCCGGTCAGCTAATCGCACCGCTTCCATAAAGTCGTGTGTAACAAACACAATAGTTTTTTTGAGCTCGGTTTGTAAACGCAGCAATTCAGATTGCATTTGCCAACGAATTAATGGATCAAGCGCACTGAACGGTTCATCCAAAAACCACAATTCGGGATCGACACTCAATGATCGCGCTATACCCACTCGTTGCTTCTGTCCTCCGGATAGCTGATGAGGATAGGCTGATTCGCGCCCCTCAAGCCCAACCAGTTTAATCATGTGCAGCGCCTGCTTTTCGCGCTCAGATTGTTTTATTTTTTTAACTCGCAACGGGTACGCCACATTTTGTAAAACTGTCATATGCGGAAACAAACCGAAGTGCTGGAACACCATGCCCATTTTGGAGCGTCGGATATCACGCAGCTGTTTGTTCGATGCACTCAGGAAATCCTGATCGTCTAGAAGTAACTGTCCGCTGGTTGGTTCAGTCAGTCGTGACATACACCGCATTAACGTTGACTTGCCAGACCCCGACAGCCCCATCAATACAAAAAATTCGCCACGTTTAATTTCAAGGTTCACATCGCCACACGCTACGATGCCACCAGCGTCGGAAACGGCCGCAATTTTCTGTGCCTTATCGGCTGTATCCGACTGACTTAACGGTAAAAACGCTTCCAGAGCTTGATCGCCGAATACTTTCCACAAATTCTTACACGACAACGTCACATCGCTTTTTTGCATACTTGAAAATCCGGAGTAAATTTGACAAAAAATCTGATTTACGGCACCGTAACAGCGTTGACTCGCTAACACAACTACAACGAGAAACTGACCACACCTGTCCCTATTTGAGGAGTTAGTACATTGATTAGAAAATTCTTAACCACAGCGGCAATTGGCATCGTATTGTCGGCAAGTTCAACTTTGAACGCTGCTGATATGGGTGCAGTCGATGAGCCAATTCGATTAGCCATTAACGAATGGACTGGCCAACATATCAGCACTCATATAGCAGGTGAAACACTAAAAAAAGCAGGCTATACCGTTGAGTATGTGACGGCCGGATACGAACCTCAGTTCACTGCACTGTCCGATGGTGAAATCCACGCAACAATGGAAATCTGGAGTAGTAACATCGGTGACATCGTCGTTAAAGCAATGGAAGCTGGCAAAGTCGTTGACTTGGGTGAAAACGGCATTGAAGCTCGAGAGGGTTTGTTATACCCGGTTCATGTTAAAGAAATGTGCCCGGGACTTCCCGCTTACGAAGCACTGAAAGCGTGTGCGCCTAAATTCGCAACCGCTGAGACTATCCCCAATGGTCGACTAATTGATTACCCCGCAGACTGGGGAACACCGGGTGCTGATCGTTTAGCCGGTTTAGAACTGCCATACAAAGCAGTACCCGCAGGTAGTGAAGGTGCACTAATTTCAGAATTAAAAGCGTCAGTTGCTAAAAAGAGCCCGCTACTCATGGTGTTCTGGCAACCGCATTGGGCGCTAGCAGAATTTGAAACCGAATGGTTAGAACTACCCAAAGCCGAAGATGAATGTTTCAGTGATGCCAGCTGGGGTATTAATCCTAACGCAACCAGCGATTGCGACTTCCCTTCTTCACGCGTATTCAAAGCAGCCTGGGCAGGCATGGGCGATAAGTGGCCTGCTGCAACTGAAATTCTAAAGGCGGTATCAATTCCCACTGCAGATCAGCAAAACCTCATGGCTGCGATAGATCAGGCTGGTGGCAAGATTGATGAAGTGGTAGCTGACTGGATGGCCAACAATGAAAGTCTGTGGAGTACCTGGGTTGCAGCGGGAAAATAAATTTTTACACTGAAGCAATTCCAACTGAAAGGGAGCTTTTAGCTCCCTTTTTTATTGACTACACTTACATCTAAGCAGTTGATCTAGCTCACTGCCTATACAAATTCCCAATGTTAAACAAGACGGTTCGTTTGCAATTGAAATTACTAACGACTTCTTTGACTATCAATTACCAATAGAACAAGATAAATCAGGCAACACGATCACAATTGCTCATCAATACGCGAGTAAAGCACTATCAGTCAATGCTGCAGAGATTCAAACATCGATTGACATCATTGACGTATTGAAAACCTGGCTTTACTGGGATGTCTAATCGGTTGGACTCCATTGGTGGCCTTGGTCAAAATACAAAACACCAGAATCGACAAAAATCTCATTTGCAGACAAGGTATTGGATTTTTTGGAATCGTTAGAGTAGTAATGTTAGCGGGCGTGTACACTGCTCCCTAAGGAGAGGCCCCTATCCATTCCTTAGCTTTAGCCGCTTGCTTAACAACTTCAGCGGAAACATCAAACAAAACCAAGTGCGATAAATCGGGCCTTGAACGGGACGCATATAACATACCTTGCGCTCCAGCGGCTCGAGCAGCATCGGAAAAACGCCAGGTGGGTGCGGATTCACCTGTTTCAACATGATCTTGCCACACCATTGATGCGGCCGCGGATTGGTCAGAACTTCGAATATCATAGATGCGATCTGCATTGACCTGCAATGGCACAATAATGCGTTTGGGATCTGCAGATTTTACGTAACGCTTTATAGCAACACTCGCTCCTTCTTCTGTACACGATGTGTACAACGCAATTTGGGAATCGTGATGAAAGCGCCCTAGCGGAGAACCAACAGCTTTGCACACATTCGCTGTTTGATCAGCAAACAATATACGCCAAACTATACCTGTAAATGATTCGAACTCTAATTGTTCGTTTCGCATTATATTCAAGCTGCACCCAACGCAATGGTAGCGTGACCACAAAAGGGCACCTCTATTTCCGGTGAAAAGTACCGCACTCGCCAACCAGCTTCGAACGGCTCCGCAAACGCAGTTTCAGAGTAACCAACCTGCGCGGCGATCGACTGCATGTCCTGTTCGGCTGGGTGTTCATCAGCTATGTAAACCCCCACGGGGTTGCCGCCATTGGCACCATCAGAAAATGCGAAAATTCGCTGTACGTTCAATTTTTTCTAACGCTCCAAGAGTGCCAAATATTTTCCAAGTGCTAAAAATATGCACTAAGAATACCGTCAACATTGTTGATTAAACAATAGGTAGCTCGCGACCGAGCGCCGCAAGTGATTAGCCAACACATCATTACTCGGTTGTTAAGAAGCGCGACGTGGCTGTTCGCTCGCCCTTTGCTTAACCAGTAACGCGGTTATCTTTTCAGCCGGTTTTGGACGACTGATTAAATACCCTTGTACTTCATCACAACCTAATTGGTTCAAGATATCCAATTGTGAATTAGTTTCGACCCCTTCGGCTACGACCCGCAGATTCAACGCATGCGCCATATTGATCACAGACCCTACCACAGCCCGAGAGCGTTCACTTGCTTCCAAAGCTGTAATAAACAATCTATCGATCTTAACTACGTCCAGCGGCAGATCGGCCAATAAAGACAATGACGTATACCCTGTTCCGAAATCATCGATTGCAATACTTACACCTTCCTTGCGCAAACGTGCCAGAGCAACTCGTGCATGTTCTGGATTATCTAGCACGGAGGTTTCGGTAAGCTCTATCTCTAGCTGTCTACCATCCACTCCCGCAGCTTTCAAAGCTTGTAAGGTCTCTTCGGCTAAAGTCTCGGCCTTGAGCTGCATGGGCGATATGTTTACCGACACTCTCAGATCATCAAAACCCATTGAACGCCAAATGATTACTTGTTGCAATGCAGCTTTTAGCACCAGCTTCGATAACCTATCTATAAGACCATTCGCTTCAGCAACCGCCACGAACAGTTGAGGCGATACAAATCCCCGCGTTTCATGTTTCCATCGGAGTAACGCTTCCATACCTACTATCCGTCGCTTTACCAGATCAAATTTTGGTTGAAACCAAATCTCAAGCGCGTCATTGTCTAATGCCTCATGCAGATCAGACTCAAGTCGAATGTAGTCATCTGACTCAGCATGCAACTGACTGGAAGCAAACACGTAAGCAAACTTATCCTGCTTGGGCAAAGCTGCCTGACAAGCTTTGCTTGCTTCGGCGAAAAGGTTCGATGCATCGCGATCACCTTCCGACGAAATTGCTATACCAATTACCGCCCCCACATACACCTTTTCACCACCAAGCATAAACGGCTCTGACAACAATCGCTTTAGACGAGTAACCACAATCATCGCACTGGTGGTGCTACCCAAAGAAGACAGCAGCAGTCCGTATTCGTTGGATGCGATGCGCGATATGGAGTGTTCCGTGGACAACATCGAAATGATATCAGTGGATCGCAGACCTTGCTGCAACCGTTCAACCACTGCTACCACTAACTCATCACACAACGCATAACCAAATGACGACAGAAGACGGTCCATATCACGCAAGGAAAATGATATCACGCCAACCAAGGTTTCATCCCTAGCAGCTCTGATTAGTTCTGCATCAGCTCTTTGTAAAAATGTAGAACGCAAAGGTATTCCGGTTAATAGATCAATTTGACTGATTGCGTTGATTTCCTGCTCGCGTTGCTCCAGCAATTTTTCTAACTCTCTTATTCGCGCTTTATTTTGATCTGACGCAGACGGAATCAGTTCCACCACTACCGGTGTGGAGTCTTGTGGTTTCGCTTTTTGTTCTTTACTTGACTGGTGTTCACTGTTAGCGGGATCGTATATTACAACCTGATTGCGTCCAGCCTGCTTGGCTTGATACAAGCCCTGGTCTGCCGCATCTATCAATGCCGCACCATCTTTTGCGCCGCAGGTTAAATCTGCCACACCGAAACTCGAAGTTAATGACGAGACAGGCAGTTGATCTCCGTAAGCTAATGCTATGATCGCAATACGTGCTCGCTCAGCAAGGATTGCTGCCGCTTCAGCATCCAGTCCGGGCAGAACAACCACGAATTCCTCACCACCATACCGCCCCACAGTATCCCGATCACCGCACAGCTCTTTTAACACGTCGGCAGTGCCTTTAATTACCTCGTCGCCTTCGGCGTGACCAAAATTATCGTTCACCGATTTGAAATGATCGATATCCGTCATGATGCACGAAAGTGGGGTACCATCTTGGTTCGCCTGCAGTATCGCTTCATCAAGCTTTTCCGTCAGTGAACGACGATTAGCCACTTCAGTTAACGGATCGGTGGTTGCCAGCAGTTTCAGTTCGCGATTTTTCTTATTGATTAGTTCCTGCGACTGACGCAACTTCACAACTAACCCTGTCAATTCACGGTTCTGATTCTCTACTGTGGTCATATCATCCAACGTAACCAGTACGCCCTGACGTCCATCATCACCTACAAAGACACAACTGACTAAAAACGCTCGTTCTTCTTCACCTTCCGATGTAAGGATCAACCGCTCGTCAGAAATGGCCAGACCACTGCGTAAAGTTGTTGTCCATGGAGCCTGCCAATCTTCCCCTTTTAGCCATGGCCACTCGTCCAAGGTGTGTCCAATGAGTTCTTCACTGGATTGATTGGCTATTCGCGCAGCCGATTGGTTTGCCATGACAATTCGCAGTTTAGAATCCAGAACTATTACGCCGGCGCTGAAGAGATTCATCGCGGAATCTACCCTGCCAGGCACGGCTCGTCGCGGATCCAACTGAATCAACGCTCGGCTCAAGAATGCGGTAAATGCTAGCAATGAGACCAGCGCGATAAACCCAAACGACAGTATTTCACGCCATCGGTTTTCTAACGGCGCAAACACAACACGAACCTCACCCCAAAGCAGACTCTCATCATATATTGGCACCCTTATCTGAGTCGATGTAGATCCGGAAACACTGATATCGAAAAGCGTTGTGTCTCCCAATTCCGCTAGCACTACTCCTGTGTCACGTACTAGTGAAGCAGCATGGACATCACCGTTACTCAACACAAAACGCGATACAGCAGTTTGAATTTCATGGAGATCGCCGTTGCCAGCCAATGTAGACAGATGTACCGCCAGTGCTTCTACCAACACCTTACGGGAATCTCTTGAAACCTCGCTCGTATCAGATCTCAAGCCAAGCAAGTCCGCCATAAACAGCACACTCAAACTCAGCATAACCAAACTGGCAGCAAGAATTAACGGCCGAGTAAATGGTGCGATGTAAGTTTTGAATACACGCCTAAAAAACCGAAGTCTAGCCATGCCCGACATCCTCGTTCTCGCTATCCTCCGCTGATGACGATGGCACATCAGAATCATTGGCCGCATCCATTTCGTACCACTGATCGTCATCATCCGAATTTACCAGTATCGGTACGGGATCCAGTGGTCGCCACAACGGCGTTGCGGTAATCGTGACGGACAACAACAGACCGGAACGCAGCACCCAAGTAACAATACCTGCTGTCAGAGATACACCAACTACAGAGGGAGCAAAGGTTTCCAATGCGGAAGGTGCGTCGGCTTGATCAGACATTTGATCAACTTGTCCACGCAGTGCAAGGATGGCATCACGCAGCTCTATTGACAAAGTTTGCTCAAGTATTGCTAAATCAAAACGTGAATCCAGATGAGCCATATCAAGATCGAGCAACTCTTGCAATAAGTTATCAATGGCCCGCGCAATAGGTGCAATTGCGCTCGGTGGCGGTTGTCGTTCCACGTCGACGTTTTGCTCATTTACATGAACCAACTCGCTGGCAGCAAACAGTTCTTGTATAACTGTTGCGTTCGGGCGACTGTTTTCTGTGTTGGCTTCAGACTCACTGACTTCACTGGACGCATCTGGCTCCGTAGTCAGGGAATTATTTGATGTCAATTGAGTTGTTGTACCCAGTGAATTCACTGATGCCTCTTCGGGATTCAGAGCAGCGATTTCACCAAGTGTTTCAACCAATGGTAATGCAGGTGCCAGTATGAGGTCGTTCAACGGTTTTACATCTAACCATACGACTGCACTGACTTGAAGCCCGTTGGTATCTTCGATCACATAGTCAAAGCGATCCAAACCAACAAACTGAACAGCCGGCACATACACCAACATGCCTTGCGCATTCATGGTTATCGCACCGTATTGAGGTTGCGAGAAACCTACCAACCTTAGTTCATCCCGATCTGGATCCGAATCGTTAGACAGTATAGTAGCAATCGGGTCCAGAACGAGTTGTTGATTTTCCTTGGCCTCCAATGTGTCCGTTTGAGCGATTGGCGATTCATTCACATTTTGCACATTGATCACAAATTCTTGAACAGCAGATAATCCACCCGAATCAGTTACAGTTACTTCAACTTCGAAACGATTAGTAGATTCATAATCAGGTGCAACAACAAAGCTAAGTTCACCCGAAACAGAATCGATAACAAAAGCGGTCTGATCTTCCCCACCTGTCAAGCTGTAGCTCGGTATGTCGTCAGCATCAACATCAGACACAGATAATTGAATAACCCAACGTTGATTCTCGTTTATTGAGATATCGAGCGGTATGTTGTCGTTGACGTTATTTCCGTTGCCAATACTGTCGGTCTCAATCGCCGGAGCCTCATTCACATCCGTTAACACGATGGTAATGGCTTGCGTATCGGTCCCACCATTGCCATCCGCAACTTGAACAGTTACTTCATAAATATTGTTAGCCCCTACGTCTGTCGGAGTTTCAAAATCTGGCACACTATTGAACGTTAATGTACCACTGGTACTGTTGATACTGAATAAAGCTGCATCTGCGCCTCCGTTGATGGAGTAACTCGGCGTACCACCGTCCACATCGGTACTGGTTACGGTGGTAACGGTTGCATGATTTTCCACAGCGCTGGCATTCGTTGCAGATGTAATAATTGGGTCTTCATTAACATTGTTTACAGAGACGGAAATCGCTTGCGTATCTGTTCCACCATTGCCATCAGCAACCTGAACGGTCACATCGTAGACATTGTTACCACCCGTATCTACTGGCGTTTCAAAATCGGGCGCGGTGTTAAATGTTAATGCACCGGTGGCGCTATTGATACTGAACAGGGCTGCGTCTGCACCGCCCGCTATTGAGTAACTTGGTGTTCCACCGTCTACATCTGTACTGGTGACTGTGGTTATAACCGATTGATTTTCGACCGTTGATAGTGCTGCGGATACGCCGCCACCATCACTGGTAATCACCGGCGCTTCATTCACGTTCGTTACTGTCACTGCAATGGCTTGCGTGTCGATACCGCCATTGCCATCAGCAACTTGTATAGTGACGTTGTAAATGTTATCGACGCCTGCATCAGCGGGCGCCTCGAAATCAGGCATAATATTAAACATCAGCAAACCACTGCTGTTGTTTATATTAAACAAGGCTGCATCTGCACCACCCGTTAATGAATAACTGGGGGTACCACCGTCCACATCCGTACTGACTATTGTTGTAACAACTGTTTGACTTTCTGTCGTATTGACTGATGGACTGGATACTATCACGGGGTTTTCGTTAACATTAGTCACGCTGACTGCAATCGCTTGCGTATGAGTTCCGCCATTGCCATCGGCAACCTGCACCGTCACATCGTAGACATTGTTACCACCCGTATCTATTGGGGACTCAAAATCGGGCGCGGTATTAAAGGTTAAAGTACCACTTGCGCTGTTGATACTAAACAAGGCTGCATCTGATCCTCCGGTGATGGCGTAACTCGGTGTGCCGCCATCCACATCTGCACTGGTCACCGTGGTCACAGCAGTTTGATTTTCTGCTGCAGAGACGGTTGCTGTCGCACCACCACCATCACTCGTGATCACGGGGGCTTCATTCACGTTCGTTACCGTGATAGCAATGGCCTGCGTATCAATACCACCATTGCCATCAGCAACCTGAACGGTCACATCGTAGACGTTGTTACCACCCGCATCTGTTGGCGTTTCAAAATCCGGCTCGGTATTAAATGTTAATGCGCCGGTGACACTGTCGATACTGAACAAGGC
>CAYMHU010000063.1:0-20322 GCA_964390335.1 uncultured Granulosicoccaceae bacterium | reverse complement strand
TTGCTGGTGGTCTTGATTTGTCAGTGGCTGCGGTGGCAGGCTTGACCGGAGTCATCATCGCACTGCTCAATGCCGCCGGCATTCCAATCTGGATTGCAGTGCTGTGTGCGGTCGTTATTGCTGCACTCATCGGTATGCTGAACGGCATACTTGCTACCTACCTTCGTCTTAATCCACTCATCGTCACTTTGGCGACCATGTCTATCGTTACAGGCGCCTCGTTGATTTTAACCGGCGGCTTGTCCAAACCACTGATTGTTGATGGTTTTAACTGGATCGGTCAGGGGCGAGTGGTCGGTGTACCCGTGCCCGCATTGATCATGTTGGTCGCGTATCTTTTGCTGTGGGTCGTTTTACAAAAAACACACTTTGGCCGCTACTCTTTTGCCGTCGGTGGCAACCCGGATGCAAGCCGCCTGCTCGGCTTGCCAGTGGATCGCACGCTGATCATTTTATATATCGCCTCAGCAGTTTCAGGGGCAATCGCGGGCACCGTGTTAGCAGCCATGCTTGGCGCCGCAGCACCCAATGCTGCCGGGCCGCATCTCCTCACAGTGATCGCAGCAATCATTCTGGGAGGCACATCTTTGCAGGGCGGACGCGGTTCTGTCTGGGGAACTCTGTTAGCGGTTTTAATACTCGGCACCCTTAACAACGGGCTGACGTTAATGAACGTCAGTAGCTTCTGGCAGGAAGTGACGCGCGGTGTGGTATTGATTCTCGCCGTTGGTTTTGATGGTTTGAGGCAGCGCATGGCATAGGTGATACGTCTTGATTACCGCATCGCACCAAATCTTGGAGTAGCCGGGCAATCGCCATTAAATGCAAAGCTAGCAGCCGCTCGGGCGACTGACTCGAATTCGTAAAGTGTTGGCCGACCGGTACGACCGAACTCGGTTTACTTGTTCGGCTCGCTGAGCTTCTTTAATAAGTCGTCAATCTCATTGATTTCTTCTTCAATCGACCGCTGTCTTGCTCGCGTTGCATTGGGACCTGCACTGCGTTGCATCGCTTCGCGTTCACGCAAATATCGTTCATAATGAACATCACGACCCTGCCCGCTCTCTACGATGTCGGGTAAGGGTTGATTCATTGATGGGGCTTGGCGCTCGTGCAATGAGGTCAAAGGCGCGGCAGCAGCTGTCACCCGACCATTACTTGCGATTACCTTTGTATCATCCTCGGTGGCTGCGGTATGCCCGTCTACCAACATGACACCGCTTTCCAACACCAACATGGCACCTTGCTGCATGGTTTCGCTGATGTCTTTTAAATCGTTTTGAGTAAAAGTACCGATATTAGCTAACGTGGCTAAATCTTGAAATATCGGTAAGCCCCCAATCACAGAATCCAGATTGATATCATCATCGGCGTGCAATTCCTCTACTGCAGCCGCAATCGAATCAATAACTGCGCATACAGCGGAAACACTGTCGCGCTCGCCAACGAAGTGGATTGTTCGGTGGGCTGAACCTTCAATTGCATCGAGCCTTAAGTCCATCGCCGGTTTTCGCGCAATGCTCGCACACGCCGAATACAACATGTCGATACCGTCAATCGATCGCGCAATGCGGTCCGGGTCTGATGCATTTTCACCAGCATCGCTTAAGCGAATAGAAACGCGTTCTTCACCCTTGTCTGTTGGTAGCAACTGCAACGGAGGCGCAGCTTCAACAGAATCCAGTAAATCGACAAGATTAGGTAAATGCTGCGATGCGAACAAAACACGGCTGTACAGATGAACCAGATCGGATGCATTCTTGTTAGGGTTTGCGGCAGAGCGTAAAATCGCCTGCCAAAAATTAGCCGAAGCCATATTGTCGAGATACATCGCGCTGGCCACTAAATCTTCGTTCTCAGAAAACTTATCCATGTTTTCCATGATCACGGCACCGGCATGACCAAGCCGTGCTGCAGCTACCGCACGATCATCGCCTCTAGCGGCGCGGTATTCTTTGATCACGGCCAGAATATCGGCCTTGTTCAATACCGCTACCACCCGTTGGATGGCACTGCGCAGTTCAACTGCGTGCATGCTGTACTCCAGTTTTAATCTTGTTAACTAACATATAATCGGCCAAAACCCGCTTTTGTTAAGTCCATTCACCTTTTTAAGACCGCTCATGAGTTCTTGCAGTTCCGGAAAAATTCAAACTCACATAACTCCGATGAGGCTAACCTCATCCGGTACGTAGCGTGAACAGTGATAGATTATTTCGGTTTTCTGAGCCGAATCAAACACGTACTGCACTTTACACCGTGGCACACGTCACTTATCTGACGCAGTTCTAAAAGCGCATGTAAATAGGTTGATTGTTATCGGTCAGACTTGACCGATGCAGCGGCTGCAAGCAAGTAGCGTGACGCGCTTAACAGTCTGGAAAACTGACCGGCACTTCGATTACGTTGATGGCTAAGCCACCGCGTGCGGTTTCCTTGTATTTGGTTTTCATATCTGCGCCTGTATCACGCATGGTTTTGATGACTTTATCCAACGATACAAAATGGGTTCCGTCACCACGCAGGGCAATGCGCGCCGCGTTAATCGCTTTCACAGATGCCATGGCGTTACGCTCAATGCACGGTACTTGAACTAGGCCACCCACAGGATCGCAGGTAAGTCCAAGGTTATGCTCCATGCCAATTTCGGCCGCATTTTCCACTTGCTCTGGCGTGCCCTTTAACACTGCCGTTAAGGCACCCGCGGCCATCGAACATGCCGATCCGACTTCGCCCTGACATCCAACTTCAGCGCCCGATATAGACGCATTTTCTTTATACAAAATTCCGATTGCACCCGCTGTTAGCAAAAAATCAACGATGCCCTCATCACAGCTGCCATTGCAAAAATTAACGTAGTAATGCAACACGGCCGGAATAATGCCGGCAGCGCCATTCGTGGGTGCTGTTACCACCCTGCCGCCAGCAGCATTCTCTTCATTAACAGCAAGCGCATACAAGTTAACCCAATCCATTACGGTTAATGGATCTTTTAAACCCTGCTCAGGGTTGGCGGCGAGCTTGTCGAAAAGCTCGGCAGCGCGACGCTTTACTTTCATGCCGCCTGGCAATATTCCGCGTTCGCGACACCCGCGTTTAACACACTCTCGCATGGCAGTCCAAATTGCCAGAATACGCTCGCGCACTGCTTGTTCGCTCTGGGTGACGGTTTCGTTCGCCATCATGATTTGCGCAATCGACAAGCCAGTTTCATTGCACAGTTCAAGTAAGCGATCACCCGTGGTAAACGGATACGGTACGGTTTGCCTGGTTTGTTTAATCGGACTTTGATCAGCTGCGGCATCTTCATCCAATACAAAACCACCACCAACTGAAAAATAAGTGCGCGCAAACGTTTCGTTATGACTATTAAAAAAAGCTGTGAACGTCATCCCGTTTGGATGAAACGGCAATGCACGACGTTTATGCATTATCAAATCTTTCGATTCAACAAATTTGATTTGCAGTTTACTTGGCAGCTGTATTTGATTGTTTTCGCGAATGTGCGCAAGATACGCATCGATTTTTTCAACATCAACCGATTGAGGATGTTCGCCCTGCAAGCCTAATAGCACGGCAACATCACTGCCGTGCCCTTTACCGGTTGCACCCAATGAACCAAACAACTCGACTTTAATACGCACCACGTCGGATGCACGCTGGTCACGTGATAAGGATTCAATGAACTGATTAGCCGCAACCATCGGACCAACCGTGTGCGAACTGGATGGGCCAATGCCTATTTTGAATAAGTCGAAAACGCTGATTGTCATGCTAATGCGCCTGCTGCGGGATACCAGCAAGACTAGCCAATCGATGGGCGTTGTGTTTGATGGATGCGCTCACTAGGTTGCCAATTACGACACCGTACAATCAGAACGTCGCTTTTGATAAGGATGGCGAAGGAAAAACCACCTTCGGTATTGAACATTTAACTGGTCGGGACGATAGGATTTGAACCTATGACCCCCACAACCCCATTGTGGTGCGCTACCAGACTGCGCCACGCCCCGTCCGGGGTCCATTATAACCCAATCCTCTATAAATCTGTGAAGTGATCTGGACACCACTATTAGTGAGCCGTTATCAGACTCACTGATTTTCATACAGACCTCTCGTACTATTTACGTATTTATCTGATTAGCTGTAATTCTCATTAAACAATTAAATCACCAACGTTGGTGATAATACAGCACGCTCAACATTGACATGGATCAATGCCAGTTCATTTGAATTTAATGCATCAGAAAAAACACCCGCAAAATTCCGATAGTCCGCCGTGTACCCAGCTATACCGTAGGATTTTGCCAATGCAGCGAAATCGGGATTACTTATTGATGTGCCCGCTACCCTCTTCGGGTAAATCCGTTCCTGATGCATACGAATGGTGCCATACATTCCGTTGTCTATAACCAATACTACAATGGCCAAGTTATATTGCGCAGCGGTTGCCAACTCCTGAATTGTCATTTGCAGACAACCATCGCCTGCAACGGCCACCACTTTTTTATCTGGGTATTCCAACTTAGCTGCGATAGATGCGGGTAAACCATAGCCCATCGATCCGCTGGTAGGTGCGAGTTGGCTGTTGAATGATTGATAGGGATAGAACCGATGCAACCAACTGGCGTAGTTACCTGCACCATTACAAATAACTGCATCGTCTGGAAGTACATTGATTAAGCCATGCATAACCGCTTTCATTGTTTTGGCCTCGGGAACAGCAGCATCCAGTGATGACCATTTTTTATAGGACAGATTGGCGCTTCTAACGTGTTCGTTGTTAGGCTTTTTGTTTGAAGGCGCAACATTTTTCAGCAACGCAGTAAACTCAGCAGGACCAGCCTCTATTCCCAAGGTGGGCACATACAGTTTGCCAATTTCAGACGAGTCCGGGTAAATATGGATGAGCTTACATTGAGGTATTGGCACATCAAGCAAGGCAAAATTCTGTGACGGGATTTCAGAAAATCTAGCGCCCACTAACATTAAACAGTCAGTGTTTCTTATTAGGCTTGCTAACTCCGGATTAATGCCGAGACCAACATCACCAATATAGTTCGGGTGTTTGTGGTTAAACAACATTTGCCGTCGGAACGAGCACGCCACTGGCAAACCCAACGTTTCTGCAAATGAGGTAAATTGCCTGGCCGATTCTTCAGTCCATAAACTGCCGCCCATAATCGCAAGGGGTCGTTCTGCGCTCTGCAGCAAATCCACGCAGTCGATAACCTGTTTTTCACTCGGCCAGGATACTATCTGATTTGTGATTAACGGTTTCGCAGGCGCTTCAACTAAATCTGATAACACATCCTCTGGCAGTGACAGCACAACTGGACCCGGTCTGCCGCTAGTGGCAACATGCCAAGCGCGCGACATCATCTCGGGAATACGGTGGGTATGAGAAATTTCGGCAACCCACTTGACCATATTTCCAAAAAAAGATTCGTAGTTCAATTCCTGAAACATTTCGCGATACGTTGTGTCGGTGGCTATTTGGCCAACGAGCAGAATCATTGGTGTGGAATCCTGGGATGCAATGTGTACTCCGGCAGATGCATTAGTGGCGCCTGGTGCGCGAGTAACAATGCAAATACCCGGTTTACGAGTTAACTTACCTGTGGCCTCGGCCATCATTGAAGCACCACCCTCCTGGCGGCAAATGGTTATTTCAATGCTGCTATCGTAAAGCGCATTCAATACGGGTAAAAAGCTTTCTCCGGGAACGCAAAAAACGCGTTCTGTGCCAAACGACTCCAACGCATCGACTACAAGCTGACCACCATTTATCATTCCAATTACCCTTTACGAATTACCCTGTTTTCCAAGTGTAATGCATAAGGCAGACAAGCCGAGCACTGATGTGAAAGTACAACAAGCTCAGATACTGTTTAGGGCGTGGCTATCGCCATTTAATACCGTCTTTGCTGAAGAAGTACTTGAGTGTACCCACCAGCGCTGCGGCATTAAGTTGAATAAAGATCTTGAGAAAGTTGAACAGCTTGTTGTCCGTTCCGGGAAGGTTTGCATAACTGGCCAGCACGGCTGCAAAAAACACCAATTGCAGCCAAAACATACTTCGCAGAAACCAACCATCACCAATGGCAGCAGATATGAACGCCAGAATCAGCGCGAATGGTACAAGTAGGCGAAAGAACTTATGTGAGATAAATTGCCACCAAACTGGATTGCGCGCAGGATTAAACAACCAAGTATGGGTTTGAAACGACTGCCAGTTACCCGCCAAGTTTCGCACCTTGCGACGAAACTCCAAAGCGATATCATCACTGGCTTTGTCAAAGGCATATGCCCCGGGCACGAACAAGGTTCGCTTACCCTGCTTTAACAAGCTGATTGGCGTATCAAAGTCATCTAGCAATGTACCTAGTGCGTTTGGTACAAACTCATGTCGACGAATGGCATAGAGCGCACCGGTTACACCCGTGGTTGAAAAAAGCTTGCTTTCGTTGTCCCTGATCCACTTCTCATAACGCCAATACAATCCAAAATTTTTGGCTTCATGGCTCGTATCGTCAGATAAAACCAGCTCACCACTGACCGCGCCCACATCACTTTGCTGCAGAAATGGAACCAGTTTTTTTAACGCGTTGCTAGATACCGGTTGTCTGGCATCCATAAACACAATGATCTCACCTGTTGCATTGGATACACCGTGGTTTAATGCACCGCATTTACCCAGCGACTCTGGCAAATGCTCTACTCGTCTGTTTGGATGATCAGCAAAGCGCTCTTCCAGTAACGTTTGCGTGCCATCGGTCGATCCGTCGGACACGATAACCCACTCCACAAGTTCCCGCGGGTAGTCAAGTTCTTCAAGACTGGCAAGCTTAGCAGGCAGGTTCGCGGCTTCATTATGCGCTGCAATTACAATGCTCACGGATGGCCACGTTTTCGGCTTGTTTGCGTTCAGTTCAGGTGAACGTCGAGCCCTAATATGCAGTAGCAGTGGAAATAAGGCGTACGTGTACACAATGAAGAACACTGAACATATAAAGACAATGGTCATTCGTAGTGCTTTCCTGCAACTATGTCTGGGTAGAGGAGAGTTGTACGGCAGCAACAGCGGGTGCTGCATAGCTGGCATATAGCGCACTCATTTCTTTTTCGGTCATGTAGTCAGCAGTTAACGATGACAATGGCTCAGTCACACGCTGCTGACCGAACTCATCAGAGTGCAGCAGGATATAACGTTTGTCTTTACTATAGTATGCGTAAGGCAGCTCTTGTTGGCTAACTAACGTTTCATTAAGTGTCTCACCGGGCCGAATACCGACAATCTCGGGTTTACTACCATCACCAAACTCACGCGAGATCAGATTCGCCAATTCCAACATACCCACCGACTTCATGACGCGGCTTATCACAAAGGGTTTAGTGGATGCTTCTGCGAATTGAATGCCTTGCCTAATCAATTCAGCAGATTCTGACATCGTAAACATTAATCGATTCATACGTGAGTCTGTTAGCTTCAGCGACTCTCCACTGCGCGCACTGTCAATCCAGAACGGAATCACAGAACCGCTTGAGCAAGCCACATTGGCAAAACGTGTACAAATAAAACGAGATTGCTCGTTGTAGTGCTCCAGGAATGTCTGTTCAAGAATTTTTTTCGAATAGCCATAAATGTTTTCGGGCTGACAGGCTTTATCAGTGCTGATACCAACCACGATTGGTACACCTGCTCTGATACTTGCCTTAGCAACATTCAGGCTTCCGACAATATTAACTTCTACGGTACGCGATGGATTAAGCTCGGCAAAATTCACATGCTTGAACGCCGCAGTATGAATCACGATAACGGGTTTAATCTGATTGAACAACCTGGTTAAATGATCAAGGTCTTGGATATCAGCAACATGCGATTCCACTTCTGGAAATCGTGTTTTTAATTTTTGGATATTAGTTTCGTTCCGACTGATGTTATGGAACTCGAACTCTTCACGATATTGGTGAATGAAAGTCTGGCCTACGGTCCCTGCACCGCCGGTAATAATGACTTTGCGTTTGGCTTCCCTATTTTCAGAATTGATTATG
The DNA here is from genome assembly GCA_964390335.1 of uncultured Granulosicoccaceae bacterium. Classification (GTDB taxonomy): domain Bacteria; phylum Pseudomonadota; class Gammaproteobacteria; order Granulosicoccales; family Granulosicoccaceae; genus Granulosicoccus. The sequence continues at coordinate 12,267 of CAYMHU010000063.1, read as the reverse complement.
CCGGAGATGGCCATCGAAAAAATAAACTAGTCGGTCATGCTATTGATGGCTCCATTATAAAACCCAGATCAACAGATGTATTGAGCGTACTTTAATATATTATTGAACTGCCAAGTAGTTAATAATTAAGCGTATTAAAAAATGCTATTCAATTCTCAGATGCTAGGTATTCAGAAAAACAGAAAGTTTCAATGAATTATTCACACAAATTAACAGCTCCATATTGTTAATCGACGCTTCGCATGCGACGAACACAACGAACAAACTGAACTGAATAGTAAAAATTTATCGTTAACAAACTAAACCAGAAGAATAAATTCACAGTACATGATCCAATCCACGGAATACGTCGTACCTGATTTGGCGGCGCGTACTGACACACTACAAAGAATATCTAGACCGTAGTATGAACGAGAACGCTAGCGCGAAAGATCGCTACTGAATTGCAAGTGGACTAGGTGCGAAGAATCCGCAACACGTCTTCAAGCTCGGTGCGCAACTGGCGCATCATTTGTTGCGACTGCGTGTTGTCTTCCTTCACGGTATCACCTGCGAGGTGCTGCCTTGCACCGCCAATGGTGTAGCCTTCTTGATATAACAAGCTGCGGATTTGACGGATGAGCACGACATCGTGCCGTTGATAGTAACGCCGGTTACCGCGACGTTTGACTGGTTCTAAGTCCGGAAATTCTTGTTCCCAGTAACGCAGTACGTGCGGTTTTACCTGGCACAGTTCGCTGACCTCACCAATGGTGAAGTAGCGCTTATTCGGAATTACCGGTAATTCGTTATTGTTGCTGATTTCCAGCATAAGCTTCTACACGCGTCTTGAGTTTTTGCCCTGGTCTGAACGTGACAACGCGGCGAGCTGAAATAGGAATCTCTTCACCCGTTTTCGGGTTACGACCCGGTCGCTCATTCTTGTTGCGCAGCACGAAGTTACCGAAGCCCGAAAGCTTCACATCGTGCCCTGCCTCAAGAGCGGCCCGGACTTCCTCGAAAAACTGCTCTACGAACTCTTTGGCCTCTCGCTTGTTTAGACCCAGTTCATCGAACAACATTTCAGCCATTGCTGCTTTGGTTAACGCCATATCAAACCCTTAGTACGGCACCGAGTTCTTTGGTTGTGGCTTGAACAATGGTTGCCACAGACTGCTCTATCTCGGATTCCTCTAGAGTGCGCGAAAAGTCTTGCATAATCAACCCTAACGCGATGCTTTTCTTGCCTTTTTCGACTTTTTCACCCTGATAAACGTCAAAAGTGGTCATATCAAGGAGCCAGTCGGGTCCGTGTTCGACCGCACAGTCGATTAGAGCCTGATGCGTGACTGCCTCATCAACCAGCAAGGCAATATCGCGTCTGACGCTGGGCTGGCGCGATATGCGCGTTGCCTGAGCGACTGTGGCCTGCGTCACTGCCGCAAGCGACATCTCGAACACTATGGGTAATTGCGACAGATCCAGCGATTTCTGAATCTCAGGGTTTAACATTCCGACAAATCCCACTTTGACCCCATCACTGACAATGGACGCCCGCTGGCCGGGATGTAACATCGGCAGATCGGACGGCTCGAAGCTGATTTGCGTACCGCTGGCCCGACTGAAAATGGCCTGCAAATCGGCTTTGGCGTCGAAAAAGTCGACTTCGCGTTCCATGCTGGTCCAGCCTTCTGGTTGGAATCGCCCGACGATCAAACCCGATAACAGATTTTGCTGCTGAAGATTGTCGTCAATCTGGATATCGTCACCGTGGTTAGCCTGGATATGCTCATCGGTTGAGCCAGCACCTTTCTCGCCCACAGGCAGAAATCGTAAGCCAGTTTCGAACAAACGCATGGAGTGTAACTGACGGCTTTGATTGCGTTGCATGGTATCCAGCAATCCACTAATGATGGTGGTGCGCATAACCGACATATCAGACGATATTGGGTTTGGCAGTGGCAAAGCGTGTAAGTCGGGCCGCAAGGTCTCGAGATGCTTGGGCTCCACAAAACTGTACGTGACCACTTCCTGATACCCGCGATGCGCTAACAACTTTTTTATGTCGATAACTGGCACCACAGTTTCAGCAACCGGTCGGAACTGCGGACGATGCATCGGGTAAGTGCGAGGCAAATTATCAAAGCCATGCACCCGCGCAACTTCTTCGACAAAATCTTCTTCTATACGTAAGTCATAACGATAACTGGGTGGTTTAACCTGCCAGCCCGCATCGTTGGTTGTGTACTCGATACCTAAACGAGTCAACACACGTTCTATTGTTGCATCATCGATGGCAACACCGATTAAACGCGTTACGCGTGCGCGACGGACATTCACCGGCTCAGCCAATGGTAACCGAGGTGCGTCCTGCCAGTCCCTAATGGGGCCGGGCTTACCACCGGCAAGCTTCATCAACAGACCAGTCGCGTATTCCATGGCTTCACTTTGCAACGCAGGATCAACCCCGCGCTCAAACCGGTGCGATGATTCACTTGGACTTGCATAGTGTCGAGGCTTACCAATAATGTGCTCGGGTAAAAACAGCGCTGCTTCCAGAAAAATATTTTTGGTATCACTATCCACTGCAGTGCTCAAGCCGCCCATAATGCCCGCGATACCTATAGCGCCACTGTCATCGGCAATTACTGTGGTTTCCGCCGTTAACGTGACTTCACGTTTATCCAGCAATACCAGCTTTTCGCCTTCGCCGGCTAAGCGAACCTGGATATCACCCTGCACTTTATCCAAATCAAACGCGTGCATCGGCTGACCGAGCTCAAGCATGACGTAGTTGGTAATGTCTACCGCTGGATTTATGGAACGAACTCCACTGCGGCGTAACCGTTCGCTCATCCAGACCGGTGTGGAAGCGTGCATGTTGACACCTTTCACTACTCGACCTGCATAACGCGCACATGCAGACGATGAAGATAAGCGCACTGGCCACACATCATCAACTTGATTTGCGACCGGAGTAATCTCATGTAGTTGTAACGGTAAATCGTTACGAGCGCTTAAGTCTCTTGCGATACCACGGATGCTTAAACAATCGCCACGGTCTGGCGTGAGGTCTACGTCGATAATGTTATCGTCGAGCTCTAAATAAGCGACTAACAACTCACCTACGGGCGCTTTCTCATCAAGTTCGATAATGCCATCGCTGTCTTCGGACAAGCCAATCTCTTTAGGTGAACACAACATGCCATTCGATTCAACGCCGCGCAGTTTCGCTTTTTTTAACGGTTTACCATCAGGCATTGGACAACCCACGTTTGCTAACGCGGTTACCATGCCAGCGCGCACATTCGGCGCACCGCACACTATTTGTAATAAATCAGATGTGCCGTTGTCCACTTCGCAGATGCGTAATCGATCGGCATCCGGGTGTTTGATAACATCAACTACGCGAGCAATCACCACCTCTGACATAGCCGGTGTGCAATCAACAACCTCATCCACTTCTAAACCCAGGAAGGTTAATTGCTCCGCGAGCTCTTCGGTGTTAACCGATGGGTTAATCCACTCTCGTAACCATTTTTCGCTGAATTTCATGGATTAGCCTGCCTGATGAAACTGTTGTAAGAACCGTAAATCATTCTCGAAAAACTGTCGCAAATCATCAACGCCATAGCGCAACATTGCCAAGCGCTCTACACCTAAACCAAACGCATACCCGGTGTAACTTTCAGTATCAATGCCGACCGATCGGAACACTTCCGGATGCACAATGCCTGACCCCAGCACTTCCATCCAACGCCCACCACCTATGCGAATATCCACTTCCACAGAAGGTTCGGTGAACGGAAAGTACGACGGTCTAAAACGGATATCACAATCGTCCTGATCGAAAAACAATTTTAGAAAACCTTCCAGATGACCAAATAAATCGGTTAAACCGACGTTCTCATCAACCAGCAACCCTTCTACCTGATGGAACATCGGCGAGTGCGTTTGATCAGAGTCGCAGCGATACACACGCCCGGGCGCGAGAATACGCATGGGTGGTTTATTGGCTTTCATATACCGAATCTGCACAGACGAGGTATGCGTGCGCAGCAATCGATGCACATCAAAATAAAATGTATCGTGCATTGCGCGAGCCGGGTGATTGGCTGGGAAATTCAGTGCTTCAAAGTTATGAAAGTCATCTTCAATTTCTGGTCCTAGCGCCACATCAAAACCAAGCTGCGCAAACAATGCAGAAATTCGCTCAATGGTTAAGGTTATGGGATGCAGACCACCTGGCTGTAAGGTGCGCCCTGGTAGTGTGATATCAACGGCATCTTGCGAAAGCTTGTCAGCAAGCGCTTCGTTTTCAAGTAACGCTAGTCGCTCCTCTAATAAAGCTTGCACTGTTTGCTTTACTTTGTTAACTGCTTTACCGGCTGCTGGCTTCTCCTCTTTGGTCATTTGGCCAACGGCTTTTAGGGCGTCAGTTAACCGACCTTTCTTGCCCAGCAACTCAACGCGCGCGGCTTCTAAAGCGCTAAGCGAACTCGCGCTAGCAATAAGCGCTTCAGCTTCCTTTTTTAAATTGTCTAAATCTAATGCCATGATGTTTTCATCACTTTGTTTATCAATGTAAGTTAGGACAATTGCCGTTACCGGACACAAAAACGGGGAAAGCCGGTCATGCCGGCTTTCCCCGTCGATAAGGCGTATGCCACGCCTGGCCTTTAACTTAGCTCAGTAGATACTGAGCATGAGAAACCTAAGCAGCTGCTGCTTTCGCTTCCAGACCAGCCTTCGCCTTATCGACGATGGCACTAAACGCTTGTGAATCAGCAATGGCTAAATCTGCCAACATCTTGCGATCCACTTCAATTTCCGCATGCTTAAGCCCTTCCATCAAACGGCTGTACGACATGCCGCACTCTCGAGCACCAGCATTGATACGCGCAATCCATAAGCGGCGAAACATCCGTTTCTTGGCTTTGCGATCGCGGTACGCGTACTGGCCGGCTTTAGTGACCGCTTGTTTGGCAACACGAAAAACTTTACTTCGTGCACCACGGTAGCCTTTGGCTTGTTTTAAGACTTTTTTATGACTGGCGCGTGCGGTGACGCCACGTTTTACTCTTGGCATTGCAGGCTCCTAGCGGTTATTTGGCAACATACGTTTAATAAGAACAACATCCGACTCGTGCACGAGTGAGGCACCGCGAAGTTGACGCTTACGCTTGGTGCTTTTCTTGGTCAAGATGTGACGCATGTGCGAGCTCTTGCGCTTATAGCCGCCAGAACCCGTCCGCTTGAAACGCTTTGCAGCGCCGCTGACTGATTTTTGCTTATTAGACACTGTTTGACTCCTAAATATTGGTGCACTTTAAATGCACTCTTGAGTGATAAGCCGGAAACGTCTTAGTGTCTGTACGTCTTCGCGGCTGTAAAAAAGCGCTACGTTTTACGTGGCGCCATAACCATAACCATCTGTCGGCCTTCCAATTTCGGAAATTGCTCGACTGTGGCTAGTTCGGATAAATCTTCTTCTACCCGCTTTAACAATTGGGCGCCGAGTTCACGGTGCGCCATTTCACGGCCACGAAAACGCAAAGTAATTTTCGTTTTGTCGCCGTTTTCCAAAAACTTAATAAGACTACGCAACTTAACTTGGTAGTCACCGTCTTCCGTTCCTGGTCGAAACTTGATTTCCTTAATCTGAACGGTCTTCTGCTTTTTCTTTGCTGAGTGCTGTTTCTTGTTGTTTTCAAATTGAAAACGACCATGATCCATGATCTTACAAACAGGCGGTTCCGCGTTTGGTGATATCTCCACCAAGTCCAATGAACTCTCTGCCGCCGTTGCTAATGCAACATCTAATGACACAACACCAACTTGCTCTCCGTCGGCACCAATCAGCCGAACCTCGGGAACGTCTATTTCGTCGTTCTTCCGATTAACTTTTTTTGCAGAAATGCGCTAACCCTCCAGTCGAGTTTGGCCGCGCGTGGCGACCTCTAAATTTAATCGTTCAGCCAGATCTTCCAGCTTCACTGTTCCTAAGTCTTTACCGTCTCTTGTTCGCACTGCTAATTCGCCCGCTTCGACTTCTCGGTCGCCGGCCACCAGCAAATACGGGACGCGATCTATCGTCCAGCTGCGAATTTTAAAACCGATTTTTTCGTTGCGCAAATCTGCCTCTGCGCGTAACCCGATATTTTGCAACACTTTGGCAGCTTTCTCAACGAAGTCTGACTGTTTATCGGTGATATTCATGACAACAGCCTGCACCGGAGACAACCATAGCGGCAATTTGCCTTCGTGATTCTCGATCAATATGCCGATAAAACGCTCAAAAGAGCCCAAAATAGCGCGATGTAACATGACTGGCGCCAGTTTTTCGTCATTTTCACTGACATAACTGGCATCCAGGCGACCTGGCATCGAAAAATCCACCTGCACGGTACCGCACTGCCAAACCCGGCCAATACAGTCTTTTAGCGAAAATTCCACTTTGGGGCCGTAAAACGCACCCTCGCCAGGCAGTTCTTGCCAATCCAAGCCTTTGGCATCGAGCGCATCTGCCAGCGCTTTTTCCGACTTATCCCAGCTTTCATCGCTACCAACTCGATTCGGCGGCCGTGTGGACAATCGATAAATAACTTCTTCAAAGCCAAAATCGCGATACACATCGTGCAAAAAGTCGATGAACCGACTGACTTCGGACTGGATTTGATCTTCAGTACAGAAAATATGGCCGTCGTCCTGCGTGAATCCGCGCACGCGCATGATGCCGTGCAACGCCCCGGACATTTCATTACGGTGACACGATCCAAACTCAGCCAAGCGCAACGGTAAATCGCGATAACTCTTTAAACCCTGATTAAACACCTGCACGTGACACGGGCAGTTCATGGGTTTGATTGCGTTGACCTTATCGTCAGTAGTCACTGAGAACATATCATCGCCGAATTTATCTGCGTGCCCACTGCGCTCCCACAAAGACATATCGACAATTTGAGGCGTACGAATTTCCTGATAGCCCTCTTCAATTTGTTTTTTTCGCATGTACTGCTCAATGGCCTGATAGATAGCCCAACCGCGCGGATGCCAGAACACCATGCCCGGTGCTTCATCCTGCAGATGAAACAAATCAAGCTTCTTACCGATCTTGCGATGATCGCGTTTCTCTGCTTCGGCCAAATTATGCAAGTACGTTTTTAACGACTTTTTATCGGCGAACGCAGTGCCGTAAATACGTTGCAGCATGGCGTTATCAGAGTCGCCACGCCAATAGGCGCCGGCAACCTTAGTCAGCTTAAACGCTTGCAGGTGCGAGGTATTAGGCACATGGGGGCCTCGACATAAATCAGTGAAATCGCCCTGCGCATACAGTGACAAGGTTTCGTCTTGCGGAATATCACGCACAATTTCTGATTTGTATTCTTCGCCCAAGCCATCGAAATACTTAACGGCTTCATCACGGCTAATAGTGGAGCGCTCAATGGGAATAGCTTGCGAAGCCAATTCCTTCATGCGCGCTTCAATAAGCTCTAAATCTTCTGGTGTAAACGCACGCTCGAACGCGAAGTCATAATAGAAGCCGTTTTCGATGACAGGCCCAATAGTGACTTGCGCGGTTGGAAACAACTGTTTTACTGCCTGCGCCAACAAGTGCGCTGTTGAGTGACGCAGCAAAGGCAGCCCCTCTTCGCTTTTATTGGTGACGATAGACAGTGCGGCATCGTTTTCGATGACGTGGCTGGAATCAACCAGGGTGCCATCGACTAAGCCTGCAAGCGTTGCCTTGGCAAGCCCAGGGCCAATATCGGCCGCAACATCGAATACAGAGACAGGATTGGCGAATTGACGGACGCTGCCGTCGGGCAAAGTAATTTGAGGCATATGCATTTCCCAGTGGTGACCCGTACGGAAGGCCACGTGTTAATTCAGTGGTGACTCTCACAATGAGTCACTTGCGCACTACATAGTATGCAAGAGTGTAGCCGTTTCAAGGGAATTATGTTATCCACAACCGATTGGATGTACGGACGCGGTGGCACAGACAACGTGGTTGACTGGACTGCATCGCTGCCCGTAAAATTGCAGCTCGGCAGGCGCGTAGCTCAGTTGGTTAGAGCATCACCTTGACATGGTGGGGGTCGGTGGTTCGAATCCACTCGCGCCTACCAAACCATCCCCCTCTAACCTTCCCTTCTAATGATACAGCGCTTGCAACCAGTAGTGATAAGCTACTGCGCATCAAATTACTCGACCCTGCTAATCTCGAGTTCATAATTTAACGGCGCACTCTGATGACTACACGACACACCCAACTCCGAAAGCTAGGCAACACTTCCTTACAGCTAACTGAACTAGGCCTTGGTTGTGCGGCCATGGCCGGTAACCACCGACTTGTCAGTAACCGTGATATTCACGATGCCATTAAATCTGGTCTGGATGCAGGTATCCGGTTTGTGGATACAGCACCGTTTTATGGTTTTGGTCGTAGTGAACATTTTGTAGGAGCAGGTATTCGCGGTAAAGAGAACATCGTTTTATCCACGAAGGCCGGAAGGTTACTAAAAAAGGAACCCATTCCAGCAGATCTGCAGGCAGACTGGCCAGGCAGCTTCCCGTTTAATCCAGTGTATGACTACACCTACGATGGTGTGATGCGCTCCTACGAAGACAGCTTGCAAAGACTAGGCGTAGATAAGATAGATGTACTGCTGCTACACGATATTGGTGAAATGCAACATGGCCCAGAGCTGAATAAAAAATTATTTGCAGACGCCATGTCGGGCGGATATAAAGCACTTGATGAACTGCGCTCAAGCGGCGAAATTCAGGCTATAGGGTTGGGTGTTAACGAACGCGAAGTGTGTATTGCAGCGATGGAGCATGGACACTGGGATACGTTTTTACTCGCAGGACGCTACACATTGCTAGAACAAGATCCACTACACAACCTGTTAGCCGATTGCGAAAAAACGGGGACGGGCATCATTTTGGGTGGTCCGTATAACTCGGGTCTGTTAGCTGGTGGTGATACATGGAACTATGCAAAGGCCCCAGCTGACATCATGGCTAAAGCGCAAGCCATTGCAAAGGTTTGCGAATCACATAATGTTCCATTGGCTGCAGCAGCGCTACAGTTTCCACTTGGCCATCCTTTAGTTGCTAGCGTGATTCCGGGTGCTCGAAGTCAACTACAGACGGAACAAAACATCGAGATGTTCAATATGACAATTCCATCGTCACTGTGGACTGATTTACAGAACGAGAAGTTGCTGGATGCTGACGCACCCTTACCTGCATAAAGCGTGGGTTAAGGAGCCTTCACTACAGCGTCATAGGTCACGGTAATACTGGCCCCTACCGGTAAGCTTGTTATACCCCAAGTCAATCCTGCACCGGCAGGATCAGTATCGTTACGCGCATCAGCCCCTGTAATAGATGACGCTATATAACTAAATCCCGGCCGTACGATGTCGGTGATGTTGACATTTGAAGCTGCTACATCACCATTATTCGACACCAACAAGCTGAACGTGAGTGTTTGACCAATATTGGGCGTCAGATCATCGACTGATTTATCGATAACAACATCAACGCCGAAATCATTATTCACAAAAACGCAAGTCACGTTCTCACCGTCTTCAATCGTTAATCCATCTGAGCCATCGCTATCGGTACCAGAGCAGTTAATCGCAATCTGATCGTAGCCCGTAAGCAGGGTTTCATTAATAACGTAATCACCCGGTGGTACAGGGATAGCGGTAACGGCAGCATCACCTTCAACGCCATTGCCAGAAAAACCAGGTGTACTGTATGACAAAGTAAAATCGGTGTCTAGAGCAGCACCACCACTATCATTGGTAACGTCTTTTTCAAGAGTCAAAGTACCAAATGGGCGATCATCATTGGTAATCGTGCACACCGCATCATCACCTTCCGACAACACGACTTCGGTTGCGGTAAACGAAGTTGCTCCGGTGCATACCCAAGCAGACGCATCGTAGCCCGAGACAAACGACTCGCTCAGTGTGTAGGTTCCAGGCGTGACATTCACATCCGTAACATCAGCCGTGCCACTAACGCCAGAGAACGAATCAGAGCCCGTTGCAGTCAAGTTAAAAAGTGATACTGTGCCAGTGCCGCCGCTATCGTTGATCAATGTATTTTGTAGAGTTAGCTCCGCTGCTGAAAAAGCCCAGTAGTAAACCTGCTCATTGGTATGATTACGCGAAGTATCACCTGCCGCAATTTCTTCATCAACAGCAAGATCAATGTTGTTACCGGCCAAGGGGTCGCCGCCGTACAACACTGCCCATGAACCATTCCCACCGTCTTCTGCTGCCTGAGTCAAAACAGCAATCGTATGATGCTGCGACACCGAGTAGGTATCACCGCTATTTGAATTGTTATTACCGGCGACGGAATCAGAACCCCGTGCGAGTTCGAAAAAGATATTGTTCACGGTGCCGCTGCCTGCCTCTGCAACTACGTACCCTATTTCTTCTGTGGCTCTGGAACCTGCGATTTGTCCAATGTGCTTGCCCACGCATATCCCATCCGCTTGATTGGACTGAAATGGATGGTTTTGACGAGAATCGCAGTCATTAACATATATAACACTGGCGCGCGAATCATTAAATGAGATCACCTGACCCAGTACAACTGGATTGGTATAGGTATGGCTTATGGTTGAGCTAACATCCTCAAGATCATCCTGCTGCCAAGAGCCGTCAGTTGCGTACTGCCCGGTCGTAGAATCAGAATCCACTTTGTGCGCTTCTACCTTTTGACCATTAGGCAAGGTGTGTACACCTTCATCAACGATCATGCAGTGCACGTCGCTCGATGATGCACTCGAATCTTCCCAACCTTGGATCCGTAACTGGAACGAGTTTGACGTGATGTTCCGGATACGCGTAACGGCCGGAGGGATGGTGTAGTTAGGATTAGACCCAGCAAAGGTTTCCAGTACATAGGTGCAGACCGGCACCGCACTGGTGTACGTATTTTCAAGCGATACGGTTGTCCAAGTAGTACTGACGTTTTCTACCAACAAAACTTCCATGTAGTTTGTCAGATCGAAAGCCCGAGCACCGGTAGGCAGAACCACAGCCAACAGGAAGCAGCCCATTACCCTGCGCCAATTCTTGGTTACAACTCCCTCTTTTTTGGTCATGTGCAGTGTCATTCGATTGTCACACTTACGTGTTTCCAGCTGATTTGTGACACTAAAACGATCACAGCTCGGCGTAACCTGGTTAGAAATAACGTATCAGCTAACGTGCCAACCCATTCTTCCTATGGAGCCGGATCAGCCCCAATCGCCAATCCAAATGATGCAATTTGGAGTATTTAAGACAACGCGATGAGCATACAAACAGAACCTGAATGACTGCGCCCAAACCAAAACCACATGCCTGCTAGCAAAAAAACCAATAAAACGGCGCTCTGGTGGATTAAACGTGATTTCAGGCTGCACGATAACGATGCGCTCAGTTGCGCCATTGCGGATTGTGAATATGTGTTGCCGGTATTCGTATTCGAAACCGGACTCATAAACTGTACGGATTACTCAGCCATGCACGTCCACGCATGGACCGAAGCACTCGAAGATTTACGCGACAGGCTCAATCGAGTTGGCAGTGATGTGTATCTTGCGCACGGAGATATCACTCAGGCATTGTCCAACCTGCTACTGCAACATCCGTTCAACGCAATTTACAGTCATGAAGAAACGGGTAACAACTGGACTTATCAGCGCGATAAAGACGTACAGAATTGGTGTCACACACACGCTATCGATTGGCAACAGTTCCCACAAACTGGTGTGATCAGGCGGTTGCATACACGAGACAAACGTCGGGATATTATTAAAAACAGGTTAATTGAACAGCCGGTCATTCCAGCACCCAATGCAGTGCCATCACCTGCAAGCTTCTGCACCACTTGTAGGGCTAAAGTCATTCCAAACGCACAGCAATTGTGCGCCGAGGACGATCACTCGCACGTTTTATTCGATCAATTGCAAACCGTATCAGAAACACAAGCACGAGCAGACTTAAAAGCCTTTTTGTATCATCGCGGACTTGGCTACTCGGGCGGTATATCGTCGCCCAATACGGCATTCGAGCATGGCTCCCGTCTAAGTGTTCATCTGGCATGGGGCACCATTAGTATGAGGACGGTGTTCAAAGCCACCGCCCGCGCTCAACAGTACCATCGTGATAACAACACCGTGAACTCAAAGCAATGGGGTAAAAGTCTAAGAGCGTTCACGTCGAGATTACATTGGCATGATCACTTTATACAACGACTCGAATCCGT
>CAYMHU010000062.1:0-20573 GCA_964390335.1 uncultured Granulosicoccaceae bacterium | reverse complement strand
TCTCTCTTTGAGACCACCGCACTGTCTTACTCAGTACGGTAGATAACAACGATAAAAATTAATCGTTAGCATCAATTGAAACCGTCGCATTACTAAATTCACCACCTCGGTGATAATCCATTGTTTTCAATAGTTCCTTATACAACTCGTTCAATTCAGTTTCACTGGCGCGATGTATAAACAACGGATTATGTTCATTAACAATAACAATCTCTAAACGGTACTGAGCTTTAAGAAGCATCGCTACATACAAACACGATAACAGTAACAACACGCAACAAATCAGCAAAATCCAGTGAAATACAAACGCGTTCTCGGTCCTGAACAGTTGGATGAGTTGCCAAACAGTGAATACCAGTGCAAAAAAACCGATGACCATCGCGGTCGAGCGTGGTGGTTCCCAACTACGCCGGGTTATCTTTCGAATATAACGAATGGCGTAACTGGTGGAGTCGATGCTGAGCCAAGTTGGGGTAACGATAATATCGTCGTGGTTATAGATCTCTTTTTCCGTGTTGCTGGAGCCAGAAGCATCTTGGGTCATCAGTGCAATACCGGCGGAGGTTCAGTCATTTCTTCGAAGTCGTCGAAATCATCAAAGTCGTCGAAATCGTCGGTGCTATCAGATTCGGGTTCGTGCGAAGAATGGTGCAGCAACATTCGCCAACCACCATCTTCCATATGATAAATATTAGTAGACACCATGATGCTGACGAGCTGCCCATCCAGCTCAATTTCTTCGCGAACTAGGTGGATGGCTAAGCCATCGTGTTCTGTATGCAGTGCATCAGATATGGAAAATCCGATGGCTGGTGATCGGGCAAACATATCCGAGAAGCTTTGCAGCACCTGCTGACGACCTTCAATGCGATTTGCACCGGGATGAATACAAACGATGTTGTCATCACTCGACCAAACGCCACTGAGCGCAGTTATATCTGAGCGCTCAATCGCCTCATAGAATGCGATTTCAGCCTCTTCAGGGGTCTTGTATTTCACGCTCACGGATGTCTTTTGTTGGATTCCACGAGGCTTATGATACCGCAGATAGCGTGTCAGACTACAGTGTTTAGCCTTAAGCCTATGAGGCCGGCAGGTTTGCCGGCAGGTATGCTGTCCAGTTGTGAGTTTCATCACCAAACACCATGAAGTACGGGTTCAGTAATGACTCCGACGTGTTGTATTGCAATCCTTGCAGTTTGATATTGGTGATACGTCCACCCGCCTCCTCTACAATACATTGCGCGGCGGCCGTATCCCATTCGGAAGTTGGTCCCAAACGCACATATAAATCGGCTGCACCCTCGGCTACAAGACACGATTTAAGCGAAGATCCCATGGGCAAATCCGTATGATCGCCGACTTTATCGAGAAAAGCCTGCAATCGAGGGCCTACTGTAGGGCAACGACTGCGAGCAATCGTCAAGCCGCCTTTCTCTACTGGCGCAGGCCGCACATGAATGGATTGCGGTTCAGCACCACCTATCTGCTTCCACGCACCATGTCCTTTAGAGGCGAAATAGCTGATATTAAGTTCTGGAGCTGTCACTACACCAATAATCGGTTTTCCGTTTTCAATAAGTGCGATATTCACGGAAAATTCGCCATTACCACGGATAAACTCGCGCGTACCGTCCAGCGGATCAACCAGCCAATAACGCGTCCAGTGATGACGCTCCGAGTACGGAACAGGGTGAGATTCTTCAGACAGAACGGGTAAATCAATAGCCAGCTTTTGCAGCTCGGATTCAATGATGAAATTGGCATCAAGATCGGCCGTAGTGACGGGGGTGTTATCGGATTTATATTCGACTTTGTACTGTTGTTTATACACCTCACTAATACGCTGACCAGCAGTATGCGCAATGTCCAGCGCTTGCTGTGTCAGTTCTATTAGTGTGTTATTCCGGATAGCCATCAAGCTGTTTCCGACCAAGTACTATAAAAGCTTAGCGGTCATTTCCGAAAATGTTTGATGAATTTCATGCGAGCTGCTTAGCAACTTAGACTACCGCCAGCTCACACTATGACCCTTTAAACCATCTCAAAATTAGAGATTGTGCGTCAGAACAAGGCGCGCGTCGACCGAGCAGCGCAGTGTATATGTTAATACATGAGCAGCGCAGGTCGGCGCGCAACGCAGTGCTGGCGCGCAAGATCAATTTTGAGATAGCTTCTAGAAGCCTTGGTTGATATTGCCGGATTGCTTCACACGATACCGCCCGCCTGCATCGGGCTGGGCGAACCGCTGCAACACGGACGTTAACGCTGCAGGCGCATTCGATGACGGCGTGAACACCAGATTAGACTGAAAATCGCCTGCCAGCGTCAGATTGATGGTGCCATCCAGCGCTAACTCGCCACCCGATGCATTCAATGCGATGAGGTGCGCCGCGTCGCCATCAGGTGAGATGTTCACATCAAGCTTGCCAAGGTTCGCATTCAGCGGTGGTCCGTACAAGGAGGTTTGAATCACGGCGTCATTCCACGTGAGCTTGCCTTCAACAGCGCTTAATAATTCATTCTCGACTACCAGCGATGCCAACTCACCATTGATATTGCCATTGAAACTAGCCACTGGCGCTGGCAACAGTGGTTCAAATTCTTTTGCTAAAGCGCTGAATACGAAATCACTGACGTTGATGTTACCGTTCCATTGACGACGTACCTGCCCATCGCCCCGACCGCCATAACCCTCGTAACTGATATCAACACCGGCTCCGCCTTTTAGCAGCGTTGCCGGGGCTAACTTCCAGGCAACGTTGTCCAGTTGTACCGGCAGTAAATCGTCCGCATACACCACATTAGCTACTTGACCGCTGAACAGCTTGCCGCTAACACCATTGAGTTGCACCGGTTGAATGTTAGGTTTGATTCGCTCAACGACCGGGGCCGCTGGAAACAAAAACACCATCGACACAACGTAGGCAACGAAACACAACAATACCAGTTGTATTGCGCGCATCAACTCTTCTCCATATTGAATCGCGCACTCACGGTACCTTGATTTTTGCGCGAAATATTCATGGTTTTAACATTCAGACCATAGAGTTCGAGCTCTGCGAGCACAACCACCAACTTATCGAACGACACCTCGCCAAATTGCACCCGAGCGCCATTTGCACCACTGGGCTCCACGCGATCGGGTCGGTTAAGGCCGGCTTTACGCACAATTTCATCTATCAGGATATAAGGCGGTTTACCACCATCTGACTTAAGCTGAACACCGCCATTACC
Source organism: uncultured Granulosicoccaceae bacterium (assembly GCA_964390335.1). Lineage (GTDB taxonomy): Bacteria > Pseudomonadota > Gammaproteobacteria > Granulosicoccales > Granulosicoccaceae > Granulosicoccus. The sequence goes on along the minus strand of CAYMHU010000062.1, from coordinate 17,336 downwards.
CATGGCTTGTAATTGAGCCGATGCGACACGTACTTTTTCCAGCGTTTGTTGCTTGCTATTGAGGATCGTTTTGCTGTCATCGAGTCCTGTGGAGACGGGGTGCCATACAAACGCGTAGAACATGCCTATAACGGACAATGCGCCCACAACAACAACGATTATTCTATCGCGCGGTGTTTGTCTTAAATACCAATCTTTCATAGCTAATTTTTTCTGTTATCTGGCCGTGCTGACTATTGGATACGCACGCGACTGCGCTGCAAATCTTTTTCAGCATTGGTGGACTGCACAGTTAAATTCAGGTCGCCACGCTTACTCAACTCAGACTTCAACAAATTTAACGTGGGGATAGCATCCGTGGTCATATCCAGATCGAATCGACCCTCGCGAAATCCAATAGAGCGCACTTCGGTTTGAGGTTGTGTGGCTAGGGCCGCAGCAATCTGACTCAAATTATTGGTGAACCCACCTATGTTGCCACCACTGCGTTTTTTAATTTCGTTTTGCAGTTGCTTAAGTGGGCTGACCACTCTTGAATTTGGCATGGCCTTTTTAAATTCAGCTGCAATTTGTGCATCCACATCAGCCACTTGAGATTGCAGTTGACGATATTCAAGCCATTTACCGGCAAGCAAAGTCAGGCCTAAAACGCAGGCCAGAGCCATAGACCAACGCCAAGGTTTCCAGTTTTTATCGAACTGTGTTTTAGGGCTGTAATCGCCTTGCAGCAGATTGATGCGCGGCGCTGATGCTAATCCACTGGCATATAAACTTAAACGGCTCTCACAGTCGCGGTGTTCAACATCCATATTGCTCGGTGTGGCCACGTCGATAGCGTTGTTGGTTTTATACATAATCAGAGACGCGCTGGTGTCTTCGGGTAAATCGCTGTGAGCACCATCAAGCATGATAGACGCCATATCGGTGTCGATCGTAAAGCCTTTGTAACCGTTTAAACGCACCACCGCTTGTTGTTCATCAACCAGCGCAGTCCAACTGGCATCGTCCATATCGGCAGAATCAAACTTTGGCAAAGCGAGTGTTTCGGGCACAATTTCAGCCGGACGCAAACCTGCCTCAAAGCACTGTTCGCGAACTGTGTCCATAAGCGCACGGCTCACAACAGCCACCGGATAATTATCGGATTTTCCTTTTGTACCAAGCGCAAAATGCAAGGAGTCGATATCGTCAGCAACCTGATCTTCCAGCTGATAAGGCGCGGCTTGCAACGCCCGTGCAGCCGAACCGCCTGGCACGGTGGCTTCAGCCAGCAACACATCGTTGCCCGGCAACACCAACATGGAGCGACGCCCTTCCACCTGTTGCGCGGCTTCAACCAAGGTGCCGGACGAGACTTCGGATGTGAGTGCACCCTTATCGTTAGCGCTGGCCCACACGGCGTGATCTTGTCCCACCTGTGGTAAATGAATGATGACGTTTTTAGCCATTATGTTTATAAAGTATCTCTTGAACGAAAAACAATTCTCGTTTGACCTGTATCTAAACGCTCAAATAAAGTGTATTGCGATATCGCTATACCTTCACCTATTACATCTATACGAACCTGATAAAAACTAGACGCTACTGACAACACGCCCGGCGGTGCGACCTCTACTCCTGCCCCGGGAGCAGCGTTAGCCTCAAACAAAGCGATGCTTTCGTAAGGCTCTTTATCATCAGCAGCGATGGCATCCGGCCCTTCGGCTGTTAAATCAAATATATTTTCACATTCCGGGTAGTCCTCATACGCTGTGGAATCCCAACGCGTAAGACTTGTACCCAAGTTTGCCAAAAACGGCGACATAGCCGAAATCACTTCGGGTGTTGCCGTGTTCACATTAACCGCTGTGGCGCCATTAATCAGTGGCAATGCGGCAACATGCGGTACCAGTAAATCATAATCCTCTTTTTCAGCCGGTACTGCCGGGCTAAACCCTTTCACCAACTGCAGTTCACTTACCATCACAAACGGGCCATTACTGGCTCGATACGCAGGCGTTAATCCTGAGTAGTAATCGTCTTCCGCGCCATCGGGCACGGTTGCATTGAAGTCTTTATCCACCCAATCGATGATGGCCTGAGACTTCGTTTGATCGATATTCAACTCCGCCAACAGACGATTAAGTTGTTCTACATGTAATGGAGATGCATTTCCCTCAGCATCCACCAGATTATTCAAGTTAAACCGGCCCTGCATATCCACAATGCAGCCTTGTAAACCCATATCATCTATGGGTATGGGCGGAATGGTTAGCGCCCAATCATCATCTAGTGAATCGCTATTATTGCGATCACCCGCCTCCTTGTCCCGAAACAATAACGCCGCAGCAAACCGCTCCCCGCTGATGGCAAACGCTCGGGCCGTTTGAATCGTGGCTTCGTTGCGCTCGCGTTGGATATCCAGCTGTTGCTGCGCTGTTATGGCTACTACAGTTATAGTCCCTAATGCGACAATCAGCAGGGCAGTGATTATGGCGACACCTTTTTGACGGTTTGTGCGGCAAACCAGCTGCCGGGCTGGCCATCGAGCCGTTTGCCGAACCACTTGTGAGGCAGTAAACTGCATACTCTTAGCCCGGCAACGCAAATACACGCGTCACTTTGCCCATATCTTCCAGTTCAAAGTTAAATTCTATCGCACGCGGGTTACCTGCATCGTCCTGAGAATTCAGCGGCGGCCAATCATCCTGCCAGCTGCCTTGTCCATCCATAAATCGAAGCGTTAAATCTTCAACGCCCGATAACAGTTTACGGCGGCGTGTTGGCCCATCTTCCAAGGTGTCCAGATGATACCAATATGCTCGCACTAAATAATCGTCTTCCAGAATATAAGACACCCGCTGCATGGTAGAACGTGCCGGTAAAATATCGGCTGCGGGGTTGGTCCACCCGGCACGCGTAATATCGATTAACGATGTGCCTTGCTGGTTGATCAGTACCGCCGGGATTAACGAATCAACCGAAGAACGAATGGGTCTGTCTATAATTTGCGTGACATCTTCAGCCAGCCAATAAAACGTTCTTTGCAATTGAACCATGCGATCTGACTGATCGCTAATCCGTGTTTTTGCCGCGTTGATTTGCTGCAGCATGGTAAAGCCTGCAGTACCGATCACTGCCAACAAAAACATAGCCACCAGAATTTCAATCAGGGTAAAACCGCGCTGAGATTCGGCACATTGGTGCTTCAATCCCTGACAATGCATTAGCAAGATCAAAACTTATAATCCGGGTTACCAACGAAGCCGGTGACTGAATAAATATACGAATCACTGTCCGGGTCCAGGCGAACTTCTATGTCGAGTCTGCGCAGGTCTTTATCTTCCAGTTTGCGGGTGCGGGTATTAATGAACCAGCGCTGTTTAACCATGTCTACTTCGGTATTTTTTGTACCCAGATCAGGCCAGGATGGTAACGCTTGCAGGGTAGCTAAATGATTGGCTGCAACCCAGCGACCAACTTCTTTTTCCCGAAGCTTACCGCTACGAAACGCGCTGGCTCCAGAAGATGACACCAAAGCGGACACACCCACCGCCAAAATAGTCATCGCCACTAACACTTCTATAAGCGTAAAGCCCTTACTGCTTTTGTTAATGGCGTGATGTCGGATAAACCCCATTATTCAAGCCTTTCCGTGACTATGGGTTCGTCTTCTCCAGTGAAAATAGCATGACGATATTCACCATCTTGATCCGAAATGATCACTCTGAAATCGGGCATGATTTCGCCATTGGATAAAAAGATAACGTGTGGTTTTATCGGTTCTTCTTCAGTGGCTTGTGCCAATTCGTCTTCAAGATCCTCAAGCACGATATCCAATCCGGTTATCTGCACCTGGAACTCAATTTTGGCGGGCACTTCCTTGAACTTTAATCGTTCATCTTCAAGCATTGACCACACAGCCGGCTTTGCATCGGTCTCTTCTGTGGCAGGTGTGGGCTCACCTAATATATAAAATTCGTACGACTCGGGGTGAAAACGAATACCTAATTGCTGACGTGAGTAAACAGCTTGATCAGCGGCGAGATTCATTAACAGATGAGTTCGCAACGTGGTATCGCGGATCATTCTGCCCACGTTGCGAAAATCCATGTTTATTACCACAGCACCAGCCATCACGGCAATGATGGCAACCACAACCATGATTTCTATGAGTGTAAATCCGTGTGCTCGTCTGGCTGGATGCACAGTGCATTATGTCCGCTGTGGTATTGATTGCCACTGACTAGTTGTCAGCGTTGGAAATATCGGCGCCTGCGCCATCTCCACCCTCAACACCATCGGCTGCCAGTGTGATGATGTCGAACGCACCTGATTCACCGGGGCTAACATACACGTACTCTCGACCCCAAGGGTCTTTTGGCATGCTTTGCAGGTAGCCTCCATCTGACCAGTTAGCAGGCTCAGGATCGCCGGTGGGTTTTTCTACCAAGGCTTGCAAACCCTGATCGGTTGATGGATAGCTGAAATTGTCGAGTTTGTACATTTCCAAGGCCTGAGAGATTTTGGCTATATCGGTAGTTGCACGCACTCGCCGGGCTTCATCGGGACGGGCCATGATTTTTGGCACTACCGCTGCACCGAGAATTGCAATAATGGCCACCACGACCATGATCTCGATGAGGGTGAAACCCGCCAATCGCCGGCGTTGTTGTGTTGTGTACATTGAATCTGTCTCCGAAAATCTGGTTTTGCTTTTTTTCGCTTAACTAAAGAAGAATAGCACGAGCATTTAACCTCACACGCTATTCTGGCCCACTACCTTTCGGTAGCGTAAAGTGTGCCGTGTACTAGCCTTACGACACATGATGAAACGATTTGTTCTTATGCTGCAGCAACGTTTGCGAACCGCGTCATATTGGGTGGCTATTGGCATAATCATGCTGTGCCTCGCGTTGCATCTGGCCGGATTGGCAGATCAACTGCGCTTTGATCGGCACGCTATAGAAACCGGTAAACCCTGGTTATTGCTGACTGGTAACTTCGTTCACCTCGGCACCAGCCACTTGATGATGAACATGCTGGGCTTTGTACTGGTGGTCACGCTCGTATGGGAACACTTCAATTGGATTGAATGGGTGCTGGTCACGCTGTTTTCAAGCCTGGTGGTCTGTGTGGGTTTGTATTTTTTCGATCCGGATATCAATTTTTACGTCGGATTCTCCGGCACCTTACATGGCGTCATTGTCGCCGGTTGTTTGGCGGATTTGCGCCACTACCCAAAATCAGCAGCGCTATTGTTAGCTCTGGTGGCAGCAAAGCTGATTTGGGAGCAGCTCGCAGGGCCGCTACCGGGGAGCGAGGATGTTGCAGGTGGCAATGTGGTTGTGAATTCGCATTTATATGGTGCGATTGGCGGAGCCATTATTGGGGCGGTGTTGGTCGTACTGCAGAAGCGACGTTTAACTACAAAAATAAACGCGGCTCAGGATTAACCGTTATCAGTACTTGATTTCGTAGCTTGGTTTTCTCGGTGGTCAGTTGGATAAGTGATTTACACGCGATGATATCTTCGGTGCCCACATTGCGTACCCAAATGACGTCATCGATTTCGGACAGCGCCGCTACATCACCAACCGGACGTGGCGCTTCTTTGCCCACAGTTGATACAAATTTCATTTCGCGCTCCAGCGTCTTCTTCAGTACACGAGCGCAATTATAGAAACGCGTTTTATGTTCCGTATTGTTGGGCGACACTAGTTTGATGGCAATACGATTTTTTCTTGATTTGGCTGGCAACGCTTGTATCTCTGTGTGCGAACGGTCAACGTCTAAGTTATTCCGTTATGACTTAACAACCTTTGAAGACAAATTCAAAGCAGACGGACAAGCTATACACCGCCGTAGTCTTTGCGCTCTTCCCCTATCCAACGACGAATCAAACCTTTCACACTGTCTGGATTGGTTTCCAGCAAGTGATCGGCGATGGCTGATACGGAATCAAGCAAATCATCATCCCGCCCCAGCTCCGCAATGCGAAATTCCGCGAGACCGGTTTGCCTGGTTCCGAGCACTTCACCAGCCCCACGAATCGACAAATCCTTCTCGGCAATCATAAAGCCGTCATTGGTCTTACGCATGATACTGATTCGTTCGCGTGCATTCTGTGACAGAGGCGCCTGATATAACAAAATACAGGTACTTTGTGCGGTACCGCGACCCACTCTTCCGCGCAACTGATGCAGCTGCGACAGACCAAGCCGTTCGGCGTTCTCAATGACCATAAGTGACGCATTAGGCACATCCACGCCAACTTCGATCACAGTTGTGGCCACCAGTAAATCGAGCTCTTGCGCCTTAAACGATTGCATGATGGTGTCTTTTTCCCGCGGCTTTAAGCGGCCGTGAACCAAGCCAATTTTTCGCTCCGGGAGCATTTCTCTTAGCGTGTTGACGGCATCCTCCGCCGCTTCGGCCTGCAAAGACTCTGACTCTTCAATAAGCGTACAGACCCAATAAACCTGACGCCCCTCGCCAATGGCTTTACTGACGCTTTGCACCACCTCACCGCGTCGGTTTGAATCCACTGCAATCGTCTGGACTGGTTTCCTGCCAGGCGGCAGTTCATCAATAATCGAACAATCCAAATCGGCGTAAGCCGTCATAGCAAGTGTGCGCGGAATAGGCGTTGCCGTCATGATGAGTTGGTGAGGCATGCTGGTTTTACTGGCACCTTTATTTCTAAGCGCCATGCGTTGATGCACACCAAAGCGATGCTGCTCATCGATTATCGCAAGACCAAGATTTTCAAACTCTACATCGTTTTGGAATAAGGCGTGAGTGCCAACAACAATGCGTTGATGCCCCATGGCAACCGCTTCGATGGCATCGCGCCGTTGAGCCACTCGCAGTTTGCCGGATAACCACCCAACAGAAATACCCAGTGGCTCGAACCATTCACTGAAATTCAACAAATGCTGCTCCGCCAGAATTTCGGTGGGTGCCATCAGTGCAACTTGATAACCGGCCTGTACAGCATTGGCTGCAGCTAATGCCGCAACAATGGTTTTACCCGAACCAACATCACCTTGAACCAACCGCAGCATGGGTTCGCCCGTGGACATATCGTTAACCACTTCGTTCAGTACTCGTTGCTGCGCGCCGGTTAACGTAAAACTTAACGATGAGCGCAATTGCTCTGCCAAGGTTGATTTGGTTGGTATGACTGGCGCTGTGTTCTTTTGCGCCTGCACCCGCAGTAATCGCAGCCCAAGTCGATGCGCAACTAATTCCTCTAATGCTAAACGACGATGAGCCGGGTGCAAGCCAGACATCAGCGCATCGACATCAGCACCGGGCGGGGGTCGATGAGCCATTCTCAACGCGCTGACCAAATCGGGCAAGCCTTCGTTCTTGAGGAGTGGCGCGGGAATTAAATCACTCAGCGCATGTTTATCTAGTAAAGCCAGCGCTTGATCGCTGAGCTTTCGAAGCGTCGGTTGCTGCACACCTTCCGTTGCAGGATAAAACGGCGTTAAGGTTTCGGCCAATGCAGCCCCTTGCGATTGCAGGCGATATTCCGGATGCACCATTTCCAACATACCGGGACCTCGACGCACTTCGCCAAAACACTGTACGCGAGTTCCACGTTTAAATTGCTCAACTTGTTTTTGCGAGAAATGAAAAAAGCGCAGGGTAAGCGTTCCGGTGCCATCGCTAATGCGAACCAACATGGAACGACGTCGCCGAAATACGACTTCGGCTAACGCCACCTCTCCCGATACAACGGCTTCAGAGCCCGGGCGCAAAGACCCGATTGGCGAGAGCTTTGTTCTGTCTTGATACCGGAACGGCAGGTGGAACAACACATCTTGTACGTTGTGTATGCCAAGCGTAGCTAATTTCTCAGCCATTGCCGCACCCACGCCTTTAAGCTGAGTGAGCGGTACCTCGTTTAGCGATGGAGTGGCAGTAGCAACCATTTATGCAATATGCATAATACCTTCGACTTCAACTGCGACACCCTTGGGCAACGCAGCAACACCAATGGCAGCTCGCGCCGGATAGGGCTCGTCGAACTCTTCTTGCATAACTTCATTAACCAATGGGAAGTGCGCGAGATCAGGAAGATACACATTGAGCTTAACCACATCAGCAAAACTTCCGCCTGCTGCTTCACATACGGCCTTCAGGTTTTTAAACACCTGCACAACCTGTTCGCGTGGATCGTCGCTGACCACTTCCATGGTTTCGGGAATGAGCGGAATTTGACCGGATAGATACACTGTAGGACCGCATTTAACCGCTTGTGAATAGGCGCCTATTGCACCGGGGGCGTTTGGGGTAACAACGGGTTGTCTAGACATGGGTGGATACTCTTCAGTTCGGAACTTACTGCAGTATACCTAAGCCCATGAATATGGGCTTTGATGTTATTTAACGATTACGACTCACACCCTGCACAACGGTCAAATTGCGCAAGCGCCGAATAATGCGGGCCAAATGCCGTCTATCGGTTACGGTTATCGCAAACCGAATATGAATATCGCCTTCACCGCGATTTGTGAAATCCATGTTTTCGATATTGATATTCATTAACGACATTGTAGAGGTTACGCGTGCTAAGGCCCCAGGTTGATTGACCAGGTGCACTGTGATGTCCGCTTCGAAGGTATCGTCAATATCAGGCGCCCATTCCACAGCAACCCACTCTTTAGGCCGACGACGGTGGCGAGACACATTGCGACAACCCGCTCTATGCACCGCTATGCCTTTACCTGCTGTAATTAGCCCCTGCACATTATCACCTGGGATCGGACAACAACATTTGGATAGACTCAGCACTGCACCCTCACGCCCTTCGATCAATAAAGGATGCGTTTCACGAATCGGGTCAGGTGCTTCATCGTTATCCTCGCCAAGATGTTTGGCGATTAAGCGCGCTGCGATTTGGCTTGGCAAATGATTTCCGAATCCGACATCGGCATATAAATCTTCAGCCGACTTAATCGCAAACTCGGCCAACAATGCCGGCATGGCTTTATCGGATAAGGAGTCCAAGGTTTCTTCGTATCGGCTTAACGCACGATTAATGAGTCTTTCACCGAACTCTACAGCTTTAGAGTGGTCAAGTTGACGCAGAAAATGCCGGATAGCGGTTCGCGCTTTTGGGGTTACAACAAAGTTGAGCCACATTGGGCTAGGCGTTGCGTTTTCGTCTGTAGTGATAGCAACGGTTTGACCAGACTCCAATATACTGCTGAGTGATATTTTCTTTTTATCTACCTTGGCAGAAACACAGGTATATCCAATTTGAGAATGCACTGCGAATGCGAAATCAACCGGAGTAGCATTTTTCGGCAGCTCTATAATTTTACCCTTAGGCGTAAACACATAGATATCGCTGGGTAGTAAGTCATCTTTTACACTTTCAACAAATTCGAGTGTATCGGCTGTGTTGCTTTGCATATCCATAAGCGCACTTAGCCAAAATTGAGCGGTCTGTTCTTTCTCTTGTTCACTGTCGCCGCTGCCTTCTTTGTAAGCCCAGTGTGCAGCAATACCGGATTCTGCAAATTCGTCCATCTCTTTAGTGCGAATTTGCACTTCCACAGGGATACCGTCAGGGTATTTCAAAACGGTGTGCAATGACTGATAACCATTTTCTTTTGGTTTGGCAATATAATCTTTAAAACGCGAAAAAATAGGTGTATACAGTTGATGCACCACACCGAGCACACGATAACAATCATCAACATCATTAACCACAACACGTAATGCGAACATGTCAAACACTTCTTGAAACGGTAATTGCTTTTGTCTCATTTTCCGGTACAAACCGTACAAGTGTTTTTCGCGCCCGGTTACGCTTGCATCAATCCCCTTTGCGCGCAAGCTAGTTAGGATATCCGCTTCAATTTTACTGATGATGTGATTGCGGTTGCGATGCGCTTGATAAACCTTTTCAGCTAAAATTCGCGTTCGAACCGGATAACAACATTCAAAGCCGATATCTTCGAGTTCGTTTTTAATCTTGAACATGCCAAGCCGGCCCGCTATGGGCGCGTAAACATCTAACGTTTCACGACCTATGCGCTTTTGTCTGCTTTGCGATAACACACCAATGGTGCGCATATTATGCAAACGATCAGCAAGCTTTATTAAAATAACGCGAATGTCGGACACCATGGCCAACAGCATTTTGCGAAAGCTTTCTGCTTGAGCTTCTTCCTTGGATTTAAACTCCAAATAATTCAGTTTGCTTAAACCATCAACAATACTGGTAACCTCGTCGCCGAATAACTCAACGAGTTCGTCGCGCGATGTTTTTGTATCTTCAAGCACATCGTGCAGCAAGGCTGCCATAACGCTTTGATAGTCAAGTTGCATATCCAGCACAATATGCGCAACCGAGATAGGATGCGTAATATAGGGTTCGCCTGAACTACGGGTTTGACCATCGTGAGCGGCATAAGCCACTTCGTAGGCGCGCTTTACAAGCTGGACTTCTTCTGCTGAGAATATAGGCTCGATGCGATCAAGCAATTTGGCCAGAGCAACACGGGTAAGCTCTGCTTGTTCAACAATATCGGATACAGAAGACTTTTCGGAGAGGCTTTCTGTTGATACCGACATCTACACGCACCAACAATTTATTCGGCAATCCGAAAACAATGCGTTATCGGACATTTGGAACGGGTGCACTGCAGATGAGTGCACCGGTCTGGGTTTTCGAGGTTCGAAATCCCGTTTTCTAGAATTCAGAGCGTAAATCAGTATTCTCATATATCACGGGCTCTACGGGAGCCGGAGGTGGTGGTGGCGTTTCCTTCAGGATATCTTCGCCTACCAGTCCATCAGCTATTTCGCGCAGCGCAATAACGGTGGGTTTGTCTTTGTCCGCAGACACCATAGGCTCGGCGCCCATTGAGATGTTGCGTGCACGCTTGGATGCGATCAAAACAAGATCGAATCGGTTTTCAACATTTTCCAGACTGTCTTCGACGGTAACTCGAGCCATATCGGCGACCTGCTTCAATTAGAGAATATTCAAGTTTAGTGCTCTCAGCTCGCAAACACCAGACCAAACAGCGTCAAATTCCGTTACCTACAGGCAAATGCGTCGTGCCTAACGCACAAATGCGCGGTTAGTCGGTTAAACGCCCTGTTCCCGGGGGGCTAAGTTGTCTGATCCTGGCCTGCCATTGGCCGATCGAGCACACAGATTAGTGAGTCAGGCTGGTGATCAGACCGGCGTGTCGCAATGCCTGGCTGGCTTTGGTGACCCGAAAAGACAAAATAACCGCTTTAAGCTCGCGGAGCGCCTGATCAAAATCGTCGTTAATAATGAGATAGTCAGCCCGATGGTATTGCTGCATCTCGGCCACGGCCTCTGCAGTGCGCTGTTCGATGACCTCGTCACTGTCCTGGCCTCGATTTTTTAACCGCTCGATCAGCGTGGCCCGGGACGGTGGCAGAATAAAAATAGATACCACCTCATCGAGCTTTTGCCGCACTTGAGCAGCACCCTGCCAATCGATTTCCAGAATCACGTCGCAACCCTCGCTTAACTTGGATTGCACCGCCTGCAAACTGGTACCGTAATAGTTGCCGAACACATCGGCGTATTCAAGGAACTGATCATTTTCGATCATTGACTCAAACTCTTCACGGCTGGTGAAGAAATAATCCTCGCCATCGACATCACCGGGACGCATGCCTCGCGTGGTATGCGAAATCGACACATCGAGCTCGGGGAGGTCTTTTACAGCCTGACGAACCAGACTGGTTTTACCCGCTCCCGATGGCGCAGATACAATAAACAGTTGTGCGGAGCTGGTTTTCATTAAGAGATTCCGTAAGCTGTGCTACTACTAACTATAGCCGCTGTTTGCCATGGCCGCGCTATTGACATCGGTTAACACAGGCTGGCTGTACAATTATCGGCATTCGTACTTGCAACTTCATCGATAATAATAGTGAATGCACCAAGTCCTCACAATTTCCAACACTAACTGCATTGCAGATTGAGTTTACGGTGTCTGACCCGCTAATTTCAGTACTGATGCCCGTACGCGCTTACTCTGAGTTTACAAGCGCTGCGGTAGATAGCGTGTTAGCACAGACGCATCGCAATTTGGAACTGGTGATTGTGGGACATAATAATGTCGATCAGTTACTCGCAAAGTTACCTGACGATACTAGGATAAAAGGCATAAGCCGTACTGCACCTGGCATAGTTGCAGCATTGAACACGGGCTTGCAGCATTGCACGGGTGACTTCATTGCGCGCATGGATGATGATGATATTTGCATGCCAACGCGTATGGAAACCCAACTGCTTTTCGCTCAACAAAATCCGACAATCGATTTTATCGGTGCTCGAGTTCAATTTTTTGATAATGAGCAAGCGGTTGGCGCTGGCAACAAAAATTATGAGCATTGGCTCAATTCGTTAAGCAAACCAGATGATATTGATCATGCATGCTTTATCGAGTCCCCGATGCCGCACCCAACTTTTTTCGCGCACAAGAATTTTTGGCAAACCATGCAAGGCTATCGTGATGAACCTTGGCCAGAAGACTACGACTTCGTATTGCGCGCTTGGCTTAACGGGTTTTCTATGGGTAAACCCCAGGCCGTTTTATTGGATTGGCGGGAGCATGCAAATCGGCTTACCAAAACTGACTCGCGCTATAGCCGTGATGCGTTTATTCGGGCTAAAGCCTGGGCGTTGCGGCAACCGGATTCGCGTATCAATGCAGATAGAGGAATCTGGATTTGCGGTACCGGGCGCAACGCTCGGTATTGGCATGATGCACTGGTAGAACATAATGCGACCGTGCTCGGCTTCGTTGAACTTGATCAAGCCCCAACGAAAACGCAGAAGCGCCATTTACCGGTGATCAACTATCGCGCCTTATTGGAAACCTGGATGGATGAACTGGTGGTCACGGCGATCAGCAACAACACTGCAAGACAACAGCTACAAACTTGGTTTACAGAAAACGGGCGAGTGAACGGGCAGGATTACGTATTGGGTTGCTGATTTTATTTGTCTGAATATGCTCAACTCACTAGGAATAGCGCTGTTGAGTCTATATTATAAACACAGCATCACCAACACGGCCCCCTATGTATGAGTAACAAACAAGCCACACTATATAGAATGGTGACTGCCGATCACATGTGCCCGCACGGTCTTAAATCAAAAGATCTGCTCGAGCGTCAAGGCTACATCGTCGATGATCGTCATCTAACCTCGCGGGCAGCGGTTGATGAGTTCAAAGCTACCCACGCAGTAGCGACCACACCACAAACGTTTATAGACGACGAACGCATTGGCGGCTTCGATGATCTCAGCGCGTTTTTCGGTAAAGCCAAAACTGACGGAAATGCGGTAACTTATCAACCTGTCATCGCGCTTTTCACCATTGCGTTCGCGCTTGCAATAGCGGTTACTTGGCTGGTCAAGGGCGTTTTGTTTACGCCTCAAACTGTCGCATGGTTCATCTCTATAGCCATGGTACTGCTCGGGCTGCAAAAACTTCAGGACATTGAAAAGTTCGCAACCATGTTTCTGAACTACGATCTGCTTGCACAAAAGTGGGTACGTTACGGCTACGTCTATCCGTTTGTAGAAACTGTGGCAGGATTATTAATGCTAATGGGCGTACTGACATGGCTATCGGCACCTGCCACGTTGATTGTGGCTGGTATTGGGGCCATCAGCGTCATTAAGGCAGTCTATATTGATAAGCGCGAATTGAAATGTGCTTGCCTTGGCGATAGCCGGGTTCCGTTAGGGTTTGTTTCGCTAACGGAAAACTTGATGATGGTTGGAATGGCATTGTGGATGTTGTCATCACTGTTCTAGGCTATTCATGCAGAACAGCTCAGGGGGCTATCCGGTTCGACCATAGAACGTTAAACGTGCCGATTCCGACAACGCAATGCCAGGTTCCGAGTTGTAGGCAAGCACTGCCAACATGCGAGTAACTTCACCCTGTGTTGGTGTCACCCGATGAATTGAATTTCGACCACGGAACAGCACCAGCGCACCAGCATCCATACTTAAGGTATCAACAGTCGATGCACCGTCTAGAATAGCCCCGACCTGCTGGTAGTTCATCTCACCATTATCAGCATCCCGAACATCCTTCACGTATTCGAATACGCCGCCGGCTTCCGGTTTTTGAATGAGTAGCGTAATGGCAAAGGAGGAGTTATCGAAGTGCCAACCGAGTTCTTGACCTTGAGCAGCATAATGCAAATTAATCGAAGATAGTGGATCGGCATATTCAAACAGTTCTTGTTCTTCTAGCACTTCGCACAAGAACGTTTTAAAAACAGCATTATCGTACAGGGCACGAAGCATTGAATCATTGGCTATCTGATCGCTGGTAATACAACCTTTAGACGACGACACTTGCCGGTTACGAGGATGATCTGAGCTAAATGCCGAATCGGTCGGTTTCAAATACACATTGTGATCGTTCCCTGTGTAGTAAGCCTTGTGGCTGGAAGCTTCTCCTTCTTGTGTCACTTTCGCTATCGCGATTTGTGTTAAAAAATCAGGTAGAACCAGCACACCTGCTTGCTCAAGCGTGCGTTTACATTGAGTTTGAAATTCACTGTGGTCAATTGGGTAACGCTGCAAATTGACGATCGCGTCTAAGCGCGTTGGACTGTTTTCTTTATCCATAAACTAAATCCTACACCAAAATCATCAGCGTCCGTGCTGAGATACACCGAACACCTTAGGCATGCACAATATTGTGTGACGGACCATAAGGAAAACCAGTGATGTTTTCTGCACCGTTATCGCCAATGACCAGTATGTCGTGTTCGCGATAGCCACCGGCGCCCGGCATGCCTTGCGGTATCCACAACATGGGCTCCATCGACACCACCATTCCCGGCTCTAAAACAGTGTCGATATCTTCACGTAGCTCAAGGCCAGCCTCGCGCCCATAATAATGACTGAGCACCCCGAATGAATGCCCATAACCAAACGATCGGTATTGCAGTAAGTCTTTTTCCTGCAAGAATCGATTGAGTTCAGCACAAATTGTTGAGCACGACGCACCCGGCCGAATCAAAGACAAACCGAACTCATGTGTTTCAACATTGGCTTGCCACATTGCCAAACTGGCAGCATCGGGCTCACCAACAAACAGGGTGCGTTCAAGCGCCGTGTAATAACCAGAGATCATCGGAAAAGCATTCAAGCTCAGAATATCACCGGCTTCCAGCACTCGAGTCGTTACCGGATTATGCGCACCGTCCGTATTGATGCCGGATTGAAACCATACCCAGTTATCACGTAGCTCGCTGTCGGGGTGACTGCGTGCAATCTCCAGCTCCATCGCATTGCGTCCAGCCATGGCCACATCTATTTCTCGGGTGCCAACATGGATTGCTTGCTTAATCGCGTCACCGCCGATATCGGCAACTCTGGCGCCTTCGCGTATTAATGCAATTTCTTCCGTTGACTTAACCATGCGAGCGCTCATTGTGGCAGGTGCTAAATCGATTAGCTCACGTACACCCACTATGTGTTCGAGCGTCGAACGAGCAGCGAGTGTTAAGTGATCGGCTTCAATACCCAGCCGTTTGGTATCACCCACAAGCTCAGCTATCACTCGCCAAAAATTATCGCGCCGCCAATCGGTATAAATAATATTTTCTGATATCGAACGTCGCCATGGCTGGCTTGCATCTATATTGGCTGACACAACGGTACAGGCATTTTCTGTAACAACACAAGCATAGGGTCGTCCAAATGCGCAGTATAGAAAGCCCGAGTAGTATGCAACGTTATGCATAGATGTTAGCACTGCGGCTTTAACATCATGCTCTGCCATGATGAGCCGTAACGCTGTTAAGCGACGCTTATACTCGGCTTGTGAGAAAGGCAAGATTTTCTCTCCATCATAACGAGAGAAGTAATCGGGTCTTGAGGATGGTTGATTCATTGTGATTAATCCTGTTACGTGCCGGGCGGCACCAGGACACCCGGCGAGTATCCGGGCGTACAGGACGAAATCCGTTGTAGAACGGGCTAGTGGTCGGTCATTATCACGACGACGCCATCGTCGATCACCACGCGGCGAATTCTAAGCTACAAGTCTTGAATGGGCAAGGTTAAATATTTGCTGAGCAATCGATATTATTGATCGGCCTTCCAGCTATCAATCTGTTTATCAATCTTATCGATCAATGCTTGTTTCGACTTATCATCAAGAAAAGATGCCACAACAGAGTTCTTTGCCAATTGAATTATATGGCCAGCGTCTAACCCAACTGCATCCGCAACCTGCTTGTAGTTATCATTAAGATACCCGCCAAAATAGGACGGGTCATCGGAGTTTACTGTGGCTAAAATGCCAGAATCCAGGGCTTGCTTTACAGGATGTTCCGCAAG
Source organism: uncultured Granulosicoccaceae bacterium (assembly GCA_964390335.1). Lineage (GTDB taxonomy): Bacteria > Pseudomonadota > Gammaproteobacteria > Granulosicoccales > Granulosicoccaceae > Granulosicoccus. Next base: position 970 of record CAYMHU010000062.1, on the reverse strand, counting down.
ATTCTCGATGCCTTTTAATCGAAGGTTTGATATCGGACACATGGTTAAGGGCGTACGTTGTTTGGCTAAGCGCGCTACCAACGCCGGATTATCAAATGCGCTATTACCATGATCTACCCGTGACACCTGCAAATCGTCAAGCGCAGCTTCAACATAGGCGGCTGGACCTTCCTCGCCCGCATGTGCAACTGCTTCAAATCCTTCTTTGCGTGCTGCAGCATAGACTCTTGAAAATAATTCTGGTGGCCGATCTTTTTCAGAACTATCCAACCCTACCGCGAAAATATGCTCCTTATGCTTGCACGCACAATCGAGCGTGTCGAATGCAGACTCTTCATCCAGATGACGCAAGAAACACATGATGAGCTTCGAACTGATATCCATGTCTTTATGGGCATCGGACAAAGCGCGCGTTATCCCAGCCAATACTGTTTCAAACGCAACCCCGCGTTCCATATGCGCCTGCGGATCAAAAAATATTTCTGCATGTCGCAGCCCATCGGCATGCACTTTCTCAAGATACGCCCAGGTTAAATCATAAAAATCCTGCTCTTCTATTAGTACCGACATGCCCTGGTAATACACGTCTAAGAAATCTTGCAAACAGTCGAATTCGTAGGCTTTCTGGATTTCTTCTACCGACGCATAGGGCAAGGAAACCCCATTGCGTACGGCTAAATCCAACATCATTTTGGGCTCAAGTGTCCCTTCAATGTGCAAATGCAATTCTGCCTTTGGTAGTAAGTCTATTAGTCCGTGCAGGTCCATATTCTTTTCCCTCGTCTAGCTGCAGAGTATGGGTGATTCTTAAATGGTAAAGCAATCACTGCTTTGACTGTTTATATTCGTCGATACAGAGCGTTCTCCGCAAGGCATTGTTGCACTACCCGCGCACCATGTACTGGCATGTGGATGAAACCTATATCCGCGTTTGCGGCAAATGGCGATACCTGTGGCGAATTGTCGACCA
>CAYMHU010000061.1:9443-21158 GCA_964390335.1 uncultured Granulosicoccaceae bacterium | reverse complement strand
CGAATTTGTTGATATCTAAAGGCTAAAATTGAGCACCTTTAACTAACCACTAACCACTAACCAACCTTACTTCTACTTTCCCCACTCTTCCCCCGACTATCATGCCAACGCACCGCAATAACATCGCCTTCCACTCCACCCTGCAACACCACCGAAATCGCAGGATTGCGCGACATCACCAACCCCACTTGTATTGACGTAACCGCCACATCATTGCGGAATATTTCAACCTCGGTCAAATACCAAGCCGGAATGGCGTTATTGTTTTTATCCTTCCGTAATCCCGATTCCATTGGATGACTTAACAGTAAATCCAAATGGGTTTTATTATTCGTGAGGCGAGAACGAATGCGCACGCTACCGGTACTCATTAACAGCTCTGCCCTATCGACTGAACATCGCTCGATTGTTTATAGATGCCTGATGGTGATTCGATAACAGCAGTAACCGTACACGCACGCATCAGTTGCATATGTGTCGATATCACAGGGGCGCATTCATTATTTGAAGTATCAACTCTAGCAACCAGCGCGTTGTCGTGATTATCGACATAAATGGATATAGATAAAGTATCCGGAATATCAGACTCCACACCCACCGGCACAACCGCACCGTTAACGGCGTTCTGCTGCACATGCACACGTATACGTTCATCAGCGATGGCGTCGTTGTTTAGATCGAACGCATGCGCCCCACCAAAGGCGAGGCTGGTTAGTTTGAAAAGATCGCGCCGTTTCATCAATGCCTCTATGTTGAACTGATTAAATGGGTTGACAGGGTTCAGTAACCCAACGCACACCCATCTTTACGTGGGTCTGACCCGCCAGTTAAAACACCAGTCTCCCAGTCAATAGCAATTGCCTGCGAGCCACCGATCACAAACGGCCCTTCAGCAAGCTTATGACCTTTGGCAACTAGGGCATCTTGTGTGGCTGCATCAATGCCATCTTCCAATTCGGTTTCACCCGTACCGGGGTTGACCATAAAGCGCGGCATGTCCATGGCTTCCTGAATATCGCAGCCAAAGTCATAGTAGCGCGTTAAAAATTGCAGATGCCCCGTTGCCTGGTATTGCCCACCCATCACGCCAAAGCACAGCTCGACCTGATTATTGTTTGTCACCATTGCCGGAATAATGGTGTGCAGTGGTCGCTTGTTTGGCGCAATCACATTCGGATTATTTTCATCAAGCGAAAAACTCATGCCGCGGTTGGTAAACGTGATACCACTCTTAGTGGTTATGCCACCGCCGAAAGCCCAGAACAAGGTATTAATAAAACTGCACGCATTACGATCTTTATCCACCACAGATATATATACCGTGTCTTTATGTTCGGGCAACGGTGTAACTGGCATGCCCGAATGCGCATTCTGGTTATCTATTAAAGCACAGAGTTTTTCAGCGTAAGCATCACTGAGTAATTCCTCAACCAGAATCTCAGCATGATCCGGATCGCCAACGTACGTATTGCGAGCAGCATAAGCCAAACGTGTTGCTTCCAGTTCCGTATGAATCCTATCAACCGACATGGCGCCGTTCGGTTCTTTGTCTATCTTGCTGAACATATTTAATAACAACAACGCAATAACGCCCTGCCCGTTAGGTGGACATTCGTATACTTCTCTGCCGCGGAACGTTGTACTGATGGGCGTAACGTAGTCGCCCTTTGCATTCGCAAAATCATCCAGCGTGTGCAACCCGCCTCGGGACTGTAACTCGTCCACCATTTCTTGGGCGTATTCACCATAATAAAAGGCATCCCGACCATGAGTTGCAATAGCTTCCAACACATTCGCCAAACCCGGAAGCTTGCGTACGCTGCCAGGCTTAGGCGCTTGATTGTTATCCAGATAAATCGCTGCTGCACAACCCTGACTAATTAGCAGCTCAACCGTCTTAGCAATGTCGTAACAGGCACGTGCATGAATGGGATAGCCGCTCCGCGCGGTATCAATAGCCGGTTGTAACAACTCCTTGAATGGCATGTGTCCATGGTCTTTGTGTAACTGCGACCAGGCATCAACAGCACCCGGGATAATCACTGAGTGCGCGGATGGCCGCTCAAGTTCAGTCACGCCCATGGCTTTTAATTTTTCCACCGTGGCTGCGCCAGGTGCTCGACCAGATCCATTAAACGCAATGGGCCTACCGCCTTTGGGCGAATACATTGCAAAGCAATCGCCACCAATGCCCGTGTTATGGGGCTCGACAACGCATTGCATGGCGCACGCCGCGATGGATGCATCCATTGCATTGCCACCGTTCTTTAACACCTCTAACGCAACATGGGTTGATAAGGGTTGCGACGTTGCTGCCATGGCGTTCATAGCATGCACAGGCGATCGGCCAGCTTGATTAAATGCGCGCATGGTTTTTACGATGCCGGTTTGTTATTAAACGCATCGTCACGCAATGACGACACCGAGTTTGCGTGTGCATCAAACCCTTCATAGGTGGCAAAGCGATGCACACGCTGTGCAAGTTGATCGTAGCCTTGCTTCGTTACGTGACCAACAGATGCTGACTTCATAAAGTCGTGCACGCCCAATGGTGAATACGTGTTTGCGGCACCGGACGTAGGCAACACACAATTTGGACCCATAATGTAATTAGCTAACGACCCCGCCGCATGTTCGCCCAACAATATTTCAGACGCATTGCGGATATGGCTTAAGTGCTCAAACGGATTTTGCGACAACACCTGACAGTGCTCGGGTGCATAGTCGTTGATAAATGCATAAGCAGATTCAGCATCTTCGGTTAACACGATACCTCCGCTTGTGCCACTGAGTACATCGCTACTAAACCCAGCTAAGGTGTCGGACATTGTGTCCCAATACCCTGGTATCGCAGCCGCGGCTTTTTCGGCCAATGCTTTATCCCACGTAACCAAAAACGCGCTGCTATCACTGCCGTGTTCAGATTCTATAAGTAAGTCCAACGCGGCTATTAACGGGTTCGCGCTCGGGTCTGCCATAACGATCGTTTCGCTTGGGCCTGCAGGCAAGCCTGGGTCAATCACCCCACTGAGTAATCTTTTAGCGGCAACCAACCATGGGCTACCCGGGCCCACAATCTTTTTGCACTCTGGGATGGTTTGCGTACCGTAGGCTGCAGCTGCAACCGCTTGTACCCCACCCGCTTTATAGACTTGTTCTATCCCGGCTAACCGCGCCGCGACTAATGTCGCAGGATCAACATTGCCATCGGGGCCAGGCGGTGTTAACACCATGGCATCCGGAACGCCAGCAACCACAGCAGGAATGGCAGTCATCAACGTTACCGATGGGAACGAGCCTTTACCTCGTGGTGAATAGCATGCAACAGAGTCAATCGGTGTATAGCGCTCGCCCACTAACACGCCGGGACGAATTTCTTTCATCCACATATCGCCCGGCATCTGCTCTTGTTGAAAACGCCGGATGTTATCGGCCGCGTATTCCAGTACCTCGATAAACGCTGCGTCCAGCGCATCAAAGGCGTTATCGATTTCCGTTTTAGTTGCGGCAATTTGATCGACGTTTATATCGGCATGATCAAACTGTTTTGAGTAGTGCACTAAGGCCGCATCACCTTCGGATCGAACCGCTTCAATGATGGGTGCCGCACCTTGCATAAACGGCTCAAGGTTTTCTTCCGAACGCGCTAAGAGTTCAGCGCGAGCATCCGCTGACAGTGTTGCCAAAGTGTGAATAGCAACTGGCGGGTAATTTCTTTTGGACATGGGTACAAAGCAATTATCGAATCAGTGCATCAGTATACTGATACCTTCATGATAATATGCAAATCACTATGACACAGTCCGCAAACAAGCCTGCAAACAAGCCGACTTTAGGCATATTACTCTGCGGACACAGTCCCGAGACAGTAGCCAGCAAACACGGCCAGTACGATACCTTGTTTGTCAGCATGTTCGGCCAAGACACATTCAACTTTCGCACGTACGCCGTGGTTGACAACGACATACCGGAATCCATTCATGATGCCGACGGTTGGATCATCACCGGCTCCAAACACGGCGCCTACGAAGACCACGCATGGATACCGCCACTAGAGCAATTTTTGCGCGATGCGTTCAACGCGACCAAGCCCATTGTGGGTTTTTGCTTTGGGCACCAAATACTTGCGCAGGCCTTGGGCGGCCGCGTAGAGAAGTTCTCCGGGGGCTGGGTCATTGGCCCAGTCGATTACGAGTTCGCGGAAAACGATGCGGCAATCTCCGATATCAGGCTGAACGCGTTTCATCAGGACCAAGTGATCGAGTTGCCGCCCGGCGGAAAACGGCTGGCATCGTCCGCCAACTGCGTTAATGCGGCCATTGCGTACGGCGACAATGCCATCACGCTACAGCCCCATCCGGAGTTCGAGCAGGACTACATGGGCGATCTAGTGGCACATCGGGGACCGGACATTTTGCCCAAAGACAAACTTGAAGCCATTCAAAATTCGCTGCACGAGCCGGTAGAAGGCCATAAAATTGCGGATTGGCTCATTGAGAAAATTCTGCCCAAACCCCATTCTGTAACCAAATAAACGAGCTAATTACGACCTTTTGTCAAAAAAATGTCGATTTGAGGGTGCCAATCGGTGTAAATTTACCGACTGAATTAGCAAAAATGAACTTATGTGAGCGCGTTGTATCGCAAATAATGCACATGTTTACAATAGCTGCAGCCCGCGAACGGGCTCTAGCCAGTATCATGCGTCAACAGCTTGCCACCCTAACGAGAGAAGTTAGTGATTTCTAAATCGGACTTATTTATTCTGGTCGTTGCATCTGCCGCACTTGGTGTGGGCATCATGCGATGGCATCAAAATACCCAGGATGTCAGTGCAATCACGGTTCCGGCCAGTACACGCATTGTGACTGAACCGCTTGAGCCAGTGGCAGTGCCGGTTGTCAACAATGACGCCATCACAACGGCTAACATTGCTGTTGACCAAAGCTTGCCTGCAGATGCTAAGCCCGTAACGGTTCAAACGCTGAATCAGCCTATCGTTCAGGAAATTCAGGCAGAACCCAATATTCAGTCTGCTGAGCAAGCAACCGACCAGGGCCTCGGCGTCCATCGGGTTGTGTATGGCGACTATCTGGGAAAGATAGCTAACCAATACGGCACTGATGTGCAAACGCTACGCAGAATCAATAACATTGAAGGCAGCACCATTTTAGTTGGTCAGGAAATTCTGTACCCACAATAGTCTCTTGTCTTTTTCGCCAACACTTTACTCCGGCAAAACAGTTGTCCTAACGGGTGCAGGCCGGGGGATTGGTAAGGCAGCTTTACTGGCTTTTTATCAAGCCGGTGCCAACATCATTGCGCACGTGGGGCGTGAACAGCATTACGCAAAAGACCTACCCGCCGATATCCAAAGCTTTGTTGGCGACCTACTTGATCGCGACCAGCAAAACGCATTCATTCAATTCGTCAGCGAACATGCCGCACAGATTGACGTGCTGGTTAACAATGCGGGAACCATGTTTGGCCGCTTCCCTGCCGATCAAATCACTGACGATGAATACCTGAACATTGTTGAGCTGAATCAAACCGCCGTTGTACGAATAACGCGTGGGCTGATTGCCGCGTTAGCTAAAAGTGATAACGGCGCCGTCATAAACACTGTGTCTATATCCGCCTCCACCGGCGGCAGTCCGGGTTCATCCATTTACTCAGCGACCAAAGCCTTCGTATCTACCTACACCAAGGCGCTTGCCAAAGAACTGGCCCCTCAAGGCATTCGTGCAAACGCAGTGTCACCCGGAGTGATTGATACTGATTTCCACCAACGATACTCCAACGCGGAGAAGTTAGAAAAAACCAAAACCCTGGTGCCGTTACAGCGGCTGGGTACGGCTGAGGATTGCGCGCCTGCTTATTTATTTTTAGGGTCGCACGAACTGTCGGGCTACATCACTGGCCAGGTGCTCGAGATTAACGGTGGTCTGGCTTAAAGTAGTCGCCGAACCACATGCCAATAAAATAAATAAATGCGCACGTTGACATCACGTACAGCATCCAAAAATCAGACAATGGTAAGGTGATACCTAACATAAACGTGACCAACACGCCGAACGCAATTTGACACGCGCCGGATAACCCGGCAGCTGATGAGATTAAATCTTCTCTAACGCTCATTGCCGTTACACTCATGCTGGGCAAGCTAATGCCGTTTGACAACGCAACGAGCAACATTGGCATAAATAATCCTAATGGATGCTGCCATAACGAAAATACCCAGAACAGCACCAACCCCATTACGCTTGGCACATACCCAATTTGGATCATGCGTCGCACTCCGTACTTTTCAGTAAAGCGACCGGCAATCAAATTTCCCGATAAATACCCAATGGCCACGCACGCAAACCACATACCGTACTCTGATGCGCTCAGCCCGCGACTCTCTAACAATATATAAGGCGCACCGGCCAAAAAGCTGTAATACATACCGATTGCACCAGACATCATCAATGCACTAACAATAAAAGTGCGCAGCTTCATCAGTACGGTTGATGCTGCGAAATACGACAATCGCGGTGAGCTATCTGTGCGTTCAGCCAAGGTCTCATTTAAAAAAGCGAAAGCCATCAGCGTGAGTAACAAACCGCTAAAACCTAAGCCTGCGTACAACCAGCGCCAACTTAAATTATCCGTGACCCACCCACCAAGCATCGGGCCAAACATTGGCGCAATCATCATCGCGGTGGTCATGTAGCCAATCATACTGGCCGATTTATCGCGCGTAAAAACATCGCGCACAATGGCACGCGGCAGAAACGTACACACCGAAGCACCAAAGCCCTGAACAAAGCGTGCGGCTAGTAACAATTCAATATTGGGTGCTACTGAACACAGAAAACCACCGAGCGCAAAAATGATTAATCCTGCAATCATGACCGGGCGCCGACCGTAGCGATCTGCCGCGTTGCCCAACAACATTTGCCCAAAGAACGATGCAATCAGAAATATCGTTAGCACCAGCTGCACAACACCGTAACGCGTGTTGAACTCCTGCATAACAACACTGTGCGCAGGCAAGACCCCGTTCATCACAATGGGGCCTATAGCCGCAATACTAACGAGCAGCCACAGAGGCGGTAAGATTCTCAAGAGCGAGTTTTCAGTTGCTGTGCAATTCGCAATGTGTGCTGTGCCATATCCAAGTGTAGTCGTTCAACCATGGCACCATTAACTTGAATAGCACCCAAACCTGCGTTCTCCGGTTTAGCAAATGCATCAACAATGGTTTGCGCCTGTGCAATGGCTTCGGCGCTGGGTGAGTATGCAGCGTTTGCTGCAGCAATTTGCTTGGGGTGTATTAGCGTTTTACCACTCATGCCCATCGACGCACCTTGCACACATTCCTGTTCAAAACCGGCGAGATCAGAAAAATCGTTATACACACCATCCATCACCTGCAGTTTATGGGCTTTACACGCAAGCACAATTTGCAATAACCACGGTATAAGCAATTGTCTGTCTGAGGTCACAGCCATGTCCGCCTCACGTGCAAGATCATTATTACCAATACACACAGTGGTGAATTCGTTTATCTGGTTTTTACTGGCCGCAATCACACTGGCATTGATAACCGCCATTGGGGTTTCCATCATGGCCCAGATGTTTGTATTGGCAACACCCGGTATGTTTTGCAAATGCTGATGCGCAATACTAATGGCCGCGGGTGTTTCAACTTTGGGTAACAACACGGCATCGGGCTTAACATCATGCAGCATGTGCATATCGTCTTTAAACCAGACTGAACCAACCGCATTGACTCTGACCACACGTAGTCTGTGGCCAAAATCGAGTTCATTGAATGTGCGTACGACGTTTTTACGAGCATCCACTTTGACATCCGGGTGCACCGAATCTTCTAGATCCACGATGATGGCATCGGCATCCAAAGAAGGGCCTTTTTGCAACGCCCGTTCGTTTACAGCTGGCATGTACAACGCCGAGCGACATAGTGTTTGGTTCATGAGTGTTTACCAATGCTGAATCAATGCAGCCTAATGTCGTAGAATAGCGTTTTTAGTCGGGATTAGTAATGCATATTCTGTTAATTGGGAACGGCGGTCGTGAACACGCTATAGCATGGAAATTAGCGCTCTCCCCACAAGTGACTAAAATCAGCGTTGCTCCCGGCAGCGATGGCATTGCCGGTGAAGCCAAAGTGCACAAGCTGGACATCAGCCTGGACGATCACGCTGCACTCAGCGAGTTCGCAAGCAATGAAGGGGTACAGCTGACCGTGGTTGGACCCGAGGTACCGTTGGTGGCCGGCATCGTTGATCATTTCGAGCAAGCCGGATTACGCATACTGGGCCCCTCTAAAGCCGCCGCGCAATTGGAAGGCAGTAAGGCTTTTGCAAAAGAATTCATGCAACGCCATGGCATTCCCAGCTCGTCTCACGCAACCTTTTCAGATGCCGATGCCGCACATGCGTATCTGGATGAAAAAGGTGCGCCCATTGTTATCAAGGCTGACGGCCTGGCCGCTGGCAAAGGTGTGGTTGTTGCGCAAACACTCGATGAAGCTCACGCCGCTGTCAGCGCCATGCTGGCCGATCAAAGCTTTGGTTCAGCCGGAAGCACGGTTGTTATAGAAGACTTCCTGCGCGGCGAAGAAGCCAGTTTTATTGCGTTAGTAGATGGCAAGCATTGCTTACCGTTTGCCAGTAGTCAGGATCACAAAGCGCGTGATGATGGCGATCGCGGCCCCAATACCGGTGGCATGGGTGCCTATTCACCCGCGCCGGTCGTCACCGACACAGTAGAAGCCCACGTGATGAAAGATATCGTTGAACCTACCGTTGCCGGCATGATTGAAGACGGCACGCCGTTCAAAGGCTTTTTATACGTGGGCCTGATGATTAACGAAAAAGGCGAAGCCAATGTAGTGGAATACAATGTTCGCTTAGGCGATCCGGAAACCCAGCCGCTACTGATGCGCCTCGACAGCGATCTCTTAACGTTACTGGATGCAACGGTTAATGGTGAACTTCACAATACGACTGCGCAGTGGAAATCTGACGCAGCCATTGGTGTGGTGTTAGCCGGTGGCGACTACCCGCACTCAAGCAGTTCCGGCGAAGTTATTACAGGTATAGAAGCGGCAGAAGCCATTGGCTGTAAAGTCTTTCATGCAGGCACTGTGCATAAAGATGAGCAATGGCAAACCAACGGTGGACGGGTATTGTGTGTCACTGCTACGGGCGCCACCATCAAAGATGCCAAAGCATCAGCAGATGTGGGCGCGTCTCAGATTAACTGGCAGCATATGCATTATCGACGTGATATTGCACATCGCGCGGTTGCCAGGCTCGAAGCCTAAGCAACCGGCACTGCCGACGCAATTAGCGCTTCATTGCGTCGAAGAATTCGTTATTGGTTTTGGTTTGTTGCAAGCGGCCCAGCATAAATTCAACCGCTTCAATTTCATCCATTGCATGGATAAACTTACGCAGTATCCAAACCTTTTGTACTTCTTCTTGATCCATCATTAACTCTTCGCGACGTGTGCCGGAGCGGTTAATGTTAATGGCTGGGAACACACGCTTTTCAGCAATGCGTCTATCCAGGTGCAGTTCCATGTTACCGGTACCTTTAAATTCTTCGTAGATAACTTCATCCATCTTAGAACCGGTATCAACCAGTGCGGTTGCAATAATCGTTAAGCTGCCGCCTTCTTCGATATTACGCGCAGCACCAAAGAAACGTTTCGGACGATGCAATGCATTGGCATCCACACCCCCAGTAAGCACTTTGCCCGATGATGGCACAACGGTGTTGTATGCACGAGCAAGACGAGTAATAGAATCAAGCAGAATAACCACATCCTTTTTGTGTTCAACCAAACGCTTGGCTTTTTCGATAACCATTTCGGCTACCTGTACATGACGACTGGCTGGCTCATCAAACGTACTTGAAATAACTTCACCCTGAACCATGCGTTCCATTTCGGTGACTTCTTCCGGACGCTCATCGATCAGTAAGACTATTAAAAAACATTCAGGATGGTTGGCCGCAATACTTTGCGCCACGTTCTGCAGCATTAAGGTTTTACCAGCCTTTGGAGGTGAAACTAATAAACCGCGTTGGCCTTTACCAATGGGCGCTGCAATATCGATAATGCGTGCGGTGATATCTTCGGTACTGCCATTGCCACGTTCCATGGTTAATCGTTCGTTGGCATGCAGTGGGGTTAAGTTTTCAAATAAAACTTTATTCTTGGCTTGTTCGGGTGGGCCGAAGTTAATTTCATCGACTTTCAGCAGTGCAAAGTAACGCTCACCTTCTTTGGGAGGACGAATTTTTCCGAAGATAGTATCGCCGGTACGTAAGGAAAATCGTCGAATCTGACTCGGGGATACATAGATATCATCCGGGCCTGCAAGGTATGAACTATCGGCCGATCGCAAAAAGCCAAAGCCGTCTTGCAATATTTCTAAAACACCACCACCAAAAATATTTTCACCTTTTTTGGAGTGTGCTTTCAGGATAGAAAAAATCATATCCTGTTTGCGTTGGCGGGCTACGTTATCGATGCCAATCGATTGAGCCAGTTCAATGAGTTCTGTTGGGTTCTTTTTTTTAAGATCGGTAAGGTTCATACACGGAAAAAGTGATTTTGTTGGCGAAAGCCGAAATGAATGGACGAGGCAATTAAGCCATCAATTAAAAGATTGTGTTTTTTAAGTGTGTTTTAAAAAAGTGTGGTTAAACGTTTTTGTCTGCTTGGCTGCGGACCCGAGAGGGAAAACAGCTGCTCTGTTGCAGGATGATGGAAAGTTAGCATGCAAATGAAACCACGTCCAGTATTAAATACTGATTTGCATGCTATTCCATAAAAAATTTCTTCCACAAAGCGTGCCACTGTACTGCGACACGCGATAAGCCATTGTATTTATTAGGCTAATGAATGACCGTTTTGTGATAAAAACTCATTCAGTTGAGAACGGGATAACGCACCCTGCATGGTGGCTTCAACTGAACCATTCTTAAACAACATGAGCGTTGGCAGTGCTCGAATGCCGAATTTCGCCGATGTATTGGCGTTTTCTTCTGCATTCATTTTCACTATGGTTACCTTGCCTGCATACTCAGGCGCCGCTTCTTCAAGCATGGGCGCAATGGCTTTACATGGGGCACACCACTCGGCCCAGAAGTCCACCAACACAGGTGTTTCTGATTTAAGTACAAGTTCTTCGAAGTTGGCATCGGTAATCGCGGTAACATGGTTGCTCATCGGGCACCTCTAATGTGAAATTGGTTTTTGACTTACTTTTTGCTTTGCTTTTTGCCCTGAAGGACCAAAAATGAAAAAGCCGTTCGCTCAGCTATTCGCTCAGCCAACCATTATAGCTATCTTAATGCAACAGAACTCATGACAACACATTCGAACGCTACACCTGCGTTTAAAGAACTCAATTTACCCGAAGCTTTACTAAAAGCAACAGACGAATTGGGCTTTGAAAACTGCACTGAAATTCAGGGTTTGTCGCTGCCGATTATTGCCAGCGGAAATGATATTGCCGCACAAGCACAAACCGGTACGGGCAAAACCGCTGCTTTCCTACTGGGCGCATTTGCACGACTGCTAGAACACCCTGCTGAGCAACATGAGGGTCGAAAAGCCCAAAATCAACCCCGTATGCTCGTTATTGCGCCAACCCGTGAACTCGCCATCCAGATTGGCAAAGACGCTCAAAA
>CAYMHU010000061.1:5333-9343 GCA_964390335.1 uncultured Granulosicoccaceae bacterium | reverse complement strand
CCGGAACAACGCTTAAGCATGCTGTTTTCGGCTACCTTGTCGCATCGGGTTATGGAGCTTGCCTACGAGCACATGAATAACCCAACACCGGTTAAAACAGAAACCACGGGAGTCACAGCCGACGGTGTCAACCAGCAATTGTTTCAACCAGCAACCGATGAAAAAATCTCTTTACTGCTGGGCTTGATGCAACAGATGCAGCCAACGCGCACCATTGTGTTTGTTAATACCAAGCGCACAGCAGAATACGTTGAAAGCTATTTAATGGGGAACGATATCCCGTGCGGTACTTTATCCGGCGATGTGCGACAAAACAAACGCCAGCGCATTCTGGCCGACTTCACGGGTGGTGCATTACCCGTACTCATAGCTACTGATGTTGCGGCGCGTGGTTTACACATTGATGATGTCACGCACGTATTCAACTACGATCTGCCACAGCAGGCAGAAGACTACGTACATCGGATTGGCCGCACAGCGCGCGCGGGAACTCAAGGTGAAGCGGTGAGTTTTGCGTGCGAAGAATATTCATTCTCGTTACCTGAAATTCAAGAATACATTGGTAAAGCCATTCCACTGGCTGCCATCACCAATGAACTACTGATTACACCGAAAAAAGCCAAACGCATTGAACGCGACAGAGTGAATCACTCGACAAAGAAACGCGGCGCCAAACAGGATGGGAATAAGCGTCGATCCAGGCGATCGCGCTCTAAAAAAGGCAATGACGGTGGCACTCAAGGGGGTAAAAATGCCAATAGCGCGACTAAAAATCCCAACCAAAAGTCTAGGAATAAACCAAAGCCCAAAAACGACGAGTAACGCTGAAACCACATAACAATCGCCAAAAATGGCTGTATTCAGCGCCTAAAGCCACCAAATGACAGTTTTTCGGCGCTAATCAAACCGCAATTCAACAGGCGGTAGCATGCTTTTCACAAAAAATCCATAGATCGGCTCTCAAAAAACCGCTAGACTGGTCAAGCGTGACACGGTTTTGCAATTGCGTAGCACGGCACTCCATTTTCAGAGGTTTCAAATATCATGGCAACAGGCACGGTCAAGTGGTTTAACGAATCAAAAGGTTTCGGTTTCTTATCGCAAGATGATGGCGGCGACGATGTATTCGTTCATTTCTCAGCAATTCAAGGTGATGGATTCAAGACCTTGAACGAAGGTCAGAAAGTCACATTCGAAGTTGAACAGGGTCCGAAAGGCCCGCAAGCCAGCAGCGTAGTCGCACAATAGTTCGACGCCTTACTGGCAACAAAGATGTAACACACGGGCCGCAGATCAGCTCGTGTCCGAAAACGAACGAACGCCGGGCAATGCAACAGCGGCCCGGTGCCTGAAATTACCTGTCCTATCATCAGCTGTGCTGCGCCTAACGCAGTGTTGGCATGTTTGTTGGCGTATAATCGTGGTCAGTCAACACATCTATTTAGCGGTACACAAATGAACTATCAGCAAGCACGCAGCAACATGATCGAGCAACAGGTTCGACCGTGGGACGTACTCGATCAACGGGTTTTGGACGTCTTGGCTGACGTACCTCGTGAAGAATTTGTGGGTTTGGAGCACCGCACTCTGGCTTTCAGTGACTATCAATTACCGATTGGTTTTGGACAAACCATGCTCAAACCCATCCTGGAAGGCCGGTTACTGCAAGCATTACAATTAAGCGTCACTGACAGCGTGCTCGACATAGGTACAGGCAGTGGCTATCTGGCCGCATGTCTGGGTCGATTAGCACAAAATGTCGAAAGCGTTGAAATCCACCCTACACTCGCAGCCAGCGCTACAGAGCGCCTTGCGGGTCTCGGTTTCTCAAACGTCACCATCACTGAACAAGATGCTGCAGAAGTCTGGGATGCACGCGATTCCTACGATGCCATCGCTTTTGGCGGGTCTGTCGGCGCCATACCTGACTTCTACAAACAAAAAATGGCTATAAATGGCCGATTGTTTGCAGTAGTAGGCGACACACAACAACCTACAATGGAAGCACTGCTGCTGACTCGCGTGTCTGAAAACGAATGGACTACGGAAAGCTTATTCGAAACAACCGTCGATCCACTGGTCAATTTTTCAGAAGTTAAGTCAGGGTTTGTGTTCTAGAGCAACCTATGCAAAAGAGCGAGCTTAACGTAACACCTCTGGCGGCTCATGTTTTTGGGGCAATTAGCCTGCTGTCTGTCAGTACTGTCTCTGCAACCGATCTGCAAGAGACTTACTTGCTGGCCACTGAATATGACTCCACCATCAAAACAGCCGAAGCGGATTATCAATCGGCTATTCAACGCCTGCCCTTAGCACGTTCTTCGTTTAAGCCTCAGTTGTCGCTGGCCTTCGATGCCACGCACAACGAAATCGAAGACGATGGCTTATCGCCTTACGGTTCAACACAGTTGTCTTTAGCGTTACGGCAAAGTTTGTTCAACCGCGAAAATGCCGCCATTGTTGATCAGGCAGAGCTGGGTGTGAAACAAGCCGAAGCGCAACTGTTAGCGCAACAGCAAAATCTGATTCTGCGCACCGCGAATATTTACTTTGATGTATTGCGCGCGCAAGTTGAAGTCCAGTTCAGCCAATCAGAACTACAAGCCATTGCACGTCAAAAAGAGCAAGCCGAACGACGCTTTGAAGTTGGCCTGGTACCGGTAACTGATGTGCGTGCCGCTCAAGCGCAATACGACTTGGCCATCGCATCTGAAATAGCCGCGCAAAATCAATTGCAAAACGCACTGGGCTCTTATTTAGTGCTAACTGGAAAAGAGCCTGAGTTCATTGCATCACTCGCTGCCGATTTACCATTGGTGTCGCCCAACCCTGCGAAGGTTGAAGACTGGGTCAATTTATCGTTAGAGCAAAATCTACAGTTGGTGGCAACTCGTCTTGCTGCTCAAACGGCTGAGAAAGCCGTGGACTCAATTCGGGGTTTACGCTACCCCACGCTGGATTTAGTAGGCGCGGTGCAAGCAACCGATGCCGACACCTTTCCCGATACGCGCGATAGCCGCTCTGCGCGAGTGGGTGTTGAGCTGCGTATGCCAATCTACACAGGTGGACGCGTTAGTGCGCAAATCCACCAAGCAAAAGCCGATTCAGAATCGGCCATGCAAACCTTGTTATCGCAAGAGCGCTCTACCGCACAGCAAACCAGAGACGCATATCGCGGCGTTACCGGCAGTATCTCGCGGGCTAATGCGCTGCGCCAGGCACTCATCTCCACTCGAAAATCTGCTGAAGCAACGGATGCAGGATTCAGAGCAGGCACCCGGACGTCAGTAGAAGTGCTGCGTGCATTGCGCGATGTATACCGCGCCGAATCAGACTTTGCCGGAGCGCGATACGATTATTTGATCAACTATCTGTCGCTCAAAGCGGCGGCTGGTACACTGAACGCAGCCGATCTTACGCCAATAAATAATTTTCTTGTCAGCAGCGCCGAAAAATAACGCCCCAACATTTCGATACCGCCTGTGTTTATGGCTTGTATCCCCTGTTCTGCTGGTTCATTGTGTAGTTCGCAGCTTTCGCGATGGTGGCTGGCGGTACTGTCGCGAACGACTTGGGGTTTTTAAGCGCGACCCTGTAACAAGAATACATGTTCATGCCGCATCCGTAGGCGAAGTGCTCACGGTACTACCGCTTCTGCAGCATCTGGAACATACCCACCCATCGTTACTGTTTTTACTGACTAGCAATACACCAACTGGTGCGCAGATGGTGCAAAAGCATGCCGGCCACACGATTAAGCATGCCTACCTACCCATCGACTTCGCGTACGCTACTCAACAATTTTTTAAACGCCATACCATCAGTGCATGCTGGATTGTTGAAACAGAAATTTGGCCATGGCTTTTCTCGCGTGCACAACACAGTGATGTACCAGTCACCATCATCAATGCGCGACTCAGTCAGCGCAGTCGTGGTTCAGTTGCCAACTTTTTTAATAACACCTATACGCAGGCTTTAAGTCAGGTTCGCATCTTGGCGCGCGGCGATGA
>CAYMHU010000061.1:0-5233 GCA_964390335.1 uncultured Granulosicoccaceae bacterium | reverse complement strand
TACCACATGGTGGGCATAATGTAATAGAAGCGGCACAAAATCGGTGCGCAATTGTTGTCGGACCGCACATGTTTAACTTCGAGAACGAATGTGAGCTACTTCGAAACAAGCAAGGTATTGCCATTGCGCAAAATGCAGATGAAACCATTGAACTATTACAGTTATCAATAGACCAACCCGCATGGGCATCTACCTTGAGTGACAGAGCGTATAACGCGATAAACGCCCAAACGGACATACTGCCTAAATACGTAACCCATTTGTTGGTTTGCTAAATACCAACGGTTTTATTAATCTGAAGGAAGGATCTGATTCAAATCTAGCAAAATAGACAAAATCACTGTGCTAGAAATTTGAAAATGCTCAATAGGCGTTTACGTTCCTTAACCTAAAACATGCAGCGGTTGTTGCAATAGGAAACCTATGTTAGTACTCAGTAGAAAACCTGGAGAATCCGTAAAGATTGGTGACGAAGTTACCATCACGGTTCTTAGTATTTCTGGTAAGCAAGTTCGTCTCGGCATAAACGCACCCTCCGATATTGCAGTGCACAGAGAAGAAATCTACAACAAAATTTCTGATGCTGAGAACGGTAATGTTGCTAAGCCTAATCAACTTAAAGAGGAAGACATGACCTAAGCTCTGGTCCCTTGGACCGCAACTTACCCAGAATAATCGACCGATAGATTCAACAACAACAACCAACAATCTCTCGCTTTACTTTTTCAGCAATACAGCTATTTTGCTGTACGTGCTGCAGGCAACACTAAGTCGACTTGTAACCCTGCACTAACGCCTGCCAGCTGGTTTGATCATAATTAGCAGGCCCACTACTGCCAATTTTATCTAAGGATCGTTGTAAGCGATTTAAATTACGCTGCGCGCTTCGTGCCTGCGGCACGGTGATGGTTGCACGATCAAAATCAATTAACGAAACAGCTTCATGCTCGCCCAACAAAATATTGTGTGCATTTAAATCGGCATGGTCGACACCCAGATCGTGAAATCGACGAATGCATCGCCCGATGGCATGCCAGGTGTCGAGTGTTGGATTGCCATTACAGATATGATCGGCCAGCGTGATGCCGGGTAAAAAATACGTCATTAAGCTTGCTGTGTACGAGAATGTTCGCTTGCTCACCATACACGCGTATGGCCGAGGCGCTGGTAGGTTGTGCTGCTCAAGCTGTATCAGTACATCAAATTCGCGCCACGCACGCGTACGTGTCAAACCCGTCCAGGTGTACGCGTTATCACTGATGCTACGGACCATGCCGCCACGGCGATACTGCCGTAACACCAGATCGGTATCGTCTACTCGTATAAAGTGGGTGCCGCCGCGGCCAGCGCTGGCGCTATTAACAATGCAGTTGTTTTGTTCTAACCATGTTGGGTCAAACAAGTGTGCATGAAATTCGGGACTGGGATTATCGCGATGTCGCCAGAAAGTGCGGCGCTCGTTAGCTTTTTTTGTCGACAAGACGAAATACAGTTCCGCAATATGAACACGTGGCCTCTGTTTCATCTTCCAACGGAATATAAACCCGAGGGTGACTGTTCCACAGTTCGGCATCGGGTGTGGGGCAATGCATTGGGAGTTGATCCTTAGTGACTTCAACCACCGCGGACTGTTTTTTGTTGTTCATAATTGATAATTTCGTTGTTGTTCAAGCAGCGGGCATACACCAGGTATGCCGTATTGGCGATATGCTCACTGGCTGTCCTGGGCCGCCGCCAAAGCGCCATCATTTTGTTGCGGTGTATTGTAACCGCTTCGTCTATTTCAACCAACGCCTGTTGTTGCTGCAACGCCTGTTGGTGTATTAAATCGCGCAATAACAGGTAATTGCGTTTGAGCATAGCGCACTAAATGGCGTTGACAAGCCCTGTGTTACTTGCCCCATGCAAGAAGTTGATCAGCTTAACGTCAAAATAGCGCTCTTGATTGACCCGTTGTCTTCCACAATTTCCAGTGTGTAGTCTGGAATGAAAAGCCAATCTTCACCTTCAGATGCGCCGGCAACACCCTCACCCGACGCGGTGAATTCGCTACGATGACGGGAACGGCGGTCGGTGCACGCAAACGGTCTGTCTTCACTACCGGTAATCCCAATGGCATTGCCACGATGCGGGCATAGCAGGTCTGTTACAAAAAAACGCGAATCTTGCACGGACCCTGGTTTGTCGTGGGTGTTTCCATACGCAATTTGCGCGTCTGTTCTACGCAAAATTCCAACATACTGCATCATGCCTGTATCAGAGTAATTAGGGTCATCTGTTGGGCGTGCGACGACAGTGACCTCGCCTGTTTTAAGTGTGCTGATGTCAATTTCAGCCGGACCCGCCTCTAGTGTTACCAAAGCTGTCTGACCTATGGGTTCAGTTGTTGGAATATCATCCCATGCATCGAGGTTGAGGCTCTGGGCTTTCAAGAGCGACGGGCATAACGTAACCGCACCGCCACTGGCGATAGTCTTGATTACATTGCGACGGGTAAGCTTTATCATTTATAGCGTCCTATTTTTTAAACTTAATCATATTAGAGACAGTTTGTGTGCGTCCCCAAAATACTTGTTTTAAGGCTCCAGCTAGATGCAGGCAAAGAAGCACCAGTAACACCCACTTTAACGCATAGTGAATCTCAAGCAAGATATCGCCGGTGTCTGAGCGTGCAAAACTGCGCTCAACCGGAAACAACAAATCCGTATTGGTTAATGCAGATGCTGACACATAGCCGGTAACCGCGAAACAAATAAGGCACAGGTATAGTGCAATATGCACAGTTTTGGCTAATCGAGCTGCTAATCGAGTTTGCCAATCAGATTTTGTGTGGTTTGGTTGCGAGGGTTTGCGGCTAAACCTAACCGCTATCCTAAGCAGCAGAAACAAGATAAACACCTGCCCAACGAACTGGTGGGTGCTTAACGCACTCCAATCTCCTAAATCATAGGTATATGAGAGCCCACTGAATGCGAGGGTTAAAACCAATATTGCTGAAACCCAATGCAATAGGATTTGAAGTTTGGTGTAAATCATCGGGAATCAGTATTGCATAATCCTGTGCTGAAAAATATTACGTATCAGATTGTACTGTGCAATACCCGGATCACCTTATTGTGAACGCTATCATGGATGATGATTTCAATTCATCGGCTTTTTTTCAAACTTGCTTGCAATTGATTAGAGCAGTCAAGATATAAGGTTGGCATATTAATCTATATCAACGCTTGTTTTGTATACTAAGTATCGCAACAGAATCTAATCAAGTAACCATCTGGATCTTGAACTATAAACTGCTGTTGACGAGATGTTTCAGAACCACAAACATAGTGCTTAGTTTCTATTTCCAGATATATAGAATTAATTGACTTTTGCTTGACTCTTGAATACAGAGCTTCAACATCTGAAACGGTCCATTGAAAATTCACTCCTCGACCGAACGGTTTTTCCATATTACCGGTTAACCAACGACGACCAGCGCCGTTAATACCTTCAACCATCATATCAGCTCCCTCGAAAGTAAAATATACGAATTGTTCCTCTGGCCTCTCGTACTTAATAGTGAAGCCAAGGATTTCGGTATAGAAACGCTTCGTATTTTCTATGTCTTCGCAATACAATTCTGGAATTAGCTTTGGATTCGACATATGGTTAAGCTTCTGGCGATTACCGCGTCACCAGCTACTGATTAACTCGAACTATCGCTGTTTACAACGGAGGTGGTGAATTTTTTAACGCATGTTTAGAGTGAAGGTTTATATCAGATAAAAGACTGCACCAAATAAACGATAATGCCCAATGTTGTCATTACAACAATCGAGAATAGAGATTCCTTAAAACCTATGACCCTAAACTACAGTCTGTTTCAAAGTAGGTAAACGTCGGCGCTCCGCCATCCTCTGATCTCACACTTTGATCTAAGGCCGTGAATCGGTCTGTTGTGTCGTCGGTAGAGTACAGGATAATATTCTGAAGCGTGAAAAACTGATTGATATTATCAGTGTAGCTTGCATCAATATCTACACCGTTGAACCCTGAACGTGTCCAAGTGAAAGGTCGAGTCCCCGAGACTAAACCTGAACCGTCAGCCCCAAAAGTTACAGATGTCGTAAGTGGCTCTGATTCGGGATTGCCTTGATCGATAAACGAACAATTCCATGTTGTTTCACTATCCGCCGCAGTAGCACCGTTAATTATTGGGTCAACGGATGTAATGGGGCCTGATGGGCAAACGAAAAGCGTATCAGGACTAATAGCATCCGGAGCTTGAAAATAATTATTGTCGAGAGTCGTTGTTGAGCAGCCATTCGGGCCGCACTGGACAATATCTGCAACATACACGGCGCGCAGTCTACCGTCTGTGTTTAACGAGAATTGATACGAGGTATTGTATCCGGATTCATTAAATCGACCATCTATTGTATATTGATCATTACCAATGGCTGCAATGGTCCCCGTTCTCGCATCGAAACATCGGTAGATATCGAAGTTCACCATCTGTACCGGATCAAAAACGCGCTCATACTCCGTAAACACATAGCCAACAAAGTTACCATCGGTGTTTATATCCCAATATTCCGCTCGTCCTAAATCACCTGTGCTGCTTGCATCCCAAAAGCCAGCAATGCTCTCCAGCGAACCAGCGGTACTACCAGCATCTGTTGTGCCCATATCTGTTGCGCCCATATCCGTTGTACCGGCATCCGTTGTGCCCGCATCTGTTGTTCCGCCAGCATCACTGCTTGACCCACCCCCACATGCGCTTAAAAAACCTATCAATAGCAATACAACGGTTATTTTAAAGTTCATTGTCTACTTCCTTAATCAAAAATTTGGAGTGAGTATTACTGAAGCCTTGATATTTACAGACAATATGATTCGACATACGATGGTTGTGAAACAGTTGCCACTGTCGAAACGGTATTCTATCGCTTTACTAATTATCAACCATCGTCCATACGTACTAACCTGATTGCCTTCCGGTACTCTGAAGTGACGAGGTAAATCAAACGAAAGACTGCACCATATAAACGATAAATCCTAATACCGTCAATGCAACAACAATCGAGAAGATCGATTCTTTTAGGTTAATTTTTGATGTAGTGTGCTCAAGCAAATGTTGATCAGAAATCTGACTCAAGTCTTTGAGCTCATCCATTGCCGCATTTTTTCGCGCGACTATAATTCTGTATTGGAAGTAGCAGAATCCAGTCGCAATCAATCCACCCATAAC
>CAYMHU010000060.1:0-21558 GCA_964390335.1 uncultured Granulosicoccaceae bacterium | reverse complement strand
CAACAAGGTCAACAAGGTCAACAAGGTCAACAAGGTCAACAAGGTCAACAAGGTCAACAAGGCCAGGGTGACGGGCAAGGGCGATCGCCTGTTAGAGGTGGTGCGGGAACACGCCAGGGTGTTGGTGAATCAGATTTAGCAACATCAGGTGAACAACGTGGTTACACATACTCTGCAGATTCAGCAGATGCGCAAAGCACGGCAGATGCAATCGATCAATTAATACCTGAGTTGACGCAACTGGGGCTGGATTCGGCTGCGTTGCAGGATTTACAAACGGCCGCTGAAGTTTTCAGACGAGGCGGTTCTGGTGAATTGAATAACGCGAGAATCGAAGCGGAATACAATCGAGCTTTGCTAAGCCTTGAAAATCTTGAACTGCAAATTGCACAAGCTTTATCGATCGAAGGCCGCAGTATTGATCAATTAGTGCGCGAAGGCGAAATATCGGAAGCCGCTGCCGAGTACTATCGTCAACTCAGTGAACAACGGGTAAATACCTTGCGCTAAAGTGCCAATTAATGGTGCATAGCCTGCTTATTGGACGAAAGGGTTAGATTGCTTTACACTAGAGTCTCCTTTACCTCTGGCAAATCGCGTGCGCACATTTCTTCTGTTCTTGAATACCGAGCAAAAAATCGAAACTGTTGAACACGGTTTGGTTAGAGGGCTGGCCATCGCAAATGTCGCTGCATGTGAAAGTCGAGCCCTTGCGAAAGAATATATGGACATTGTTGCCGGTGATGAAATTATAGGGTGCAACAACGACGGCATTCGCTGGCGTGCCGATATAGAAGACGTTGTACTGGCAACTACTGTTGGCGAAACCGAAGACGAAGACGGCGAAGCTATTAAGATCATTCAAGGCAAACTGACCGCGCGCGGTAGCCGTTCCATCGCTGCAGCCTGTAAGCGTATGAAAGAAAATGGCGTGGATTTACCCGATATTATTAATACCCGTGGTTCCGGTTTCAAGCAAGGTGCGTTGGCAAACTTGCTCACTGACGCTCAGGTTGAAGAACTCGCTTCGGGCCTGAACTAACACGGTTATATAAAGCCGTCCCCCCGTCTTACTCTACCCGTCTAATAAGTTTGAACTAAATTGTGCGTACGAGCTGTTCTAATCTGACGGGGATGATATATTCACGTTATTAGCTTGTTAGTAATTTAATACCATGAAAATCATCTATATTTTACTGTTGATCACTATGCTGGTGTTTACCGGTTTACAGTACAACGATTCCGATGCTCTTTATTGGGCAATAATCTATTTGGTTCCAGCCATTGCACTGGCTTTTGCCGCATTTGCGCCGCATCGCTTGCAATCAATGTTGGGCCGGATTTTGCTTGTGATTGCTGTGCTGATATTGGCGTTTGGGGTGTATGTGTATTGGCCTCAAAAAGCCTTTTTTTGGCAAACGGAAGTTTGGTGGGATGATGAACCGGTCAAGGAAGGAATGGGTGTAGGTATCGCGTATCTTTGCACGTGTCTTACCTTGCCATTGGCGTTCAGGAAAAAAACCACTAAGAAAAAAAATCTTGAAACTTGAATGCATTACTAACATTCAACTAAACGTCAAAACCTTTCTCAATTGAGCACAGAAAAACCACGATTCGGGATTATCATTTCGATGTTCCCGGAATTACACGAAACGTTTATATTGCGTGAGCTTGTGGCGCTTGAACGTCGTGGCTTGATATTTGATATTTATAGCCTGCAGTATCCGCGCGACCCTATCACGCTCGATGACGCTATTCGACTTTCCACTGAAAGAACAACCTATTCGTCATTGATCAGTGCCGGCACTCTAGCTGCATTTTTTAAGACCCTGTTAAGCAAACCGGTTAAAACACTCTCCGCCATAAGCAAAGTCATCTGGCACGGAAAGGACCGACCGGTCAGTGTGCTAAAAAATCTCGCGATATTACCGGTAACTTTGTACTTCTATAAACTTGGCAGCAATCGCGGTATACAGCACTGGCACGGACACTGGGCCAACGTTCCAACAACGGCGTGTTGGTTCTTGCAACAGATTCATGGTGTGAGTTGGTCTGCTGCAATTCATGGTGAAGATATATTTTCGAAAAACCAATTTCTGAGTTATAAATTAAACAGCGCCGACTTTAGCGTAGTGTGCAGTGGTCATTTTTGTCATCACTTGCAGCATAATTTCGGTTTGACCAATCCATCAAACGTCCATTTAAATTATCACGGATTAGATCCGCGTGTTATGGAGCGTGCCGCATCTCGCGCATTCAAGCAACGTGATGCGGATGATACCGTTCAGTTGCTGAGTATTGGGCGCCTTGTTCCAACTAAAGGCCACGATGTGCTTATAAAGGCCTGTGCGCAAATCAAAAATTCAAATCAGTTCAACTTCAAGTTAAAGATAATTGGTTCAGGCCCTATAGAGGCTGAGCTAAAAGCCTTAGTCGTTAGTGAAGGTGTACAAGACGAGGTAGAATTTCTAGGTGGAATTGCATTCGAGGAAGTACTTTCAACTTTAGAACAAGCCGACATTTTTTGCTTGGCACCGCGACTCATTCCCGGTCAACCACCAGATGGTATTCCGAACGTGATTGCAGAGGCAATGGCGCTTCGCGTGCCGGTGGTATCCACACGGGTCAGTGCCATACCTGAGTTGATTGATTCTGGTGTGTCAGGGCAATTGGCAGAAGTGGACGATGTTGACGGCTTTGCAACCGCGCTTAGTGACATTGCAACTGATCCCGCGTTGGCGCAACAGCTTAGTGATGCAGGGTTTGACAAGGTTGCACAGTTATTTAATCAGCAACGCAATATCGATGAGCTTATTGCGCTGTTCGAGCGCTACGTTCCAGGAAAAGTCGTTTAATGAGCTCGGTCCATCCTAAGTGCATCGTCTTTTGCATTGAGGCTTTAACGATTGGCGGCGCGGAGCAAATGCTGGTAGCGATGGCCAATCAGTTTGTGCAAAGACATTGGCAAGTACATATGGTTTGTTTGGCTAAACCGGGTGAGCTTGCCGATAAGCTGGATGAGAATATTTCCCTACATATATTGAATAAGAAACCAGGCATTGATTTGAGTTTGCCAAAACGCTTACGCGCATTAATTTCCGAAATCAATCCTGTTGCTGTTAATAGTCATTTATTTACCGCTAACCTGTGGACACGGATTAGTTTGTTGCGCAGTGGCATACCGGTTGTAGTGACAGAGCATAGCCGTGATACATGGAAACCTTTTCACTACCGATTTATAGACCGACGGTTAGCGGCAACAACTCGAAAACTTGTGGCGGTGTCGCATGACACTGCTCAGTTTTATCGAGACGATATAAACATTCGTGCAGACTTAATCACCGTTATCAATAATGGGGTCGATACAAAGGCCTACGCGCAAGGTACTGGCGAAACACTTAAGCAGCAATGGGCGCCCAATAAGGAGCTACTGATTGGTACGGTAGGTCGACTAGTGCCAGCTAAAAATCAGATGCGACTGTTGGATGTTGCGGCTGAGCTGCGTGAAATGGTACATGCGTTTAAAGTGGTTATTGTTGGCGAGGGCGAGTTGTTCGATACGATAAACGCGCGGGTCAGAGAGTTGAATTTACAGGCCCACATTATCTTAGCTGGCGCACGTCAGGATATTCCGAACGTTTTAGCCGCGTTAGATATTTTCGTATTAACCTCTGATCGAGAAGGTCATCCGTTAACGGCACTGGAGGCGCAAGCGGCTGGCACCCCGGTAGTGTTAACCAATGCGGGTGGTTCTGCTGATGCAGTAGCGAGCAATGGAGAACAGCGAGGTGGTCTGCTTGTTGAGAAAGATTATCTTGCTGTTACTGACGCAATAAAGTACTTGGCGAATAACGGTGAAGCGCGTGAGAAGATGGGAGCTTTTGCACAGCAGCATGCCTTAGCCCATTTCGATATGCAGCACATGGTTGATAAATACGAAGCATTGTTTACATAGCGCTTGCTTACAGTTGACCCATACGTTTTATGGCTAAATAGCGCGTTATCAAATCAGCCGATAAATTGGCAGGTGTCACGTCTAGCAGTCTAGCGCCACCAGCTGTGGCTAAGCGATGCCTTTGTTGGCGTTCCAATCGGTAGTTTTCGGCACTCATCCACAGTATGGCTTCTTCTGTGGTTTGGGGGTTCGTATTAATTGCATTATCTAGGTCGGCTTCGCGTAAGTCGGCAACTAAAACTAAATGTTTTCCTTTAAGACGCTGCAGTGCCTGCAATGCTGATTGCCCATCCTCATTCCTCGAGTTGGTGATAAGAATCACCAAAGCTCGACGTCTAAGCCGTGTAGATAGAGTCTCTACTGCTTGCACATAGTCAGGAAGTTGTTTCGTTGCCTGTACGTCATACAGACCTTGCATGAGTCTGCGAGCGGCATAAATACCTTTTGCAGGAGGTATCCATCGATCAACACCACCGAAGGTCATGATGCCTGTTGCGTCACCTTGTTGCAAAGCAACATGTGCCAATAAGACGATAGCGTTTAAGGTATCGTCCATGTGCGAAGAAATACCTTCCTGATGTCGCATCCGCATGCTGCAGTCCAACATAAACACGATTTGCTGATCACGTTCCTGGGCGTACTCTCGGGCGATCAATTTCTGCGTACGAGCGGTGGCTTTCCAATCGATTTGCCGCAAACTATCGCCGTCACGATACTCGCGCAATTGATGAAAGTCGCTGCCCTCACCAGGCCGTGGTAGTCGACGAATACCTAAATGATTTAAATGCTGTTTACTTAACAGTAAGCCGAATAAGCGATTCGCTTTAAAATTTGGATAAACCTGTACAACTGTGTCGCACGGTAAGGTAACTTGACGTGTCCAGAGCCCTAATTTCGTTTTGATGTGGCAATCAATACCGTTAAATTCGATATCGCCCCGGCTTGTTGGCATAAGTTCATAGCGCATAGTAACTTTACTGCGTACAGCCAATTTTGCTTTACTGGGTAAACCTCGAGTATTGCAGCTCTGCGGATGCATATCGTACGCAATTAATTGCAAGCTTAACCTGGAATCGTTTTCTATAACCAGTCCCACATCTGACCATTGTTGATGCGGTAATACCTGACGCACTTGTCGTTCAGCTGTTAAATGAGCACGGCGAACAATAACGGCATCTATAATCATTGCCATACAAAGCAACGCAGGTAGTATCCACCACAGTTGTGTCCATTGCGACCAAACAGTGGGAATGATGGCCGTGGCCGCCAGCGCCAGGCCAAACAGCAATAATCGTGTACTTGGAATCACGATCGTGGTGCGTTTACCGCGGCCAATAAGCTGGTAATGACATCATCAGGGCTATAGCCCTCAATTTCCAGATCGGGGGTGAGTTGGATTCGGTGCCTTAGTACGGGGCGGGCAACGGCTTTAACATCGTCTGGAGTAACGAAATTTGCTCCTTCGAGCAGCGCTTTTGCTCTAGCTGCTCGAAGGAGAGCAATAGAGCCTCGCGGTCCTGCGCCATGTTCAATGCCGTTCCAGTTACGTGTTGTCGTTACGATATCAACAATGTATTTTTGCACAGCGGTGTCAACGCTAACAAAACTGGCTGCATGTTGTATTGCAGACAATTCCCCGGTGGCAATAACAGGTTGCAGGTCGCTTAAATCGAGTTTGTGTGCGATATTCTCGTGCGTGATTTTTTGCAACATCACAAATTCGTCATCGGCATTTGGATAGTCAATTAACACTTTAAACAAGAAACGATCGAGTTGAGCTTGTGGTAATGGATAAGTACCTTCCTGCTCAATTGGGTTTTGCGTTGCTATTACAATAAATGGATCTGGCAGGTCGCGGGTTTCTCCCTCTATACTAACTTGCTGCTCTTGCATGGCCTCTAAAAGAGCTGATTGCGTTTTAGCCGGAGCACGGTTTATTTCATCGGCTACGACGATGTTGGCAAACACCGGGCCTTCTCGAACCGTGAATGATTGTTGTTCGTTATCGAACATAGCATGTCCAACAATATCGCTGGGCATGAGATCAGGTGTGAACTGTATTCGTACATTTGTGGCATAAGCTGAATGTGCTAAACAGCGAGCCAATAGCGTTTTAGCTAAACCGGGTACGCCTTCGATAAGCACATGCCCACCGGCTGCGACACAAATCAGTAACTCATCAATGGTTTGTGACTGCCCGATAACAACGTGTCTGATGTTGTCTCTGAGTTTGTTCAGATTGGCGTGGGCGGCGGCAATTTGTGTTGAATCATTCATATGCGCGAGAATCTCATTTAGATTTCGGTTTTGTTTTCGGCTGTTGATTTGTGTTCAGATGCAATATTTTCTGTAAATACTGGCTGTTTTTTAATAGCTCATTACCGGAATTCACACGGTTGAATAAAGCGCGCTTGGCAATTTCGGGCGTACAGTGAAGTAATTCGCTGGCCTGAGTGGCCACCGCGAGTTCATCGATTTCTTCATTCTGTTGTTTAAGGCCGGATTCTCCCCGGCGTTTTGCCAACACAGCCAGTGCGGCTTGCTGAATATCAGCAAATTGTTTTTCTGTGTGGCGGTGCTTGAACCAGAATTCGCCGCGAGCTCGTAAGTGCGCAATAAGATTGTTTTTATTGGGGAGTTCCTCGTACTCAACTGGTCCTAATCGACTTGACGCCATTCTTAGATAACCGGCTAAAACCAACGCCAACGCAATGATGACAATAGGGGCTTTCATCCAGAGTGTTCCGAGTAATCCAGGTGGGTCACCAAGCTGGGATACAAATAGTGTCGATTTAGTTGTGGCTGCTTGCGTGAGCCATAGCAGTAGGAAACCGTGTTGATTATCATCGAGGTGTTCATTTTCAAACAGGTGAGTATCCGTTACTGCCGCAACGTATCCATCACCCACGGCGTTGTAGATAAGTTGCGAGGAATCAATGATATTTTCAGTGCTGCTTACCGCGTTTTCACTAGCATAGCTCAGGTTGGTTTTTCCTAAAAGTTCAACTTGCAGTAGCTTGCCGGGAATCTGTTCATCGGGCACGGGCAAGTATAGGTCTTCTTCCTCAGACTCATCATCGATATCCAAATTGAGTTGGGAAAAATTACCGGAATCAGCATCATAATGAATGCCGAGTTCATTTAAAAAATGTATATGCAGATCATTGTCGTCGTAAACACGCCGTGTATTGGTTATGAGCGTACCGCCATCGATTATCCAGTCGCGTATGGCCTTCACACCACGTTCATCTTCAATGTATTTTAAGTCTTCGACCCACAACACGCCTGTTTCGTTAGCGTCGAGGTTGTAAATCTCACGTATACTTCTTGCTTTATCGTAGTCAAAACCCTGTGTTTCCAATAGCTTTGCGGCAATTAAATAGTCGAATTTTCGGGATTCCATGCTGGTAGGCGTGGGTGCTTCCTCTTCAACGTATTCTGTATTTTTGTAAAGCCAATACCCGCAATATGCTATAGCGAGCATAAGTAGAATAGGCAGTACGGGTATGGAACGACCCTTCATTGTGCAGGGCCTCCAGCATCCGTTTGCTGAGGAGTATTAAATGCCGCGGACCAGTCGTTGATTAATACAGAAATATGTTGTTCATCTTGCGGGTCATTGGCGTACGCTTCACGTTGCCAAATAACTAATAGGCGATTAAAAAGGCTGACTTGTTGATCATTGGCTACGGCACCGATTGTCTTTTGGCAATCAGATTCAGTCGCGCCTCGCAGAATTTTTAATTCGTACTGGTTCATCACTGCACGTAATGCACCTCTAAACAGCACACTTAGTGCTTGTCTTCGATTCCCTTCATTCAGTAGTTTCTGTGCGGCTGCCGGAATGTTTGTAGGAAGATCAGCGGTTAACGGGTGTGATACAGCATCGGCGCTGTCGCTATCGCCACGACTCAGTGGGCTTAAGTTTAGATTCGGTTTTCGAAAACCTCTGATGGTGTATAGCAAGAGCACAATAAAAATTGCAGCCACTACCCAAATAAAGATTTGGAAGTTTTCAACAAGCGATATCAAAAGCCTTATAAGCCCTTGTGGGTCCCAGAAGGAATCGAAACTACTTGAATCGTCCGAGCCGTCAAATGCAAAGTCGTCTTTGAACCGTAACCGTTTAACGGTACGCATTGTGCCGATACCTTCGTCAGCTTGCAGTTCAACGATGGTGTTCGATATGGATGTAATTGGTGGTAAAAACTGTGCGCGATTTTCTGCACTTGCATCATTGGGCGACAGAGCTATCAGGCAAACAAGCAGTGCTGTACCAAGACTGGCTGCAGTACGTGGTTTGATTCTTCTGAAGCGGTGCTCCACATCCCAGGCCTCTAAGCTCATGCGTCTATTGATGTACACAATAAAGCCCGCACCAACATAAAACGGCGCCACCAACCCGGCCGTTACGACGGCGCTACCGAGTGTCGCGAAATACCAGACCTTGGATTGTTCCGTTTCCCCTGGATTAAGCATGAAGTCGAAGTTAATATCCGTAAAAGCTTGTGGGAATAACAAACCTAAAACTGAAAAAAATATAGAGTACGTCAAAATGACTTCAATATGTATACAAACCCACATCAACAATGTATGCCTAGTTCGTTCACTGGTAAGTGTTTGGATTCGCGCGCGTCTTTTCTTGAAAGGCAGTTTTTCCAAAAATACGACCGGGAAGGTTAGGGAACGCGCTGTACTGAGTCGTGCATAGCTTAAATAAGTTATGCAAAGCAACCAGAAGTGTTTAAGGGTTTGTGTCCAGCAACTTCGAAGCCCGATTTTCTCTGAGAACAGCGCTTTTGATAAGTAAAACAATAACGGAAGTTCGTATAACGGTTTGAACCACCACCAGACAAAGATAGCGCTTGTCCAATCAAATACCCAATATAGCGCTGAGCTTAGAACGATAAAGGGTAAGGACATACCCAACCACAATACCAAGAGTACAAAATAGTGTGCTCGTGCGAACGTAAAACCTGCATCAATTGCTTGCCAGGCGCTACGCGGACGTGGCAACACGGTTAGTTTGTTAATATCAACCATGCTGGTTTTGAGATTGCATTGATGCTTGTTTGCTAAATCTACCGGGTGAGCGTCCGGCAAATACAAGATACGCGATAGTCGCAATCCAGATAATCACACCAACCGTAATTTTGAGCATAAAAGGCTCGTTTCTGGACGACCAGTAGGCTTCGATAAACGCCGCCAGCAAAGTCATCAAACCTGCGCCAATGATAATGGGCACCGCTTTTTTCGCAGCACGCGTTAATGCTAACCTTCGGGTTTGACGGCCGGGTTTAATGATGGCAAAACCTAGCATGAGTCCGGCGGTGCAACTGACGCACAAGGCAATAAGCTCCGGCGCGCTGTGACCCGCAACAAAACCCCAGAATGTTTCAACGTACCCAATGCCCGTTAGGTGCCCGGCTGCTGCGCCGATCATTACGCCATTAAAAATATTGAAAAATAAGGAGCCCACACCAAGCAGGATGCCACTGGCAAACACCCGAAAGTCTATTCCTATATTGTTCATGATGTAAAAACCGAACATCATAAAGTTTGAGCTGGCTTCCATGCCTTCAGGACGATACCCATTGCCAGGTTTGTACATGTGTTCCAAGGACTCACGCTGCTCATAACCCATAAATAGATCGGCAAGGTCAGTGGAGTATGCGGCCAGTACCCCGCAGATTAACGTAGTACCGAAAAAGAGTACGCTTGACAGTGCCATGAGTCGCCACTGTTCGCGTAAGGCTCGTGGGAAACCGCCACCTAAAAATTCTGCGCATCGCGCTAGCCAATGACCCTTACGCCGGTATAATTGGTGATGGGCCCTCGTAATTAGTTCGTGCAATCGTTGTGACAGTGCATGACTGTAACCCCTACTTGTGGCAACAGCATGCTGCTGACAAAGTGCAGCATACAGATGGGGAAGATCGTGAGTGAGTTCTTTGTTAACGCGCGATGACCAGGGTTTTAACGATTCTAACGCGCTCAATGATTGCTCGAGCCTCTCCCAGTCAGATTGGTGCTGTCGCTCAAAGGCTTGTTGATTCAGCATCGCTTTGTCCCGTGACTATCCATTGGGCCCAGCCTTTAAGCGTATTGACTGCGTCGGAATCTTCACCTGTTATGTGTTTTAAAATATCAGCCAGTTCTTGTTGTCGACTTTCAGAAAGCATTTCGCTGCGCTCAGCAAAATCAACCACGGCCTGCCGCTCCTCACGCGATAACCAACTTGGTGGTGGAGAGCTGGTGTCGTGAGAAAGCGTAGCCATGTCGCTGGGTCGGTTGCGGTATATGACCAGCGTTCCAGCAGCCAAATCACCAAGACGCCGAAACCGCGAATCGATCACCATACAGATGACACCCAGTAAGTTCAGAAACGGCAACCCGTCTACTGCTCGTAAGAAATTTCGAACCAGTGCTGCAGACATGGTTATAGGAGTAGCGTTATCGTGCACGACCCATAATCGAAATAAACGTTTACCGGGGGTGGTGCCGCTAAGGCCTTCAAATAAAGTGGTGTAAAACCAGCTAACCAAGAACTGAGTTATAAGAAAGATACCCACGCTGGCGGTGGCGCTGTTTTGGTCAAAAATTGTTGGTGATAAGGCGATAAACAAGATGAAATAAATCGCCGCTCGAATAGTCACGTCGACCAGCCATGCCAAACCGCGTATGACAGGGCCGGCCACCGTGAATTGCAGTAGCGCACCTTCGGGTGTTTCCACTGTGTGCAGCGTATCGACTGTATGTGTTAATCGATTCACCCGAGAAAACCTAGTGTGTGCGTTAAGCGTTATCCGCCCTGCATCATAGCGTCGAGTCCACCGCCACCCATACCAAACATTGCAGCACCAAACATGGCAACAGTTGCGATCATGGAACCGACCATCACGATAAGTCCGATAACACCAACGACTTTTTCCCAGCCTTTAGTCGGTCGTGGTGCCCCGAATCGATTGCTGTGTTTGTTGCCACGAAATAGCGCTATGTATAAGAACAGCAGCAAATTGATTAGTGGAATGAGAAATATCAGGCTCCACCATCCCGTGTGATTTCGATCGTGCAGCCGTTTTATTATGAAACAGATTCCTGTCCATAGCATTGCAAGGTATAGCGGAATCAGGGTTACCGCCATAGCAATACCTGCAGGTCCTTCCCCACCTGAGGTCATCATTGTTTCTATGTCGCCACCACCGAATACGAGTCCGACAACGAACATGATGGCAACGGCTATGATTATTAAGACTAAGGCGGTTAGCAGGCTTTGCGCGAAATAAGACAAAATACCTAAACGGCCTTTGGCAGTCCAAATGGACGTGGGAATGATTGCATCGTTGGCACCTAAGTCTGCCGATGGCGCTGCGTATGGATCTGTACTCACTGTCAACTCCTTGTTTGAAATAAAGTTTGTAAGAAATAAGACTAGCGCATATAAAGAGTAAATTCAGATGCATTTCACTGAGATGCTTATTTTGTTTCTAAACTGCCAAACTGCACATATACTTCCTGTTTATGGCTAATGATTCCCAACCAGTACTGGTTTCTTCGTTCGATGCATTAATTGCCGAACTCCGCAGCGCAGTTGGTCGCATCTTAAGCGAGGAATCGCGTTGTGTGGTGGCGGTTGCCGGGCCACCTGCTGCGGGAAAGTCTACTCTGGCCGAACAATTACTTGGCCAGTTCACTGACGTTGATGGTGGGTCAAATGCCGCACTGGTGCCCATGGATGGCTATCATTTGGACAATGCGCAACTGATTCTCGACGAATCATTAGATCGTAAAGGTGCACCCCATACATTTGATATCGGTGGATTAGGTTCCATGCTGGGCAGATTACGCACAGCCGAATCACCAATCTACGTTCCTAAATTTGATCGTGCCAGCGATTTGTCGCGAAATTCAGCTATAAAAGTGGTAGCGGAACATAATTTAATTATTGTTGAAGGCAATTATTTGTTGTTGAACCGCCGTGGCTGGAGGAACCTAAGCAGCTGCTTCGATCTGACTATCTTGATAGACGTACCCGAAGCAGTTCTGAAGCAGCGACTGGTGCAGCGATGGTTGAAATATGGGCTTACGGATGCAGATGCGATTAAGCGCGCTGAATTCAACGACATTCCCAACGCCTTTACTGTTAGCCGCGAATCGGTACAGCCGGATATTTTATATCGGCCCAATGTTTGATATGAAGGTTTCATAGTTTAAAAGGGTAAACACCATCTGGTGTGAATGAGCATTTTTCATGGTGAGTGATAATAAAGTAGTGGTGGGATGGCGTGAATGGGCAGAATTACCCGAGATGGGCATACCCGCCATTAAAGTTAAAATAGACACTGGCGCGCGAACGTCTGCGTTGCATGCGTTCGATCTCAAGCGGATTACTGAGAATGGGCAAGAGATGGTGGAATTCAGTGTGCAACCGGTGCAACGCAACACAAACTTGATCATCCGTTCCAAAGCGCCACTGGTGGATATTCGGCAAGTATCAGATTCCGGTGGTCATACCGAAAACCGATTAGTCGTCAGTAGCCCAATAACAATCGGCAGTGTTACAAAAAACATAGATATTACATTAACCGAAAGACACAATATGCTGTTTCGCATGTTGGTTGGCAGAACAACATTAGCTGATGACTTCATGGTTAATCCTGCTGCTTCTTTTCTATGTGGTCGAAAGTCCACACGTCTAATTTACGCTAACTTTAGCGAGGCGCGGTTATGAAGATTGTAGTCTTATCCCGAAACAGAAAGTTGTATTCAACCAGACGATTAATTGAGGCGGCAACTGAACGCGGGCACGAAGTTAAAATTGTGGATGTGCTGCGTTGCTATATGAATATTGTATCCAGAAAACCCAGTGTGCATTTTGAAGGTGAAAGCCTTGAAGGGTATAACGCAGTAATACCACGTATTGGCGCATCAGTTACAGCATACGGAACCGCAGTGCTGCGCCAATTTGAAGTCATGGGTACTTATTCATTAATTGAATCGGTAGCACTTTCACGCTCTCGAGACAAACTGCGCTCACTGCAACTGTTGTCACGTAAAGGTATTGGTTTGCCTGTTACCGGTTTTGCTAACAAGCCTGGTGACACCAAAGACCTTATTAAAATGGTTGGTGGTGCACCACTGGTCATAAAATTACTGGAAGGGACTCAAGGCATTGGGGTTGTATTAGCTGAGACTAATAAAGCTGCTGAAAGTGTTATTGAGGCTTTTATGGGACTCAAGGCCAACATACTGGTACAAGAGTTTATTGAAGAAGCAGGCGGCGCTGATATCCGTTGTTTGGTAGTCGGCGGAAAAGTGGTTGCCGCTATGCGCAGGCAAGCCCCGGATGGTGAGTTTCGTTCAAACCTGCATCGCGGCGGGTCGGCAAGCCTTGTAAAAATCTCGAAAGAAGAGCGGGCCACGGCGGTCAGTGCGGCCAAAATTCTGGGTTTGTCCGTTGCTGGCGTTGATTTGCTGCGATCCGAGCGCGGACCATTAGTTATGGAGGTTAATTCATCACCCGGATTAGAAGGTATCGAAGCCGCAAGCGGCAAGGACGTTGCAGGCATTATTATCGAGCATATTGAAAAAAATGCTCGACCGGGTAATACGGCAACGCGCGGAAAAGGATAATGGCGGAAAAAAACCAAGCTATAACCATTGGTGATGTCAGTGTTGAACCAGGACGCAGACAATACATCGATCTACCTTTGCCGCCGTTATATACGCATACGTCAGTTGCCATGCCAGTGCATGTGGTCAATGGCCGACAGCCTGGTCCTATTATGTTTGTTTCAGCGGCTATCCACGGCGATGAAATAAACGGTATCGAGATCATTCGACGACTACTGAAATTTAAAGCCTTAAGTAGACTCAGTGGCACTTTGGTGGCTGTACCGGTTGTTAATGTTTACGGGTTTGTTTCGCAGCAACGATACCTGCCAGACAGACGAGACTTAAACCGATCCTTTCCCGGTTCGGAGCGCGGCACCATGGCGTCACGTTTGGCTGATACCTTTATGACTGAGATCGCCAACAAGTGCACGCACGGAATCGACCTGCATACAGCGGCGGCAGGGCGAGCCAACTTACCGCAAATACGAGCCGATCTGGATACCAGTGATGAGCTACTACCGCTTGCGAAAGCGTTCTCACCTCCCGTTATTATTGATGCGCCAACTCGTTCAGGCACCATGCGTGCGGCCGTTGGTAAAAAACCGGTGTTGTTATATGAGGCAGGTGAAGCCTCGCGCTTTGATGAGCTAGCGATTCGTGCTGGTCTTCAAGGTACTTTACGCGTCATGCGGCATTTGGGTATGTTGCCGCAATTAAAAAATACCGAGCGTAAATACAGACCTACCGTTGCTAACGACAGCGTTTGGATGCGTGCACCCCAAAGTGGTATTGTTCGCACTAAATTAGAATTAGGCGCTGTTGTAAATGAAGGTGATGTGTTGGGTGTAGTTGCAGACCCATTCGGTGAAGCGGAAGAGGAAGTGATTAGCGCTGTGTCTGGCGTTTTAATTGGACGTACCACAATTCCCTTAGTGCACGAGGGCGAGGCACTGTTTCACGTGGCTTGTATCTCATCGACAAAATCAGCTGCTCGCATCGTTGATCAATTCCATCAAGAATACGAACAGTCTATGATTCATTCTCGCTAGTTATGCTTCGGCCGCAACCACTGTGATGCGACGGTTTTGCTTGCCTTTGTTCTCTATTTTTCTAACCATCATTGCACCGATCTCTTTGGTTGATGCTACATGAGTACCACCGCAAGCTTGTAAGTCAATGCCGGCAATTTCCACCAGGCGAATGGTTCCCTGTGGGCTGCGTGGAGGTGTAACTGACATGGTACGAACCAACTCGGGTTTTGCGTCGAACTCATTGTCGCTTATCCAGCTGCTGGAAATAGTGGCATCCCGCTCGATATATTCGTTCAATTTTTGTGTGAGTTCTTCTTTGTCCAATGGCTCTCTTAAATCGAAATCGAGTCGTGCTCTGTCTTGCTGTATAGATCCACCATTAACGGGCGCATCGACTAATGCACAGAGTAGGTGTAGGCAGCTATGAAACCGCATGAGGTTGTAGCGCCGTGTCCAATCAATCTGTAGCGTTACTTCATCACCAATGGCCAGTGCGCTTGAATCCTGTACTTGATGTATAAGCTCACTGGTCGTTTTGTCTTTTAGTGTGTCCGTTATAGAAATGGATACATCGTTACTCAGTTGTATGTTCCCGGTATCACCTAATTGCCCACCACTGTGTGGATAGAAAACTGTTTGATCAAACTGTATACCCCGATCATCAATGGACGTGACAGTGGCAGTGCACTGCTTTAGGTAGCTATCGTCCCGAAATAATTCAGTTGTTCGTTTATCCATTTTGTGCGTGCTCATAAAAATGTGTGCGGTGACAAATCAAATGTATTGGTAGGTTGGAAAATTTGCGTGAGTCGTCACATAAACGGATAACTTGCTTAATTTTAACCTAGCAGCGAGCGATTACTGTTTAGCACCGTTGAATACATTATATAGCGCATCCTGCGAATCGCAGCAATATTGGAAATGAATATGGAAATGGACCCCAGCACTAGCCCGAACATCGCTTGCCCCAAGTGTCAAAAATATCAACCAAATAAAGAACAATGTAGTCAATGCGGCTTAATGTTCGCCAAGTATAAACAAGCACAACAAGCAGCCGATGCCGAACGCGTAAATGGTAGTAAGAAAAAATCTGGTTTTTCTGTGATGGCGCTGGTAGCGGCCCTTGTTGTTGGGGTAGTGGGCGCATTTATCTGGAAAGTAGTAGCAGTACAATCCGGGTATGAATTTGGGCTTATCGCATGGGTGCTTGGCGGCGCTGTTGGTTTTGCAGCAACGCTGTCTGGTGGTAAAGGCCCCGCGGTTGGGGTTGCATGTGCATTAATAACAGTATTGTCTATTTTTGCTGGCAAGCACATGACCGTTTCTCATTATTACTCAGAAGGATTTGCCGCGGTTATAGCTGACGAATTTGATCAATTAATCATACAAGAAATGTACGACGAATCCATGGTGGATGCAGAAGCGTTTGCGTCAGTGGGTAGAAATGATGCGGCCATTAAAACGTTTATGGCAGATTACGGCTACTCAGAAGAAGTGTCGGCAGAAGCAATAAGCGACGAAGAACTAGAGTACTTTCAATATGAAGTGCAGCCGTTTCTAGAAGATACGGAAATGATTGTTGCTTATTATGAAGATTTGCAGGGTCAGTTCGACGAGTTCGGGGCTGATGCACCCGTGATGGCTGCGGCAATGGAAGAGCAATCAATGTTTTCACTTGTAATAGAAAGCCTGGGTTTATTGGATTTGGTGTTTATCGTTCTTGGGTTTAGTACTGCTTATCGTGTGGGTAGTGAAGGTCAGTTTAAGCCTGCGTAACACAAACAAGTTCTAGAACGCTAACGGCAAAATCTGTGTTGTTAGCGTAAACCATTAACAAAGTATAGGGAAATACGTGAATGCATATTATTCTTGGGTTACTTGGTACAATAGTAACGATTCTTGTTTTAATTCATCGCCTGGCACAAATAGGAATCGACATACGTGGTTTAAATCCGTTTCTATGGCACCGACGCCGGAAATGGAAAGATCAAATTCAAGGAAACCCTGTTTTCAGAGTTGACAGCCCGATGGACTCAACGGCAATTCTAGCCGTTGCCGTTGCAAAAGCAGACGGTGATCTAACGAGAGAGGCTAAAGAATATATTCTCGACCAGTTTGAATCTGAATTCAAGCTGTCCAAAAAAGATGCCGGAGGGTTGTTGGTATCCAGTGGATATTTACTTGGAGACGGTTCAGAGGTCCGAAACAATATAAAAAAATTCCTTGCGCCAAGTAAGCCAAAATTTTCAGATGCACAAATTTCCAGTGCAATCAATCTAGTTCAGAATGTCGCTAACAGCCAAGGCTCGGTACATCCTAACGCTGTTGAACTTCTATCGGCAATTCGCTCTGAGCTCTGTGTATCATCGAAAAAGTCAGGCACTTGGCAGGAAGTCTAACAATAGCGTTAAGCCGTTCCCTGACGAGAAAGTAAAATGCTTACTGATAAAGAAAAGGCGTATGTGCAATGTAGCATAGACTTCGCGGAACACTTGTTTGACCGTATAGAGAAACGTTGTGAACCTGAAGCCGTTGAATTGATTAGTAAGCTCAAGCAGGTAGGCAAGCTAACGAGCTATGCATTAAGCAAAACTTTGTCGGTGGTTGTTTGGCATTGCAAAGAAGTTAAAGGTGGGAAAAATCTTGAAGATCTGTTTGAAAAGTGGCTGTTTCTGGCAGAAATCGACATAATTACTGGTCATCAAATTATGAAAGAAGGTTTCGAGGGCCACTCTTTTGATGAAATGAATGCGAGTACCATGAAAAAAATGAATGAGCTCGACGAGTCATATAGTAATATGAGTGACAAGGAGCTATCCGATCAATGCGAGAAGTACACTGCGCTTGTGAGTCAGTACATAGATCGATATGAGAGCTGATGAACCTATAAGGATATTAGAAACGTTCCCATACACTGTAGCAGAGTGCAGTGTATGGCGAAGATAGGAGTAAAGTAGCATTAATCAGGTAGTACTAATTCAGTACAAGGGTTGGGCGGATGAACTACTCTATGAATCCCTTTCCAACGTTTCTGATCATGAGCTGGTAAAAGACAGATCTATGCTGTTCGGAAACATACTTGCACTTCTGCATCACGTATATTCTATGGACGTAGCCTGGAAATTCAATCTCCAACAAATAGATCATAAGCTCAAAACACGAAATCCAAAAGATGTGCCCGTGTTTCGCACGCTCAGACAACAGCAATTTGAGATAAATGCATGGTATGAAAACTACGCCCGTCAACTATCTGAACAGCAATTTAGCCAGGAGGTAAAATTCTCTTTTATTGGTGGTGGTGAGGGAAGTATGAAAAGAGGTGAAATACTACAACACGTTGTTAATCATGCTTCGTATCATCGAGGTCATATTGAGGGTGTGATGTATCAAATGTCTATGGAGCCACCAACTACTGACCTACCCGTATTTTTGAGAACCCACAATGGTTAATCGACAACCAATCCTTCGCAATATTTCCTGATCTTTGCCATTCGGTCTTAACTAATTTAGTAAAATAAATTATGGAATGGGAACCAATATCAGAAGCAAAACTTTGGGATAACATAAATAATGCGTTTGATCGCATGAGTCTCGAGCAAAGGACAATCTGGGAAGTTATCAAAATATTCCCTTTATTAATATGTTTAATTCGTAAATATGGCTGAACAATTCGTTTGCGGAGGCGAAACAATCCATTTCACTAATGGAGCCTGTCATGAGCTTTATATCACTTGGTCTAAGTGTGCTTCTCTATTAGAACATCAAAAGCTCGTGAAAGTCCTGAATGTACGAGTGAATATGGGGCCGGGTTGTAAAGCCGAAGGAATAGATGAAGATTTTCTCTCCGAAGATTTATGTGATGCGAATATAAAGGGTGATTGGCTGGCTACAATGTCGTTTTTGATAAACGACATGATTAAATGTGGGGAAATCTCTGAAAATATGGATGTGAATTGGAGTCCAGAACTTCGAGAAACCTGGTTAAGTAAATTGGTAATACTAAGAGATACGCTTAATAAACAATTGAGCGTATAAAGAAGCTTCATATTTGACATTAGCTTATTGCGCGTTTGTGCTTCATAGGTCAAAACCTTTTCAAAAAGGACTCGAATTACTGCGGCGTTATGAAAATAGCGTCAAAAGTATTGATTGACCACAGTAGCTTTAATTTGCTATTAATAAGTTGAAATTTGCAAAAATTCGAATCAATGCAATATGGAATACGTTACTTCTCGCGAAGAACTTAGAGACGCCTTTGATGCAACTCATGATGTTGCAATAAAGAAACTGCTTCGAACAATCGATAAGCATTCTCGTCAATTTATCGAAAATTCTCCTTTCCTATTAATTGGATCTCAGGATGCTTCCGGTAATGGGGATGTCTCTCCCAAGGGAGATGCGCCTGGATTTGTTCAGGTGTTGGATAGTGCTACCTTAGCTATTCCAGATCGACCGGGTAACAATCGACTGGATACATGGGAAAACATTATCCAAAACGCAGGGGTTGGCCTGATATTTATGATTCCGGGAATGAACGAAACGCTAAGAATAAATGGTGAAGCACGCCTAACCCTTGATAAAGATCTTTGCTTAAAGATGCAAGTCAACAACCGTCCGGCAAAGGCTGTGCTAATAGTAAAAGTTCGAGAAGTCTATATGCATTGCGCCAAAGCGTTTATCCGCTCCAAACTTTGGTCACCGGAGGAGTGGGCGCCAAGGTCAAACATGCCTACATTAGGCCAAATGTTGAAGGATCAAGCTGGGTTATCTGAAACCGCTAATGAATTTGACGGGATATTAGATCAAGCTTACCGAGAAACGCTTTGGTAAAACAGCGCTCAGTTTACTCTACACGCATAGAGTGAAATTCATAATTTGATGAGATATATCCCAAAACGACCGACCAAACCGTTAAAAGTGTGCCCTCGATGTAAGCTGCAAACGCCAGAGGAGCAGTCTGATTGTATCCATTGCACAGGCTTATCTGAAACTCAGTTGCAATCACTCATCGAAGAGCATCAAAATCAGCTGGAAGGCAATGCGAAATTAGGACGGGTATTCCTATTAGCTGCCGCCGTGTTATTTGCTTTGTTATTCTTAGGCGCGCTAAACAGGTAACAACCAATCGGCATGCAGCCACTAAAGCAATATAAGCCTGCTTGAGTAAAACAATCCGCAGGCGAATTGTAATAGAGTGGTATCAGTCTGGATAGAGTTCAGAGCTTGTCCAATGGCGATATCACACCACGAGCTCCCCGTTTCAGCACATGTGTGTAGACCTCAGTTGTTTTTACATCGACATGGCCCAGTTGATCTTGCACAGTGCGGATATCTGCACCGCTTTGCAGCAAGTGTGTCGCAAAGCTATGCCGGAATGTGTGGCATGTGACCCGCTTGGATATACCGGCCGCTTTGCATGCACGCGTTATGGCTTTCCTGATGTTGTCGGGGTATCTGTGATAACGCACCACTTCGCCGGTATCTGGGATAGCGCATAGTCTAGAGGACGGAAATAAATATTGCCAACCTGGCGCATTTAGCGATGTGCCGAGCTTCCGACGCAGAGCGTACGGAGCAGGGGCATAGCCCCAGCCGTTATCAAGATCTTTTCGATGCTGTTTTAGTGAGCGTTGGATTTGCCTTTTTAAATCCGGTACACAGGTAGCAGCCATTGTGACCACTCTGTCTTTATTGCCTTTTGCCATACGGATAGTCAAGCAAGCGTTTTCAAAGTCGAGATCTTGAATACGAAGTGCCAATGCCTCGTTAACACGTAATCCTGAACCGTATAGCAGTTGAACAATCAATTTATCAACGCCGGAAATCTTGTGGACAATTCTAGCTACTTCTTCCTGAGACAGTACGACGGGAACCCGGGTTTTCTTTTTTGCAAAACGAATCCCATCGAGTTCGCCGAACGGTCGTTTGATAACATGGGTATATAGAAATACTAGTGCACAGAGCGCCTGTGATTGAGTGCCCGGGCTACAGCAACGTTCCAGAGCAATATAATTCAAGAATTGAATAACTTCTTTTTCTGAGAGCTTATCCGGGTGTTGTTTATTGTGAAAAACGATAAATCGCTTGATCCACTGTAGATAGTTTTTCTCGGTGCTATAAGCCAGGTGCCTGACTCGCATAGTCGATCTACATTCTTCCATGAATTTAGACATTTTCTGATTTCCATATACTGTTTGTATATATAGTAGTGTTGGTTTTGGATAAATGTCAAGTGCTCTTCGTTACTTTTCTGCTATGGGAGATTGTGGATAAATTTGTGATACGATTAAATCATTGTTATTGAAAAGGATTTGGGATGATGTCGGCAAAACCAGTCAGGTTTAATTCAGTATTCTTTTTAATATTACTTAATCGGTTTTCCGATTAAGGAAGCTGTTAAGTTGCTAGGACGACTTTGTGCGAGAATTGGGCTACACGTTGAATTTCCAGCGACTGATTTTGGCAAGCAGCAACCCCTGACGGTTAGTTGACGATAATTAAATGGATATCAGGACCAAACAAGATTTTAAG
Organism: uncultured Granulosicoccaceae bacterium; assembly: GCA_964390335.1. Taxonomy (GTDB): domain Bacteria; phylum Pseudomonadota; class Gammaproteobacteria; order Granulosicoccales; family Granulosicoccaceae; genus Granulosicoccus. The sequence continues at coordinate 426 of CAYMHU010000060.1, read as the reverse complement.
AAAGCACAAGAAATAGTGAGCGCCTCCATTCATAAAATCGACCCATATAGCTTGCTGGCTGGTGGCTCTCCAAAAGACGAATTCGATTCAGAGATAAGTTCTATCGTAGGTCAATTGGCCAGATGCAACTCCGGAAAAGATATATCACACGCAATAGCCCGAGTTCTAGGTTCTTCTTTCAGTGAGAAATTCGAACCGGAAAAATTCGAAGAAGAGGGTCTTAAAATTTACAAGGATTTGAAAAAGCATGGACTCGCGTAACGATTGCGCATCCAGGGGCTCGACTACCAATGTCTGAGAAGGGTCGATTGTCGTCATTATCAAACTGAGGATATTCTGAATCTCGCAGGGCGAACTTAACTAGGCATTTAACTTCGCTCCCTTTGGTCGCCGGACGTGCTACGCACGCCTGTTAATGAATCGTTA
>CAYMHU010000059.1:0-21929 GCA_964390335.1 uncultured Granulosicoccaceae bacterium | reverse complement strand
TCCTGTCGCTGCCGCTCTGGTCGAGAAATGTCAATTGCAGGTGAATGCGATGTTACGTGTAGAAACATCAAAGATTTCCGATGAGTCCCACAGTTTTTCGTGAAAAAGGATACAGGTTCTTTTTCTTTTCAAGAGAAGAAGCTAGAATGCATGTTCATGTCGTATCCGGCGATGGTGAAGCCAAGATATGGTTAGAGCCGGAAATAGAGATATGTAGGAACTACCAGTTTTCGAAAAAACAAGTAGCCGAGATAATAGCGTTAGTTGAGGAACATCAGAATGAGCTCATCACAGCTTGGCGAGAGCACTTCGGAAGTTGAAGTTACCAATATATCCGGCCATGGTTTATGGCTTTATGCTCATGGAAAAGAGCACTTCCTTTCGTATGAAGAATACCCTTGGTTTAAAGAGAAATCCGTAAGTCAGATTGTGAATGTGGAAGAGCCAAGATCTGGGCATTACTATTGGCCTGATCTAGATATAGATCTATCTGAAGAGATCATTTCAAATTCTGCTGATTATCCTCTGCAATCGAAACACACATAACTGATTCTAAACTTGTTGAGGAATTTAAGCGGACCGACTAAAAACACCTTCATCAGTAACCACATAATCCAGCGGCACATCCCACCAATCTGCCAATACCGACTCCACCTGCTGAAACGCATGTGCAACACCAATCAGCAATGGTGGTGCATTTTGCTGCTTACGATCAGCAAAACTGCGATCATAAAATCCACCGCCCATGCCCATACGGTTTAGGGTTTTATCAAACGCCACCAGCGGTACCAACACCGCATCGATATGCATAGGCTGTACAAAATCGGCAGCAGGTATATCAGGCTCCGCAATACCAAACTGTTTCTGTTTAAACGGTGTTGATTCATCAAACGGTGCAAACAGTAAATGACCTTCATCAAGCATGATGGGTAACAGGGTTGTTATTTGCCTTCGCTGGCAATCGGCCAGTAACAAATCAACCGGCATTTCACCGCGGATGGCTTTATAGCCAGCAACCGAACTCGCGTTGCTAAGTAGCGGTAAGCAGTTTTCGAATAAGGCTTCACCGGCTTGCAATAGTTGGGTGGATGAAAGGGCCGCGCGTTGCGCTTTGATGCGATCGCGAATGTGTTGTCGTTGCTGGGGTGAGTTGGTCATGTGTAATTTAGCGTATCAACCACGAGTGCCGTTTCTGGTGTGCTACCTTGAACCAATCGGTTCAGGTGGGCGCGAATGGAACCGTATCAGGCTTTCCGCCGTGGCGGACGTGCACAACAACAGCGACCATAAGCTCCCGGGGTGAGAAATTAGGCTCAAGGGATATACCCAGCCAGATAACAAACACCGCAGAAGATACTCTATAAAGGGTAGCACGAATGCGCCGTTACTCGTCTACAAGTAACTCCGCTAGTTTTGCATTAATGTTTGAGATTTGATCGGCAATAGCTGCATCGTTGCTTTGGCTAGTGCGCGTTTTAAGCAGTGTGTTAGCTGTATTGATTGCCGTCACTATGGCAATTTTTTCAATACTCGATGTTGTGCTTCTGGCCCGCAGTTCACGCATGGCTTTGTCTACATGCGCGGCAGCTTTTGCAAGGTCTTCTTCTTCGCCAGGTTTACATGCGATTTGAACCACTTTGTCTAAAATATTAAGCTTGACAGGCTTGGACTCTACAGAGTCAGAAGGTGATTGCTTGCTCATTGACTGGCCTCCATGGCTTTTAGCCGGCTGATCATCTGTTCCACTTTAGCTCGCGCCATTTCGTTTTTTTCAATCAATTTGGCTCGCTCTTCCACGAGCGAGGTCTGTTGTTCTTGTAGAGCCTTGTTTTCCTGCTTCAATCGAGTGCAAAGGTCAATAATGTCGTGTAGTTGGGACGCAAGTTTTGCGAACTCATTTTCTATGGCGGAACCGCTCATCTTGTTACCTGCGTAGAGACACACTGCACTGTATACTTTACTCGTTGGAATCAGGCAAGTGTCAGGGACCCGTGAGCATACAATTTGACGAACTGTTAGAAGTTTTCGGACGCTTAGAAGTACCTGTCAGCGTATCTGAGTCGCATGGCTTGGTTTGCGGATTACTGAGCTCGCAAAGCTCCAGCAGCGCGAAAACCCAGTGGTTAACCCAATTACTGGATGCCGCCAATATCCAAACCGGCACACTGGAAGCGCGCGCAGGCGATATCAAAACACTGGATACGTGGTTTGGGCAGATCGTGAATATCCTGAATGATCCCGACATCAGTTTTAGCCCACTACTGCCCGACGAGCAGGCTAGCCCTGCTGAAAGAGCCCGTGCGTTGGGTGATTTTTGCGCAGGGTTTTGTTACGGCGTTGGTCTTGGCGCCGCGGGCCGTGGTAATAAACCACTGCCAGCCGACACAGCCGAACTCATCAGCGACTTCAATGAAATTGATTCCACGGTATCAAACGATGTGGAAGGGGCTGATGAAAACACATTGATGGAGCTTGTTGAGTATGTTCGCGTCGGGGTTTTGCTTATTCATGAAGAGTTGCGACCAGTGTCGGTAATCGATAATCAGGTTCACTAAATGACAACAATCAATAAAACATTTGCAGCAGAGTTGAAGCGTCGGCGTCGCTCACTCATGCGCATCATGGGTGATAACGCCATAGCGGTTATACCGGCTGCGCGTGAAACTATTCGTAGTCGCGATACCGAATACCCCTACAGACAAGACAGTAATTTTTATTACCTATCGGGCTTTAAAGAGCCGGACGCTTTAATGGTGTTAATTCCCGGTCGTAAGCAAGGGCAGTTCATTATGTTTTGTCGTGAACGGGATGAAGAAAAAGAAATCTGGCATGGCCGACGATTAGGGGTTGAACGCGCGCCCTCGGCACTCAGTGCAGATGATGCGTTTCCGATTGGTGATATCGATGATATTTTACCTGGCTTGTTGGAAGGTAAACAATATGTGTATCACACGCTCGGTAAAGATCAACTGTTTGATGCGCAGTTGTTGGGTTGGTTGAATCAAGCTCGCTCCAGTCGCCGGGACGGTGCCGATCCTGATGCGTTTATTTCGCTCGATTATCATTTGCACGAAATGCGCGTGCACAAAAGCCGGCACGAACTAACACTGCTGCGTAAAGCGGCCAACATCAGTGCGAAGGCACACAAACTGGCAATGAAACATTGTAAGCCCGGTATGCATGAGTACGAACTTGAGGCGTGTTTGATAGGCGAATACAGACGTAACAACGCGGTCCACGCATTCTTGCCAATTGTGGGTAGTGGCGAGAATGGCTGCATTTTACACTACACCGAAAACACGGATGCCATGCAGGACGGGTCGCTAGTCCTCATAGATTCCGGAGCAGAATACGAAGCTTACGCCGGCGATATCACTCGCACATTTCCGGTTAATGGCAAATTTTCTAAAGCGCAGGCGGAAGTTTACAATATTGTACTGAGGGCGCAGTTGGCGGCCATCGATGCAGTCAAGCCGGGTAACCATTGGAATGACCCGCATGATGCGGCGGTAAAAGTGTTAACGAAAGGGCTAAAAGAGCTGGGAATTTTAAAAGGATCACTTAGCACGCTTATCAAAGAACAAGCTTATCGGCCGTATTATATGCATCGTACCGGGCATTGGTTAGGTTCAGATGTGCACGATGTGGGTGAGTATAAAATCGATTCCAATTGGCGTTTGCTGGAACCCGGTATGGTTCTCACGATTGAACCTGGCTTATATCTAGGCGGCTCTAAAGCTATTCCAAAGCGTTATAGACACATTGGTATACGTATAGAAGACGATGTTGCCGTAACTAAAAAAGGCTGTGAAATCTTGTCGGATGCGGTGCCAAAGTCCATCGAACAAATAGAGCGTTTGATGAGTGGCGCGTGAGTAACAATGCTTCCGTTGATATAGCTGTAGTCGGTGGTGGTCTTGTTGGAACGCCACTGGCAATGGTGCTTTCGCAACTCGGTTTTAGCGTTGCACTTATCGACAAACAACCATGGACTAATAGCCAGTCGCCAACACACGCCATACCGCAACCAGGCACGCGCGGTTATACGGCTGTATCCGATTCAACAGTTCGGATGTTACAAAAGTACCAACTCTGGGATGCGGTTGCGCATGATGCATGTGCAATCAAACAGGTGCATGTGAGTCATAAGGGCTATTTCGGCAGTACCAAAATTAATGCAACCGATGAACAGGTTGCGGCCTTGGGCTATGTGGTTGACAACGTACAGTTGCTCCATGCCTTCCAATCTGAAATTGCATCCCAGGCCCCATCGCTCCATATAATTGATAACGCCTTAGTCAGTTCTGTAAAACATGAACCCGACAATGCAGTTCTAGAGTACGCATCGCCGCGACAAGGGCAGCAACCAACGCAAGAACACGCACAGCAACTGTCTGCCAAGTTGCTTATTGCTGTTGACGGTGTGTCGTCGGTGTTGCGTGAAGCATCCGGTATCGGAGTGCAGCAAACGGACTACGACCAAGTGGGCATATTAGGCACGGTGGGATTAAGCCAATCACACGAACATATCGCCTACGAGCGGTTTACGCCCAGTGGACCCTTAGCCATGCTGCCACGTCCCGATAACACCGCAAGCTTTGTCTATTGTATTGACCCAACAATGCGTGATGACGTTGAAGCAATGAATGACATAGAGTTCCTGGCATTCTTGCAAGATGCGTTCGGGTATCGACTGGGTCAGTTTTCAATGGTGAGTGCCCGTACGTTAGTGCCCTTGTTGCACATTGAAGCAAAGCGGCAAACCAGCGACAGGCTAATATTGATGGGCAATGCATATCGCCTAGTACATCCGGTTGCAGGGCAAGGCTATAACCTGGCAATGCGCGATGTTGATGCACTTGGCAGCACGCTTGCTAACGCATTGCAGATTGCACAGCGCGATAACACTGAGTTTGATCCTGGCGCTCCTGCTCTATTGCAACAATTCGCGCAAAACCGACAGACCGATCATAAAACCGTGGTGCGTCTAACCGATACACTGGCGCGTACCTTCAGGGGGGCGGCAAGTTTGCCTGCACATGCCCGAGCATTAAGTTTAATTACCTTAGATCGAATCCCCATGCTTCGACATCGGTTCGCTCGGCGCAGCATGGGCAGGTACTGAAATGAATTTACGCGAACGGCTGCAATCGCCGGTTGCTAATCGTATTATTTTCTTTTTGTTCGCGCTAGTTGTTGGCGCGGTTGTTGGCGTGGCAACGCTTGGGCTTATAAAGCTCATATTGTTGGTTCAGCAAATCGGCTATGGTGATGCATCTGAATTTCGCTTCGCTGAAATTGCTGCCAGCGTTCCGGCATGGCGTGTAATCGCGGTGCCAGCAGTGGGTGGTTTGCTGGTTGGTTTATTAATGGAATGGTTGCCGGGCAAACGTTATCACGGCATTGCCGATGTTATGGAAGCCTGCGCATTAAACAGTGCGCGAATGTCTGTGCGTTCCGGCATTGGTGCAGCCGCTGCCGCTGCTGTGTCCTTGGGTGTCGGAGCACCTCTTGGCCGTGAAGGGCCTGCAGTGCATATCGGTGCTTCAATCAGTGCATGGATGGCAGAGAAATTAGGTCTTGATCGACGGCAATCGTTAGCCTTGTTGGGATGTGGAGCGGCGGCTGCGGTGACCGTGTCGTTCGATACGCCCATTGCCGGTGTCATCTTCGCGTTAGAAGTTATTGTTGGCTATTACACCTTGCGGGTGTTTGCGCCAATCGTGATTGCCGCCATGGCCGCGGTTGTGGTGCGAGATTTATTCTTAGGCGATGACCCCATCTTTTTACTGCCCGATTACACCTTGTATTCGTTATGGGAGCTATTACCGTTCGCAGTGTTAGGTATTCTTGGTGCGATCGCCAGTTGGTCTGTGTTGCAATTGGTTGGTTTGTGTCAGCGGTTTTGGCAACGAGTGCCGCTGCCGCATTGGATAAGGCCTGCGTGTGCAGGATTTGTTATTGGTGTTATTGCATTACAATACCCACTCATACTCAGTGTCGGAACGGATGGTATAGGGCAGGCACTGCGTGGCGAACTGGTGTTTAATTTATTGTTCGCGCTGTTGTTTTTAAAAATCATAGCGGTAGCCATTGCAATCGGTAGTGGTTTTGCTGGTGGTGTGTTTGGTCCTGCCTTATATATTGGTGCCATGCTGGGTGGGTGTTTTTGGTGGTTTTTAACGTTCATTGGCGCCCCTATTTCAGATCAGGGTGTGTATGCCATTGCAGGTACCGCAGCCGTTGCTTCAGCCATGTTGGGTGCGCCCATCTCAACCATCCTCATTGTATTTGAGCTTACTGGTAACTACGACATAACTATAGGTGTCATGACAGCTGCTGCTTTCGCCAGCACCACTATGTCGTTAACCGGGCATGGTTCCTTTTTCCGATGGCAGTTAGCCAATCGCAATGTGAACATTGCGGCTGGCCGGGATATCAGCTTGCTCATGACGCACCGTATTGAACATTTGGTGTCGCAACGCTATACCAGCGTATTACCCGATTGCACGGTGGGTGAATTAGAATCTCGTATGGGGGCACAGCGCCAACGTCTGGCAATGATTGTTGATGAAGAGGGCGTGTTTCACGGTAGTGTCACCTTGCAACAATTAGTTGCGTATGCCGTTGAGCAAGGGTTGGATCATGCGGCTATCGCAGTAGCAACAGATGCCGATTTCTCTGCAACCACCAGTACGAACATTGTGACGGCCTTACAAAGAATGGCTGAACAACAAGTTGAATACTTGCCGGTGCTCGATTTAAGCGATAAAACAAAACCGCTATTGTTGGGTACCATTAGCAAGTCAGATTTACTGGCTGAACACTACGATGTTGTTAAGCGCGAGCGCGAAGCCGAGTTTGGCATTACATAAGTTTTAACGAACAGGACTCTCCAATGAGTGCACCAAAAAATTTAGGGTTTGACACCATGGCCTTGCATGCAGGGCAACGGCCGGATGCGCAAGCCGGCGCGCGTGCCACGCCGATATATCAAAGCACCTCGTTTGTGTTTGATGACAGCGATAAGGCTTCATCGTTGTTTGACGTTGCGCGAGCTGGACACGTGTATTCACGTATTTCGAACCCGACGGTGGGCGTGCTTGAAGAGCGAGTTGCCGCGTTAGAAGGCGCGGTTGGGGCGGTGTGTACTGCCAGCGGCATGGCCGCCATTCATTTGGGTATTACCACCATCTGCGGCGCCGGTTCGCATATTGTTGCGTCACGGGCTTTGTATGGCGGTACACATAACTTACTCAGCTACACACTGCCGCGTTTTGGTATTGAGACAACCTTTGTAGACCCAAGAGATCCAACAGCCTTTAAAGCAGCTATACGTCCGGAAACGAAAATGTTGTTTTCTGAAACTGTGGCCAATCCGCGCTGCGAAGTGTTAGACATACCCCAAGTATCAGCCATTGCACATGATGCAGGATTGCCTTTGGTTGTAGATGCAACACTAAGTACACCCTATTTATTACACCCCATACAACACGGCGCTGATATCGTGATGCATTCCTTAACCAAGTTTATGGGTGGACACGGCGTTGCTATTGGTGGCGTGCTGGTTGATGGTGGTCGATTCGATTGGGAAAAATCGGGCCGGTTTCCTGAACTAACCGAAAACTATGCTGGCTTTCACGGCATGAATTTCGTTGAGGAGTTTGGGCCGTATGCATACATTATGCGCGCGCGCAAAGAAGGATTGCGGGATTTTGGAGCGAGTTTGTCACCCACCAATGCGTTCCATCTTTTACAAGGTTTGGAAACCTTGCCGATGCGCATGGATCGGCATGTACAAAACACAAACGCAATTGTTGATTTTTTGGCTCAGCATGATGCCGTTGATGTGGTACATCACCCATCCGTTAAGACCCATCCCGATCATGAATTTGCGAAAACCTTTTTACCCAGAGGTTGTGGTGCAGTATTCGGTTTTGAATTAAAAGGCGGTCGCGCTGCTGGCAGTGTGTTTATCGAATCCCTGCAATTGTTTTCGCATTTAGCCAATGTTGGCGATGCAAAATCGTTGGTTATTCATCCCGCAAGCACCACACATTCTCGGATGGATGATGCAGACTTAATTGATGCGGGTGTGTCACCTGGTTTAGTTCGGTTGTCGGTTGGATTGGAGAACGTTGAGGATCTACTGGCTGATTTATCACAGGCCTTAAAACGCGCACAGAGGGCGTCACAATGATTATCAAGCATGATCGCTACTCAACCTTTGTTAGCACGGGTGGCACTGAGTGGGAAAAAGGATTAGACACACTGGTGTTATTACACGGTGCCGGTTTAAACCGAACGGTATGGGTGTTATTGGGTCGCTATTTTGCGCGTCGAGGATTCAACCTGATTATTCCCGATCTGCCGGGGCATGGCGCGAGCGACGGTGAAGTATTAACCAGTATTGAAGACTGTGCCGATTGGGTCAATAGCTTGGTCGCCGCGTTGTCAAAGGACTCGGCGCTGTCTAATAAAAACATTGCGTACGCTGGTCATAGCATGGGTTCGTTGGTCATGCTTGAGGCCGCGGCCAGAAACAGCGGGCATGTAAATCGGTTGGTGCTGCTAGGTAGCGCCGTGCCCATGAGTGTGGGTGAAGCATTGTTAGACGCCGCTAAAAACAATGATCATGCTGCTATCGATATGATCAACATGTTCGGACACGCATTCGGTTCCCGTATTGGTCACAATCCGATATCGGGAATTAATGTGTATAACGCGATGGAAGCGCTGTTGGAGCAGGCGGGTGATGGCGTTTTATATAACGATTTAAATGCGTGTAACGAATATCAAAATGGCAAAGCCGCAGCGGAATCGATTGCCGGGAAAATACACGCCACTATTATTGGCGGAACCGAAGACAGGATGACGCCGGTTAAAGCCTGTAAGCAACTAACAGAGTGGTTAAATGGTTCAATGCTGTTGCTAGACGATTGCGGGCATATGATGATGTCCGAAAAACCGGAGGCTACGTTACAGGCTATGAAAACTGCCTTAAACGTTTAACTGGCTTTTTTTGTCAGCTGGTCAATGATGTTGTCGAAAATCTCTGTGACTTCTCCAAGGCCATCAACCTTAATGTACTGTGGCGCATCGGCTGCGCCGCTATCAGACCATTGTTTAAAGTAATCCTTTAACGGGGCCGTTTGGTCTTCATAAACATTGAGCCGGTGCCGCACCGTATCTTCGTGGTCATCTTCGCGCTGGACCAATGGCTCGCCCGTTTCATCGTCTTTGCCGGCTACTTTGGGCGGATTAAACTCGACGTGATAACTGCGACCGGATGCCGCGTGCACTCGCCGACCGCTGACGCGTTTGATTATTTCTTCGTGCGCAACGTCTATTTCCACCACAGCATCGATAGTGATGTTGCCGTGTTTCAGCGCATCGGCTTGCGCCAATGTTCGAGGAAAACCGTCGAATAGGAACCCATTGGCACAGTCAGGCTCTGCAATGCGCTCCTTGACCAGACTGATAATGATGTGGTCCGATACCAGATCGCCGCGATCGATGACTATTTGGGCCTCGATACCAACGGGGGTTTGAGCTTTTACTGCCGCGCGCAGCATATCTCCAGTGGAGATTTGGGGGATGTTGAAATGCTCAATGAGGTAGCCCGCCTGCGTGCCTTTTCCGGCACCTGGACAGCCTAGTAAAATCAAGCGCATTAATATTTTCTCCTGAGCATCGTCGCCCCAGCGAAGAACTGTAACCAAAACAGAAAATATTTGCAGCTTAAAGCCGCTGCATAGCGCAAGAAATTAGGTTAAATTTGTGCTATTCGCCTGTTACACGGTGAAATTCCACACAAACCAATCTGAGAAAAATTTCAACCATGCCCGCAAATGCCCTAACAGCATCCGATGTCGATCGTTTGCGCTGTGATCAAGTGGTGAAAGCCGAGTTATTGGGGCACCCGTTAACGCTGCACAGCACATGGGGCTTGTTTTCGCCGCGGGCCATTGATGATGGTACGTTGATGTTGCTTGACTACCTGACTATTGCGAAGGACGAACAAGCTCTCGATATGGGGTGTGGCTACGGACCCTTGGGACTGGCAATTGCAAAAGAAGCCTCGTTGGGCAAAGTTCACTTGGTGGATAAGGACTATATCGCCGTCAATTATGCAAAAGCTAATGCCGAGCGTAACAATATTAGCAATGCTGAGGTGTATTTGAGCAACGGTTTTAGCGAAGTACCAACGGATGCCGGGCTTACGCTAGTTGTTTCTAATTTACCGGCTAAAGTCGGGAACGAAATGTTTTATATAGCGTTTTACGATGCATTTGCGCGTATGCAGCCAGGCGCCACCATTGTAGTGGTGACCATCAACGGGCTAAGGCAATTCGTAAAACGGGCGTTTAACGATGTGTTCGGCAATTACAAAAAATTGAAGCAGGGGCAGAGCTACACCATCTCGATGGCCACGCGCGAAGCGTAAAACGAGCGATAAAACCGGCCACAACTTATCGCGGCGGCGGTTTGTCGCACGGGCAAACTTGCTCTGCAGGTACGGCGCGGTGGCACTCGTGGCACAAGGTAGCGCCCGTAGGTTCAAGCTCCGGGTTGATTTCGGCGCGATCATCGAACACAAAGCAGTTACCGTCCCAGTGTTCGTCACCGCACTCCTCAAAATAATGGAGGATGCCACCCTCTATCTGGTACACCTCTTTAAAACCGTTTTGCAGCAAATACGGCGCGGCCTTTTCACAGCGAATTCCGCCTGTGCAAAATGTAACCACTGGCTCGTCGGTATTTAACGTGCCATTGGCAACAGCATCGTCCACGGCTTTGGTGAAATTCTTAAAGATATCAATGTTGAGATCCACTGCCTTTTCAAATGTACCCGAATCGATTTCGTAGGTATTGCGTGTATCCAGCAGCGTAAAGTCGCGATTGGAATCCAGCCACTCTTTTAATTTTTTTGGCGCAATTGCAGGAGCAGGGGTGGCTGTTGGTGAAATACGCTGCGCATGCGTCAAATTGGGCTCAAAGGTGATGATTTCCGGGCGGATTTTCACTTTGAGTTTAGAGAACGGCAATATTTGCGACGGGCTTTCTTTTAACCACAGACTGGCAAAGCGCGCATCGTTTGCAAACCAGGCGCGTACGCGGGTAATTTGATCGCTAGTACCGGCGAATGCGGCATTAATACCTTCCTGGGCAATTAGAATGGTGCCCTTAACGCCTATGTCGTTGAACGCCTCCAGCATGGCATCGCGCAGCGCGGGTAGTTCCTCGTGCTCTTCAAGCTCAATAAACCGATAACCTGACACATTAATAATTTGCTCGGTGGCTGGCATTTCCTGTTCCGTGTACTACAATTCTGAATATAACCATAATTGTATCCGCTTTTTCGCGAAACGCTGATATCAAAGCCGGATTGGGTGTGAGAGCCAGTAGCCATGATCACTAAAAACGCAAACATTGCGTTTCACGCGTTAGCGTGTGTCACGCTTGTACTTTGCTCGAATGCGCCATCGCGTGCATCTGTGACTGACACATTCAGCACGCAGCGCAGCGTGTTCAGTGAAGCGCGGGCGGCGCTGGATGCAGGCAACACCAAGACCTACAAGCGGTTGCGAGCAGAACTCACCGATTATCCTATTGCGCATTATCTCGATTACGCAGAGCTAAACCAACGGATTAAGTCGGCCAAACCGTCCAAGCAGCTCGCTGCCGATATTACGCAGTTCGAGCAAAACTTTGCGGATCGCAGCCTTACTGGCAAGTTAACCAGACAACTGCAGTCTGCCGCAGCCAGTCAGGAAAACTGGCCCTTGTTTTTAACCTTGAGCGAATCGGAGTTCGCATCCGATATACCCTGCGCCACGTTGCGTGCACGCGCCAGTACCGGACAACTCACCACATTGGATGATGCTGCGCTGGAATTGTGGAAGCAAGCCAAAAAACACCCTGAGGCATGTGCCGATCTATTGGTAAAACTAGAGCAGGCCAAAACGCCGTCAGTAAAGGCCATTTGGGAGCGCATATTTGAAGCTGTTGAAGCGGGTCAGCCTGAGTTTGCTGAGCCGGTGCTGGGGTATTTGAGTACACGTGATCGCAAGCAAGTCCAAAGCTGGATTGATGCGCGTGACAAGCCGGAACAGTATTTAAAGTCTGGTGCGCTAAAAAAGGATGGCTTGTTTAATCGACGAGCGTTTGTGGATTTGGTGTTGAAGTGGTCTAAAGAAGACACGATAGCGGCAACGGCCTATTGGTTGGACAACTACAAACAGTACCGTTTCTATAACGATCGATACTACGATACGCACCGTCTACTGGCTATGCGCGCGGCCTACCGACGTTTGCCTGAAGCGTATGATTCGCTTTATAGCCTAACAGCGCGGGATGATGATCTTGAACTCAAAGAGTGGCGTATCAGAGCCGCACTGTTTAATCAGGATTGGAAGGAAGTCTTGCGCAGTATTAAAAAACTCCCCGAAGAAGAACAACAAGAAGATCATTGGGCTTATTGGGAGGCGCGCGCACTGGAAGAGTCCGGCCATCAAGAGCATGCCAATAAAATTTACGACACGCTAAGTCAACTACAAAGTTATCACGGCTTTTTATCTGCCGATAAGCTCGACCGTCCTTATGCATTAGAAAACAAACCGATTAAAGTCGATACCAGCATCCTCAGCCAATTTGAACAGGATGCCCGGCTGATAAGAGCACATGAATATTATCAAGTGGATATTGCCTGGGAAGGTCGGCGTGAATGGAACAGTGTAATGAATGGTGCAGAGCCCGAAGAGCTAGCAGCATTGGCAGTGCTTGCAGAACGCTGGCAACTGTTTGATCGTGCGATATTCAGCGCAGGTCGCGCCGAACAAAAACAAGCCTTAACCACACGCTTCCCATTGGTGTATCAAGATGAAGTGGATGCCGCTGCGCAAGCACATGCCATTCCTGAAGCCTGGGTGTTTGGCGTGATGCGTCGTGAAAGCGGCTATATTCGCGACGTGCGTTCCAGTGCCGGGGCTATTGGGTTGATGCAGCTGATGCCGAAAACCGCCAAATACGTTGCCAGACTACAAGGTGACAGCAATTGGCGGGGTGATTTAACCGATGCGAAAACCAATATTGGTTTTGGTACCTTTTATCTACGGCACGTTATGGATAAATTTGATGATCATCAAGTGTTGGCTACCGCCAGCTACAATGCCGGTCCGCATCGGGTGAAATTTTGGTTGCCAAACGAGACCATGCCGGCAGATGTGTGGATAGATGCTATTCCGTATTCAGAAACACGCCGCTATGTGCGAGCAGTCATGGCCTACACCACAATTTATGAATGGCATTTAACCAAAGAGCCAATACGACTGCGAGAAAAGCTCACGCCAATTCCGGCTGCGATGGGAACCTGAGATGTCAACGGCGCACACGATAAACGATATTCTGGTTGATGCATTGAAGCCTGTGTACCTTGATGTTATCAATGAGAGCAGTCAGCACAATGTGCCTGATGGGTCAGAGTCTCATTTTAAAGTGGTTATTGTGAGCCAGGATTTTGAAGGTGAATCGTTAATCAAGCGCCATCGCAGCGTTAACAAACTCATGGCTGAGTTATTGTCTGGCTCAATACACGCGTTAAGTTTGCATACTCATACACCGGAGGAGTGGGCAGCGCGAGGTGGTGAAGTGCCAGCGTCTCCACCGTGTCGAGGCGGTTCTGCACTGAAGTCCTGATCGATTTTCCTACCCCTTAGTTCATCGTTTAAAAAAAGCAAGGCACAAATAAAACGCGAATAAAAACGCGTTGTCCCCTTTGCTTATCAGATCTATCTGCTATTTTTCATTAGCTAACTTTTTTTTCGCGCCTGGGTTCGCTGCGATAGTTGAAACAACGAAACTTTGAATAGATCGATTTTCAGTCTTGGAAGCGTGTTGCAGGCGGGCTCACTTGTTGGCCTGCTGTCGATGAGTCGTGTTGCTAATGCAGAGATGCTGAGCCTCAACATGTTCAGTGAGTTGCCCATCTCCTCAGACCGATTGCCTTCTATTGTGACCGATGGTTGGAGTTGGTTGAGCACGGTGTGGCAATCCAATCCATTGGCTTTTGGCGGTGCGGTTGCCGGCCTCATACTCCTTTTGGGTTTAACTCGATTGAGTGCAAAGCGCCGTGATAAAGCCAAGTCAACATCTCAGGTGGTATTGGATGCGTTACCGGATGCCATTGCCATTTTTAATCCTAAAGGTCAGTTGACGGCGGTTAATCAGAAATTAAAACGCTTGCTGCCAATGGAACTGGCACCCGCAACATTCCCCGATACCACCAGTAGCGATTTATACGCGCAATTGTCGCCGGACAACCTAGCCATTGAGCGTGCCCGTAATCAGGCCCTCGAAGCGGCTGTCGACCCGGACTCAACCATCAGCTTTGAATTGCCGAGCTACGGTCGACGATCGTTGTTGGTGAAAGAGCGACCGACCGACGATGGTGGAACGGCGATTAGCGTTTACGGTGCTAAGCATCGAATGAGCACGCGATTAAGCGATCCACTGACTGCATTGCCCAATCGTGCTCGATTACTGAATGAGCTGGCGCAACGATGTAGTCGAACCAAAGATGAGCTGGCGCTAATCATTGTGGACCTGCGCAGCTTTCGTCAGATCAACGATATCTATGGACGTGAGATTGGTGACGAGCTGTTGAAGCAAACCGGAATTTGTTTGCAACACTGCATGCCAGAAGATGCAGTGATTGCCCGAACAGCAGGTGATGAATTTGCAGTGTTATTAGAATTCAATCAAGCACGCGCCATGATCGAGCAGCGGGTAGCCCGATTCCTGGCAACGTTGCGTCATGGCTTGAATGTGAACACGATTAACGTTCCAGTGCGCGCCAGCGTGGGTATCGCGTTTGCGCCCGAGCATGGCAATACCGTATCCACGTTGTTAACCTGTGCCGATAGTGCTTGTGCGCATGCAAAGCGATTGGGGAACAACACGCTGGTTGTATACAACAGTGAACAGCAGTTGGAGTTTAAACGCCGCCATCAACTTGAAGTCGCCTTGCAACAGGCCATACCCAAAAACGAATTGTCTTTGTATTATCAACCACAAGTTGATATTGCCACTAACATGACGTGTGGTATGGAAGCATTGCTGCGCTGGAACAGTGCTGAGTTCGGGCGAGTATCACCAATAGAATTTATTGATATAGCCGAGCAGTCCGGTAGCATTAAACCGATTGGTGCTTGGGTATTGCGTCAGGCCATCAGCGATTATCAACGTTTATCGCGCTTTGGTATGTCGCCACCAACTTTGTCGGTGAATTTATCGCGCAAGCAGTTTGAAGGTGGCAAAGTGGTACGCGATGTAGCCAAGGTGCTGCACAACACGAAGTTCGACCCTGCTTGCTTATGTCTTGAAATTACGGAGACAGCCGTGTTCGGCGATTCCAATGCAATGAAGAAAATGTTGCATGAACTCACAAGCATCGGCGTCAAGATCGCCATCGATGATTTTGGCGTTGGTTATTCTTCGTTGCTGGAATTGCGCGACTACCCCATAAACGAAATTAAGATTGATCGTGCGTTTGTGATGGACGTTACCACCAACAACAGTAGTCAGGATATTATCCACGCTATTGTTGATATCGCTGACAGTATCGGTGCCGACGTTGTTGCAGAAGGTATTGAAGATCAGCAGCAGTTTGATATGGTTGCGGCCTTGGGTTGCCATCGGGTGCAGGGTTACTTTTTATGTGAGCCAATGCCAGCAACCACATTTCCTGATTTAGTGCTAAGCGCTTAAGCTGTTTTACAGCAGTAATTCTAACTGCGTTTGCGTATTGTCATCATCGATAGGTCCCAGTCCGCTTAGCGATACTCCCAGCAAGCGCACTGATGCTCCTGCCTGCGTTGCTAACGCACGCTGCAATAAAAACGGCAACATTCGAAGTGCGGCTGCTTCGTGTGGAATGCCGCCAGGCTGACTATGACTGCGTGTAAAAGTATCGAAGTTAGCAAAGCGCAGTTTCACAGTTAACGTGGTTGCACGTAGCTGCTTGGCTTCAGCCTCAGCTAGCACATGTTTTGTTAAACGCTGTAGTACCTTAAGCATCTCAGACTCTTGCGTTAAGTTCTCGCCAAACGTGGTTTCTGAACCAATCGACTTGCGTGTTCGGCTGGTGCGAACCGGGCGGTTATCAATACCGCGTGCAATGTTGTAATAGTATTGCGCGCTTTTGCCAAACTCGAGCGATAGTTCATCGAGTGTCCATTGCCTAAGGTCAGCACCGGTCATGATGCCCAGCTCATGCATGCGCATCTCGGTCGCTTTACCCACACCGTAAAATTTGCCAATGGGCAATCCGGCAACAAAGGCCTCACCGTCTTCGGGCAGGATGGTGTACATGCCATTGGGTTTGTTCAAATCGGATGCGATCTTTGCCAGGAACTTGTTATACGAAATCCCTGCCGATGCGGTTAGTCGAGTGCGTTGGTAAATAATTGAACGAATTTCGGCGGCAATGCGAACGGCTGAACCGCTGAGCATCGTTGCCTCCGTGACATCCAGGTAGGCTTCATCTAATGATAAGGGTTCTATCAGGCTGCTAAATTCTTTGAACACCGCATGAATTTGTTTCGAGGCTGCCTGATACTCGCTAAAACGAGGTTTAACAAATTCGGCATGCGGGCACAGCCTGCTGGCTTCACGGCTGGGCATTGCAGAACGAATGCCGTATTTTCGTGCTTCATAGCTGGCCGCAGCAACAACACCTCGGCCGTTAGGCCTGCCACCAACCACAACCGGCTTGCCTCTTAATGCCGGGTTGTCTCTTTGTTCTACAGTTGCGTAAAAAGCATCCATGTCAACATGAATGATTTTTCTGGTTTTTATTGAGTCGTCCTGCGTCGTTGTCACTATTGACCCGTAATCAATCAAGTTACATCAGATTTAATCGGTATAAACAAAGAAGCCGCTTCGTGTTTGTCATGTAATTGCTTTAGAATTGGCACTTTATATCTGCATTATCGCTTAACCGCTACGGAAATTATTTATAGTGTCTGGCAACATCGAGATCGAGCTAAAAGGTGGGCTGTTTACCTTCATGTCGTTAAAGCTGCACACCGCAGACTTGGACGTCATTGATGAGAAATTAGCCGATAAGGTGCAACAGGCACCGGGCTTTTTTAAAGATACGCCAGTTGTACTCGATTTGAGCGTTTTAGAAGAAGATTACGACGCTGATAGTGACATTAACGCATCTGACATCATTGAGCGCGTGCGTTCGCACAAACTTGTTCCAATTGTTGTCAGTGTCATGGATAAATCTTCACCGATTGTGTCGTCAATCGAGTTACCATTAATAGAAGGCAGCGTTAAGCGGCAAAGTTCTGGTGATTCGGCCAAGTCTGATGATAAGTCGGGCAACAAAACGGATAACAAGGCCGATGATAAAAAAGAAAGCAAGTCAGATGCTAAGTCAGCAAGAAAACCGACAGGGCTGGTAGGGGGATATTCAACCGAAAAGTCGAACAATGGGTCATCAAAAGACACCTTAACTGAATTAGCCAGTGCTAAGCAGGTAGAGGTGGTCATAAAAGAACCAATGTTCGTTAACCGACCAGTGCGGTCGGGTCAGCAATTGTACGCTCGCGACACCGATCTCATCGTTATGGGGCAAATTGGTCCCGGTGCGGAAGTCGTTGCTGATCATAATATTCATATTTACGGCCCGCTAAGAGGCCGAGCGTTGTGCGGCGTATCCGGCAATACAGCAACACGAATATTTTGCCAATCACTGGAGGCTGAGTTAGTCTCCGTGGCGGGTAACTATCAGGTATTGGAATCAATACCAGAAGATCTACGCGGCAAACCCGCGCAAATTTGGTTAGACAAAGGCAAGCTCAAAATAGAGCCGTTGTAAAAATTGCCGCAGTAGTGCTTAAGAAACAAATTTATTGGGAGTGATAGCTTGACCAAGACAATCGTTGTGACCTCGGGAAAGGGCGGGGTCGGTAAAACAACCACGAGCGCATCTATTGCGACGGGTTTAGCCCTGCGTGGCTTCAAAACCGTCGTAATCGATTTCGATGTTGGCCTACGCAATCTCGATCTCGTCATGGGATGCGAACGCAGGGTAGTGTACGACTTGGTAAACCTGGTTAATCAGGAGTCCAGCCTGCATCAAACGCTTATTAAAGATAAGCGCATTGATAACTTGTACATTTTGCCAGCATCGCAAACACGTGATAAAGATGCTTTGTCCATTGAAGGCATTGCGCGGGTCATGCACAAACTGAAAAAAAGCGACTTCGACTACATTATTTGTGATTCGCCGGCCGGGATAGAGAAAGGGGCAAAAATGGCCTTGTACTTTGCTGATGAAGCTATTGTCACAACTAACCCTGAAGTCTCCTCGGTGCGCGATTCCGATCGTATACTCGGCATTCTGCAAAGTGAGTCCAAACGCGCAAAGATGAACGAAGATCCGGTAGGTGAGCACTTGTTGATCACGCGGTACAACCCTAACCGGGTTAAAGACGGCCAAATGCTGAGTGTCGACGATATCGTCGAGTTGCTGGCCATCCCATTATTGGGAATTATTCCAGAGTCACCAACGGTGTTGGACTCGTCGAACTCGGGTAAGCCCGTTATTCTCGATCCCGCAAGTGAAGCAGGCCAGGCATACTCAGACGCGATAGATCGTTTACTGGGTGAAGCTAAGCCACATCGGTTCATTGAAGCCCAGAAGAAAGGGTTTCTCAAGCGCATATTTGGATAAAGACATGGGCATTTTCAGTTTTTTCCGTAGCCGGAGTGAAGATCGCTCTGCCAAGGTGGCCAAAGATCGCTTACAGGTGCTGATTGCGCACGAGCGAACAGGGCGAAATGGTCCGGATTACTTGCCGAAATTAAAGCAAGACATCCTGGATGTGATCAAAAAATACGTCAGTGTTGGTGAAGATCAGGTCGTGGTTCAGCTGGATACACAAGAAAATTGTGATGTTCTTGAATTGAACATTACGCTACCGGAAGATAAAAAATCTAATTCCGGGCAGTCATCGGCGGAGTCAGAGTCGACAAAAGATGCCGAAAGTGCACGCAAAGACACTAAAAATTCCAAAAAACCTGAAAAAAATTCTAAGAGTCAATCGAAAGTCACGTAGTACGCCAACTATGTGAAGGTCTCACGAAAAAACCAGCATAATGGCAGTAAGGCCCCGGTAGGGGCCTTTTTTGTGCACAGCAATCCCATCTTGTGCAGAACTCTGTTGGCGGCACTAATTGGCTTAAAAGCAGCAAAGTGTTGCAAAAAAACCACATTGTGTAAAAAGCGCGAAATTATTTGCTTTATGCCTAGCCAACTGTTGTTTCTGTTCTACACTTTTTTTCGTGCGGTATAGCTCTTGACCGTTTGTTGGTAAAAATGTCTATTGTTGTTGCATTTTTCTGACACTCAGACTAGAGTTGCATAACCAATACACGGTTCGTAAAGGTCTAACAGCAATTATCTTGATTGGAGAAAACTAAATGAAACTT
Organism: uncultured Granulosicoccaceae bacterium; assembly: GCA_964390335.1. Taxonomy (GTDB): domain Bacteria; phylum Pseudomonadota; class Gammaproteobacteria; order Granulosicoccales; family Granulosicoccaceae; genus Granulosicoccus. Next base: position 2,426 of record CAYMHU010000059.1, on the reverse strand, counting down.
AATAAAACAGTACTAGCCGTAGCAATCGCAGGTATTGCTGCAGCACCTATGATGGCTTCTGCAACAACTACCCTAGGCGGTGTTGTGCAGGTTCGTATTTCTGGTAGTGACAGCGAAGAGCAAGTGCCTAATGCCAACGGCGAACCTTTCGAAGCTGGTGAAGCTCGCGTAACTAACGGTGACGTTCGTATGTCATTCGCTGGTTCACAAGCGATGAACAACGGCCTAACTGGTTACGGCAGCATGCGTCTGAACCTTGATTCATTATCTGGTGACGATACTCAGAGTGATGACCAAGTCTGGGTTGGTATCAAAGGCGGTTTCGGTGACTTCCGTATGGGTGAAGTACCAAACGCTGGTGAATTTGGTCAAGGTATCGACCTTCACGACATGGGCGCTGATGTAAACGCGGGTATCGGCTACACCGGTTCTTTCGGTGGCGCTACAGTCGGTGTGTCTTACTCTCCTGCTCCTAACCAAGATCTGATCGCTGCAGGTGCTAAATTCAGCTGGAACGGTTTAGGTTTAGGTATCGGTATGCAAGACCTGGACGAAAACACTAACATCGGTGCAACAGCTTCGTTTGCATACGCTGGTGCGTCTATCGCTCTACAGTTCAGCCAGTTAGGTGATGCTGATGACGATACAGTTGTTGCTGCTAAAGTGGGTTACTCAATCTCTGGTGTCTCTTTAGGACTAACTTTCTCTCAGCAGCAAGACGCTGAAGACACTAAGATTCGTTTTGATGCTGGCTACGACCTAGGTGGTGGATTAGGAATCAGCACTCGAATCAACTCACGTGATAACAACGGTGAAGATTCTTCTGACTGGCGTATCCAGTTAGCCAAATCTTTCTAAGATTGTTATCTAGCTAGCTTTAAGTTCGAAAAAAGCCCCTCCTATGAGGGGCTTTTTTTTGCCTGGAATTCCGTCGCTATTGGCAGTGCGCTGTCGATAACGTACCAGCGGGTCCACAGATTGCTTTATTAATCTAGTTCTTGTGAATGTTATGTCTGGCAGTGCTGCAATTGGGTGGATTAATGGGGAATAAATTTGTAATCGGTGAGCGGGTCATACGCAAAATGACAGAAACCGCGCATGTTATTCAGGATTTAAATTTTAAAAACAGTGTTGAAACCCTGCATGTAGCAACCGGTGAATTCAAAACGGTTAATGGCACCTGGCTATATATTGTCGACGGCGTGCCGAGTTGGATTGTGGAAGACGCGCTCATGAAAATGCCTGACGATTGGGTCGATCCAAACTCAACCAGTAAAAACAGTGATTTAGTCATTGAAGAGTGAGTCTGTGCATCATTGCAGGCACAAAAAAACCCGCCAGCAGCGGGTTTTTATTTAGCGGTATTGCGTTGAAAACTGAACTTACGTACGCTCCGTTACCTGCACGACGTGATAACCGAATTGCGTTTTGATTGGTCCTTGTACTTGATTGACTTCGCCTTCAAAGCACGCAGTGTCGAATTCTGCAACCATTTGGCCTCGACCAAATGTGCCCAGATTGCCGCCGTCGTTCTTGGATGGGCATGATGAATGTTGCTTGGCAAGCTCAGCGAAGTCTGCGCCGCCTTTGATTTCATCGATAATCGATTGGCATTGGGTTTCGCTGTCTACCAGGATGTGTCGTGCTGTTGCTTGGCTCATGATTTTGGTTTCCAAATTCCGAAGGCTTCCTGAGCAGGAGGCGGTGGTGGTGCCGATTGTTTACCTACATCGTCGGCAACGTGTTTAATGAAAGCACCGAGGTTATCGATAATTTCGCTTTTTTGTTCTTGCGGCATATTCTGTTGACCCATTAAAAAGCCGACAACAGCACACAAATATTGAGATGTGATCCCAGGGTCGCTGGCGCTGTCATCGTGTTGAATAAGTACCGCCTGAAGATCCTTGACTAGCTGTGCTGATAATTGAAGTTCACTCATGCGAAGTTTGGTGTGCCTTTTCGATTACGAGCGTTGGATTGGCTGCTCGATTTGCCGACGCTACGACTATAAGAAGATTGACTAGCAGTGCTTGCCGGCTGGCTTGTTAGACGGACCTTGCGACAAACAGGGCAACGGTGCCACTGGGTGTTGGAGCCAGCGCCGGATTCTTGTTTATCCAGAATCATGCTGGAGTTGCAGCCGTGACATTTCATATGTTTTTCTCACCAAGGATGGCTCGACATTCTGTTGGAGTCGATGACCGGGGGAATAATTGTAAGTGTTTTAGAAAATTATTACAGCAGTGTTACAGCCATTAAGTCGCCAATTTTAACCGTTGCTGTGATACCAGGGTTAGCTTCCTGAGTGAACGATTTGCGCCCATTTACCGGCACGCAAAACGTGCTTCTTAAAGCTTAGCCGCACTTGGAGTCGCCACAATTGAGACATGTGGCGCAGCCATCGCGAATGACGACGGCTTTATGAT
>CAYMHU010000058.1:8843-22211 GCA_964390335.1 uncultured Granulosicoccaceae bacterium | reverse complement strand
GGATAGCAGGACTCCGACAACGCGTGCGTTCAACTACGCGTCCTGGTTATAACTGACACTTTATCCAGCGACAGCGTCTTTAACAGATCAACTACCGAAATAAAGCTCTTAAATTCTGCTGCCTCGTCAATAAGCAATGATATCGGTGTATCCTTTGTTACCGTCCTCAATTGCAATTCGGCATTATCTAAAGAGGTCATGACGCCGTCAATGTAAATTAAACCTTCGCTATCCACCGCTATTTCAAGCTTGTTTACACTGTCCACAGCTTGATTGCTACTGGAAACCGGCAACGTAATGTCGAGTTGTTTGTTGACTACAAACGTGGCCGTGGTTAACACAATGGCCAATAACACCAACATGATATCGATAAACGGAATGACGTTAATTGAATCAAATTTCTTCATGACTTAATTCGTCATGATCGAAGCTGTTTGATGCTCAATCTTCCAATGCGAAATAATCGTTTCAGCTTTTGCAACCAGAAGGTTGTAAAAAAACATCGCGGGTATCGCAACTAACAAACCCAGTGCGGTAGCCTTCAGGGCCAGAGCTAATCCAACCATAACTGAGTTAGTATCAATTTGCCCGCTTTGACCAATATCGTAAAAAGTTATCATGATGCCAAAAACGGTTCCAAGTAGCCCAACATACGGGGCGTTGGACGCAATGGTAGCGATCATTGGTAACCCTTTATTGATATCCAGCTTTAAGCTCTCTATGTGCGCGTATCGCTGCACACGAATCCGACCATAGCTAAGGTACCGTTCGATAACCAACGCCAAGGCCACAATGCTCATCAGACCGAGCACGCCGAAAACGGTAATATCGAGGTAGTGTTTTATAAATTCCATGGTTCGCTGACGGCATTGAAACAATGCCCGCATTCTAAAGCATATGAAACTGCCCCAGTATGCTGAGGATGGATTTTTCTGTTACAAATTCGCTGACACAGTTAGGTTTGGCCAGAAAACGAACTTCGCCCAACTCGTGTTTGTGAGCCGCATAGCAGCACAATGAAAGCAGCAAGCAAAATTATCAATAATGATGGGTCCGATTTTTCAGCCTTGTTTGAAGAGAATCTGCAGCCCAGCCCTTGCCCGTCCAAGCCCGTTGTTATCAATACATTATTCTGGATTATTGGCGAATTACCTTGCTGCTTAATATCCGGTATGGAATCAAGGTTATTGTCTGGCCATATCGCCCCCGGCATAGAGGGATCCTTATCCCTATCTGCGAAACCGTCACCATTACTGTCGATGTCAAACGCATTAGCAATGCCATCGTCATCATCATCGAGCGCCCCATCAATGAAATCCACATCAGCAACGTCGTCAATTCCATCGCCATCCGCATCGTTTCCAACAGTAAAATCGACATCGATGAAGTTCGGGATACCATCGTTATCGATGTCGACCATGCTATCCAAAATACCATCGTTATCTAGATCGACTCCGCCTGCTTCAACAAGATCAAACGTACCATCATTATCAGAATCGATATCAAGGTAATCGGGAATGTCATCGTAGTCAGCATTGGTCAGCACTGCCGGTATGGCATCTATACCGTCATCAACACCATTCAAATCTAAATCCAGGAAATCATCAATAACGCCATCCACATTCAAATCAAAATTGGGACCGATTGACTCCGCTGTATCTGAAATCCCATCGTTATCGCTGTCTCGATCGTACACATTAGGCAATCCATCACCATCACTGTCGAGCAATCTGACTTTACCGACCGATTCCAATCTATCCAATATGCCATCGTTATCACTGTCTAAATCGAACTTGTTCGGTATTAAGTCCTTGTCAAAGTCGCCCTCACCTTCGAGTGAATCAAAAATACCATCGCCATCAGAATCCTGACTCAATGTTTTTGAACTCGAGTTCGATTCTGCGTTTGTATCGATATTGATGCTAGCGTTGGCATTTGAATTCAACTGTTTTTCGGAATTGGGACGGTTCATGACGTGTGGACGATTATCTACAGTATCAAGGAAATCAACGATTCCATCACTGTCGGCGTCAAAACCTTTTTCTAGCTGGTCCGGTACTTGATCATTATCGCTATCAAGATCGAGACGATTTGGAATACCGTCACCGTCTGCATCTTCATTAGTTTCCAACGCATCGGGTATTAAATCGTTATCTGAATCCAAATCGAGATAATCCGGCGTACCATCGGCATCGGAGTCAGCCAGCTCCCCGTTAAGTAAGTCGTAGGATTCGGCTGAGTCAGGAATGCCATCGTTATCTGAATCCAGATCCAGCGAATTAATAACACCATCACGATCTGTATCGGCCGGATTTGAACTGTCTGGCCCTGCCTCCAGGATGTCAGGTATGCCATCATTATCAGAATCCAAATCGAACCTATCCGGGATACCATCATTATCTGAATCACGATTACCCGCATCCGCGGCGCCGTTACTCACGCTATCTGAACCGGCAGTCGCTTCCAATTCGGATGCAGCTTTGCTGCTCGCATTTTCAACTTCATCGCTGATGCCGTCTCCGTCTGAATCAATAGCCGATACAAGGTAAACAGGTGAGCTAGCTCTTGCCGGCAACTGGGTGTTGGCTATTTCCAGCCGATCTGGAATTGCATTGCCATTGTTATCTGCATTGGTTTGTTCAACATCACTGACCGAATCGTTATTCGAATCGGTATCTAAAAAATCTCTAATGCCATCGCCATCGGTATCTTTGCTACCTTCGATCGCATCAGGTATGGCATCGTTATCACTGTCAAGATCGATCAAGTCCGGAATACCATCCTGATCGGTATCAATCAGTATGTACTCATAAAAGCCAGGTGTACCCGCGCTTAACGTTCGTGCTCCTGCTTCAATAGCATCCGCAATACCATCATTATCAGAATCCAAATCCCGAAAATCGGCAATGCCATCTGCATCAGAGTCTCTGACTAAAGTCAGTGTACCCGCCATATCGTTTTGTCCGGCTTCCATCACATCAGGCACCGAGTCACCATCGGAATCAGAGTCTTGATAATCAGCAATACCATCGCCGTCGGTATCAAAACTTTGCTCTAGCAGATCTGGCAGTCGATCATTATCACTGTCTCGATCCTGCCGATTTGGAATGCCGTCACCGTCCGCATCCCCGTTGGTTTCCAGTGCATCTGGAATAAGATCGTTATCAGAATCCAGATCAAGATAATCCGGTGTGCCATCAGTATCCGTATCCGCCAGATTCCCCTCGAGTAAGTCATACGATTCAACTGAATCAGGGATGCCGTCGTTATCAGAATCTAGATCTAATGAATTGATAATACCGTCGCCATCCGTATCGGCAGGGTTTGCTGGGTAAGGGCCGGCTTCCAGGATATCTGGGATACCATCATTGTCAGAATCCAGATCGAGCCTATCAGGAATTGCATCATTATCTGAGTCAAGCGCTTGTTGTACTTGGGGTGCATTAGCAGCATTCTCGGCTCCAGCAATGATGGCTATTTCGATAGCCGCTTTACTGCTGGCGTTTTCAACATCATCGCTAATACCGTCACCATCTGAATCAGCGGCAGATACAACATAGACTAACGAGTAGAATGTTAACGCGTTTGACAGGTCGTCCGATTCACTAAAGGCAAGCTCAAGTCGGTCTTGAACTGCGTTGCCATTGGTGTCCGCTGTACCCTGCTCAGCGTCGCTGATCGTATCGTTATTAGAGTCGGTATCTAAAAAGTCTCTAATGCCATCGCCATCCGTATCAATAGCGCCCTCTACGGCATCGGGAATAGAATCATTATCAGAATCCAAATCTCGGTAGTCGTCGACACCGTCTCCATCGGTGTCTAAAACCGCTATAAATGCATGGTCTGTACTTGGTATACCCGATTCAACCGCATCGGGTACTGAGTCGTCATCAGAGTCAAGGTCCAAGTAATCAGGAACACCGTCACTGTCAGTATCAGCTGTGCCCTCATACCAATCCGGTATACCATCAACATCTGTATCAGGATTGGCTTGCATCCAGTCAGGGTTAGTAGCACCAACTAGGTTGTTGTCGCTGGTGTTTGGCACGGCTGCATAATTATTAGTGTTTAATGGTGCGCTCTCGCCACTATCAACATAACCGAAGTGGTCATCTATACCATCGCCGTTTTCATCATTACCACCTGTTATCATCACATCGTAAACATCAACAATGCCATTTCCATTAGTGTCTTCGGGTGTTAGTGTTTTAAAATATTCAATAGTGTCGCTGACAGAATCATTATCACTGTCGTTGTCAAGATAATCAGGCACTCCATCGTCATCACTATCAACAGCGACCCCGAACGCACTACCGACTTCTATCGCATCCGGAATAAGATCGTTATCAGAATCAATATCCAGATAATCTGCAATGCCATCTGAATCGCTGTCTACAACAGCCAACTGAAATAGGTCTCTGATGCTTCGTTCACCGGCAGCTAGATGAAAACCACCGGCTTCCAATGAGTCGCTTATTGCTGCTGCGAGTAACGCAGCGTCGAATGAGGCTAGCTCACCAGCCTCCTGCGCATCATTAATACCATCGTTATCAGAATCGGTATCCTGATAATCTGGCGTACCATCGGAATCGGAATCAACAAAGTGACTCAGTGTATTACTACCAAACTCCAGAATATCAGGCAAACCATCACCGTCAGCATCGCCGCTGACCAAACCAAGATCGATCGTCAGATTTAAAAGTTCATCTGATGCCAAGGTAACAACAGAGGTACGAATACCAGTCGATTCGACCTCACCATCAACAATAGCCGAATGATCTGTTGTATGGTTTCCATTAGCGCTGGCTGGTTGTCCATTGGGTGCGGCACTCCAGCCATGCAAAGGTTGACCTGGTGTGAATTGATGCGCTGGAATTTGCACGTAGTAATCACCAGCAGGTAGCAGATCAAATACAAATAATCCAGCTTTAGTGTGGGTACTGCCAATAACTGCATCATTATTATTATTGCGTAATTCCAATTGCAAGCCATCAGGTGCCGTGACGTCCACGTTACGTGTGTACTTACCGTCTTGATTAACATCAACAAACACAAAGTCGCCAATGGAATAAGACGTGGTTGTTACAGTTGCAACACGCCCTTTAATCAACTGATCATCGGGCAAGCTCGTAGACGCAAGTCCAAACACATTCGAATACTGCTCGCCAGGTTTGTTACCACTCGCAGCCAAGGTATACTGAATCTTGACACCTTGTTGCGGAGTACCATTCTGGCCTAAGTCATAGTTCGAATGAAACTTTATGGCGGTTACATCTTGCAAGGTCTTCGGACAATAATCACCAGCATTGCCAAGTGGCTTAAATTGCTTGTTTTCATAAACACACCAACGATTATTATTAGTACGCGCATTGTGATCAACCGATGCTGGTGCGTCGCCCGTATAGAAAAGCGTACCAATCACATTTTCGCCCGGTAACGGTGCGCTCCCATCAAAAAACTGCACAACAGGTTCTTGCTGCAACTGTAAGGTTCCCGAGAAGGTTGAGCCCGGGTGTCTGGATGACAGACCTGCTTCGTCCCCTGTATACGCAAACACATTAATAACAACTGGTTTTTCAAACACGTCTGTTTGTGAAAAATTCATCCAACTCAATGTATGCACTTGATCATCGTCTAAGTTGTCTTGCATCACATCCACTGCAACTGCTGCTTTCACCGAGCCAGCCTGCCCCAAGGCAATGGTGTGTATCGATTTTTCTGATGGCGTGGCATTGTTAGCCTGTGCAAAAACTGTTGACGATATAACTTCGCCATCATTTGCAAACGACTCTGTTGTCGTACAAACGTGTATCGGTTCTGGAGCCACGGTAGAATGTACATCACCCAAATTCCAGATCAAGGTTTGTTGACCCTTGTCAGGGATGTTGTATCGAATGCGAGTGGGCCCTATGCCATTAGGCATTTGTTGACTACAGCTCTTGTTGTAGGAAGAACCAAGCGGTAACACTTGCACTAATTGCAACCCCAATGCAGTCCCACCAACGGGCAAGTTCGACTTTACACTCGCATTCAACTGCCAGACGACATCGTTGCCAGCCAGTACAGATTTCGTTTCACCTGCAGCGGCTAATGGCAATTGACTGGATAAGGTTGCGTCCACCGATACTCTTGTGAACGTCACGCGATCACCATCGCCATGGCTGGACTCTGGTGCAGGTGAATACATTACAGGACGCCATTCGGGATAAAATTCATCTGAACGAAAACTACTGACTGCCGCGGCAACGGTTCCAACCGGTATCGCTTTGCCACTGTGCGGACCACCATTGAAAAAACTACGCATGCGTAATGGCAATAATGCCCGGAAAGTTTGACCTGGATTAACAACTGGCCCTACGAATCTAACAACGTTGACATTTTGAGCGCCAATGTCGGCCGGATCGCTAACCCAGTTTTTAGTCATGGAATCCACACATCGTGCGTCTCGCATTGCATCCCAGGTACCAAAATATCGACCACTGCTGGCATCAAAATCAGGTGTTCCGTCAGCGTTGTAATCCAACGGATTATCAGCGTTAAAATCCGCAATGCCATACTCAACACGCCATGCTGCTACATCGAAGTCACCTGATTTATCCTGCGCTATGAACGCATATTGATCCGCACTGGCACCTACCTGACTTGCATCGACCAACTCTGAAACCGTGTTGTCAAATTTAAAGCAGGCCTTAAAGTTTTGCAGTGGCTTGCTGCCATCATTGATAAAACGCTCCATGTGAGCGTAAGCCGTCCCAACTTGCACTGCAGTGTTGCCGGTGTGCTCCACATCGATCATCGGGGCAAGCGTGTACTCGCCAAAATCATCAACGGTTTTGACGAGCCGGTGATTGAATCCTCCACCAACAGTTAGCTTTAACGTTAGCGGACCAGCGCAATTGTTGCTGGCACTACCATCAGGCATCAATGCACCATTGAAGCCCGGCTCAACACCATCGCCGTAGTTCGATACCCCGCTACGACTATTCGGGTCGAACTCTGTAAAACATGTGCTCACATTGAGAGCGCCACCATTCCCTGACAAATCACCGTCAGACGCTTCGATTGCGCTAAAAGGTATGAAAGCTTTTATTTGATAAGCTGCGATAAAGTATGGCCCCAAAGCAAGTGACTGCCCACCAATGGACTCTGTCGGGAACCGCTTAGCATCAGACACAAGATCGAATAGGTTTAACCTGTAGCCGCTGACATGATCACCGTTTATTACACAACTACCAGAGTCAATGACCTTTCGATTGATTGATTCATCAATGGCTATCTGTTCGTTGCCATAAACCGAGTTCGGCGCTGGAATAGAGTTCGGGCGACATTCAACGATGGAAAAAGGAAGATCATACGGTGTCACACCGTCTTTTAATGTAGCTGATAGATCAAGGTTAAAGTGAGCATGGCTACCTAACGCCGCCAAACCTTTCGCACCCCGTAATTCATCTGCTGCAATATGAGCGCTTAAATTGACTATATAGCCAGGCTCGGGTCCGTCACCCAAACCCATATCAAATTCAATCCGTTGGCCCTGAAATAACTCTGAGCGATCGGCCATTAAATCAAACGCAGGTGCAGCTGAAATGGTATAGGTATTGGTATCGTTGTAAGTTTGATCGGGAATTATTTTTTTACCGGCATCATTTAACGCATAAACTTTTTGCTGCGACGTAAAGGAAGACCCATCCTCTGAGCTCGCACTGGGCCTGATTGGCACCGAAAAAGATTTTTGTTCCCCGCTGCCCATCGTCCCTAAATTACAAATAAGCGTATGCGAACCATCGCTGTTATTTACAATAGATGAAATAGGATTCGTTCCGCCTAGTCCTGCCGGTGGTGGTAAGCAGATAGTTGGCACGCGATCAAAAGTGACAACGGCATTGTCACTGGAGCGCAATGTTTGCTCCATAATAACCGCACTCAACGGGTTGACATCGGCTGCGATATCGTTCGCAGTGATCGACCACATAAACTGCACAAGATCGCCGGTTCGGACACGCAGATCCTTACTGCCGCAATCATCACCAGGCTGATGACATTGTCCAGACGTATTGAACGGTTCTGAACCAGTAATTACCCCTTCGCCCAAGGGGCCAAGGTTTAACGAAGCTGCTTGTGTCAGGTTCGGTGCTGCCAGGAACACAAGCGCAGCGCAAACCGCTACCTTACTCCGAACATACGATGCACTCACACAGGCAAATATGTTTATGGGTTTAAACTTATCCATTGGACTCCATCCAAAACCACAGTTGCGCCTACGAACATCCGCGCTCGCATCCAATTTATGGATTTACAACAATGATATGTGTACTCATAATTGCTAAAAACATACCTTTTAAGCAGGTTCATTCGTTTTGAAAAATACCGATTCCGACTAATGCAAAGCGTGTTATTACAGCGCTATTTTTGTTAGAAATCAGAAGCGTTTCGCAAATTAATTGCGGCTAAACGCTAAAGAAGTTTGGCCCTTCATTTCGACGAAAAAACAAAAACAATTCGCTGACAGTCACCGTCAAAATTCAATCAATTTTCCGCCATCAATTCGCGCACAATAACGCCGGTGAAAAACACTGACTCTCACAATTAGTGACATGCGGGACATAGATCTGCTAGACCCCACTGTTGAAATTTTTTCTGATTGCTGTATCTTTAATCGTGCGACGGCGGCGCAAACCGCCACTTAACTAGAGGTTAAACATCATGAGCACGTCTCCTTCGGGAACGGCCGGCACACCCGTTGTGCGCCCAGCCGATCCTCGCTTTTCGTCTGGCCCGTGTAAAAAACACCCCGGCTGGTCAGCAAACTCGCTTAATCAACAACATTTAGGCTACAGTCATCGCGCTTCCGGCCCGAAATCGTCCCTTGCGTCAGCGATCGATCGATCTGCGCAGTTGCTAGGTCTGCCCGACGACTGGCAGCTGGGTATCGTGCCGGCATCAGACACCGGCGCATTTGAAATGGCCATGTGGTCCCTGCTCGGCGCCCGCGGCATTGACGTATTGGCCTGGGAGAGCTTTTCCAGCGACTGGGCAAAAGATATTCAAAACGAGCTTAAGCTAAACGACGTCAACTACTTCAAAGCAGCGTATGGCGAACTACCGGATCTATCGCAAGTCAGCACTGAACGCGATGTTGTGTTTGCATTCAACGGCACCACCAGCGGCACGCGCGTACCGAACCTGAACTGGGTCAGCGACTCTCGGGAAGGTTTGGTTTTATGCGATGCCACGTCCGCTGCATTCTCCATGCACATGGATTTCAACAAACTCGATGTGGTCACATGGTCCTGGCAAAAAGTGTTAGGCGGCGAAGCCGGGTTCGGCATGCTTGCACTGTCACCAAAAGCGGTTGAACGCCTAGAAACCTACACACCACCGTGGCCGATGCCGAAAATTTTCCGCTTAACGAAAAACGGGAAATTAAATGCCGGTATTTTTAAAGGTGCCACGATAAACACGCCCAGCATGCTTGCAGTTGCCGACTTGCATTCGGCATTGGATTGGGCTGACAACATTGGCGGTGTTCAAGCACTAATTGCTCGAAGCGAAGCCAATAAAGACGCATTGGATACCTGGATTCAAAAAACAGATTGGATTGATTGGCTCCCAAGCGATCCCGCTACTCGCTCAAGCACGTCGATGTGCTTGAAGATTACCCATGAAAAATTTGCCGAGTTAGATGATGCAGCAAAGCGTGACGCAGTAAAACAAATGACCACCTGGCTCAGTGAAGAAGCGGCCGCATTTGATATTGGCGCTTATCGCGATGCCCCACCGGGATTAAGGATTTGGGGCGGCGCAACCGTCGACGCAGACGATATCACTGCATTAACTCAGTGGCTGGATTGGGCTTTTGCACGCTGGCTTGAACAACACAGCTAGCAGCCACTGGTGACACCACCAGTACAAAGCCAATCCAACGACAATGTCAACACAGGAACTAATTTAATGAGCAAACTACGCGTTTTAATTTCAGACAAAATGTCCAGCCAGGCAGCAGCTGTTTTCGAATCCAGAGGTATCGAAGCGGTGAGCTCGCCAAATTTATCCCCCGAAGAACTTGCCGATATTATTGGCGACTTCGATGCGCTGGCGATGCGTTCATCGACTAAAGTCACTCCAGAGTTACTAGAAAAAGCAACCCGACTTAAAGCGGTTGGGCGCGCGGGTATCGGTATAGACAATATCGATTTGAATGCCTGCACCGAACGCGGTGTGGTCGTCATGAACACCCCATTTGGCAATGCCGTAACCACAGCCGAACACGCCATAGCCATGATGTTCGCGCTGGCAAGGCACATCCCGCAAGCCAATGCGTCAACTCATCAAGGCTTATGGGAAAAGTCCAAATTTATGGGGACAGAGCTAACCGGTAAGTTGTTGGGCATTATTGGTGCCGGCAATATTGGATCTATCGTTGCACGCAAAGCATTGGGTTTAGGTTTACGCGTTCAGGCGTACGATCCATTCCTGACAGTTGAACGAGCCGAGTCACTGGGTATCAAGAAAGTTGAGCTTGACGAATTGCTGACGCATTCAGATGTGATTTCCTTGCACGTGCCTAAAACAAAAGACACGGAAAACATCATCAATGCCAATGCGATTAACAAAATGAAAAAAGGTGCCATGTTAGTCAATTGCGCTCGTGGTGGTCTGGTGGATGAAACCGCATTGCTGGCGGCACTGAATAGCAAACATCTGCACGGTGCTGCATTGGATGTATTTGAGGTAGAACCAGCGAAAGAAAATCCGTTATTCGGTTTGCCTAATATTATCTGTACACCGCATTTAGGCGCCTCCACTCAAGAAGCACAAGAAAAAGTTGCCGTTCAAATAGCAGATCAGTTATCAGATTACATTGCAGATGGCGCGATCTCCAACGCGCTAAACGCGCCGAACTTAACCGCTGAAGAAGCCACCCAGCTGCAACCCTACTTGGAACTTGCGGGTAATCTGGGTTCTTTTGCGGGGCAAACAACAAAAACATCGATCAAAGCCATCACAGTGACATTCAGTGGCGACGTAACACAATTGAATTGTGAACCGTTAATGACAAAGATAGTGCAATCTGTATTAGCGCCAACCATGGTCAACGTAAATGCAGTAAACGCACAGCAGGTAGCAAGAGACTTAGGCATTGAAGTGACCACCGCACGCAATGAAGTAGAGAACGAATTTAACAACCGCATTCGAGTTGAAATTACTACCGACAAAGAAACCACTTCTATCGATGGCACCATGTTTCTAAAATTGGGCCGCATTGTGGATATCAACGGCGTTAAGCTTGAATCTGAGTTCGGGCAACACATGCTGTACATCATCAATGAAGATAAGCCTGGTGTGGTTGGAGCCGTTGGTAACTTCTCTGCACAGCAAGGTATTAATATTGCCAATATGCATCTGGGACGAAAGTCAGTTGGATCAGAAGCTGTCGCCTTGCTCGATATTGATGAGCTGGTTGATGAAAAAGCCTTGGCGATATTGCGTGAAGTGCAATACATTCACGATGCCTTGTATTTGAGTTTCAGTGCTCCCAACGCTGCCTAGCCTAATCACACGATGACAACGCGTAACAGCAAAGTACCCGGATTTCTCGACCATCGAGATGTACAGCACTATGCACTCTCGATGGTCGGGCTATCCATCGATGAAAAGCACCGACAGGTCGCAACAAGCGTTTTCAGCGAACTGGGTACTTTGCAGTGGCGGCATGCTAGCTCACCGCTGGGCAATACAAGCTTAACGGCCAAAGTGCAGACCGAAGGTATCGCAATGGCTAACGCGTGGGCAGCACTGCGTGTAGAACTTACCGATGTGGATATCTGGGTAAAACCGCAGCAACATGAACCCGTTCGGCTACTGATGTGCGATATGGACAGCACAATCATTCCAACCGAGTCATTGGATGAATTGGCAGCGGCAATTGGTATCGGGCAACAAGTGGCGGATATTACCGCTAAAGCAATGGCTGGGGAGTTGGATTTTAAACAAGCTCTGGACCAACGGGTGAGTTTGTTAACAGGCTTGAATGTGTCAGTTATTGATGATTGTGTTGCCAAAACCACTATTAATCCCGGCGCCGCGGAGCTTGTAGCGCAGGCTAAGCAGGCCGGCATCCACACAATTTTAATCAGCGGTGGATTCGGTCCGTTTGTTAGTCATGTAGCGAATTTACTGGGGTTCGACAACTGGTTCTCGAACACATTAGAGGTTCAGGAAAGTAAATTAACCGGCAAGGTATTACCACCCTTAGTGGATAAAAACACCAAGCTACAAGTACTCAAACAAGAAATTAAGCGTTTGAATATAAAGCCTGAACAAGCATGCACAGTAGGCGACGGTGCAAACGATTTAGGTATGCTTGGCCATGCAGGTTTTGGTATTGCCTATCGCGCAAAACCGATCGTGTTGCAAGAAACGCACTATCATCTGCAATACGGACATCTTGATGATATTGCCTCTTTAATAATCGAATAGCCCATTAGCCCCTATTTTTCCGCAATAAGCTACAAAAAGATAAACATTACAACTACTACGCCGAGCTTTCTACCTGTTTCAAAAGTCTTTGGTACTGAAACCACTGCAACGCAATAATGCTAATACTGTTTTTAATGATACCTTCATCTAGCATCTGGATTGCATCGTCTGCGCTCATTACATGCACCTGGATATCCTCGCCTTCGGCTTCCAGACCGTGCACACCTTGCACTTGTGATAAATCCGTTTCAGCATAATAAATAAACACTTCTTCAGGCGTGCAACCTGGACTTGCCAGGTACCGCCTAATCAGCCGCACTTCAGTTAAATTAAGACCAGCCTCCTCTTTCGATTCCCTGATCGCTACCTCTTCAGGCTCTTCGCCTTTTTCTATCATGCCGGCGATGACTTCCAACAGCCAAGGATTATCTGGTTGATTCATCGCACCTATACGAAACTGCTCTACCAGTGCGATGGAATCGCTATTAGGGTCGTAAGCCAGCACCGCCGCAACATTTCCGCGAACAAACATTTCGCGGTCTATTAATTCTGAAGTGCCGCCATTAAACAACGAGTGATGAAACCGCAGTTTATCGACTTGATAGTAACCCTTGAACACGGTTTCTCGTGATGCCAGCGTCCACTCTTTAGTTGATTTTGAATTCATGGCTATGCTCTGTGACCCATCAATTATTTAGCTGGTAACTGCGCTAGCAGTTTTTCAATAGCGGAAACATCATCCGGGTGATCAACACCACCGGCCACCTCGTCAATTTCATCAACGTGGATGGTTCCGCCGTTGTAAAGCACTCTTAGTTGTTCCAACTGTTCTTGTTGTTCAACGTAACAGGCGGGCAAGGCCGCAAACTGTTTCAAATAATGGCACCG
>CAYMHU010000058.1:0-8743 GCA_964390335.1 uncultured Granulosicoccaceae bacterium | reverse complement strand
ATTGTATCGTCGCTCCAGCCAAGCACTCCCGCAACCTCCGCAATACGATCAGTGCCACTAACATGGCTAGGGTCTGTCATCTGAACCTGCGCACCAGCGTCTGCACAGACCTTCGCAATGCGATCATCATCCGTGGCGACCACAATTCGCGACGCGGACGATTCACGCGCCCTGTCGATAACGTGCAAAATCATGGCACGGCCATTCAATTCGAATAAAGGCTTGCCTGGGAACCTGCTGGATCCGTAACGCGTAGGAATTACAATACTGTACTCAATAGAAGTCATAGCTGGTTTGTTGATTGAACGAATCGACTAACGATACTGTCTAGTTGCAAAGTCAGCGCAGTATCAAGTTTAGCCGATACCACAACCTCGTACAGATTGCCCGAATCCGGCTTAAGCGTCCGCACTTTAACCGCGTCTTTTGGTGTCATTAATATTGGCAAGTCATCCGAGAATTGCAAATCTTCGACGGTGTAATCGTGATGATCAGGATAGGCATGCTCAATGAGCTCCAGCCCAGCCTCACGCAAGGCATAAAAAAACCGCTGCGGATTTCCTAAACCTGCAACAGCGTGTACCTGTTGCCCGGCGAATTGATTCAGTGCTAATTGAGTTCCATCAACAAGGTTTAGCACGGCATCAATATTCAAATAGAAACTACCAAAAGGCACACTTAACGGTTGTTGCTGCTTAACCATATCGGCCACATCACCATCAGATAACGGCATAGCATCCTTTACCGTTTGTAACACCATTAAATCGGTTTGCAAAAGCCGTCGCGGCGGTTCCCGTAAGAACCCGGCTGGCAACATCCAACCATTACCCAATCCGCGTTCCGCATCTATCACCGCAATTTCGATATCGCGCTGCATCGCATAATGTTGTAAACCATCATCACTCACAACGATGTTCGCATCCGTTTCTTCAGCAATACGCTGAACGGCCAGTGAACGTCTAACGCACACACACACCGGGACCGATGTCTGCTGTGCTAACAATGCAGGCTCATCACCTGATCGGCTAACAGGCGTGTCCTTACGTAATAACAACGGTTCTGATTGAGGCACCCCGCCATAACCTCTGCTTACAATGGCAGGCTTGAGTCCGGCCTCTCGCAGCTTATTAACCAATGCAATAACCACTGGCGTCTTACCTGTGCCGCCGACACTGATATTGCCTATCACAATAACAGGCACCGAGGAGTCTTGGGTTTTCAACACGTTCGCGTTGTATAGAGCTCGCCGAATAAAAACGATGAAACGATAGATCAGCATAAGTGGTGTTAACAACCACGCTAACACACCTTTTTTAAGCCAATACGATTTCACAAGCTAGTTAAACTGCAGTTGGTGCAAACGTTTGTAGTGGGAATCGCCGGCCATGAGATCGTTGTGCGTGCCGGTTTCAACTATGTCACCTTGTTCCATAACCACGATTTCATTGGCATTTTCTATGGTGGACAATCGATGCGCAATAACCAGCGTTGTACGTGCTTGCATTAAATTTTCTAATCCCGCTTGTACTTTGCGTTCCGATTCTGAATCTAACGCAGACGTGGCTTCATCCAGTATAAGGATGGGCGCATTCTTTAAAATGGCCCGGGCTATGGCAACACGTTGCCGTTGCCCACCAGAGAGCATCACTCCGTTTTCGCCAACGTAGGTTTCGTATCCGTCGGATAACGCCATGATAAATTCATGCGCATGCGCTGTTTTACAAGCCTCGATAAGTGCTTCTCTATCAACAGCAGCCGCACTACCGTAGGCAATATTATTGGCAATGGTATCGTTGAACAACATCACGTCTTGACTAACATACGCTATTTGGGCTCGCAATGAAGACAGTGTGAAGTCCGTTAACGGTGTGTTGTTTATGAGTATTCGGCCATCATTTAATTCATACAATCGGGGTAATAAATTCACCAAAGACGTTTTTCCGCTGCCCGACTCTCCAACAAAAGCGATGGTTTGACCAGCGTTAATGTGCAAATCGATACTTTTTAGAACGGGCGGTTTATCTTCTTGATACTGCAATCCAACTCCTTGATATTCAATCGACTTGATATCCGAAGATAACGCGACTGTGCCAGTGTCCTGCTCTGACTCTAAATCCAATGTTTCGAACAAACTCTCGCCTGCCGCAATCCCGTTCTGAATTTGATTGTTAAGTGATGTTAAGCGCCGCATGGGTTGAAACAGAAGCAACATGGCAGTCACAAATGACATGAACTTTCCTACCGACATACGCTCTGTAAAATCGCCGCTGGACGCAATATAAACAATAATGGCCAAGGCAATGGCCACCAACATTTGTACCACTGGCACATTCAATGCGCGAATCGCGGTTTCTTTCATGTTGAATTCGCGGTTTTGCTCATTAACCGATTCAAATTGAATTTGTTCGGTTTCCTGACCACCAAATATTTTTATAACCCGGCTACCGTCTACTGCTTCCTGAATCACATGACTTACGTCACCCATCGAGCTTTGTATATTTCTGCTCACCGCTCTGAATTGACGACTGACCCGACCAACAATAACGCCAATGATTGGACCGATAATCAAAAAGCACAATGACAATTGCCAGCTTTGATAGAACATCAGCGCTAACAAACCAATGGCCGTTAAGGAATCTCGGACCATAATGGTGAGTGTTGTGCTGGCCGCTTGCGCAACCTTCTGGCTATTAAACGTGATTCGTGAGATCAGTTCACCAGAAGACGCGTTGTCATAGAACTGAGTTGGTAGAGTTAAGTACTTGGTAAATACTTCTTTACGCAGTTGCTTGATTACACTCCAGCCAATCCATGACATGTAGTAAGTAGAAGCATAGCCAGCAACACCACGCACCAGAAAAATTAAAATAATCAGAATGGGTACGTAAACAATAGCCTGCTCATCCTGATTAACGAAACTACCATCCAGCAATGGCTTCATCAATGCCGCAAAGCTGGCTTCGGTAATGGCGTAACCGATCATACCCAGCACTGCTATGGCGAATTGTTTCTTGTAAGGCTTTACATAAGACAGCAGACGCTTATAGGTGTGAGTCGCGTTGGGGTTTTTATTCACTGCTGGTTTGTGAAGTGGCAATTGACATTTTTAACATACCCAACTTACCGGCCGCATCCATCGCGGTAACGACCGCCTGATGTGGCGTCTGTGCATCGGCACGAATGGTTAGCGGGATATCACGATTGCCGTCAATCAATTTATATAAGGCTGCCTGTAGCGATTCAGCGTCAGACTTAACAAGCTCCTGATCATTAATGTAATAACGACCTGCGGCATTGATAACGACTTCAATTTTTTGCGTATCGGTAGTGGATGCGTTCTCGCTGGCTTTGGGCAGCTGTAAAGAAATTTCTGATTCTTTTTGAAAGGTGGTCGAAACCATAAAAAAGATCAGTAACAAAAACACCACATCGATAAGTGGTGTCAGATTGAGTTCCAGTTCTTCGCGCTGTTGACGCTTGAATTTCACGACGCGGCGACTCTGACTTTTTTCTGCCGCTTCTGCAATACATCAACGAGCTTCAAAGATTCTTTTTCCATGTCAACCACTAACCCATCCACACGAGCCCGGAAATAGCGGTAAAACATAAGTGCTGGTATCGCAACCATCAGACCACCGGCAGTGGTGATCAACGCTTGAGATATTCCACCGGCAAGTTGTGCAGGATTTCCCACACCCACAGTGGTTATATTGGTGAACACTTTAATCATTCCGACAACAGTACCCAACAAACCCAGTAACGGTGTTACCGCTGCAATAGTTCCCAAAGCATTGAGATAACGTTCAAGTTCGTGCGCAACATGACCGCCGACTTCCTCTATCGAGGCTTTCATGGAATCACGCTCTTGTGTGCGTGTTAACAACCCTGCTGCAAGTACACGCCCTAACGGAGATTCTTGCTGAATTTCGCGCACTTTGTCGTCGGTGAGTTGCTTGGTACTGGCTAATCGCCATACGTCGGCAACGAGATTCGTGGGCAGAATTTTATCTTGCCTTAACGTATAGAATCGTTCGCCAATTATCGCGACCGCGATAATGGAACAAATAACGATTGGCAGCATCAGCAGGCCGCCTGCACTGACTATTTCCCACACTTTATATTTGCCCTTTTTTCGACTTCACACCAATCATTTAAACCGATCACTCAAACCGATCAACAAGGAAACTTACATTTGAACTGCCGAGAGCACGGTTGATGACCGATTAATGGCGCTCCCTATTTTATAGTTCATTTGCAATAAAGAGTATGTCATTTAAGCGAAGTTGATTGAAAATTGCTCAAGCGTTATTTGCGGGTTTGCAGGCTTAGCTGCTCGTACGCCAGATTGTTGGCGACGCAGCACGAGCGCGATATTTTGAGACTTGATTCAGTCGGTGCATTTGCTGATACTGCGTGCATGACGCACTCGCATGTATTTCCACGTTCACCTTTGTCACCACCGCCTACCGCGATGAGAGGTTCAGGTGTGTATTTGTACGATCAGTCTGGTAAAGACTATTTTGATGGTTCAGGAGGTGCGGCAGTCTCCTGCTTGGGACACGGAGATCCAGTTGTTATTGCAGCGATCAAACAACAGTTGGATAACCTCGCTTTCGCACATACAGGATTTTTCACGTCCGAACCGGCTGAGCAACTCGCTGAGAAGCTGACAGCGCATGCACCGGCTGGCCTAGACCGTGTGTACTTTGTCAGCGGCGGCTCTGAGGCGGTGGAAGCGGCGTTGAAATTAGCGCGCCAGTATTTTCTCGATATCGATCAACCCGAACGTGTGCACGTTATTGCTCGTAGGCAGAGTTATCACGGTAATACGTTAGGAGCGCTTGCCGTTGGCGGCAACCAGTGGCGCCGCGCTCCGTTTGAGCCATTGATGGTGGACAGTCATCATATTGCTCCGTGTTATGAATACCGTGATCGTCAGGACAATGAAACCGCCGAAGCCTATGGCTTACGAGTTGCCAACGAGTTGCAACAAACGATTGAAACACTCGGTGAAGATCGAGTGATGGCGTTCATCGCAGAACCGGTGGTAGGTGCAACCGCCGGTGCCGTTCCAGCCGTGCCGGGTTACTTTAAACGGGTACGCGAGATTTGTGATCAATACGGGGTGTTGCTGATTCTTGATGAAGTGATGTGTGGCATGGGGCGAACGGGAACTCTATTTGCGTCAGAGCAAGAAGGTATTGCACCGGATATTTGCGTCATCGCAAAAGGGCTTGGCGCGGGCTATCAACCCATCGGCGCGATGTTATGCACCAATAAAATTTACCAGGCTATTGTCAACGGCAGTGGATACTTTCAGCATGGCCATACCTACATTGGTCACCCGACCGCTTGTGCCGCGGCCTTGGCCGTACTCAAGCGCTTGACCGATGATGGCTTGGTGGAACAATGTCAGCAGCGCGGGGATTTGTTGCAATCAGAGTTGGAGTCGCGCTTTGCAAATCACCCTCACGTGGGGGATATTCGGGGTCGCGGATTATTCAGAGGCATCGAATTAGTGGCCGATCGATCCACGAAGGAGCCGTTTGCGCCCGAACAAGGCATACATAAGAAAGTTAAGAAGGCCTGCTTTGAGGCAGGCTTGGTGTGTTATCCGATGGGCGGTACCGTCGATGGTGTTCAAGGTGACCACATTCTACTAGCACCTCCTTTCATCGTTAACGAAGCCGATATTGATGAATTGGTGAATCGATTAACGACCGCGTTGACAACCCTTTGGTAGATGAAGACGCACGCCGATGCCAATAAACTTTTGAACACGATGCGGTAGCTTTACGGGTGTAGAGCAGCAGTAAAACTGTGAAGTTCAACAGCTTACTGGCCGTATACTGACTTCGTCAGCGCTAAGCTTTGGGATCCGTTAGGTGTCGTGATACTCTCTCAGAGTAGCTCAATTTTGAGACACAACACTTAAACCTATTAGGAGGCTTCTCAATGAATTTGCGTTCACTCGCTCTTTCCAGTGCAGTTGCAGCTCTTGTGGCAGCAAGCCCGGCAACGGCAAACCAACAGTTCATTTCAATCGGTACCGGTGGTGTCACCGGTGTGTACTACCCAACTGGTGGTGCTATCTGCCGATTGGTTAATAAGAACCGCAAAGAACACGGTATTCGCTGTTCAGCTGAATCCACTGGCGGCTCGGTTTATAACATCAACACTGTACGTGCAGGTGAGTTGGAATTTGGTGTTGCTCAGTCTGACTGGCAATACCACGCATACAACGGCACCTCAAAGTTCGAAGACCAAGGTAAGTTTGAAAATCTTCGAGCTGTATTCTCTGTTCACCCAGAACCGTTTACGTTGATTGCTCGTGCCGGTTCTGGCATCGACAGCTTTGAAGCTTTGAAAGGCAAGAAGGTCAACGTCGGTAACCCAGGTTCTGGTCAGCGCGCAACGATGGAAGTGGTCATGGATGCCATGGGTATGAGCATGGATGACTTTGCACTGGCTTCTGAATTGAAAGGCTCAGAAATGGCGCAAGCGATTTGTGACGGTAAGATCGATGCAATGATCTACACCATCGGTCATCCAGCTGCGGCCATCAACGAAGCCGCGTCCACCTGTGATGTTGAGTTAGTCTCGGTTGCCGGTGATGCGATCAACGCTCTGGTTGATGACAACTCTTACTACCGCGTTGCAACAGTTCCTGCAGGCATGTACAAAGGTTCGCCGAACGAGACGACAACCTTCGGTGTTGGTGCAACGTTTGTCACATCCGCTGATGTGTCTGAAGACGTGGTATACACCGTTGTCAAAGCGGTCTTCGACAACTTCGACGATTTTAAAAAGCTACACCCGGCGTTTGCTAACTTAAAAGAAGAGCAAATGATCTCCGATGGTTTGTCTGCACCATTGCACGATGGGGCGGCCAAATACTACAAAGAACGTGGCTGGATGTAATTAGCATTTAAGTGTACGAAGCGGCCTGGGCGAACAATTCGCCCGGGCCTTTTTAATTTTGGAGGTCGATTGTGAGCAATTCCAGCCAAACAGATAAGCCCGCGACAGATATTGATGTCGATCAAATGGTCGCAGAAGTTGAAAGCGGCGCTCGCAACGCCACGGGGCTTGCCGGCAGAATTGTGCTTGCGATCACCTTCATGTGGTCAGTGTTCCAACTGTATACCGCCTCTGCGGTTCCGTATTGGTTGGCTGAGACCACCGGCTTTAATGCCGTGTTCAATAACCAAGAAACACGGCAAATTCATTTGGCTTTTGCACTTGTGCTGGCAATGTTGGCCTACCCACTTTTTAAGTCGTCGTCTCGTAATCGAATTCCATGGTTCGATTGGACGCTGGCAATCATTGCAGCCACAACCTGCTTGTATTTGTTTTTCTTTAAAACGGAAATCGCTGGGCGCGCGGGTTTACCCACCTCCACCGACATTATGATCTCAGCCGTGGGCATGATCTGTTTAGGGATAGCGGTTTTTCGAAGTCTCGGGCTGCCACTGTTAATAGTCGCCAGTGTGTTTGTGTTTTACGTATTTTTCGGCGGCGCTTCGTTTATGCCGGATGCCATTCAATGGAAAGGTGCATCGCTTAATAAAGCCTTGTGGCATTTTTGGATGCAAACCGAAGGCGTGTTTGGGGTAGCCTTGGGCGTATCCGCGTCTATGATATTTCTGTTTGTGTTATTCGGCTCTTTGCTTGAGAAGGCGGGCGCAGGAAACTACTTCATTAAGCTCGCATTCGCCTTACTCGGGCATTTTCGTGGCGGACCTGCTAAAGCCGCGGTTGTCGCATCCGCCTTATCGGGTTTGTACTCGGGCTCATCGATTGCGAACGTAGTAACCACAGGCACCTTTACGATTCCACTAATGAAGCGCACCGGGTTTAAGCCTGAAAAAGCCGGCGCGATCGAAGTTGCATCGTCGACCAACGGTCAGTTAACGCCACCGGTCATGGGTGCGGCGGCCTTTTTGATTTCTGAATTCACTGGCATCTCCTACCCTGAACTGATTAAGCACGCGTTTTTACCCGCGATCATTTCGTACATCGCGCTTGTGTACATAGTGCACCTAGAGTCTTTAAAGCTTGGCTTGAAAGGCCTTGAGAAGCCAACCCCTCTCGCGTCAGCGGCAAGCCGATTATCTGGTGTGCTGTTTGGCTTCATTTTTATGGCAATACTGGCAGGCGCTGTTTACTACGGCCTCGGGTGGATCAAGGTAGCCATGCCGGGCATGGGATTGATGGCGGCCGCGGTGCTATTTCTGGTTGTCTACTTAGCGTTACTGATCAACGCATCGCGCCATCCGGATCTTGCTTTAGATAGCGGTACCGACGATGAAGTGTTGCCTCGTCCTTGGGATGTGGCTGTCACTGGTTTTCATTTTGTATTGCCAATCATTATTTTGATTTGGTGCATCTTGATTGAACGTTTGTCGCCAACCTTGTCAGCCTACTGGGCGACTGTTGCGATGATTTTTATCGTCTTAACACAACGGCCATTGAAAGCCATCTTTCGAGGGCAAGGAGCGCAGTTGTTTGCTGAACTCAAGGCAGGTTTTGTGGATTTCTTTGACGGCATGATCGCCGGTGCCAGAAACATGATCGGTATCGGTGTGGCAACGGGCGCTGCGGGCGTGATTGTTGGCACTGTATCGCTAACGGGTGCGCACGGTGTGGTTGGGGAATTCGTTGAGTTCTTATCCGGTGGCAGCCTGATTCTAATGCTGCTTCTTGTGGCTGTTATGAGTTTAATTCTCGGTATGGGCTTACC
>CAYMHU010000057.1:18540-22809 GCA_964390335.1 uncultured Granulosicoccaceae bacterium | reverse complement strand
CTGCCGGTGGCGCAACTTCAAACGCATATTTATCCACCAATAACCAGGAGTTATAACTGGCGTCACCGCCGTCTGCCACACCAAACTTTAAAACGTTCTCTACACCCGGTGTGACGAACGCAGTCCATGTTAATTTTCGCGTAAATCCATCGGGCTCAATATCGACAGGTGTTGGAACCCCATCAGTTCGATCATTGGTAATAAAGTCAGCCGCGTTCAGCGTTTCGTTGACCGTATTGATGGATACATTATCGCCGGCAGCAGTAATGGAATTGTTAACGCCGTTAACGAAGAAAGCCATCACGTCGTAGTAAGAATTGTTGGCACTGTTTGCGCCAGCTGGTGGCGCGTACTCGTTGTACTCTTCGGATGCAAACACAAACGAGCCACGAATCATATCTTGATCCGGGATAAACGTAATTTCAATGTAGGCAGCGTCGAATGTTCCTTGGGCAGCACTTGTCAGCGAGTTAAAGTCTGCATCGCCATCTGCACCAGGTACAGTAGGCTCATCGCTTCCCGTTCCATCAGCAGCGTTGGGTCCATTAATGGAATCAATTTGCCCGGAACTTATAATGACGCCAGCTTCAAAATTGATAAAGCCCGGAACACTTAACGCATTGGTAAAGGTACCGATTTGACCGGAGTTACCAAACACCGTGACGTTCGTGACTTGAATATTGGTGGCAGCTGGGTCGATGATCGTTTCAACTAACGTGGTCGGATCGGATGTTGTTGTTAGATCTAGATCAGCGTGAGCGAGTGAACTCACGAGCATGCCAATTGTGACAGCACCTAACACTCCCACCGACGGAGCAAGAAACCCACGATACTCTCGCAGCTTAGAACGAACATGTAAGATAGACAGCATATATTCCGTGCCTCACCCAGTGCATCGCACTGACAGCCCTCAAACCGAGGGCAAAATTGATCCCAGGCAGCCGCAAACCCACCGGCGCCATGTAACGGTTACATCGCGCTTGTGCGGTGCAAAATCAGTACCCAATTCGGTCGGACGTAATATTTACTGTCAAAAAGTTGCCAACAATCTGAAAACTGTTAACCAGTTCGCCAGTTTCTTAACTTACTGATATGAGTTAGAGAAGGTATCCTTTACTTGTAGAGCCGAATTTGCAGCGCTGTTACCTGCTTTCAGCAAACGGCTTGTAGGATGTTTGAATAGTTTTAGTCAGGAGTTTGAGGGGTGCTTACCGGGCAGTTTCGGGCAGGAGTTTTCGATTGCGTTCAGGTGGTGTCTGCTACGAAATCCGGACGGATTCCCGCAGCGTTGAACAGAGCTTCGTGATCAGACCCTTTCAATAATCCGTGGTCTTTAATTAATATAGTCCGCCACCCATAAGCCGCGCCGCCGAGTATGTCGGTATGCAGCGAATCGCCCACCATGGCAATTCTATGACTGGGTACATTGTCGATTTGTCGCGCAACGATATCGAATACCGGACCAAAGGGTTTGCCATAAAATTCAGGTTCACACACCTGTAGATCGGCAAGTGCATGTGAAAAGAAGCCGGGTTCAAGTGACATACCCGATGCCTGTGGTGCAACAAGATCCGGATTGCCGACCAACAACCGACGTTTATTACGTTGTAACGAATTCACCAACAGCGCGTGCCTGCTTGCAGTCCAATCGCTTGATCCGAGAAATATATACGCTTCCGCTTGATCATAGGCTGCGGCATCATCTTCTAGCAAGGTGATGTTTGGCGCCAGTAATTCGATTTGCGCGCCTTGCCTGCCAACAACGCCCCATTTAATTGCGCTGTTACAGCTAGCAACTGCCTCCTCTAAGGCATTGCGACTGGAAACCACTTCCTGTTCGTTAAACTCAAAGCCCCATGACCGGTATTTTTTTACGGTCTCAAATACCGGCACGGTTGCACCATTGGTTAGAACCAACACCTGCTTGCCTTGCTCCCGCAAGGAATTAATTCGGTCCACAGCACCAGGCACCGGATCTGTGCCAACATTCAAAACCCCAAACCCATCGAGCACAAACACATCTATTTCATCAACCAGTTGACCAAGATGCTCAACCGGTCTAGTGGTATCTGGCATGTCGGCTGAGGGAAGCCGGTGTGCAATATCGATATAGCGCTGAATTGCGCCAGCACGATCTAGTTCAGCAAATGTGGGCATTATTAACAGCGAATTTGTTGAGATGAAAAATGTTGGGCCATTGTTGCAATGGTTTTATCACCTACCCGTGCACGCACATCGGTGACGCCGTATTCCAATGCTAGTCGAAAACCAAACTTCTTCAAGAAGCGCTCGTATTGATCGGCCCCGGTGCTGCCGGTAGCGACTAGCTGTCCATCGTCGGTAACATCCAGTGAAATGGCAGCTAGCGGAGCAGGCGCTGGTCCGGCCAAAACAGCTGCCCCATTGCCGGGATCGTAAACGCTGCGCTCTGAGCAACAGCTGATTAATTGACTTTGCTGTTTTTTGTTACCGTTTCGGTCGTAAAAAGATATTTCTTCTTGTCTAAAATTTATATGGCTGATTGGCTTTGCAGGGTGCGACATTTTATGACTGCAAATGGCAGAGAATGCGACTACGCTACCGTCGTTACCGACCCCGCCTTGCCATGAATCCGTTTTCGCTGCAGCATGATTTAAACGCAGAATGAAGCACGGGGTTGTCACATACGGATAACTAAAAACAAAACTGCTACCGGGCTCAATAGAGTCGATGGTTAGCGGCGAGTCATCGTCATACACCAATGCGGCGCGCGGAAAGGGCTGTGCGTTAGCGAGCGACATATGCGGCAATGCTGCAGCTCCAGCCAATAATGAACCACACACTTTGTTAAATTCACGTCTGCGCATCAGCGATGTCCCTATTTCGGTTTACGTTCTTGCACAACCGAATCTAACAACTGCAACAATGCCGAATCATTGTTGGCAATATCTTTTGGTGTTATGCCATCACGATTTTTTTGCAACGGATTAGCTCCATGGCTTAACAATAATTCGATTGTTTCAAGTTGTCTATTAGCAGTTGCATAATGTAGCGCACCATTGCCCGATTCATCGGTAAATGCAACGTCTGCACCACCCTCGTTTACGAGTATTCGAGCCGCTTCGAAGTGCATGTTATCCACCGCTCGCATTAGCGGAGTAAAACCATAAACATCGGGCATATCGATATCAATCCCCGAGTTAATAAGCCAAGCTAATACCTGTGTTTGTCCTTTAGCGCCAGCAATTGTGGCGGCAGACCAGCCATTGGAACCTTGCGCCTCGAGATTCGCACCAATGCTTAACAGCCAATCGGCAATATCAATATGATGGCCAAGCACAGCAAACATCAGCGGAGTGCCGCCAGTCAAAGTTACCTCATTTATATTGGCGCCAAGCTGGACCATTCGCTTGCTAAAGGCCAGATCACCCCGTTTACACGCAACCATCAATGCACTCTTTCCGTTTGGTGCATCGAGCTGTAGTAGGTTTAGCGGATCTTTACCTGCTTCGATCGATTGATTGAGCAATTCCGATAGCTCATCCACGCGATCATTACTGATAGCGCTCACCCAACGCGCCTCAAGCGATTTGGGAGTTTGCTCAGCTAATGCAATACCTGGAAACCCAAACAGAAACAGTAAACAAAGCGATACCGACCGCATTAAAGTTTGAGCAGTAAAACGCTCATGATTAAAGTTGCTGTAACGTGTCATACCATTTGGCGTTTTGCCAAAGTATCAGCAAAAACAAGGTCCGGATCATACCGACCACTTAAACGTATAAACGCATCTCGGCCAACGGCTTCTTTAACCAGTTCATCCAACCCTTGCCTAAAGGCATCATTTGTGGGTATGCGCTGCTGAGCCAAAGTGTTGCAATATTCATCGCCGATGAATAGCGGGATATCCTGTTGGGAACTCAGTAGCTTCAACGCGTCGAAGTGCGTAGACGTGTGTCCGGTTAGGAACAGCAAAACCCCTCGACAGGGTTCAATCGGGGTAACGATATCGAATGCTATTTCGATGAGCGTTCCATTCTCGTGCTCATGTAAATCCGCCTCCAATGACACAGCATACGGGCTGCCTAACAATTTGCCTTTGGTCAAACAAGGCGCATCCGGTTGCAGCACATAAAAGAAAGCCGCTTGCCAATCGCCTTCGTCAATTTGGATGGGCATACAAGTGGTGGTAATAGCCGCTTCGTGCAGCGCGACGATGACATCGTCAGGGAATTTGGTACTGCTAACGTTGCTCTTACTGCTGTTCTTACTGCTGTTCTTACTGTTGTT
>CAYMHU010000057.1:9055-18440 GCA_964390335.1 uncultured Granulosicoccaceae bacterium | reverse complement strand
TGTTCTTACTGTTGTTTTGGGACATGCTGTTAACTGTTGTTTTCATGCGAGGCCAACTGCGGGCTGCGAGCTGCTGGCGGCTACTGGCTGCCGGCGGCTACCTGCAGGAGCCCCATTGTTGGAGCATCCGCCTTGTTTGCCAGATGCGATAAGTGTAACAGCTGAATAGGTGTGCGGTTGCAGGCGGCGAGCTGCGGGCGGCAAGCGGCGAGCAGCAGGTGGCTAGCGACTGACTGCCAGCCGCTAGCCCACCGATTAACCTCGTGCAGCCCCTTCATTAGGCTGATCGTACACTGTGCCTAACTGAGGACCTCTGGGCTCACCGGGTTCCAGTATGGCTCCCTTTTCCTTCATGTCGTCGTACCACAGATCGTGGTGCTGTTGTGCCCATTCCTCGCTGACGTACCCTGTGGACATGCCTTCGAACGCACCTTCAGTTCCAGCCGTACCTATATAGATATGGCCCAGCGCGATTGCAGTCCAAATAATCGCACCAATAGCATGTACGATTGCGGCGTCTTGCAATAATTGCCGATTGATTTCTAATACCGGAATCTGAAATTGCGGGTACATTGGCGCAACGAGTACAATGCCGGACAAACAAACCGCTACACCCAAGGTCATTAATATCCAGAACCACACTTTTTCACCACCGTTCATACGTCCAGCAGATGGATGTGCTTTACCAATAAGCCCTCCCCCTTTCGCAAACCATTTGAGATCGGTAACGGTTGGGAAGTTATGCCAAATCCACATAACGATCATCAATATAATTCCAATGGTGAACACAGGACCAACAATGTTATGAATGGAAATGGACATGCCTGCCCATGCAGCAAACCCTGCTTTACCCAAGACAGGTATTAACAGTTTCTTACCCAACAACATGCTGATACCTGTAATCGCCAGAATAATAAAGGAGATCGCTGTAACCCAATGCACTAAGCGTTCGAAAAAATTCCAGCGCGGTACAACCCGACCCGACAATTGTTTCACTGTGAGTTTGTTCTTACCGTGAAACAGGTGATACAACAACAACAATGCCGCAACACCAACAATAGCCCATGGCACTTTGGCCATTAATTCGCTATCCCGAAAATTACGCCAATCGTTACCGGCCGACTGAACCAATACATTGGCACCTTCGCCTTTAACAGCTGAGTACCCTTCAACACCGTTGCGAATATCTCTCCAGGTATTGGATAACGGATTAACAACGGCGTTTTCTTGAGCTGTTGCACTCATGCCTAACCAATGCAGTGAATAACTGGCTAAGGGCAATGCCAGCGATAGGGAGATAACAAGAATCGTACTCCAAAGCGCAATACGTCTGCGTTTGGCTTTACTCATTTTAGATTTTTTTCGCACGGTTGCCTCCAGATGGACCAGGCTTCTATGGCCTTACTTTGCTGATAATTACGGATTATCGCGAATTGTTTTTAAATCATCCCCGCGTACACCACGCGGGGATGCATACCAAGGAACAGACTAACCTTCGTAGGCAGTCTCCCAACCCCAGGTCTGTGGACGCCCACCGCGACGCAAAACCCGCTCGCGATAGATATCGGCCACTTCATCACCATCACCTGCAATGAGTGCTTTGGTTGCACACATTTCAGCACACAGTGGTAACGAGCCTTCCGCAATTCGATTGCGACCGTACTTTTCATATTCAGCCTGACTCATGTCCTCTTCTTCTGGACCGCCAGCACAGAAAGTACATTTATCCATCTTTCCGCGAGCCCCAAACGTGGTTTGCTGAGGATATTGAGGTGCTCCGAACGGACAAGCATAGAAGCAGTAACCGCAACCTATGCATAAGTCTTTATCGTGCAACACAATACCGTCGTCAGTCGTGTTGAAACAATCAACCGGACAAACTGCCTGGCAAGGTGCGTCAGAGCAATGCATACAAGCAACCGAGATTGATTTCTCGCCCGGCATACCGTCATCGAGCGTGACGACTCTGCGGCGATTCACACCCCAGGGCACCTCGTGCTCGTTCTTACATGCTGTAACACAACCGTTGCACTCAATGCAGCGTTCGGCATCGCACAGAAATTTCATTCTAGCCATGGTTATCTCCCCCTACACCGCTGTTATTTTGCAAAGGGAACACTTGGATTCCTGCATTTGCGTAACTGAATCGTATCCGTATGTCATGGTGGTGTTATCTGCATCACCGCGAACATATGGGGCTGCCCCTTCAGGGTATTTATTGAGCATGTCTTCACCTTCATAGAATCCACCAAAGTGGAATGGGGTGAACACCACGCCTTTCGCAACACGGTTAGTGACCATCGCCTTAGCTTTAATCTTGCCGCCTTCAGGCCCTTCGAGCCAAACCATTTGCTCATCTTTAATGTTGATGTCGTTAGCATCAGCCGGATTAATCTCTACAAACATGTCTTGCTGTAATTCCGCAAGCCAAGGGTTTGATCGGGATTCATCGCCACCACCTTCGTATTCAACCAGACGTCCACTGGTGTGTATCAATGGAAAGTCGCCTGAGTAATCGTCGGCTTGAATAGAGGCGTAACGCGTTGGCAGTCGATAGTGCGACTTACGATCTTCGTAAGTTGGATAATCGGGAACCAGATCGTAGCGAGCGGTATAGAGCGGCTCACGATGTACCGGCACTGGGTCCGGGAAGGTCCACACAACCGCACGAGCTTTTGCATTCCCAAATGGTGCGCAACCATGCTTGATCGCAACCCGTTGAATACCACCAGACTGGTCAGTCTTCCAGTTCTTTCCTTCAGCCGATGCTTTTTCCGCGTCGGTTAAGTCATCCCACCAACCCAGTTGCTTCAACATATCGGCAGTGAACTCAGGATAACCGTCTTCGATCTCCGCACCAACTGAGTACGAACCTTCGGCGAGTAAGTTTTCACCATTACGTTCTACACCAAATCGTGCACGGAAGTTCAAGCCACCTTTAGCAACTGGCTTACTGGTGTCATACAAGTTAGGTGTACCAGGGTGTTTCATGTCGGCAGTTCCCCAACATGGCCATGGCAAACCGTAGTATTCACCATCTAACGGACCGCCTTCGGCCATCAGTGTTGTGGTGTTAAACGTACTACGATGCTTCATGTGATCCTTGATTCGCTCAGGGCTTTGTCCTGTGTAGCCAATAGTCCACATACCCTTATTGAATTCACGTGTGATGTCTTCAATAAGTGGCTCTTCACCGTTAACTTCGATGTTTTTGAACAGCTGATCGTGAATACCGAATTTCTTTGCGAACTTCGACATGATAGTGTGATCAGGCATTGATTCGAACAGCGGCTCAATAACTTTATCGCGCCATTGCAATGAACGATTCGATGCCGTAACCGAACCATAGGTTTCAAACTGCGTACACGCTGGCAGCAAGTACATGCCATCTTGTCGGTCAGGCAGTATTGCAGTGTGAGTTGGGTAGGGGTCGATAACAACCAGTAAATCAAGCTTCTCCATCGCCTTTTTCATTTCAGGCAGACGGGTTTGCGAGTTAGGTGCGTGGCCCCAAAGTACCATTGCGCGAATATTATCTTTTTGCCCAATGTTGTCTGGATCTTCAAGTACACCATCTATCCAACGCGATACCGGCATACCAGGCCGATTCATTGGAGGCACGTCTTTGTCGCCTACTTTCTCGTATGCGTTTGGATCGAAGCGTGATTTAACCCAATCAGTTTCAAGGCCCCAAACTGATGACCAGTGATTCCATGCGCCACCAGATAGGCCGAAGTAACCAGGCAAGCTGTGACTCAGGATGCACATATCGGTTGCGCCCTGCACGTTGTCGTGTCCACGGAAGATGTTTGCACCGCCACCGCTCACGCCCATGTTGCCCAAGGCTAATTGCATAACGCAGTAAGCACGGGTGTTGTTGTTACCAATGGTGTGCTGCGTACCACCCATACACCAAACTATGGTGCCGGGCTTATTTTCATGCATGGTTTGTGCAGCTTGTTTCAACGTAGCTTCAGGTATACCTGTAACACGCTCGGTTTCAGCTGGATTCCACTTCGCGACTTCTTCGCGAATTTCATCCATACCGTAAACACGTTGCTGAATGAACTCTTTATCTTCCCAACCGTTTTCAAAGATGTGCCACAAGATACCCCAGATAACTGGAACGTCTGTACCTGGACGCATTTGAATGTACTGATCGGAGTGCGCTGCAGTACGAGTAAAACGAGGGTCAACAACAATGAGCTTAGAACCATTTTCCTTCGCTTTGAAAATGTGTTGCATTGCCACCGGATGAGCTTCAGCAGCATTTGACCCAATGAAGAACATCACCTTGGAGTTCTGCATATCGTTGTACGAGTTGGTCATTGCACCGTAGCCCCAGGTGTTGGCAACACCTGCAACTGTGGTGGAGTGACAGATACGCGCCTGATGGTCAACGTTATTGGTTCCCCACAAGGCTGCAAACTTTCTAAACAAATACGATTGTTCGTTGTTGAACTTTGCAGAACCTAACCAGTAAACCGAATCGGGTGAAGACTCTTCACGGATACTCAGCATTTGATCGCCAATATCGTTAACGGCTTCATCCCAGGAAACGCGTGTCCATTTGCCTCCCACTAGCTTCATTGGATACTTTAAGCGACGCTCGCCATGACCATGTTCACGAACCGATGCGCCTTTGGCACAGTGTGCACCCATGTTAATCGGTGAATCGTAATCTGGCTCTTGACCAGTCCACACACCATTTTGCACTTCAGCCATAACGCCACAACCAACCGAGCAGTGAGTACACACTGAACGAATGACTTCAGTTGGCGCGCCAGCTACAGGACTGGTACTTGCTGCCTGCGCCTTTTTCAGCATAGACGTACCGCCACTGAACGCTAACGCAGCGCCACCGGCCGTTATGCCCGAATTACGTAAAAAAGTTCGGCGATTAACCGCTTCACCCAGCAAACCGTTGCTTGCCGACGTCTGAGCCGACGACGAAAGCCCGGCTGCTGCGCTGTTTTTCTTTTTCAATTTCATTGGAAGTCTCCTCCAATACAACTCGTAAAATAATTCATTAAACGTTTCAGATAAATGACTCTTAGAACCGGGCCTTCTTATAATAAAGTTTGACTTTATCCGTAACTCGATAACCTGCACTGCCTTTGACTTTCATGGTTTCAACTGGCGTGTCAGTTAAGTTTGATGCGGCAGAAGCTGCACCTGTTGCTACCGCACCGCCGGCAACCACACTGCCTTGCAGAAAACCACGACGCTTTGCATTAATAAATTTGGTTGGCTTGCTCATCTTTCTTGCTCCTCCCATCTGCCATTTGACAGACCGTTAACTTTTCATCGCCAGTAAGCGAGACTCAAAATCAAAAAAACCTTCTCCGAAAAAACCGACAGACCGATAAAAATGCGCTGCCTTGGCTTCTTGTAAATCTTTAAAAAACGTTCCCACCCAAGGCTCTATATGATCTTTATAAAAAGCCTGTTGTTTAGAAAAACTCACCTCGCTGCCACTGCGGATGATGATGGCCATGGCATCGCACAACGCGGCAATGTGGTCTTCCGATTCTTTTACTGCTTCTTGTCTTTCTATTCCCAATTCTTTTAGATCTGTTCTGAGTACAGCAAGCGGCTTTTCCATCAAGAATCCGGTTATATACCAAGACCCAAATGGGACTAACTCCCCTCTGCCCACACCGATAAACAAATCAATGTATTCGTGACCAACGCTGTCAACATCCGCTTTCAACGCCGACTGCTTCATGAGTTCCCAACCCATCGCTACCCGGCCCTGTGATGCATCAATGTCTTCTATGTTGCGCAGGACATCGAGTACTTCCTGATCGGGCTCGTATGCGAGCAGACGACCCAACAGCTCATACACGCTGGCTCGCATGCCTTGCGCCTGATCCTGCAGAAAGTCGTCTTCCGACTTGACGTTCATCACCGACGGTTGCGCAGGTGTATCAGTGACCATAATGCATATCCTCAGTATCTATCAGGTTTCTAGGGACCGAAAGGCCATCTCACGTACTGACTAGAAACAACCTAAAACGACAATTTTCTGTTTAATTTTTAACCAATCACCGCCCGACGGTACTTTTTGTCCTACCGGTGATTCACAGGACTCATTCGCATTCGATGCAACGCCTCTATGTCGTACTTGGCGGTTCGTCTTTATGTACATCGATACCCGCCGCATCGGTTTCAAAAATATCTTTCACACGGCAGTCTTCGCACATTTTCAGGCGGCGTTTAGCTGTATCGTCCTTAAACATCCAATGCCCTTCTAATCGCAAAAACATGGATTGAATAATTTTGGCCGTTGCGAACGGTTTTTGGCAGCGTATGCAATTGAACGGCTCTTCTTCGTTCA
This sequence comes from uncultured Granulosicoccaceae bacterium, assembly GCA_964390335.1. Lineage (GTDB taxonomy): Bacteria > Pseudomonadota > Gammaproteobacteria > Granulosicoccales > Granulosicoccaceae > Granulosicoccus. Next base: position 12,100 of record CAYMHU010000057.1, on the reverse strand, counting down.
GGGTGTTAATTTTGCGAGACGCTATGCTGTCAAAGTTGTACTGGGGTTCCAACGTGATTGCCGATTCAGGGCACGCCTGATCGCATAAGCCGCATTGCAAACAGTTAGCTTCAACCATTCTAAGTGCCGGTGTGTCTTGACCATCTAATAAAGCTTTAGCCGGGCACACAGACACACATGCCATACATAACGTACATTTTTTTGCATCCACTTTAATAATGCCAAACGGCGATGTTTTCGATAACGGCTTAACATCAGCCAGCGGTTTTATGTCTTGCGCTAACGCATCCATCGCAGCACGCAGTGTTTGCCTTTTATCGTTATGGGTAACGAAGTTGGACGGAGCTACGGCTTTCAATGCATCTATCCGCGTGCTCATGCTATGTAAATCTTGTAGGGCATTCGTATCGATGCAACGCACAATAGGGTCAGTGATCCCTAAACCACTCATGATTTCATGAAATACACCAATTTGAGAATGGATTGCACGTAAATTTGATTCGATGATGTCATCCCCAACTAGTAACCAGATCCTATGGACTCCGGCACTTACCATACTGGCCCAATAATCAATACCAAACGCGGAGACTTCTTCGACCAACAGCGGGATAACTTGTTGTGATTCACCGAGAGCGTCTATGTCTTCCTGTGCATCTTCCGTATGAAGAATTAAAGCCAGTGTTTCGCCCGGCGTTAACAATTCACGCGTACGTTGGATCGCATTAGCCGGTTTCGGGTAGGCATAAACCATTGCACCGCTAGGGCAGACTGTCGCGCAACTACCGCAGCCTTGACATAAATACGGATCGATCTGCACGCCTTCGCCTGCTGCAGTTATCGCTCCAGTGGCGCATGCGCTTTGACATTGGGTACAACCGGTTAAACCGCTACGGCTGTGCGCGCAAATGTTTACGTTGTATTCAAAGTACTTTGGTTTCTCGAATTCACCAACAAGATCGGGTAAGGATTCCAGCGCCTCAGCCAAAGACGCATCTGTATTTCCAACGACATAGCCAAATGGCGGCAGTGCCGCACTGAGCATGGGCTCAGGCGATAAATCCAACACTAAATCGAACGCACCGCTTTCTGCATAAACCGATACAGCCAAATTGCTCTCTTTACCATCTTCGTTAACCATGGCATTAAACTGCCCGAGATGACCACTCAGATTTAATGCTGGAACAGTGAACACGGCTATACCGTTTTCAGTTAGTTGCTTACTAATTGTTGTTTGCGTTTCATCAATGCAAACAACCGTACACTTTAAGTCTGATAACTTTACCGCTGCAGCCAATGCCTGGTCTGGCATACCTATAATCAAACAATAGCCGTTCGATTGATAATCAATAATGGACGTGGCCGATTGCATATTTTGCTGTGCCACAAGCTCATCTGTAGAGGTAACGAAATTGACTGTGATGTTATCGTTACTCATACGGGTTCGCTCTCGTCCTGCAACTCATTTTTTGTATCAATAGATTGCTTACTCGCCGTGGCAACCTGAGTATCGCCATTCGAAGCGTCTACAGATGCAGATTCGGTTAGATTGATATGTTCATCTGTTGAGCTCGCAACAAGTTGATCACCTTCAGCTTGCTCCGGTGCCGCATCATCGACTTCATCGTTAGAAGCCACGGTATCGTCTGTGGCTGCTTGGTCTTCTTCTTTTTCATTTTGCTTGGCTTCTGCCTCAGCCAATAAACGTTCCTGCTCTAGTCTCTCCTGTTCAAGGCGCTCTGCTTCAAGCTTCTCTTTGCGTTCTTTATGAAACTTCATATCGCAAGTCACGGTATCGCCAAGTGGCTCGAACACGGTGTAGTCTTCGTCGTAGTCATTCAGCCCGTCTCGCACGTTGTAAGCGGATAATCCAAAAATGTGCTTTAACGCTGCATTTCTCAGGGTTTTAGACACACCGCGATTAAAAAACGCACTGACATCACTGCTCGCATCCAGAGTTTGAATATCGGGCATATCAGCATCGCTTAACAAGGGTTCGGGTTCGGCATCACGGGCATCGTTATCTAAATCTGAGCTCGTGTCCATTTCTCCGGTTTTTGGTGGTAGTGGCTCGCCCGCAGGCTCAATGTTGACTTCTGCCAGTGCATTATCAGATGGGTTTGCACTTTCAGGTATGGCTGGGATAACGTTAGATTCGGGAACGTTTGTCTCGGCGTGCAAAGGAGACGCATTATTTTCGATATTGAAGTCGTTGAGTTTAGTGGCGTCGTTGTCGACAGCGACGTCTGACATCAACGCTACTTCGGGTTTGGTCGATGCCTTTTTTTCCAGTTTACGATTTGACCATCGACCCAAAAACGAATCATTCATCGCCGACCACCTTGCGCCGAATCTTCCACCCATTTTTTGCGCTTACGCTTTTCGAATGGCTTTGGCTTGTAATGCTCCAACACGAATGCTTCCATATAACGATACAACTCACCGGGAATAGTTTTCGTTAAAACCAGGGCATCGGTTTCTGCGTGCGCAGTGGCTTCATCGTAGTCGACCGTTACCAACAACGGTTCCACCGCATGACCATGCTCCGCGTCTTCTACATCATCTTTACAAACAACATACACCAATGGCTTATCACCAATCAGTGCATGCCAGTAACGCTCACAGGCATCTTTGTACAACTTAACGGTGTATCCACTCCACGAAAAAACCTCACCTTCAGCGGAGTCGGAGACCTTGCCTCCGTCGCTTTTCTCCAAAGACACAGCGCGGCCGACAGCAATACCGTACAAATGCCAGGATGGCACCTGCCACCGCTGACGACTGATCATGCGTTTTTCCAGCATGACGGTCACCGGTAGGGTCAGTCGAATGCTGGCAACATTGGTGTTGCTGTCGGTGGACAAGTGCGCTCACTCTGCGATCAGGATTCCCAAGACTATTGCAATCCCACACGAAATAACAGGCTAATTAGATTGAATAAACACCTGATTAACCTGAAATGCGGTCATTTTGAACCCTAAATTACACACTGTGGTACATTTTGTCGCACATGATATTTTCAGTGAAAAAAGCGCATGGGCTACAAAG
>CAYMHU010000057.1:3505-8955 GCA_964390335.1 uncultured Granulosicoccaceae bacterium | reverse complement strand
TTGGGTACACAGCCAGAAGCCCTCACACTTGGTTATATCCGCAATCAAAAATTAATTGACGATATCAGTACGATTAAATCAGTCAAAGTCGATTGGGATTTTGAAGTCGTTGATGTTGTAACCCACACGGGTGAAGGCATCAGTGATTGGCAAGAGAAAATGAAACGCCGCATTGTTACAAGCGGTTGCGGCCAAGGAACCATATTCAGTTGCACTGTGGACAAACTCTATGAAGTGCATTTGACCCCACCCGAAATTAAACAATCTTCATTGTATGCACTGATTAAAAATGTCAGCCAATTAAACGACGTGTATCGGGTTTCTGGTGCAGTGCATGGTTGCGGGCTTTGCGTCGGCGAGCAGTCGTTGATGCACATTGAGGATGTTGGTCGACACAATGCGGCTGACGCTATTGCCGGACGCATGTGGCTTGAGGACATTTCCGGGGCTGATAAAATTTTTTATACCACCGGCAGACTCACGTCTGAGATTGTTATGAAAACTGCGTTCATGGGTATACCGGTGTTGTTGTCCCGTTCGGGTGTGACTCAAATGGGTTTAGAGTTAGCGCAAGAAATCGGCATGACCATGATAGCTCGTGCCAAAGGCAAACACTTCATGGTGTACAACGGTGCTGAAACTATCGTCTTGGATCAGAAACCACCGGTACGCAAGGCGCCACCGCCCACCAAGGGTATGCGAGACTTGGTGTGATCGACGGGAACACAAAAAACGCGACGTTTTTAACGGTTCCCGAACTGGCAGACCTGCTGCACGTTAACGAAAAAAAGATTTATAAGTTGGCCGGTGAAGGCGATATTCCCGGCACCAAAATAACCGGTAAATGGATTTTTCCACGTCACCTTATTGAAGACTGGATAAGCGAGAATAGTCATGGCGGCGCCATGACTGACAGACTTATCATTACTGGCAGCGATGACAGATTCATCGAGCAAATATGCAGTCAAACTGCTAAAGACTTGCAGCAAACCTCCTTTCTCAGTTATAGCCCTTGCGGCACACGCCATGGATTGCGAATGTTGGACATGCGGCGTGCCGATGCATGCTTCATCAACTGGGGTGCAAGCGACTCAAGCTCGCGCAGACACCTTGGGTTGTTACGCAGCTACAAGAATCACCAGAGCTGGGTTGTGGTGCGTTGCCTGCAACGTAACCAGGGTTTAGTCCTGTCGCGCTCGTTTGCACAGGATTCCGCCGATGCGAAGTCCCTACTCGAAAACACAAATTTACGCTGGGCTAAGCGCGACAGCGATGCAGGTGCTGAACGCTTGCTTCAGGATGTATGCGCTGGAACCGGTTTGTCATACGAACAATTACAAACAGCAACTGTATCCAATACTGAGCGTGCGGCAGTTGCAAAGGTTAATACCGGCAACGCCGACATCGCTTGTGGTACTGAATGTATTGCTCACGAATTTCAATTGCCGTTTGTACCGTTGGCCACAGTGTCGCTCGATCTGGTTATGTCGCGCCGCACTTACTTTAGAACGCTAACCCAAGAGTTACTGAACAGACTCATCAACAACGATGCATGCTCGTTGGCCACTGAACTCAAAGGGTACTCTGTTGTACCAAAACATGAAGTGGTTACAATAGACTGAGCGATTCCGACGACTTCGAAGGTTCAGTATTTGGCTGCTGTTCATTGGTCGCTTGATCGACAGCTTGATGAATTGGTAATACGATCCGAAAAACCGATCCCTTACCTGGCACCGACTCTACCTCTATATTGCCGTTATAGCGTTGCACTATACCGTAACTCACTGCAAGTCCCAGCCCGGTACCACTTTTCTTGCCGTGCGTAAAAAACGGGTCGAACAATCGCTTGATGTTTTCAGGTGCTATCCCAACCCCGTTGTCTTTTACCAGAATGCACACAGATTCGTCCTGTATCAATTGAGTAGAAATTTCAATTTCACCATGCGGATCCACGGCATGAACGGCGTTCATAATAAGATTGACTATCACTTGTTGCAGCTCTTGCTGATCAATTTGAATCGGCGGTACATATTGATAATCCGTTTGCGGATAAAGTTGTTTCTTTTCCAGTTCATGCTTCACCAGTACAAGGGATGACTCTATAACGTCGTTCACCAATACCTCCTCAATAACTTCAGGAGAAGCCTCACTGATGGACCAAGCACTGACAGATGTATCAACAGTATCGGGCAATATGCCATCTGTGGATGGCATCGCATGAGGGGACGTTGAATTGGGTCGCGAGTATTGCAACAAGCGATCGGTTATGGATCGAATGCGGGCAACCTGTTCGAATATCAGATCGGTTTCGGTCTTAACCAATTCGCGTTTCTCACCAATTTCCTGTATCAACACTTCTAGATTACCGAGAATAACGGCTGTAGGATTATTGATTTCGTGCGCAACCCCAGCGGTTAGTTCACCCACAGCGGCCAAGCGTTCGGCCGTTGCGAGTTTTTGCTGCGCTTCATGCAACATCGTGATGGATTCTTGCAACGAGGTATTTTTCTGTCGCAATTCGGTTGTGCGTTCTTGGACTTTATGTTCCAGCTCGTGCGCATTGGCGCTGATTTGAGCGCTGTGCTCTTCCAGCTTATCCAACATTAAATCAAACTGGGTTGCCAGCTCGCCTATTTCATCGTGCACTTTTAGATCGCCAATGCGTCGTCGTTCTCCAGCAGCGGTTGCACGCACCACGCTAGCGATAGATTCCATGGGTTTAAAAATTGACTTAGCACCGACCGTCGCGACCAGTACGGCAAACAAGGTACCGGCTAACACCACTGCGGCACTTAAAACAATACCTCGGTTTAAATCGCTTCTGAACGGAGCTTCAAGATACCCCGCGTACAACATACCAACGCGATCACCGTTAACATCAATAATGGGCTCGTAAGCCGATATATACCAATCGTTCACCACGAAGGCTCGATCTATCCATGGTGTTCCCTCGCCTAACACTATATTGCGCACTTCTACCGAAACCCGAGTACCTAGCGCACGAGTATCATCGTTACTGGGTACATTCGTGGTAATGCGTACGTCATCCATGAAAACTGTTACGGTACCGCGACTTCCCTCTGCCAAACTACCCGGACCGTATACAAGATCGCGAATCTCATCTACAAAGGCGTAATTGCGATTGATTAACAAACCACCCTCCAGTACACCCAACAGATTTCCTGCACTACTGTAAACACGCTGCAGCACCCGAATAACCATTGCTCGATCTTCAGTTGTCTTATCGGTTGGTGCTGCGCGCGGAGTATCGATTAATCGATAAACTGCTTTCTCCGCGAGTGATGGATCAACCCTTTCCCATTCAGAGCGCGGGTAAATTTCTATGCCCGATGCTGTATCGAGATCGTTGACCCTGGAATCATCGTATGAAAACACCTGATCAGTGATAGGTGATCGGTTCAGTGGCCAAGCAGTCCAACCATCGGTGCCGAGCCGTTGCGTGCCGTTTGCATTTAAAAAATTAATAAAATCGAACCCGCTGGTTTGTTGTTGCTGATCAAGCAATGACAGAACGTCGGCATACGCATCGTTTTGCAGATAGGATTGCAACACAGCGCTACTGGATAGCGCCGTGAGTTGGCGTTGCTTATCAAGCTCGATACGCGAAAATATTTCCCGGGTTACGCGAAGGTCGGTGTTCACCTTTGCAAACAGTTGTTCGTAGGTATATTTGGTTGTCCACTGAGCGGTTAAATAAATATCCGTACCGGATAACACTAACAGCGGAACAATCACTAAAGCCAACAATTTATAGCGAAGACTTAGACCACGCACAAAATCAAGAACAGTGGCCATAAGCAATGCTTAGTCTGATTTAGAAGATGGCGAGTTGCTGCCGTGCCACAAATGCTGTTTACGTTCCAGCGTTTTGCGTGACACACCCAAAATGCGCGCTGCGGCCGACTTATTATTATTGACTGAATCTAGCACCGCTTCTATATGCGCTCGTTCTACCGCATCAGCTGTCCAATGCAATGGATAGCCCCCCTGACCGAGTTCTTCGTCATTATATGTGCTGCGCATACTGTCCGCCGGTAGGCGGCCTAGCAGCAACGTACGCTCAATAACATTTTTTAATTCACGTACGTTTCCAGGCCATTGATATTCGCTTAAACGCTGCCAATCAGTATGCATTAGTTCGATGGGGGCGATCCGCATCTCCGCTGAGAGCACATCAAAGAAATGCTCAACCAATCCCGGGATATCCTCTCTGCGATCTCGCAATGGGGGTACATGAATGGGCAATACATTCAGTCGATAATACAAATCTTCACGGAACAAATTATTGGCCGATGCTTCCGCTAAGTCGCGGTTTGTGGCAGCAATAACACGAACGTTAATCGGAATTTCACGCTCACTACCTATCTGCCGAATGGTTTTCTCCTCCAGCACGCGCAATAGTTTTGATTGCATGTTAGCTGGTAATTCTCCAACCTCATCCAAAAATAAAGTACCGCCATCGGCATGCAAGAATAGCCCTTCACGCGATTGATTCGCCCCGACAAACGCGCCTTGGGTATGGCCGAACAACTCACTTTCAAACAATTCGGGCGCTATAGTCCCGCAATTGATCGGCACAAATGGTCCATTACGCTTAGACATGGCATGGATAGCACGCGCAAACAGCTCTTTGCCGGTACCGGTTTCTCCATGAATTAACACATTAGAAAGCGTTGGCGCCACGCGCTGGGCGAGCGTTAACGTGTCTTTAATAACATCGCTGTCACCAACCACACCTCGATCGTCTTTCACCTGTTCCAGCTGCAAACGCAGCAATGAATTTTCCCGAATTATTTGCCGCTTTTGCAGCGCAAGCTGCATAGCCATAAACATCTGCTCGGTGCGAAACGGTTTCATGATGAAGTCATCCGCCCCGTTTCTTAAGGCCTCTATTGCCATGTTCAGATCGGCATACGCGGTCATATAGATAACATGAGTGCGTACGCCAGCTTCACGCAACTGGCGCAACCATTCCAAACCCGATAACCCGGGCAGGCGAATATCAACCAGTAGAATATCGAAGTGGTACCTGAGTCGGAGCGCTTCGGCTTCCTCTGCGCTGCCGGCAACCTCCAACAATGCGCAGCGATTTTCTAATGCACGCATTAAAAAGTTACGCATGCCAGGTTCATCATCTACAACGAGCACAGCAACCGAGCTCAGTAACTTATCAAGCTTGTGCGTGTCGTGAAGATGTTGATTCGCAGACTTAACTGACTGCGCGGAAGCCACGGCCATTGGTAAAAGACTTTTATGACAATTGGTGGAACACTATGACACAATCATTTTGTGCGTCAATATACGCGGTTCATGGTTTAGCGCCTATATTCCGACGGTCACCATAATTCATGCTAAGTCGTATCGTCAGACCCTGTAATCAAAGAAATAAACGCAGATTAATTACCGGAAATCCAAAATGATTGATTTAT
>CAYMHU010000057.1:1565-3405 GCA_964390335.1 uncultured Granulosicoccaceae bacterium | reverse complement strand
ACCGAATGGCTTATGTGGCAAATGGGTGGTCTTGGGCCCATGGCAGGACAAGCGCACCACTTCTTAAAATATAACGTTGGCAAAGCACCGTATGCAGAGGATCGTTATCGAAATGAAGCTAAACGCTTATACGGTGTGCTGGACAAACAACTCAGTGACAAAGCATACATTGCAAACGAATACTCGATTGCTGATATGGCTGTGTGGCCATGGGTCTCGCGCTTCGAGTGGCAGGAAATTAATTTAAGTGACTTCTCCAATGTGATGCGCTGGTACAAAGAAATTGCAAGTCGCGATGCAGTGCAAAAAGGCTATCACGTACCTAAGTTTGTTAATGACATACCTATGCCCTAGTTTGCCTATCGATGTATGACTAATTGCGGGAACGGAATACTCCATTGCTTCTCGTTGGCAACCGCAACGCAGGCCTTTTGTAACAGCCGGTTTATACGGAAGTAATCTCCCGCAACCGAACTATCAAACGATGCCCAGATCATGAAGTCGAGTGATGACGCACCGGCAGATTGTAAATCGGCGACTACTTGCTTCAGCGTATGCTCATATCCATTTTCAACTAATGTGGATTGCACCGCTTGTTGCAGTGTTTGTGGAATAACATCCAGACTGATATCTTGCAGTGAGTAATCAAATCCAAACTCTATGCTGGTACCAAACGTATCGGCAGCGGATAAATTAGTAATACTGGACGCGTAGTAGTCGCTGGTGGGAATACTTTTAACCATGCCACCTCTACAGGACAATTGCACGGACTGAGGAGTCTGGTTGATTACTCGCCCGAAGCTGTCATCGCTAAGCAGCACAAAATCACCGATGCGGCTTGGAAACCAGGTTTCATTATCCGCAGGACGCGAGACTAATTGTCCGATATCGCTCAATGGCATTCTGAGCTCCCCATTCAGCGCCGGGTTTTTCAACACACTGTTAACGTTTATGGTGTCGACCTGCCACGGTAAGCCATGAACAGTGACTAATTCCTGTTCTCTAACCGGACCAATATTTAATAGCAATCGAGCTTCGTCTGCGTACTTAGGAATAAATTGTCGAAGTCCAACCAATACCATTAGTATGACCAACAGTGACAAGGCCAAAAGGAAAATATCCTGACGAACATACAACACGGCGAGCACTGCAGCCAAAACAACTAATAGCGTTAGCAGATGATAGCTGTAGGCGAATAGGCGCGATAATGTGTGCTTACGGTTGATCGGTGTCTTGGTCGCTGCCCGACTGTACAGCCACCACAACATGCGCATCACAGCCCAAGCCACAATTCCCGCAATGACCGCAAGCACCAAGGTTAAACCGGTTCCTAACAGAAATTTCCGCGACGCACTCCAGAAGGTGGTTGCATTCAGCTGCTTTTCCGTTAACAGTAAATTCAAACGAGCTTCATTAGCCGCTATTTTTTCACGTAATGAATCACGTTCAGATTGCCATTTGTCTACAACCTGCAAAAATAAGGGTTCAGCCTGCTCACCCAAATTTGCCGGTTCAAACGAACTCAGTGATTCCAGCGCAGCCTCAGCAACCGCCTGCCGTTCTTTGGCCAACTCTATCGCAGAGCGCAACTCCGATATTTTACGAGGTTGTTCGGTTAACGCTTTCAGAGAGTCAACTAACGGTGCTGCAATTTCAGAAATTTCCTTTTGCCAGTCAAATGCGGTTTCCTCTTCCACATTCATGACACTCAAATTCACGTCGCCAACGGCAATCAATTCAAACGCAGAGCGCAGCTGTGAAATTTCTGAGCGAACGGCTTTTATGGCACGTAACTCATCTTCCACGTTGGCGGGATCTAAACCGTCAATTGACGATTGCA
>CAYMHU010000057.1:0-1465 GCA_964390335.1 uncultured Granulosicoccaceae bacterium | reverse complement strand
CATTAAGTGCGGTTGAAGCCGCATCGCGAACGCTGTATCTAAACAGAACTTGCTTTAACGGTTTATATCGAGTGAATAAAAAAGGACAGTTTAATGTCCCATTTGGCAAGTACGCTAATCCAAATTTCTGCGACGAGCCTACCCTAAGGCGTGCACAACAATTACTACGCCGCTCAACCATCCTGTGCGGTGACTACAAACACGTACTGCAAGAACACACACAATCGGGCGATTTTGTATTTCTGGATCCGCCGTATTATCCCATTTCGGATTCAAGCGATTTTAAGCGATACACAAAAGAGCAGTTTAGAGAGCAAGACCATATTGATTTAGCGCATGAGGTTGCGCAACTGCAAGACAAAGGTTGTTCTGTACTGCTCACCAATTCGAATAGTGATTTGGTTTTAGATTTGTACAAAGATTACAAAATAGATGTTATCGACACTAAACGTAATATCAACAGCCGTGCAAAGCTGCGCACCGGCGAAGATGTGATTGTTAGTGTTGAACCCAAACGACACTTTCCCGGTACGAAAATCAAATCCGGCATTGACGCCCTTAACAGCACAAACATTGAAATTGCCAATGTAAGCCTGGATGCACAAATTGCTAAGTTCCCGTCTACACGGTTTATGGGCTCAAAGAGCAAACTGCTGCCGCACCTAAGGAAGGTCATAGAAGCGCAGCCATGTCATACGGTGCTGGATTTATTTGCGGGCTCTGGTGTTGTAAGTTATATGCTGAAGGCAATGGGCAAAGAGGTGCATACCAACGACTATATGGCCTTCAGTGCTTTGTTAAGTAAAGCACTCATTGAAAATAACCATATTAGGCTATCCAAACAAGACGCCACTGCACTATTGGATGAGCATGTACTCGCAGAACCGTTCGTACAAGAGCATTTTGCAGGACTGTATTTTAGTGACTCGGAAAACCGACTCATCGACACAATTCGTGCAAACATAAAACTACTGGATAACCCATACCAGCAAGCAATAGCTACCTCTGCATTGGTTCGCGCTTGCTTTAAAAAAAGACCTCGCGGCATATTTACTTATGTTGGTCAACGATACAATGATGGGCGGAAAGATTTAAAAACATCGCTAGCAGATCATTTCCTAGCTGCGGTCGACGCTATTAATAATGCAGTATTCGATAACGGCCATCAAAACAGTTCCACCCGCGATGACGCACTCAAACAGCCTGATCTCAAACCAGACTTAGTCTATCTTGACCCACCCTACTACAGCCCACATTCCGATAACGAATACGTGCGCCGCTATCATTTCGTTGAAGGGATTGCCTGTGACTGGCGGGATGTTGAAATGCAATGGCACACGAAAACAAAAAAATTCAAAAGCTATCCCACGCCATTTAGCACGAAAAACGGCACTCGCGAGGCTTTTGATCAATTGTTCTCATTATATAGGGACAGCACGATAGTGCTGTCTTATTCATCCAACTC
>CAYMHU010000056.1:0-22847 GCA_964390335.1 uncultured Granulosicoccaceae bacterium | reverse complement strand
ACAAATTGTCCTTTCTGGTCGACAATTCGCCACAGGTAGCGCCATTTGCCGCAAACGCGGATGTAGGTTTCATCGACATGCCAGTGTATGAATGTCTTAGAAAACGCGACTTCAGAATATATCGCTAGCAACCGATAATACATTGTATTACATTGTATTAAATCAACATCAGGAGAATCGGTATGGGCGTGACCAGTGTCCGGCTCACGGACGAATTACAAGCGCAACTCGAAGAGACGGCTCAGCGGCTTAGGCGATCAAAAGGGTGGATCATTTCGGAAGCCTTAAACGAATTTATCGCGAAGGAAGAGCGAGCGTTGGCTCGGCTTGAGCGCACCCAAAACGCACTCGATCAAGTCGAAGCAGGGCAGGTGGTTGATGGCGATGAGGTCATGGCCTGGATCACATCCTGGGGAACCGATAAAGAATCCAAGCCGCCAAAATAGTGAAACTCCAATTCACGGAACAAGCGCTCGAGGATCTCGTTCGCTTGCGCGAATTCATTGCCGAAAAAAATCCAGCAGCCGCCCAACGAAGCAGTGAGCAACTGTTTGAAAGCATCAATCGGCTAGGTGATCAGCCAGAGCTTGGCCATGCGCTTGAAACACTTCCCGGAGTTCGCGAATGGATTGCTCGAGACTATGTAGTTCACTACCTGGCGCTCAAAGACACACTGATCGTTTTGCAGATTTGGCTTGGTCGATAGGACCGCACTAGCAACCAGTAATCCCGACTCAGACACCGTGTTTTACGCTCCACACAGAAAAAATTATATTTATTTCCCCCACAATGTAGAAATCCATCATCGACAGTCGTCCTAGGGATACAAACAACCAAAATAGGACACTTGTTATGATTTTTACTGTAACCCCGCTGTACGCCCTGCCAGTCGCTCTCATCTACATGGCCCTGTGGATGCGCGTTACCTCCATGCGCAGCGCACTCTCCCAATCCATTGGTGATGGCGGCAATACCGATCTGTTGCTTCGCATTCGTCAACATGGAAACTGTGCCGAGTGGAGCTGTTTTTTATTGATCTTGATGATGCTATCTGAAGGCATGGGAGCGCCGATTCTTTACCTGCATATTGGTGGCGCATTGCTGCTTTTAGGACGTATTGCACACCCCTTCGGTTTGAAGAAAGACAACGCCGCACACGTGCTGCGCTACGTTGGCAACGGATCAAACATGCTAGCGACCTTAAATTTCCTGATCTGCATAGCAGTAAATCTATTAGGCTGGTGACATCTGTTTTGTCAAAGACAATAGAAAAACAAGCAATTACTTTATAACTACCCAAGAGGAACACGTGATGAAATACATGCTTTTAATCTACAACAATCCCGAACAACAGCCTCAATACGGCACACCTGAATTTGAAACCATGATGGCTGGATTTTTCGCCGCAAATGAAAAAATGAAAAACGATGGTGTGCTGGTTGACGGGGAGAGCCTTAACGAACCCAACACGGCTACATCTGTTCGCATCAAAGGTGGGAAAACTGAAACCATGGATGGACCCTTTGCGGAAACGCGCGAATACTTGGGCGGTTACTACGTTGTTGACGTACCTGATAAAGAAAGCGCCATAAAATATGCGGAAATCATCCCTTCAGCCGCATTTGGCACAATAGAAGTGCGCGCCATGATGGACTACAACCCGGCGGGTTAATCCATGTCTAAGACCACCCCAATCGCGATTAATAAGGCCATTGAAGATGTGCTTCAAACCGATCGGGGGCGGCTCATTGCCGGACTGGTTTCACGGCTGGGCGACTTGCAGGTTGCAGAAGACGCTCTGCAGGAGGCTTGCATCTCGGCTATGTCGCATTGGGGTCGGTCCGGACTGCCACATTCACCCATTGGTTGGCTGATGAAAGTGGGGTTGAACAAGGGAATTGATAGAGCGCGGGCTGTTCAGCGCGACCGGAATAAAACGGATCAATTCATGACTCTCCAAGCATCACATTTTGAAACCATCGATGAAGAACCAATTGCAGATGATCGCCTTCGTTTAATTTTCACTTGTTGTCATCCCATACTGGAAGACAAGTCGCGCATTGCCCTAACACTACGCACCATTTGTCATCTAACAACCAAAGAAATAGCAGCGGGTTTTTTGGATAAAGAACAAACCATGGGTCAACGCATTACGCGAGCCAAAGAAAAACTACGCGAGGCCGATGTTGAATTTGAAATTCCTGATCAATCTCACTGGCCCGCACGACTGGATTCGGTTTTATCCACCATTTACCTGATCTTCACAACCGGGTATGTCAACGAAGACGATAGCGATAGGGATTTATGTGCAGAAGCGCTATTCTTGTTGCGTTTGCTAGACCGATTACGACCGGATGATCCTGAAATCGAAGGCGCCCTCGCGTTAGTGTTATTAACTGATGCTAGAAGTAAAGCACGTGTCGGCAGCGATGGTGCAACTGTGCCACCGGCTGAACAAAATCGCAGTCTGTGGGACATGCACAAAGTTGAGGAAGGCCGTGAAGTGTTGGCACAAGCGGTTAAACGAGGTAGACCAGGACCGTATCAAATCAAAGCGGCGATAGCAGATTGCCATATGATGGGAAATAGCCCTGATTGGCAGCAAATTTCATTGTTGTATGGATCCTTATGGGCGTTCGAAGCCACGCCAGTTGTCGCACTAAATTGGGCAATAGCCATTGCAGAAATCGGGCAGCCTGAACTGGCGTTGAGTAAAGTTGAAGCGCTGGAAAGTGAATTGAAAACCTTCCAACCATTTTATGCAGCTTATGCGGAAATATTAAGCCAAGTGGGGCAGGTAGATAAAGCAAAAGCCGCGTACGAGACAGCCATACAACTTTCTCAAACCACCGCCAGTAAGCAATTTTTGCAGCAAAAACTTCAAAAGCTAATGTAGTTATACAGGTGCCCCGCAAATATATTGTGAGACACCGACAACGGTATTGCTTTTTTTAACGTATACCAGTTGACGCCGCAGCACCCTGAAGTGCTCTCAGATACGAAAACTTTGCAGCACTATAATCGGCAACCGAAAGAAATGCCCTTAGATTAAGAAAAAAAGGCGCTTTACCGAGTATTGAGACTTTTTTGTCGCCCCATCAGTCTGTGTTATAAATCAAATGAGCAAACAACAAAAACAGGAGTACGTATCAATGAAGCAATTCATCAGAGCTTTTGTAGTTTTTGGTCTTCTGCTAGCACTCGCCGGATGTGCATCCAAAGGTATCGGAATCAGCGAGGCGGCGTTAAGCGGAGATCCGTTGGCTATGGCTGCAGAAGGCGCCAAGCTTAATAACGATGGAGCTAAACTAGTACAAGATGCCGAAAAACGTCTCGTCGAGGGCCGAAAACAGGTGCGAGATGGCGAGGCTCAAGTGCAGGACGGTAGCACGCGAGTAACAAATGCCCGATTCGAGTACAAAGACCTTTCTGAGGCGGGTGGGAAAGCTAAAGACCCTGATGCAGTTTCGAAAGAGGCTAAAAAACTGAAAGCAGCTGGAAAGCGATGGGAGGATGCGATAGAGACAATTAAAAAGGGTAATACACAAATAAGCAAAGGCAACAAAACCATCGAAAAAGCCCAAGCAGATATACGCAAAGGTCGTCAAATGATGGAGCGTGGCAGCGTGTTGGTGCGAAACAGTGCCAGAACTCGTCTAGATACCGATTTGCTTGTTGAATAAGGACAATAAATGCCACCCGTGTATTTATTTTTGGAGTTAGTGCATGAGTGATGTGTCTGAAGCTAATCTGCTGGTTGCTAAGATCATGCAAGGCGGAATAGATCCAGTATTGCATGAACTGGATGAGCACTCTCCCGACGAGATTGCAGATGCATTGGAAAGATTACCTTTCCCATTGCGAGCAACGCTTTGGTCGCAACTAAGTGCAGAATTGCATGCGAGCATTTTGCCACTATTGCCATCCTGCATTAGTGACAGCCTTGTGAGACAAATTGATGCTGATGAGCTGACATCGATCGCGCCAATGATGGACTCAAGAGATGCGGCTGCGTTGGTGAATCAACTTGACGAGAAGCATGCTGCCACTTTTATAGATTGTCTTAGCGATACCGACACGGAAGCCGTTAACGCACGTCTCGCCAGCGCGCCCGAATCAGTACTGCGATGGATGCGAGAGGATGCAGTTAAAGTTCAAAACACCTGGACTTTGCGGCAGGTATCTGAATACATCAGAAATAACTTTACCGAACTGCCTCGGTACACCAGCTCACTGCTGGTAGTAGATGATAATGATAGATATCTAGGAAAATTAGCTCTCGCTGAGCTATTCATCGGCGCACCTGAAACGATCGCCCAAGAAGTCATGGATGCAGACGCCATAGCCATATCTGACACAGCGTCTGAATCAGAAGTTGCTGCTATTTTCGATGATCGACGATTGGTTCAAGCGCCCGTTGTTAACAAAGATGGGCGGTTACTTGGACGCGTCACCGTTGATGAGGCCATTGAGCTCATAAAAAAACGCAGCGATGATCAGTTTATGAAAACAGCTGGTTTAGAGCACGATACCGATTTGTTTGCTACGCCGTATACAAGCTTTAAATCTCGCGGTATCTGGTTAGCAATCAATCTTGTTACTGTGTTTCTTGCAGCTGGAGTGATCAGCTTTTTTCAAGATACCGTGCAGCAAGTTGTGGCCCTGGCTGTCCTGATGCCCATTGTGTCGAGTATGGGCGGTATAGCAGGAAGTCAGACCTTGACGTTGACGATCAGGGGGCTGTCTATGCAGCAGTTAAGCCGAAGTAATCTAGGCTGGCTATTTAAAAAGGAAGCGTGGGTAGGTGTTTTGCATGGTCTAACTTGGGCGATCGTAGTCGGTTTGGTTACGCTATTCTGGTTTGGCTCACCTCTATTGGGTTTGAGTATTGCTGTTGCGTTGTTTTTAAATTTACTTGCTGCAGCATTTGTGGGAATCAGTATTCCCGTAATACTGGAGAAACTTGGAATAGACCCAGCACTATCTGGCTCAGTTGTTTTGACGACAGTGACAGATATTTTAGGTTTTGGCTTATTTTTAGCGCTGGCAACATGGTGGTTAATGTAGATTTAAATAATTCTTATTGGCGTCCCACTAACCCAGACTTAATCGCCAAGGATAGGGTCCTTCAAGCCCCAATGATGAACGGTACCCATAACTACAAACGATTTAGTTCAATTGGTTATAGGAGATGAGTATCCTTGGTGAGCGTTAAGACGTCTCGCCATAGATATAATGCGCCGCAACAATACCAAGCGATGCAGAACTCGTTGGCACATGAAATTGAAACTCTGGCGCGATTAAGAAACCGATATGGAATTTGTTTCCGTCCCGTTTTAGCTTCTTACCGCGACTAGCTGCGAATTGTGTCGCGACCTCGCGCAAAGTCTCGCGTGCTTTATCTCTTATGTGCCTATCCCCTCCTGGTACCAGCTGCAAGTCAGGGTCATCAGAATAAAGAATTACATTACACTGTTTCACCGATTTGGAATTAAACTGTAATTGAACTTGGATTTGTTTATCAGAGTGCTGCAAAACTCGGAATTTTTGTGTGAAGTTAGCTTGAAGCATGGCAACACTTTCATACTGCTCTGAAACAAGGTTCTTGATTACGTCATCCACTGGGGTCCCATTTAAATAGGGCACGCAAGCCTTTTCAAACTCGACTGCCAAGCCAGGTATCCGTTCTTCAATACTGCGGAGTTCTAATTTTCTGGCTTCTCTGCGTTGCTCTCGTTCTTCCATGCTGACACAAGCTGTGAGGGTGAAGCAGGTAATCAAACTAATGATTATTTTTTTCAAGAAATTGTCCGGGCTAATTAAGTGAGGTTGAAGGCTACTGTTAAGAGTGTAGTCGTAGTTTGGCTGTTGGTACATTAAATCGCCGTGGGTTCAGAGTAGTGTATCTGATTGCTTATTATCAGGTTATGATGGAGTAAACGTGCAGCGGATAAAATATCAGCGAATCGTCTGCAATCCGTTTCGTTCCGTATACTGATATAAACTCCAAACGTCATTAACAGAGCCCGTAACACCATGCACTATGCCGATTTACGCGAATTTATAGAACGCCTTGAAATGCTGGGCGAACTCAAGCGCATCAGTGTCGAGGTTGATCCAAACCTTGAAGTCACTGAAATTTGTGATCGAACTTTAAGAGCCGGTGGTCCTGCGTTGTTGTTTGAAAACGTTAAAGGCAGTGAGTACCCGTTACTGGGTAATTTATTCGGCACGCCGCAACGTGTCGCTTATGGCATGGGCGAAGACTCTACCGATGCCTTGCGCGAAGTGGGTAAGCTACTCGCGTTTTTAAAAGAGCCCGATCCACCCAAAGGCATGAAAGACGCGTGGAAGTCATTGCCCATTTTTAAAAAGGTGTTGGATATGGCGCCTAAAACTACACGTAATGCGCCGTGTCGTGAAATAACTTGGGATAACGTCGATTTAAACCGGCTACCCATTCAAACCTGTTGGCCGGGTGATGCAGGGCCATTAATAACCTGGGGCCTAGTGGTTACCAAGGGTCCGCATAAGAAGCGGCAAAACATGGGTATCTATCGTCAACAGCTCATTGGGTCAAACCGATTGATTATGCGTTGGTTGGGTCATCGTGGTGGCGCGTTGGATTACCTTGAATGGCAAAAGGCGCACCCCGGAGAGCCGTTCCCGGTAACCGTAGTCTTGGGATGCGACCCGGCAACCATTCTTGCCGCGGTAACGCCTGTGCCCGATACCTTATCGGAATATGCGTTTGCCGGGTTGCTGCGCGGGCAACGCACATTGTTAACCGATGGCGTGAAGTCAGACTTACAAGTACCAGCATCGGCCGAGTTTGTGTTGGAAGGTTTTCTAAACCCCGGCGATGAAGCCCCTGAAGGACCATTTGGTGATCACACTGGCTATTACAACGAAGTGGATTCGTTTCCGGTGTTCACCGTTGAGCATGTAACCCAACGCAACAACGCGGTTTATCATTCTACGTACACAGGCCGCCCGCCCGATGAACCAGCAATTTTGGGTGTGGCTTTAAACGAAGTGTTCGTGCCCATATTGCAAAAGCAATTCCCCGAAATTGTTGATTTCTATTTACCACCCGAAGGTTGTTCATACCGTATGGCCGTGGTCAGTATGAAAAAACAATATCCCGGACATGCCAAGCGCGTGATGATGGGCATATGGTCCTTCCTACGCCAATTCATGTATACCAAGTTCGTGATTGTGGTGGACGATGACGTTAACGTTCGCAGTTGGGAAGATGTAATTTGGGCTATCACTACGCGCATGGACCCAACGCGCGACACCACTTTAATCGATCACACACCAATCGATTATCTAGACTTTGCATCACCTGTATCCGGGTTAGGCAGCAAGATGGGCTTGGATGCAACGAATAAACTGCCGGGCGAAACCGATAGGGAGTGGGGTGAGCCTATTGAGATGGATGCCTCTGTTAAAGCACGGGTTGATTCTATTTGGGATGAATTAGGGATATAGCGCAAAGGAAATGAAAACTAAGCTAGCGGCGAACGTAATGTGAGAGTCAAGCCTACTTGTTTAAAAACCTTGCACTACACCATTAACAAAAACCACTTGCCTGCCATAGTATGACCACGTTTCATTGCAGGCTTTTCCTTCTACGCAATAACCGTTTTTACGCTTAGATGATGGTTCACCCATTATTTCTAGCACCTGGTCCTGGGTCATGCCTCGTACCACGCCTTTGTCTTGTGGGCCTGTCGCGCAGCCGGCCATTAATAGACAGGACAACATTACCTTGAACCATATTTTTTTCATTATTTAATCCTCTAAGAAATATGAAGTGCCTTAAGTAGTTCTTTGCCTTTAAACCGTTAGATATTAGCTCAAGACAGCATAGGATTGGCAATGCGTTTTTTCTACAGTTTATTTTCTCTGAAATACTGTTTACTTGTCTTTCTTTAAAAGGAGTCGTGGCAACTCATGCAACTTTTAATTAGCGAAGCTGCTGGAAAATAGTTAGGTGGCTCCATTTGAACAAAATCTTGAGCCACACCAACATCATAGAGAAACGCGCCCATATATCGATTTATTACAGAGTAATTGGTTATAACGTCATCTCCACCAATGCTGCTGGCAATTGATTTAATGTTATTGAGCGTATCGAGTGCTAGCTGCTGGCTTTGCGGTTCCGGACGATCAGAATTCGCGTTAAGCCGCAATAGCGTTAGCAGTTCCTGACTCATAGCCCCCATTTCTGCATGCAGTGCTTCTCCACCAATGACGTGAACCGAGGTGTAATCTGAATACCCCGGGTTAAATTTATCGTCCATGGTAATGCAGCCGGATAGCACCAATACCAACACATATACTGCCACTGTCATAAGTTTACGACTAGTCAAAGCAAGCCTCATAGAATTGGAGAGACTGTTGTTCGTTAAGTAAGTCATTTGCTAATCCGGTTATAACAAATCTATTTATTTCCAGTATATGCGCAAATATATTCTGCAAATTTGATTTCTATCAATACGGTTTGGATAAAAGATCGTAACTATGAATACGATTGGACGCGAGTCCGTTGTTGCATGTATTGAATAGACTGCAGGATTACTGATATGAAAGTTAAAAGTTTAGTTAGGGTACAGGGTTTGAACGTGACGGTAGTCAGTTCGACAAACTGTTTACTGACGGTGATTTATTCAATATCGGAAATATGAGTGCATATGTTGTCCATACACCTGGTCATACCCCAGCCTGTATGAGCTATGTTATTGGTGATGCTGTGTTTGTTGGCGATACTCTATTTATGCCAGATTCAGGTACCGCAAGGGCGGATTTTCCGGGTGGTGACGCGGGCACTCTGTTCGACTCAATTCAAAATTTGTTTGCATTGCCAGATGCAACAAGGCTATTTATGTGTCACGACTATGCACCGGGTGGGCGTGAAATACGTTGGGAAACAACTGTGGCCGATGAAAAACAGCATAATATTCATGTGGGGAATGATGCAAGCAGACAAGATTTTATACGCATGCGCTCAGAGCGTGATAGTCAGTTGGGCTTGCCAAAACTTATACTGCCCTCATTGCAGGTGAATATGCGTGCTGGAGAAATTCCTAAAGATAAAGATGGGAACGAGTACCTAAAAGTACCGGTTAATGCGTTGTAATAGCCAATACTAATGCGTTATCTATTTTGGATTGGCGTATTCGCTGTTTTTCTAATGGATTGTTGGGTGCTCCACACATAAATTGTTGTGCGAGGGGATGGAGAAATACACGGATTTTATTTCATTTGGGTAAACGCATTTGAGCAGCTGTATTAATACATCACTTGCATGACTTTGGATTATTTTAGAATCAGTTAATAAACGCGATAACAACATAACGCTAATTCTGTTTTCCGTATTATTTTCCAAATTTATAGACTTTCCTATCTCATTCAGTGCTACTCGGAATGCGGCTAATTGATTCTGTACCGATTGCGCTACACAGCTTATTGTCCAATGTAGTTTGAGTCGTTCAATTTGAATGTGAGCGAGCATATCTTCGTATTCTTTACAAACTTGTACCAAATCCTGTGTTTGCCTCTGTAGTGTCGTGGTATCTAGCGGTTTCAGGCCAGAGTTTATGCTTAAACTTAACCATCGGGTCTGTTCCATGAACGCTTCTCGCTGTAGGAGTAATTGCTTGTAGGAGTTGATCATGCAAAGCCTTTTAAACCGCGGTTTGGGCCATTATTGCCTGATGCTACGTGGCTAGACTTGATGTAAATCAATCAGTTATACGTTCGATGACAAATTGATACAAAACTCCCAGAAGCTGATACGAAGCTGTGAATGTGCTGCGACATGAGCTTGGTTAACTGACTCCATTGTCAACAACAGCAGTGGAGATCGGACATGTTACGCAGCACAGATGTTAGTCAATCACAGGTACATTTTTCAATGGCTGAATGGTTGGGTGATGGCCAGTCCTCAGTAATTCCTGTTGGAAATAGTCTATCCACAACACATGAGCGCGAGATCGATGCGCACTCTCACTTGTTTTTAACTGATCAGCCACAAACACATATGTACCAGGTTATGGAAGGTGTTATCGGCTGCTACAACATGCTCCCTGATGGGCGGCGTCAAATAGTCACGTTCTACTACCCTGGCGATTTAATAGGCGTTGAGCGCACAGGGCATTGGCAACATTATGGCGAAGCGTTGTGTGCCAGTAAGGTGCGTAGCATCTCTATCGATACGGTCGATCGACTGATTCAAGAAGAGCCCAGTTTTGGACAGGCGTTAGTGGGGGCGCTTGCACTTGAGTTAAATGAAACTCGCGATCAACTATTGTCTCTGGGTAGAAAATCAGCACTTGAAAAACTAAGCACCTTTCTATTGCGCATATCAAGACGCAACAAACGAGAACTTCGTGATGAAGGCGCCATATTTCTTCCGATGAAACGATCCGAAATTGCAGATTATTTAGGCATGACGATCGAAACAGTTAGTAGATGCCTTACAAAGCTGAAGAAGCTTAACGTCATTCACTTAGACGGCAACAACCATGTGCAGATAATTGAATTATCTAAGCTTGAAGCTCTAGCACTAGGTGACGCGAAACAATGAGTTCACTCTTTTCTTTAGTCTAAAAGGAGAATAAGCATGTCTATTAAAACTATTACAGCGTATTTAGATTCAGTGGAAACGGCTAATCAAGTTATTGCGAGTGCAACTGATCTTGCAGTGCATTTCGACTCTCATTTAGTGGGTTTGTGTATTAAGCCTGACGTAAGTACACCCATAGCCATGAGCGACCCAATGGGCACTGCCTGGATCGCATCTTATTATGATCAAATCAATAAGGCTGAATTAAAGAAAATTAGATCATCATTTAAGGAGCTGACCAAGGAGCGTTCGGTCGTCGCCGAATGGCGCGAAATAGACGCCGTATATTCGATCAAAGACAATGTGGCACAGCATGCACAAATGTCCGACCTTATGGTTGTCGGTACAGACCAGGAACCACATACGTTGAGCCGAATAGGGTCACTAATTTCGTCAACTCAGCGGCCCACCATGGTGGTGCCACCAGGTCAGACCATACCGCTTGTCGGGAGCAGTATATTGGTTGCTTGGGACGGCAGTCCTGAGTCCACCAGAGCGGTATTCGGTTCATTGCCATTATTGCAAGCTGCTCAAAAGGTGCATTTGGTTATGGTTAACCCTGACATGTATGATCAGCACCACCTGCTGGGTTCGGATACCGAATTTACAAATGCACTGGCTCGTCACAACGTCAATGTTGAGCTGTCTTTTTCTACCAGCAACAATTCTGATATTGCCGAAGAGATTCTAAGGATAGCCCGAGAGAAGGGGGTGTCAGCCATAGTAATGGGTGCGTTTGGTACAGGAAGACTACACAACCTGTTGGTCGGATCGGTATCGCAAAAGACCCTACAGCAGACGCAGATCCCATTGCTGATGAGTCATTAGTAATTTAAAAGCAGACGTAACCTCAAGGGTGTAATGTTAAACCATTGCACCCTTGAACATTTTGGTGTTGGTAAATATATAATTCAGCTTAGATGCCTAGATTAGCTGGTTTCGAAATGATGACCTGAATCTATAAAAATAGAATACTGCTCCTTAGACTTTGTATCCGAGCAAGGCATTTCAGCCATACCGCATTGTTTGGCAATATTTTTACCTAGGCCATTCCCGTCATCGAGTAAGGTAAGAATATTGTCTGGTCTGACCAATTTAATTTCCCGAATCAATGAGTGAGCCAACTCATTTCCCAACCTTGTGTCAATGAAGTCCTTGTGAACAATAACGCCTAGCTCTAAGATTCGCATGATTGAATTTTTTGTAAACATGCCCAGACCTAACACAGACTCACTATTATTTTCCATTGAAAGCGCAAGATGAATGGATGTGCCGGACATTTCTGCATCGGTATAGCGTTTGAATTTACCAGATGGCCAATTGCTTGGCGAACATATAACATTAAAATTAGTCAGGCGTCGAATAGAATTGATATTGAAATCAGCAAACGTATCGGTAGCCTTTAAGGGCCGAATGACTATTTTTTGTTTGTTAATAAAAAATGATGTGGTGCTTAAAAACTCTTCATTGCCTGAATTGAGATCCTGCATATTGATCTCCATAGGATTATTAGAATTGTGTTGCGGTACATCATAATGCACCGTATGATCGGCTGTTTTGATCAAAATCAATCAAGTTCAACTGCGTCCAGATTAATGTGTAACATAGTGTCAGGCAGCTAGCATCCAATGTAAGGCAATTGCACATTTGCATAACTACCAATGCACTTCGCATAAACTACAATTTGATTAGCCATCCAAAGTAACTAACAGGGATTCTGGTGATAGCTTTACTGCTCACATTTGCTTTTCTAGCCGGACTATTATTTTTAAAATTTGGTTACCCACCCATGTTGGGGTATTTGCTGGCCGGATTCTTCTGCTTTGCCATAGGTGCGGGTGAATCTGGCATGTTTGACACCACCGCCCAACTTGGCGTGACAATGCTGCTTTTTACCATTGGTCTAAAACTTCAGCCTTTACAGTTAACAAAGCGGTATATATTTATGCCAGCGTTGTTACACATGTTGATCGTTATCCCATTAACGGCTGCCTTTATTATGTTGGTAGGCCAGTTCTACGCTCCGCTCAAGCTTGACACGACCATGGCGTTATGGATATTGGCTTTTGCGCTGTCATTCTCCAGTACTGTTTTTGCTATAAAAATCTTTAGTGAGCGTGGTGAAACCACATCTTTCTATGCATCTGTTGCCATTGGCGTATTAGTACTGCAAGACATAGCGGCAGTTTTGTATTTGGTATTTACGACTGACTACAAGCCTTCCTACTGGTCATTGATATTGTTACTGATTTTTCCGCTGTGGAAATACGTAAAATCGTTTATTAATTATGTGTTGTCCGATATCGGTCACGGTGAATTACAAATACTGTTCGGATTCTTTATTGCCATTGGTGCGTATGAGCTCTTTGAGTTATTGCAATTAAAAGGTGGTTTAGGCGCGCTTGTAGCCGGCACATTATTATCAATGACCAATCAGCAGCGTTCTTCAGAACTGTATAAACGCATGGCTGACTTAAAAGATTTATTTCTGGTGGGATTTTTTATGCAAATCGGATATTACGGTTTGCCGTCCTTGTCAATGTTAATTATAGCTGTGGGCTTAGTAATGGTGCTTTTTGTACGGCCCGTGGTGTATTACGTATTATTCGCTGGGTTCAGATTGCGTTCCAGAACGGCTTGGTTATCAGGTTTGGGTTTGTTTACCTACAGTGAATTTGGACTCATCGTGATGAGTATGGCTTTATCGAATGGCTTAATCCATAAAGAATGGTTGGTTACGCATTCTCTAGCCATTGCGCTCTCGTTTTTTGTAGCCACGTTTTTCAACAGGAATGCGCATAAACTCTATGATGGTCACGCACAAGATTTTGAACGGTTTGAAGTGGATCAGCGGTTGCCGGTAGAAGTTATCGAACCTTTGGGTGATGCCGACATTGTTATATTAGGTATGGGGCGGGTTGGGTTAAGCGCTTATGATCACCTGATTTCCCGTTACCCTGATCGAATAGTCGGCGTAGAAGAGCGGTATGATCGAGCAACAGATTTGATCAATAGAGGCTACAACGTGATTCACGGTGACGCTACCGATCGCGAATTCTGGAGCCAGGCACAGGTGTCAGAACGTAAATTACTATTAGTTAGTCTCACTAATCATCAAGAAAACATGAATGTCGTTAAGCTAGCAAGGCTGGAAGGCTATTCCAATAATATTGCGATTACTGCAAAATTTGAAGATGAAGAAGCTGAGCTAGAGCAGTTAGGCTGTGTTGTTTATAACTTATACACTGATATGGGTAAAAGTTTTGCTGAACACATAGACGAACACAGCAACATTGATCTCGTCACAACGCGCTCTTAAAATTAGTTGTCATGCGGCATTGATATACTGAATCAAGCTTAAATGAAAAGCAGCCCGATATTTGATAGCAACCGACTTAACAGCCTTCTTGAAGCTGTTGATGCGGCAATAATTACCATCGATAAGGAAGGCGTTATTGCGGAAATTAATTCAGCAACCTGTAAATTATTTGGTTACAGCAATTCAGAATTAATAGGCAATAATGTTAAGTTGTTAATGCCTGGACCGTATCGGGAAGAACACGATGGCTATTTACAACATCACCATCAAACTGGTGAAAATAAAATTATCGGAAAGGGGCGACGGGTTGAGGGCCTGCATAAAACCGGTCACATATTCCCTATACATTTATCTGTTGCAAAATTCATAGAAAGCAATCAGGAATTTTTTACGGGTATCATCCACGACCTATCCGATTTGACCAGAGCTGAGTCAAACAGTCTTAAACTAAACAGAATAATTAATGAATGTATAAATGAGGTTTATACTTTTAGCCTAGAAAATCTAAAATTTACCTGGGCAAATGATGCTGCTTGCCGTAATTTAGGTTTCAGCTCAATAGATTTAAGAGCGCTAACACCACTGAATATCGTTAAGAACTTATCTGAAGCTACCCTGAATCGAAGTATGGATGTGCTTAAAGATGAGCAGGCTCCATTTCTGGCTGTAAATGAGCAACTACAACGCAAAGACGGCAGTTTTTACGATGTGGAGCTACAACTGTATTATCTTGATGAGCTTGATCCTCCCGAATTCGCCGCCATCGCGATGGATGTGACTGAACGCAACCGGATGTTACAAGTCGTTAGGCAAAGTCAAAAGATGGAATCCATTGGAAATCTGACCGGGGGTATTGCGCACGACTTCAATAATATACTCACAGTTGTTCTGGGCAATAGTGAGTTACTGCAAATGGAGGAGCGAAACCAAAATGACACAGAACTTTTGAATGAGATTAGTGAAGCTGCGCGTATGGGCTCTCGCCTAACCAATCGCCTGTTAGCATTTGCCCGTCGTAAATCGTTATCCCCAAAACTAATAAACATAAGCGAATTTATTGATGGTTTAGCGGATATGCTTCAGCGGGTGCTGGATAAGCCGGTAAAACTTATTTTGTCTTTAGATGAAAAGCACGCAAATGTGCGTGTCGATGTATCAGAGTTAGAAAATGCCATAATTAATATGATTGTTAATGCTAAGGATGCTATGCCAGATGGAGGCAAAGTTTCTATAGAAACCAGTAGCCTGTGGCTGGATAAAGCAGTTGCGGATTCCATGAACTTATCAATTGGGCGATATGTTCGGCTAGCTATATCGGATACAGGTCAAGGTATTGATCCTTCATTAATAGAGCAAATATTCGAGCCATTCGTGTCTACTAAAATTGGCAGCAAACACGGTACAGGGTTAGGCCTTAGTATGGTGTATGGGTTCGCCAAGCAATCGGGTGGGCATGTCACCTGCTATTCCGAAGTTGGATACGGCACAACATTCAATATGTATATTCCAGAGGTTGTAACGGAGACCGATGCTATCGAAACAATTTCTGAATCAGCCACAGTAAAGGCAACTTTTAAGGGGTTAAAAGTACTGGTTGCCGAAGACGATGATCAAGTAAGAAAACTGACTATTCGTCGCTTTGAGCAATTGGGTTGTCAGGTAGTGGCTGTTTCAGATGGATATGCGGCATTAAATACATATGAGCAAGATCCTCAATTCGATTTAGTTTTTAGCGATGTGGTCATGACTCAGGGCTTCAGTGGTTTCGATTTAGCTCAAGCCATTCAAAAAATTCATCCATCGCAAACCGTGCTACTCACATCGGGTTATGCTGAAGACGTACTGAATCAAGATAAACTAGAGGAGGCCGGACTAAAGCTGCTACGCAAGCCCTTTGAAATTGAGCAATTAAAGTCTCTATTAAACGAATTATTGACTTAACGCTGTAGCCATTATCACGCCAATAAGCATTGGCTCGATGCCGGAATGAAACAGCGTTTAAATCACAGAAACGCTTGCATTAAACATATATCCAACGCCGCGTACCGTTTTTATGAGTTGAATTTGTTCATTTTCAGACAGCAATTTCCGGCGAAGCCTGGAGATTTGGTTGTCAATGGTGCGATCGGTCGGATGCCAATCGGTTCCTTTGAGTAAATCCATCATTTGGTTGCGACTTAAAACTTGCCTCGCATTGCTTACCATAACAAGCAGCAACTCATATTCGGAGGTTGTTAGCTCACATTGTGAGCTATCGGGCTTAGTTAATTCTCTGCTGGCAGCATTCAATCGCCAACCGTTAAATTCGTAACATGACTTATTCAAACTGCCTTTGTGGTTACTGTCTGTTGTGCTCGAATGGTTAACATTGCTTTCGTGAAGCTCTGCACTATTTGGCGTAGGTGCAGCATTAGTTGCTTGGGTGCTGTTTATATCGTATCGACGTAAAACAGCTTTAACGCGAGCCAGTACTTCGCGAAGTTCGAATGGCTTGCTGACATAGTCATCCGCACCTACTTCTAGTCCAACAACGGTATCTATGAGATCACCTTTGCCGGTTACCATTACTATTGGAACGTTATGCGATTGTCGGATAGCTTTTGCCAGTTCCAGTCCGTCATGTTCACCTAAGCCTATATCCAGAGTGATAAGGTCTATATCTTCCGAATTGAGCTTTTCCCATAACTGGGTACCGTCACAGGCTTCTTCAACTAAATAGCCAGCACCCTCAAAACAACGCTTGAGTAGTCGCCTAACGCTATCCTCGTCATCAACTATAAGCAGCTTTTTTTGCACGAACGAATTTTGGTTGACAGGTTCAGGCTGATATCAAACCATAATTCCCATAATTTGTGCAATGAGTTTGGTGTATAGGGCAGCGCTGACGCGACTACAGCAGCTGATTTAGTGTAATGCGCTGCTGTTTGTATTGAAGATTTGCCAGGCTAGTAGCGAGAAACATGCGATAAAACCCATGAGCCCCCAATTGGACCAACGCGCGAAGCTGGATTTTGGATCGCTTTTACCTCGTTTCCACAACGCTAAGTTGACCGCGCTAAATACGATGAGTAGCACCACACTTGAATAGGTTGCCAAATGCACCAGTGAGAACGTCAGTGCCAGCAATCCGACCAATACAGCGACAAGTAGGATCGCTGTAACGGGTGTTTGTGTACGCGTAGTTTATGGTGCCGTAAACTTGGCATTCAGGTTTAGTGCGACATCAGTACCGGTATACTGGTGGACTTCAATACGTTTGGTGTTGCCGCACCCAATACCAAGTTATACAAGCTTGAATGTCCAAAGCCCCCCATAACGAGTAGGTCCAGATAACTATCGTCTATGTGTTTAAGTAAATCACTGGCTACATTATCTTTCAATGTGAAGTGATCGATCTCTATTTGAATACCATGAGCACCCAGATAGCGACCTATGTCGATATCGTTTGTGCGAAGCGTTTTGTTATTGGATGTGATATTGATAACAACCACTAACTCGGCGAGTTTCAGGATTGGTAGCGCATCGCGTACGGCTCGTGCGGCTTCAGGCGTATTATTCCAAGCGATCCCTATTCGTTCTATCGGCGCGTCTGACACAAATTCATCCGAAAGAACCAAAACGGGAACCCCTGATTCAGTTACCAATGTTTTGGACATTGCATTTGCCCAGCCTGCATTAGGCGGTTGCGCCAGGATGACTAAATCAGATGCTATGGCAAAATCAACGTACGCTGAGAAATCTCCAACTGTTGTTACATCAGTCTGGTGCCAGTCCCATGAGATATTGTCTCCGTATTTATTCTGGCAAGCATCATACGTTTCTTTAATTAACTTAGCCGTGCGTTCGTATCGATCATGCAGCTCTGTAAGTGGCGTAGCAAGTATGTAGGGACTAGCTGCCAGGGCATCGAACCCACCTGGCATAACATGCACCATCTTTATATACGTGGGAGCGGTGCCGGCCAGCCGGGCCGCCATATCCACTAGTTTTGCAGTATTGCTAACATTTTCAATACAAATGGTGATAACACGATAAGACATGGAACATCCCTCAAAAAGCACCTGTGTAAGCTTTATTATCGGGTTGCAAAGATTAGAGCCATTGATGTAAATCAATAGCTTGCAAGTCCAGCCAGAAATAGGCTGCAGCTCTCGCTAAGACGAGGGCAGGGTTGGACGTGAATGCTCTTTTATGTCGCCTCTCAATCGCTCGGTGTACGAGTCCAATTGTTTCTCCATGGCATTAAAGGCATCTCGAACTGCAATATAGGGGTTTTCGTGAGCCTGCAGATCGTGCTTTTCCTTGCTAACGACGAGTTCTTTTGTGGGCACGTTTAGATCAATTCTGATGTGGAATAGTTTTCCCTGATGTTTGTGATGATGCGTTTCTTCCATAACCACTTCGCAGCTGGTTATATGACTGAAGCGTCGTTCCAGTTTGTGTATGCGTTTTTGAACCACTTTTTCTAAAGTGGGTGATCTGGGCATATGTCGAAATACTATTTCAGAAGATCTTTGCATGTATACACTCCTTTTTGAGCATCGTAATACCAGTGGCTAAATACGAATATCAATCGGGTGGGTAGCTCAACGGTTAAGGCGATTATTGCGTTATCGACTGCCTTACTATTTGATTCGGATCAAATGCCGTGTAATTTAGCATTGGATCCAAATAAGTTCGTTGATTTTTATCCAGGCTTCATTATTTTGTACAACTGATCCTTCAGCGCTGCTCGTTCATTTTTTAGCGCATGCATTGCATCGTCGGTAGTTGGTGAGTCTTTTAACTCGACTTTGATTAGCCCTTACCACGCCAAGGAATAGTTTTAGCAATCACCCAACGCATAATTAAATCGAACAACAGGCCTAACAATCCCATTATTAAAATGGTTACCCAGATAAGTTCGTAGTCTGAAACTGTACGAGCTATATTCTCGATAAAGCCAACTCCGGTGGTACCCGCCAACATTTCTGCAGCAACCAGTGTTCCCCAACATACCCCAATGGCGATTCGTATGCCGGTCAGAATTTCTGGCATGGCGTTCGGCAGGATAACGTTCCACATAATTTGTCGGTCGGTTGATCCAAGCGAGTGCGCTGCGCGGATTTTTGATAACTGTGTTCCTGATGCACCGGTCCGTGCTGAGATAACCATGATGGCAAACGCCACCATAAACAGCAGGAAGATCTTGCCGTCATCTTGAATACCAAAAATGGTCAGGATAAGCGGAGCCCAGGCTAATGGCGGAACAGGGCGATACAGTTCTATTAGCGGATCGAAGAACGATTTAAAGAATCGTGACACACCCATAAATAAGCCCAGCGGCACACCAACAAGTATACCTAGTGCCAGTGCCACTAATACTCTGAATAGAGAGTCCCAGATGTGTCCGTCCAACATCGGAATGGAACCCAAGTCGACTTCACCTTGAGCAAAATCAAGCAGCTTGTCTTTGAACTGCGGATTGATTGCGCCATTGGCATCATGACTGGCATATTCACCGGGCCAAACATCGGCTATCCAGTCAGGTGTTAAGAAGCCCACAACATCACTGACGGGCAACCATTTCCACCACAGCAATGGAAATCCGCGGTAACCGCCGCCATTGTCAACATCGGGGTCAGCCAATTTTCCAAACGTAGCGACTACATCGGTTGGTTTTGGCAACCAACGGGCAGAGCCTTGCTCGGTACATTGCGTCTTAGATTTGACAACACCTTGGCCAGGAAAAAATACGGCATCAACCAAACCCAAACTGCCGCGAGCATCATCTTTTGCATTGTTCAATTCAGCAATGGCATCGTTAATACCACTTAAAGAGTCGGCTGGGAATATCAGGCCGTCGTCCAAGCGTTTGAAGATTCGTTCAACGGCTTTCACATAAGCATTGCGCGCATCTGCTGTTGATTCGTCAAATTCAGTAGACTCGTTGTACTCTTTGATAGCTGCAATGCGCGCTTTGGTATCTTCAATCAGTGCATCATTGGCAGGAATATGATTTCTGATTTTGACAAATTCAGAAGTCAGTTCGGCGGCTTTAACCGAGATATTGTCAAACAGTACGCCTCTGGCGGTTACTGGTAAAACAGGAATTTCTATGTGAGTTACGCCCCACTTCGGTTGCGCCAACGCTTCTTCGGTTGGAGACAAGCCATCGTGTCCGGCGCGTAGTTCATTGGTTAAAGAGGCAATTTTTTCACTCAACGCAGTTAGGTCGCTTTGAGAATCCTGATTCAAATTAGCAGGATTGGAAGAGTTAGTGATTAAGCCTTTTGTTTGTTGAATGATATCGAGCAGTTCAGTTCTTTCTGCGTCTGAAAATACATCAACGGGAAAGTCTGTTTCTAACTCCTGAAGCTGGTTGGTGTTCCGCGCAACCAGCAGTGTGGATTTGTAGTATCGCGAACCGATCGGTAATGCAGCGGTAATTGGGGAAATGGCCTCTTCGAGTTTGGCAACCTGACACATTTCGTTGGCTGCATCGGGAAAATAAGCTCGGCCGACTCCCCACGAGAAATAAAACCATGTAAGCAGTAATGCGCTTACACCGCAGACCGCCCAAAACCAGCCACCCATTGTGCGTTCGGGGTCGCCAAACACCTGATCTTTTGCGCGTAGGGCGGTTTGGCGTCGACCAATAATGATCGACACTATAAAAGTGATAACCAGCAGGATGATAATGACCGCCGCAATGGATGCGCGGTTTTCAGATAGAGACTCAAGCACGGCCCATGATCTCCTCTTCCATATCCCAGATCATGGTCAGAATTTCTTCCCTGACACTGGAAAAATCATCGTCTTGTTTGATATCCCGAAGCGACTCTGTGAGCCCGCGTTCGGCAAACGGTAAATTGTATTCTTTATAAATGCGGCCCGGTCGCGGTGCCATAACAAACAAACGTTCGCCAAGTAACAACGCTTCTTCAACCGAGTGGGTGATGATCATGATGGTCTTGCCGGTTTCTTTCCATAACTCCAGCACTAACGACTGCATCTTTTCGCGTGTTAACGCATCCAGTGCGCCCAGCGGTTCATCCATGAGAATGACATCGGGGTCGTTGATCAGACAACGAGCCAAGGCAACACGCTGTTGCATGCCGCCTGATAATTGATAAGTGGGTGTATCACCAAAGCCTTGCAGGCCAACAATGTCGAGCCATTTCTCTACTAGTTGCTCACTTTCTTTGGGGTCAGCGTTTTTCATGCGCAGACCGTAGTCTACGTTTTTAGATACCGGCAACCACTCAAACAGGGCGCCTTGTTGAAATACCATACCACGTTCAACACCCGGGCCATCAATAGCCTTACCGCCAAGTGATGATTGGCCGCTGGTTGGAACGAGAAAGCCTGCAAGCATATTTAGCAGCGTGGTCTTGCCGCAACCTGAGGGTCCAAGAACGGATAACAATTCGCCCTTTTTTAATGTGAAGTTGATGTCCTTCAGTGCTTCCACTGCTGCCCCGGTTTGCGGGTTGGTGAAGGTCATGCTGAGGTCTTTACAGACTAGATCTGCCATCGCTTACATCTTTATGGGTGTGTACCGAGCATGATAGCGCGGTAAATGGAACACAAAAAATAAGGGGGCGCGGTTGCGCCCCCTTACACTCGTAAAACGGACTTGCTTATTCTAAGAAAGAACCGTCAATTGTTTTAGCCAGTGCGTTAGCATCAGTTGAATCGGAGAAAACGAGTCCGAGTGATGCCGCAGCTTCGGCGGCAATACCGCTATCCCCAAAGTACTGTTCCATTTGCTCTGAGCTAGTAGGAAAGATAAATGCAGACATCTGTGATTTGGTTGTTTCCAGATCCATACCAGACGCTTCAGAAACGATCTTGAGCTGTTCATCGCTGGCTTTCCATGAAGCGTTCACTTCGTCTGTGGCTTCCATAAACGCCTTAACAAGGTCAGGATTCTCTGTTGCAAATTTTTCTGTTACAGACACTACGTCAAATGAACCAATACCTGCATCTACTTTTTCCTGGCTGCTCATGATTGGAGTGCCAACTTCACCTGCTGCTTTTGCTGAAGCACCACCGAAGATACATGCCATATCAACAGCACCATCAGCCAGTGACTTAGCACCATCAGGTGGAGCCTGATCAACAATGCTCATAGTTGAAATATCAACATCGTAGTGTGCCATGTACTTGCGGAACGCAAAGTCAGCCATGGTATTTAGTGGAACCGCAACGGTCTTGCCTTCCAATTCAGAAGCGTTAGAAGCATCAATACCCAGACCATTTCGAACAAAACAATCGTTAGCTTCATAAACAACAGCAATACCAACCATTTTCAATGGTGCGCCTTGCTGAATAGCAGTAACGAAAGGTGCTAAGCCTTGCGAGTACGAAATATCGATATCGCCGGCTAACATGGCTTCAGTCATTGCTGTGCCAGTTGAAAAGTCAACCCAGTTAACTTTAACGCCCATGGCGTCATCATAACCCTCGCTAACCTTTGAAAGCATGTTGGGTGTAGCCCACTCAAGGAAGAATGCAACATTGACTTCTTCAGCTGCTTGCACTGAAGTAGATAGAGATACAGCAACGGCAGCGGCCGATAACGTGCTCGCTATAGATTTAATAGATTTCATATTTACTCCGAGAATAGTTCTCATTTAGTTGTGTGAACATCGAAGACGACCGATGATCGGATCTTTCGCCGATCATGGTATGCGTCTGGGCATTGCGCTGATATATCCAATCTCTTTTGAAACTAAGTCCAGCCCGTAAACACAGACGCTTGATCAGTTCCGCATTGTAAGACTACAATACCTCCACTGAGGTTACTGATCTGACGACTGGCTGTCAAATGATTTGGTGATTGATACGAAGAGGTGTTCGCTTGTGACAACAAAAAGTGAGAGTTCTATCGTATCTAAATGCGGGAACGTG
>CAYMHU010000055.1:0-24273 GCA_964390335.1 uncultured Granulosicoccaceae bacterium | reverse complement strand
GGCTAATGGTCAGTATGCTGCCAAAGGATGCAGAAAATATGAGTTCTTATCTATCTGAGCAAAAAGCTGGTGCTGCAGGCAAACCTTATCAAAGTTGCTTTGAATGAAGTCACCTAACAAGCAGCTCCACTCGACAATTTACGCGCTGTCCGCCTTGTGGTGTCGCTGTCGCTACACTTTACCACAAGACGCACAGCGCATAAATTGCGAGTGAGCTGGGCGTTGGGTGTTCGAAGCGATTTCTCGAGAGCAGGTTGCACATATCAAATAAAGTATGTTTATTTGAGGTATGTGGAGAATTCTCGAAAATAAGGATATCGGGCGGAAACTAATGAAAAGTCCACGAGAAGTTCAGGAAAAATATGATAAGTGGCTTGATGTGATTGAGCAGTCGGGACCAAGTGGTCTTCGTCAGATTCATGGTTTTAACGATGAGGCGTTAAAAGGCAAATGGAAAGGGCATTGTTCAAGTCGGCTGAATCTTCAATATCGTGTGATCTATCAAATCAAAAATGACGAGGTGGTTGTGTTAGTAATAGATATTACGCCGCATGACAATAGAAAGAAATGAGTGAATTCATACCTGCAAAAAGAAGGCTGAATTTATCAGTGGGTGATTCTGTCCGGATTATGCGTGAGCTACAAGAGCTAAGTCAAAATGAACTAGCTTCAATCACTGGAATACCTCAGTCAACGCTCTCAGCAATAGAAAATAACAGAGTTAATTTAGGTCTTGAGAGAGCTAAAGTTCTAGCAAGAGCTTTGAAGTGTCACCCAGCGGTTCTGGTATTTCCAAGGTGGCATGTTGATACTGAATCAGCAGCTTAACGGCGTCTATGCTAGAACGCCTAACAAAAATCTGAAGCGGACAAATGAATAGCCCCGGGTTTGTCTTAGGCTGCAACCTTTGAGAGAATGGAGCCGTGAGTAAGAAAAAACGAACCCAGAACACTTTTACCCCAGAGATACGTGATCGTGCTATACGCATGGTGATGGAGCAACAGTCAAAACACAGCTCGCAGTGGGCCGCGATCGAATCAATATCTGTAAAGATTAGTTGCTCGCCGCAGACATTGTAATCTTGGATCAAGAAACGCGAGAAGGCCAATACCGATTCAGGTTCTTTAGGGTTACGATGTAGCTCGGTGTACAGTTGCTAGGCTGATGTATAAGCTTGAAATCGAGGGCAAACGACGGCGAAAAAAAGTAATCACGACCAACCCCGATTACAAAGCTGTTTGTCCATCAGATTTGGTTAACCGTGATTTTAGGGCCGAGAAGTGGGCATCAAGCCTTTAGTTGGCACCGTTGGTGATTCGTACGACAATGTATTGGCCGAAACGATAAACGGCTTGTACAAAACTGAGCTTGTACACTATCTTGTGCCCATGGAAGAGTATACAAGCACTCGAACTGGCAACGCTAAATTGGGTGCACTGGTACAATCATGAGCGGCTGTTGGGTACGATCGGCTATGTGCCCCCAGCTGAGTACGAAAACCTTTATAACCTATCCGAGCTTCAGCCTACCGCTGCTGCATAAAGATAGAGAACAGTCTCCGATGTACCCGGGTCTATTCAGTTTTTCTTTGGAGATCCTGATTTAATTCATCAGACTATACAAGAAGGTCATAAGAAATAGTCTAATACGATAAAAAATGCCGATTAAGTACACGAGTATAAATATACAATGAGATTTATACCCAAGCCACCAACCAAGCCATTAACAGTTTGCCCTCGATGCGAGCTACAAACTCCACAGGATAAATCTGATTGCATCCATTGCACAGGCTTGTCCGACACTCAGTTGCAATCACTCATGGAAGATCATCAAAATCAGCTTGAAGGCAATGCGAAATTGGGCCGAACTTTTCTATTAGTCGCCGCAGTGCTATTTGCTTTGCTATTCTATGGGGCGCTAAATAGATAAATCCAAATGGCATGCAGTTATAATGCATACCATAGACGCCCACCTAAATACACGAGAATCATTATGCATACTAGAGAACTTGGCCGTAGTGGAATTCAGGCATCGGTAGTCGCCTTTGGAGCCTGGGCCATTGGGGGTTGGAAATGGGGTGGTACGGATGCTAATGCAGCCATTAAAGCGATTCAAGTAGGTATTGATAATGGCATCAATTTTATCGATACGGCTGCAGTTTATGGGTTTGGTTTATCTGAAGAGCTTGTCGGTAAAGCTATTGAACCCTATAAACGAGACTCCGTAATCGTTGCGACGAAATGCGGTTTGCGATGGGATATTGAATCACCCACATTACACGCAGAGTCTGAGGGAAAACGTATTTATCGAACCCTAGAACCCGATTCCATCGTCTGGGAAGTAGAAAAAAGTCTCTCAAGGCTCAATACAGACTATATCGATTTATATCAAACCCATTGGCCAAATGAACATGCCCCGGCCGAAGCCGTGCTGGAAACATTATCAACACTAAAACAACAGGGGAAAATTCGTGCAATTGGTTTTTGCAATGCCCCCATCGAACATATTTCATATGGCGCTGAATCACAATTGCTGGATGTTGATCAGGAACGATACAGCTTGTTAGATCGGCAACGTGACGAGGATAATCTCCCGTTATGTCATAAAGAGAACATTGCGTTTCTTGCTTATTCACCGATGGCTCAAGGATTACTTACGGATAATCTAGGCAAACCGCGAACATTCAATGACGGTGATTTACGCATAGATAATCCTCGTTTTTCGGAAGAGAACATCAACGCCATTGTTAACATTATGGCGCCGGTAAAAGATCTCGCTTCACAACGTAAGGTGTCGTTGGAGCAGCTAGTACTCGCCTGGACCTTGCAGCAACCCGGTTTAACTCACGTACTGGCCGGTGCAAGAACACCGGAACAGGCTAGCAGTAATGCCGTTGCCGGTAGTTTGCAGCTTGATGTACAAGAGCTTAAGTTAATCAGCGACGCTGCCAATCTTTGGCAAGGTTTTTCATGATTCATGCCGCTTAGAGTGTGGTGAACAACGCAATACAATCAAGCTATGCCAGGAACTGGGTTAATGAAAGTTACGAGAATGGGTTGATAGCTCGCCCAGCATCCAGCTTAAATCTTCGATTTTTTTCGCCACTAAATGCACAACACCCTGTTCGCGTTGAGTAACGCCATACACCGAGACCATCTTAGCGCCGAGTACTTCTTGCCTGAAATGTTCGACTACTTGCTGCCACAGAATAACGTTTACCGGTCCGTTCTCATCTTCGATGGTCATAAACATAACGCCATTAGCGCTGCCCGGTCGTTGACGTACTTTTATAATGCCAGCAAGTCGCGCTGTGCGCCCGTTAGGCACAGCACTCCAACTGGCTGAATCGATAATACGGCGCTTGTTTAGTTTGTCACGCAGTAACGACACCGGATGACGCCCTAAGGTTAAACCGGTGCTCTGATAATCGGCCACAATATCTTCGCCTTCTGTGGGTAAGGGCAATTCGAGCGTGGGTTCATACGCCGATGCATCTTCAAGTAGGGCGGGTAGTTGTTCTACTCCCAGTAAATCCCATTGTGCATGATGACGATCGCCGCTGATATTGGCTAAAGCACCTGCTACTGCCAAAGCTTGTTGATCGCCTTGGTTAATGCCGGTTCGCCGTACAAGATCGGCTGCACTGCAAAACACACCACGTTCACGAGCGGCTAGTATTTTTTCGCACCCCAAGCTTGATAGCCGCGCAACAATACGAAAACCTAAGCGCACTGCAGGCTCACCATTATCCAGTGGCACCAGTTGATGATCGTAGTCGCTCTCGTTGATATCGACCGGGTAAATAGTAACGCCGTGCCGTCTTGCATCTTGAGTTAAGTCGGATGCATCGTAAAAGCCCAGCGGTTGGCTATTGAGCATGGCGCATAAGAAAGCAGCTGGTTCATGGCATTTTAAATAGCACGATACATAAACCAGTAACGCAAAACTTGCTGCATGAGATTCTGGAAATCCGTATTCTCCAAAGCCTTCTATTTGTTTAAAAATACTTTCGGCAAAATCGGGCTCGTAGCCGTTTTTTAACATGCCGCCAATAACTTGCTCTTTAAATTGCGTCACCGCACCAACTCGTCGCCATGCAGCCATTGATCGGCGTAGTTGGTCGGCTTCCCCGGCGCTAAAACCTGCAGCCACCATGGCAATTTCCATCACTTGTTCCTGAAACACCGGCACACCGAGTGTGCGTTCCAATACGCGTTCAAGTGCTTTGTTGGGATAAGTTACCGGCGCAGTACCTTGGCGCCGTTGTAAATACGGATTCACCATACCGCCTTGAATGGGGCCGGGGCGTACTATGGCAACTTCAATCACTAGGTCGTAGTAGTTGCGGGGTCTGAGCCTTGGCAGCATGGACATTTGCGCACGCGATTCAATCTGGAATACACCGATGGTGTCGGCTTTACAGATCATGTCGTAAGTGGGTGTATCGTCGGGTGGGATGGTGGCCATGGTGTAGTCGATGCCACGAAACGCTTTTAACGATGTAAAGCATTTATTAATGGCGGTTAGCATACCCAAAGCCAGTACATCCACTTTCATTAAACCCAGCTCTTCTAAATCGTCTTTGTCCCATTGGATAATGGTGCGATCGGGCATAGCCGCGTTTTCTACAGGTACTAAGGTTGACAGGTCGCTATCGGAAATAACGAACCCCCCAACGTGCTGTGATAGGTGCCTCGGAAAACCCAGTAGTTGTTCTAATAGCCACGCAAAGCGTTTCATGAGCGGGCTATTTGCATCAAAGCCCATGGCTTCTAACCGCTCGCCTATGACATTCGCGCCATCCCACCAGGCTAAGGATTTTGATAAGGCATCAACCTGCTCCTGTTGTAAGCCTAATACTTTGCCGATATCGCGCACTGCGCTGCGTTTGCGATAACAGATGACGGTTGCGGCAAGAGCAGCGCGGTGGCGGCCGTACTTGGTGTAAATATATTGAATAACTTCTTCGCGCCGTGCATGTTCAAAATCGACATCGATGTCGGGTGGTTCATTGCGCTCTTTGGAAATGAAGCGTTCAAACAACATGCTGGTGCGCGATGGATCGACTTCGGTTATACCCAGGCTATAACACACGGCTGAATTTGCAGCCGAGCCACGGCCTTGGCACAAAATACCCTGCGAGCGTGCAAAGTGAACAATGTCGTACACCGTTAGGAAGTAAGATTCGTATTGCATGTGGCTGATCAGTTCAAGTTCATGCTCTACCTGTTCCAGCACGTTGTCGCTAACGCCATCTGGCCAGCGCCACTGCATACCTTCGAAGGTGAGCTGACGCAAATATTGACTGGCGGTGAGTTCTGCTGGTACCACTTCTTTAGGGTATTGGTAGTTCAATTCGCTAAGGTCAAACGTGCATAGCTCGGCCACAATTGCGCTATTTTGAATAGCTTGTTCAGGGTAAATGGAACACAGTGCACGCACGTCGCGCATATGATGCTCACCATTTTGAAACAAACGGCGACCAGCAGTATCGAGTGTGCAGTTGTGTCTTAAGCATGTGACAACATCTTGTAATGCACGCCTTGATCGTTTGTGCATGTGAACATCGCCCGCTGCAACAACTGCAAACTCAAACCGGTTGGCAGTTTCAATTAACCAGCGACTGTGTTTTTGATCGTATGCGCCGTAGTGTAGT
This sequence comes from uncultured Granulosicoccaceae bacterium, assembly GCA_964390335.1. Taxonomy (GTDB): domain Bacteria; phylum Pseudomonadota; class Gammaproteobacteria; order Granulosicoccales; family Granulosicoccaceae; genus Granulosicoccus. Next base: position 18,617 of record CAYMHU010000055.1, on the reverse strand, counting down.
TCCAGTGCAAGATAAGCATGCTGGCTTAAAGACTTAAACCAGCTAAACCAATGATCGAGTTTGCGTTGCGATGCACTGGGGTAATACGGCGGCACTAATAGCAGACAACACGAATCGAGCCCTGCGTTATCGATAAGCTCTCGCGTTATGCTGTATTCGCCTTTCTCGGCAGAGCGACGTGCTTGCGTTATCAGCCGGCATAAGCGTGAGTAGGCCGATGCGTTACGCGCCAGAGCCACCAATTTAAAACCCTCATCGAGCGCGAACTCGCTGCCAATAATTAGCTTAAAGCCAATTTCCCGCGCCCGGCCATAAGCGCGCACAATGCCTGCCATTGAGCATTCATCGGTAATGGCGAGCGCCGTATAACCCAATGCTGCAGCCGTATCGACGAGTTCTTCAGGGCGCGAGGCGCCACGTAAGAAGCTGAAATTACTGATGCAATGCAGTTCTGCGTAGGCAAGGTTGGCGTCTGTGGTGTATTTATTGGCCATAGACTGTAAAAATATACAGTATATGGGCCAAGGTGGCAAGCCATGTGTTCTTTGCACCAAAATCGGGGCTGAAACGCGGCTAACCCACGTTATGTAGCCCCGCAATTTTAATTATTTTAGCTCGGCGCCGATGCCTGTGCTAACAGGAGATTGTTTTGCACAGTCTCTTTCTTGACTATGCGACCGACTGTGGCTTGCATTGTTACTGTGGGAAGATGATGCTGAATACTCGATATATTCCGTTATACGGTTTTTTTCTATGCGTGCCGGTAGGTGCTGTGCTGGCAATGAGTTACCCGCTATGGGGTGGTATCGCGCTGGGAATCGGTTTAATTGGCTCAGTAGTTGGGTTAAAAGACGTAACGCAAAAGAAAAGAGCCGTACTACAAAATTACCCGGTGATCGCAAGATTCCGGTACTTATTTGAAAGTTTTCGACCCGAGATACGACAGTACCTGCTTGAAAGTGATCATGATGAAGTACCGTATTCACGCGAACAGCGCTCATTGGTCTATCGGCGTGCCAAAAATATTGAAGGGCTACGCCCGTTTGGCACATTGAAAAACCTACAACAAATTGGCTATGAATGGATAAATCATTCCATCGCACCGACACGCATTGATAACGAACATTTTCGGGTGCGTGTCGGCAGCTCCAGTTGTACTCAGCCTTATGATTGTTCGGTGTTAAACATCTCAGGCATGTCTTATGGTGCATTGTCGCCCACGGCAATAGAGGCGCTGAATCGTGGTGCGAAAAAAGGGAGCTTCGCACACACTACTGGTGAAGGCGCAATTTCCAGCTTTCATAAAATTCACGGTGGTGATCTTATCTGGCAGATTGGCAGTGGTTATTTTGGTTGCCGTGATGAATCAGGTCAGTTCAATGCAGAACAATTTCGTAAAACGGCGGCACTTGATCAGGTCAAAATGATCGAAATAAAGTTATCGCAAGGTGCTAAACCGGGTCATGGTGGGATCTTACTGGCCGCGAAAGTCACGGAAAGTATCGCTGAGGCCCGAGGTATACCCATAGGGCAAGATTGTATTAGCCCGGCGCAACACAGTGCATTCAGCACGCCCATAGAGTTACTTGAATTCATTGCGCAGTTAAGAGAATTATCAAATGGTAAGCCTATAGGATTTAAACTGTGTGTAGGTCATCCATGGGAGTTTTTTGCAATGACAAAAGCGATGCAAGAGACTGGTATTGTGCCTGACTTTATTACGATAGATGGCTCAGAAGGCGGCACTGGTGCTGCCCCCGTTGAGTTTGCAGATCATACGGGAGCGCCATTAAAAGAAGGTCTCATGCTGGTTCATAACACCTTGGTTGGTCTGAATATCCGGGATGAAATCAAAATTATTGTATCCGGTAAGTTAATCAGTGCGTTTGATATAGCACGAGTGCATGCCTTGGGTGCTGACATTTGCAATATGGCGCGCGGGTTTATGTTTTCGCTTGGTTGTTTGCAGGCTCAGGCTTGCCATACCGGACGTTGTCCTACAGGCGTCGCAACACAAGATCCATCACGTTACAGTGCACTGGATGTTGACAATAAATATATGCGTGTTGCTAGTTTTCACCGAAACACACTGGAAGCGCTAAAAGAAACAGTGTCCGCCACTGGTTTGCATCATCCAGGTCAGTTAACGCCACATCATTTGATGATCAGAGTCAGCAGTCAGGAAGTGCGTTCAGCGGCAAGTCAGTATCAATGGTTAGAACCGGGCGAGCTGTTATCGGACAATACAACGCATCCCGCATTCATAAAATTCTGGCCAAAATCTTGCGCCAGTACCTTTGGCTATGTCGATACCGATGTAAGCAGTAATGTTGTCCAATTAAGAATGAACGGATAAGCCCTCACGTAACCCGTTACATTTAATCTGCCGAGCGCGTTGGGCGGCAGTGTTTACCGCATTAATTAAACGTTTTCCGTTTTTGGTTAACGCCTGCAACAATTTCATGTAACGCTAACTAACGGTTTGCAGGTTAAGTTCCCTCAATAAAAGTATCGATATTGCATGTTACTCCACTGACTAGTTCTGTGTGTATCAATGTCAGGGGGTAAATAGTCGATGCTAAATAAATCTAAAGTTGCAGCTATAGACAACGATGATTCGGCCACTGATCGTGGTTTAAACGCCAAGTTGTTTGAATTATCACAGCGGCACAGACTGAAAACGACCGTGTTTCTGGTTGCCGCAATGGCGGTATTGACCTGGGGTTTCACCATTCAGCAAACCAACGTCGTCAGAGCGGAGTTGGCTGATAGTAGCCAAACCTTAACGCTATCTCAGCAGTAGTATCTCGCAATCCTGATGGCAAACAATATCAACACCAATGCACTGTTGTTACAGTTGCGCGCGATGGCGCAAGATGCTGGTGTGCCCAGCGCTGAAAGTGCAAAGCCGACAAGTGACGTTGATTTTTCAGAAGTAATGAAAGCCACTCTGGAGCAGGTAAATGAACGAAGTGCTACCGCATCTAAGCTCATGCAATCTTTCGATGCAGGAGACCCGGATGTTGAATTGGCGGACGTCATGATCGCAATGCAAAAGGCTCGGGTGTCGTTTGAAGCGCTGACCCAAGTACGCAATAAGATGCTAACAGCGTATCAAGAAATCATGAATATGCCGTTGTAATTGCAAAATTAGAAAACAGAAAAATAAATCATGAGTAACAATGACATTGTGCCGGGCACAGCCGCGACAACCACCGACAAGCCGATAACATCGATGCTTGCGCAGGGTTTGGCATCTCCACAGTTTGGTGCATTAGTTACGCTTGCAATGGCGATGACACTGGGGGTCGGTTTAATTGTCTGGTCTATGAAGCCAGATTTTGTGCCTGTAACAGAGAGCGCGAATCGTCAGGATGCGTTAGACATCATTGAGGCGCTACGTTCTAATCAAACTGAATATAAGATTGATCCAACAACCGGACTTGTGCTGGTGCCGCGTGATGAATTAACACAAATACAGCTCAATCTTGCCGCGAGCGGCATTACCGAGAATGGCCCGGTTGGACTAGAGCTACTGAATCAAGATCCATCTTTGGGCGTGAGTCACTTTACTGAAACAGCTCGTTACCAACATGCGCTGGAAATTGAGCTCAGTAGAACCATCAGTAGTATGTTGAATGTTGAATCGGCTCGTGTGCATTTAGCACTGCCGAAGCAATCAGTGTTTGTGCGCGATAGAGAGGAAGCGTCCGCATCGGTTATGGTAAAGGCAAAGCAAGGCCGCACCATTGAAGAAGAGCAGGTGGATGCCATTGTTAATCTGGTGGCATCAAGCATACCCTATTTAAGCGCAGGTCAAGTGACGGTGGTTGATCAGTGGGGAAGATTACTATCTACCGACTCTGAGTCCGATGTCGGTGCACGACGCGAACATTATCAGTATGCGCGCAAAATCGAAAATCTCTACGCCGAACGTATTGAATCTTTATTAACCCCGATTGTTGGTAAAGGCAGAGTGCGTGCAACCGTTACAGCAGAGTTCGACTTTTCCAGAAACGAGCAAACTCAAGAACTGTTTGAGCCTGATCCAGCGCAATTGCGCAGCGAACAAATTGATGATGCTCGTTCCACCACCGCTGGAGCCGTTGGGATACCAGGTGCGCTTACGAACCAACCGCCAGAAGCTGGCGTGGTGGACCCAGCTCAGGCAGAAAATGGTGACGAAGAAGGTGTTCCGGTAAGCGAATCTACCAGTGCATTACGCAATTATGAGTTGGATAAAACCATATCGTATACCCGACAAGAGGTGGGGCAAATCCGTCGCTTATCGGTGGCGGTGATTATTGATGATCAGGAAGTGGTTGGTGAAGACGGCGTGCCAGTGATGCAATCATTGAGTGATGCCGATATAGAGGAATTCGGTCGACTCGCTCGTGAAGCGATCGCATTTGACGAAGCGCGCGGCGACACCGTACTTGTTTTCAATCGACCATTTCAGCCAGAAGAGGAAATAGAGCCAATCGAGCCACTGCCAATATGGGAGCAAAGCTGGCTTTGGAATATGGTGAAGCAGGTATTGATTGGCCTGTCGGTACTACTGATCGTTCTGTTATTTATCCGTCCTGCTGTTAAAAAGCTAAACCCTGCACCGGTTGTAGCAGTAGCGGACGACGAAGAGGAAGACGGTGAAGGCGAAGGTAAGGAGAAAAAATCAGATGGTGAAGATGCGTCGGAAGATCCCATAAACAGTGCGCTTCAACCACCACCGGCTGTGTATGGAGATATTCTGAATTTAGCGCGCGGTATGGCAGCAGAAGATCCCAAGCGCGTGGCAATGCTTGTGAAGGACTGGGTAGGTAACAAATAATGGATGCTGCAGAAGAACTACCTGAGAAAGAACAGAAAACAGAAATCGAACTGACTGGTTCTGCTAGAGCTGCCATTTTGCTAATGGCATTAGGCGAGGATGAGGCGTCCAGCATATTGCAGTATATGGAGCCTGATGAAGTGCAAGCTTTGGGTGAAGCCATGGCAGCCATCAGTGGGGTTTCGCAAGAAGAAATCGGTTATACCCTAGATCAGTTTATCGATCGCATCGGTAAGGAATCATCGCTTGCGTTTGGGTCGGATGAGTACTTTGAATCAACGTTAACCAAAGCGGTGGGTAAAGATAAAGCCACCACTGTTCTGTCGCGCATAAGCAAAACCACAGAGAGCACTGGGTTGAGCTCGTTAAAATGGATGGATGCATCGGTAGTGACCAAACTCATTGCCAATGAGCATCCACAAATTATTGCCACTGTGTTGAGTCAACTTTCTCGCGAACAGGCTGGCGAAATCTTAAATAATTTGCCAACCGATTTGCATCCCGATCTAATTGTGCGCATAACGAAACTCGATACCCTACATCCATCAGCGTTAAAAGAGTTGGATGAGATAATTAAGCAACTGTTTGAAAATAATGCGGATGTTGAGCTATCGGGGCTTGGCGGCATAAACGTCGCCTCAGAAATACTCAATAATGTGTCTAAAGACGCAGAAGAGAATGTGTTAGAGAAAATAGAGGCAATGGATGCAGAACTCGTAGAGAAAATCAAAGAAGGTATGTTTATCTTTGAGAATTTACTCTCACTCAGCGATCGGGATATGCAAACGCTACTAAGAGATACCTCCAGCGAACAACTGGTGATTGCATTGAAAGGTGCGTCAGCTGAAATGCAAGATAAGATCTTCAGAAACATGTCCTCACGTGCAGCAGAGTTACTAAGAGATGATCTCGAATCAAAAGGTCCGGTGAAATTATCGGAGGTTGAAGAGGCGCAGCGTGAAGTGATTAAAATTGCTCAAGAAGCCGCTGACGCAGGCAATATCGCATTGGGCGGTAAAGGGGATGATTTTGTTTAGAGAACTTTCCAGTGAAGAATCGGAATTGGTAAAAAAGTGGCAGCCACCGCGTTTAAGTGATTCTGTTGCTATGTCACATGTATTCTCGGACGAAGAGCCGCAAGCTTTTGACGACAATGAATTTGTAACTACCGACATAACGCACTTACGACAAGATATCCGCGATTCGCAGCTGCGGCAAGACTCAAACGAGACCCATGGCAATCACGCTAGTTTAACCATGGTTAGCCCATCACCGGACATCTTGCAACAAAGTTACGATGAAGGATACGCAGCGGGTGTGCAAGCTGAAAAAACGCAAGCTGAATCGAGCGCTGCCAGCAAGTTGTCCCAGCTATTCGAAAAGCTGTCCGCACAGCACTATCAAATAGATGCGAATATAGAGCACGAAGTACTCTCATTAGCCAAGGCCATGGCGAAGCTGGTATTGAAACGTGAAGTTGAGTCGGATGATGCTGTTATATTGGCGATAGTGCGCAATGCTCTGGCTCAGATACCAATCACAAGCGAAACGCCTAAGGTTGTTTTGCATCCGGATGATCTGCAACTGATACAAAGTGTACAAACAGACGCTATTATGGCGACTCTAGTACCAGACCCCGATATGGCGCGTGGAGAGTGCCTCATTAAAGCCGGCGCCTCTATTTTAGATGCCGGTATTGAAGCACTGGTCAACTCCATAGCTAGTCGGGCGGATCAGTCAATACAAGATAATGCTCCAACAGAGCAAGCGATTGCAGAACCCACTACACAGGGTGATGAATAGCCATGGGCACAGAGCAGTTGGCAAAATCGTTAACTCGCTACAAAGCCGGGTTGTATCAAAATGAATTGCTAGTAGAGGGTCGCTTAAGTAGTTTGGTTGGCCTGGCGTTACAAGCAGAAGGTTGCGATGCGCCAGTCGGTTCGCGTTGTTTGATATCCTCAGAGGGCGAAGAGCCAATTGAAGCGCAAGTTATTGGTTTTAATCAAGGACGTACATTGCTAATGCCTGCAGGTCCGGTTCATGGGCTTAGCTCCAAAGCTCGCGTGACTTTGTTAACCGACAGACTCCGATTTAGTGCCGGGAACGGACTGCTAGGCCGAGTCATCGATGCCAACGGACATCCAATTGACGGTAAAGGCCCTTTAGTCGATTGCTACGACACTAAAATCAATTCCGACCCTATCGATCCGCTACAAAGAGAGTCGGTGCACGAGCCGTTTGATGTTGGGGTTCGCTGTATCAACGGGTTGTTAACCATGGGTAAGGGCCAACGCGTAGGCTTGTTTGCCGGTAGTGGTGTCGGTAAAAGTGCATTACTCGGCATGATGAGTAAATACAGTGAAGCCGATGTAACGGTACTTGCACTGATAGGTGAACGAGGTCGTGAAGTGAATGATTTCATCCGTGATACATTGGGTGAAGAAGGAATGAAACGTTGTGTTGTGGTTGCTGTGCCTGCCGACCAACCTCCGCTACTGAGGTTGCAGGGCGCTATGTTGGCTACCGCGATAGCTGAAGAATTCTGTGCTGATCAAAAACAAGTGTTGTTGATGGTTGACTCACTGACTCGGTTTGCGCAAGCCCAGCGCGAGATTGGGTTGGCCACAGGTGAGCCACCAACAAGCAAGGGTTATCCTCCTTCGGTATTTTCCTTACTGCCGCAATTGGTTGAGCGTGCAGGAGGTATTAGGAACGGTGGGGCTATTACCGCAATTTATACGGTATTGGCTGAGGGTGACGATCAGAATGATCCCATAGTCGACGCCGCGCGTGCTGTACTGGATGGACATATCGTGCTATCCAGAGCACTTAGCGATGCTGCGCACTATCCGGCAATTGATATAGGAGCATCGGTCAGTCGAACCCGAAACGCTGTGATCAGTAAACAGCAGCAACAGCTTGCAAATTTAGCAATGCAATATTCAGCTGCCTACCAGCAGAATGCCGATATGATACGCGTTGGTATGTATCAACCTGGCAGTGACGAGCAACTCGATCAGGCGGTGCGAATCTGGCCTCAGTTGCAACAGTTTCTTCAGCAAAAGTTAGATGAGAAGGTCACCTTGACAGATTCCGCAGAGCAGTTGCTTAATGCCGTGCAACTAACGGTTACTAACGCTGATCCCAGTCAATCTGCTTAACCAGTTACATGGGCTAGTTACCTGTCCGACAACGTGAATCGGCCGACATATTAAGTAATCTTGGAACAAAGCATTACTTGTCAATGTCGCAATTAGAGTCATTACTGTCTATTAGTAAAATGCAGTCAGAGCAGCAGCTCGCTGTATTACAAAGTAAAAGACAAAACATAGCTCTGTTGAAACAACAACTCAATGAGTTGGTTGAATATGCTCATCACTATCAGAAAAGTGCAATCGGCACTGATGGCAATCTGGCAGCCTTACTCATTCATCGTCAAAAGTTCGTTAGTCAATTAAGTGTGCAGATTGATGAACTCTCAGCTCGAATAGAAAAGCTTAACGTTGATGCTGCAGATTGCGCCGCGCAATGGAACTATTTTGAAGCTAGAAAAAAAGCTATCCAAAGCATGTTCGATAAGCAACAATCTCAAATTCAATATGTGAAAGACAAAATTGGCCAGGAAAGTATTGATGAGTTGGCGCGACTAAGCTCGTCACGTGGTTTCGATAATGCGATGCCACGGAGGTTAAGCCATGCTTGAACCTAATGCGCAAGCTATATTAAGTGCTCAGAAACAGAGTGTTGGATTTGATGCTGCTGGTGAAGATACAGCGAGTTCAAATTCGACTGGCAACTCAGCGTTCTCTACTGAGTATTCGCGCGCGCAGGAATCACTTGCTGTGGATAAGTCATCGCATGGTGCGACGCATGACAGTTCTACTGAGTTAAATCAATCTAGTAATCACTTGTCCGCTGGTGCCAATGCTCCTACAACTGATAACGATGAGCCATCCGCTGCTGCAACCAAGAATAGTAATAGCAATGGTGTAGCTACCGAGGTAGCTGACGACCGTGCTGGAAATAACCAGTCAATTGACAGTGATCAAAGCACCAATACAACTAATTACTCAGGTCAGAGTGTTGCGCAGGGTACGGTTGGTCGTGGTAATTTGAACCTCGCATTAACAATAGATGCCGCTGATGAGTCTCAGTTAGCTTCAAATGCAGCAGCCACTGCGAATGTCGATGAGCAACAGTCGCTTCGTGCTGCTGTTGGAGTCCAGGTTGATAACAGCACGGTCTCATCACAAGAAGATACCAACCTTGGCAATTCGCCAGATGCTGCTGGGCTTGATTACCAAGGTGGGTTAATAAAGGCGGCGGTTGGCGAACAAAATGTTCAGATGTCATCTGGGTCTAAATTGACTAATAACGACCCAGCGTTAGACACAACCATTTCAGCTAATCAATTTGCAAATCTTCGACAATCGTCAGCAGCGCCAGATCAAGCTGTTGGAAGTGATTGGCTTGGCGATGGTGCAATATTGCTAAGTAACTCTGACAACGCCGTGCTGGCCGAAAAAAACCAGCAATTTCAAACTGCATCAGGGCAAAGCAGCTTAATGGCTGGGCTCGATGCAAGTAATAGCGCAGGCAACTCAACCGCTAGTGCAACTCCGGTTGCATTAGCTAACACTGAAAGTAACGCTGGTACTAGCTCGCAAGCGAAAACACAAGGCAATGTACAGCAAGGTGCAAACACCTTTCTCAATACCGGTTACGCGGGTGAATATTTAAATGGCAATAGTACTGCGGCTGGTATCGTTGCTACAAACGCTGAAATCGGGAAGAATGCTACAGCGCACGTAACCTCACCAGAATCCGGAGCAGTGTCAGGTGCCGCTGCTCAGTCGGCCACTAGTGTCAAATCAGTTACACAAGAAATAGTGGCTGGTCATGAATTTTTACGTAGCATTGCGAACCCCCAGTCGGATACTCAGCCAGTAATTGCGCAAACAACTACGGGGAACGCTGATACGAGGTTAGTCAACAGTGGAAACGCTCAGCCTGTTGGTGTGCAAGCACTTGGAACATCGGGCGCTCTTGCTAGTTTGGCTAACACCGCTCCATTGAGTGTAAGTAGTGACACCACGGTTCCGCGAAACATAGCGCAAGCACAAGTTGGTAAGCTCGATAGTTCAGATACATTAAGTAGTAACGGATTATCGGTTGTTAGGGGGCTAAGCGCGAAAAATGGCTCTGCCACAAACAGTGAAGCTGCTAGTGCGCAAGCTGTGTTACAGCAGGCCTCTGGAAAGCTGGATGTGAATGCCAACCAGCAGACTATGGTTAACCCAGCCATGCATAACGTTGTAGCCAATCAAGTAAAGGCGACAGATGTAACATTGCAGAATCAGATTAAGCAACTTATTGGCGCAAAACAACAGCCTGAGATCAGTGCCTTACAAGCTGCAAACAATCCTATCGACACCCCTTCATCTAACGTGTATCACGTTACAACTAACGGCATTATAACTGCAAATTCTACGTCATTGAACGCGGCGCCATTGAGTGATTTGGCAATTGCTCCTCGTACAGTGTTATTGGATCAGCCCGGTGCTGACCAGGCGCTGGCAGAGAATTTACGATGGGCAGTTAATGAAAAACTGTCACGCTTAACGGTCAATGTATCGCCGGCCAATTTAGGACCGATTAGCGTTAGTGTTGATGTGGAGAATCAGAATATGAGTGTGTCAATAGTCACCAATAATACGATTGCTAAAGAGGCGATTGACAATATCTTGCCTCGAATGCGTGAGCACTTTTCCAGTGAAGGCTATCAGCAGGTTTCTGTTGATGTTTCTTCTCAACAGGAACGTAACAGCAATCTAAGAAACCAGACTGCCGATTCATTTCATGACCAAAGTGAATCTGGATCAGATTCTCGACAGGCAGAAACACAAAACTCTGGTTCATCTCAATACGATTCTACCGCTGAGCAAGTCCCGTTCTTAGCAGAACATCAGCCAAGTAGTCAATCGCTGATTGATACTTACGCTTAATCAATAATTAAACTGAGGTTGCTAGCATGAAAAAAATGATCATGATGGTAGGTGGTGCGTTGGTATTAGTCGGTGCTTCCGTGGGAGGCACGTTATTTTTAGCTCCAAAACCAGAAGCACCAGCAGCAGCGGTAGATGAAGATGGTAATCCCATACCTGTACCGCCTCCAGCGGCTGCTCTGCCGTTGGCAACTCCTTTAGAGCGTCACTATTACAACATTCACCCTGAATTTGTTGTGAATTTTGGTGGGCAGTCTGCTCCTAAATTCCTGATGATAGAAATGACAGTTGCCACCAGTGATGAGAAGGCCCATAACGCCATAGACGACCATATACCCGAGCTTAGAAACAATTTACTGATGATGTTAGGTGAGCAAAAAAGTAAAGATCTAGAATCCACCGAAGGTAAGGATGCACTTCGTGAAAAAGCGTTTGAATTGGTTGAAGAGGTTGTGGCGAAGCATTACGGACCTGGTCGAGTGACGGATGTGTTTTTTACGCGATTTGTAATGCAATAAATCGACTATCAGGAGATGAGCATTATGGAGACAGACGAAAACGACGCAGCTACAGAAGACTCAGCTGTAGAAGAGACAGCTGTAGAAGAGTCAGCTGTAGAAGACGCAGCCATATATGATTTTGTGCATCCAGAGCACAAAATAAAAAGCACATGGCCGGTACTCAACTTAATATCAAAGAATATGGCTGCAGATTTTGAGGTGCGTTTACACAAACGCTTTCAATTTTCAATCGGCGTTGAATCTGAAGAAGCACAAAAAGCCAAATTCAAAGATATCTTTGACGGTGTTGATGATGCAAAGTTACTTTTCGAAGTCACTTTACTACCTCTGCTCGGTAATGCATGGCTGAGTATCGACAGAAGCTTGGTGTATGAATTAGCCGAGGCATTCTTCGGTGGCACTAGCGAATCCACCGATACTGTTCGTAATCCGGTTCTATCTCATACGGAAAGGAGGCTTTGTCAGTATTTTACAAATTGTTTGCAAGAGTCTCTGCCGCCTGCATGGAGCATGGTACTGGATTTACATAATCCGGTTATAGAGCGTTTATCGTTGGATAGTCTGAATAATAGCTCTGACGATCAAGTGGTCGTGGAGTGTAAGTATGCTGTCTGTATTGCAGAAAAGAGGTTTGAGTTACAGTTGATTTACTCTCATAGCATGCTTGAACCTTATCAGAAAACATTGCAGAAAATTAAGCGACAAACAACTGAGATATCGGATGGATTCTCCCGTGCGCTTCAAGAAGAGTTAATGAACTGCGAAATAGATTTACAAGCAGTGCTAGCGGAAACAAAGATCAGTTTGGCTGAGTTTATGGAGCTTAAGCCAGGCGACTTTATTCCTCTTAAAGAAATTGAGAATGTATCTGTCAAATCTAATTCGAAGCCTTTGTTTGATGCGAAGGTTGGGAAGTCAAATGGACAGTTGTCCGCGCGTTTATCTCGCTGGTATGAGTCAGGTTTAAGTTAATAAAATGGCAAATGAAAATACAGCTCAGGTAGAGCCTGAGGAATTTGATGAAAATTCAGCACCAGAGCAAGAAGGTGAAACTGCGGGTGGTACGTCATCAAATTTAGACTTAATGATGGATATACCTGTCGTGCTCTCTATGGAGGTTGGACAAACTCGTATGAGCATTGGTGATGTTCTTAAATTGGGTAAAGGCTCTGTGGTCGAGTTACAGCGCATGGCCGATGAACCTTTGGATGTGTTGGTCAACGGAACACTGGTCGCCCATGGAGAGGCGGTGGTTATTGGTGAACGGTTTGGTGTTCGTTTAACTGACGTGATTAGCCCCAATGAAAGATTAAATAAGTTTTCGTAATACTCATTTAGCTCAATGATGTACCGAAGGAGAAGTGCGTGTTGTGTCGATTATATCAATTTGTTGGCTTGATATCCGTATCGCTACTATCAAACAGTAGCTACGCCAATACATTAGGTTCCAATCCAGTTAATCCCGGCATCACATTGCTGAAAATGACAGTGGCAATGGTGGTGGTGCTCGGTTCCATTTGGGGATTGTCTGCACTGTTAAGACGAATGCGGGTCCCGTCGCTTCAAGCAAAAAATGGAATGAGTCTAATCAGTAGTTTTAACGTTGGTCAGCGTGAGAAGCTTATCGTAGTGCAGGTTGGAGATGAACAGTTGTTACTAGGAGTAACCTCTTCACAGATCACTAAATTGCACGTACTAGCCAATCCATTGGATTTAAATGGTGGCTCTGGTTCCCAAAGTTTTAAAGAAACGCTGAATGCAGCGATGAATCGCGAGATACCGGCGTGACGACTGCGAAAGTCAGACTGATGCGAGGAATCTTCGCAGTAATAGCTGTGATGATCCCAAGCGCAGGTGTATTCGCAGCGGAAGGCATACCGGCTGTACTGATTCAGTCAGATGTTGATGGTGGACAAACCTGGAGCGTAAGTTTACAGGCGTTGGTCTTAATGACCACTCTCACCTTATTACCAGCAGCTATTTTACTCATGACGTCATTTACCCGTATTGCGATCGTGCTGGGTATTTTAAGAACGGCTTTGGGTACGGCTCAAACACCATCAAACCAAGTTTTAATTGGGCTTGCTCTATTTCTAACAGCATTCGTTATGCGTCCTGTATTAGCGGAAATATATGAAGATGCAGTTCAGCCATACATGAGTGAAGAGATTTCGGTTGAAGAAGCGCTGCAAAGAACCAGTATACCGTTGCGTACGTTTATGATGCAGCAAACTCGTAATGACGATTTATTGCTGTTCTTATCGTTAGCCGATGCTGAGATGCCGCAGGATGTCGATGATATTCCGTTTTTGGTGCTGGTACCGGCATTTGTTACCAGTGAATTAAAAACCGCATTTCAAATCGGCTTTATTCTATTTATACCGTTTTTAATTATAGATTTGGTTGTTGCAAGTGTCCTGATGTCAATGGGTATGATGATGCTATCACCATTAATCATTTCGTTACCATTCAAACTAATGCTCTTTGTATTGGTGGATGGATGGAATCTGGTACTGGGTACCCTAGCCGGCAGTTTTTTTCTTTAAGAGGATGTAGGCAGCTATATGACGCCAGATACTGTAATAGAATTGGGCCGAGGGGCACTCAGTATGACAATACTGGTCAGTGCGCCGCTTCTGCTTACTGCCTTATTTGCCGGTTTTGTGGTTAGCCTGTTTCAGGCAGCTACGCAAATTAATGAGCAAACGCTGAGTTTTATTCCAAAACTATTAGCCTTAGCGCTCGTGCTGATTTTTGCGGGGCCATGGATTCTTACGTCCATGATCGACTATACGCAAGATCTCATAGTACAAGTCATACCCAGAGTCATTGGTAGCTAGTGTCTGGATACGCTATCAGTGCCACGCAGTTGACCGAGTTGATCGGCGTTGTGATGTGGCCGTTGTTCAGAATTGCGGCACTTTTTTCGATTGTTCCCGTATTGGGTGGTGGAGAAGTGCCTGTGCGCGTGCGCATAGCCTTGGCTCTTTTGGTGACGCTGTTGATTGTGCCAACGTTGGCGCCTGCTCCAGATATTAACCCGTTAACCAGTAGCGGACTGTTCATCACCTTACAACAGATGCTTATTGGCTTTGCTATGGGGTTAATGATCTTACTGGTGTTTAATGCCGTTACGCTAGCTGGTGAGAATATCGCTGTAACGATGGGGCTTGGTTTTGCGCTGCTCAACGACCCTCAGAACGGTGTTTCAGTACCCACCGTCAGCCAATTCTATGTGGTTTTCACCACCTTAATGTTTTTAGCGTTGGACGGTCATCATGCTGTTTTGAATTTGGTAGCAAGTAGTTTTATCGTTTTCCCAGTAGGAGAAAACTTGAGTTCAGACTCCATTTGGCATTTATTGAACTGGGCTGCTGTACTGTTTAAGGGGGCATTGGCCATTGCCTTACCAGCGTTAGCAGCGATGTTGGCGGTCAACATGGTAATGGGTGTTATTACTCGTTCTGCACCTCAAATGAATCTTTTTTCAATCGGTTTTCCGATCACCATGACGGTCGGTTTCTTCGCGATACTATTTACGCTTCCTACCGTTAAGCATGAATTTGAGCTCTTGTTTAACGATGCCATAGCGTCAATTCTGGTCTTGTTGGCCTTGTAACATGGCAGAACAAGGACAAGGACAAGAACGTACCGAAGAGCCTACCGAGAAACGGCGGGCGGATGCACGTAAAAAAGGCGACGTTACACGTTCTAAGGAACTAAACACTGCTGCAAATATGCTGGCAGCAACCGTAGGTATGCTTTGGTTTGGCCCAAAAGCCGTCGAAGCCTACAAAATATTTACTATAGATCAACTTTCGCAACACCGTGACCGACTATTAAGCGAATCGGAAGTACTGAACGGCTTTTTAGAGGCGTTTTACGCAACGTTTAGTGTTATTTGGCCCTTTTTGGGTCTCATGTTTGTAGTGTCTTTGTGTACTCCTATGATTCTGGGTGGTTGGGTTTGGTCGTGGTCATCGTTAAAAGTTGATATCAGCAAACTCGACCCATTAAAAGGATTAAAACGAGTGTTTGGTGCTCAAGGTGTTATTGAGTTATTTAAGGCAATGTTAAAAGTGGCACTGCTAGGAGGTATTGCGCTCATTATATTTATGAGTCAACTGGTTGAATATATCAATCTTGGCATGGGTAGCGTTTCCTTGGCGGTGGAAGAAACATTCGCACTGCTATTTACGATGTTGATTGGCATGGTTTTAATGTTGTTGGTTGTTGCAGCGGTAGACGCACCCATACAACTAATACAAATGAAGAATAAACTCAAAATGACTGTTCAGGAAATAAAGGAAGAGAATAAGGAAACGAACGGTAATCCGGAGTTAAAGCAAAAGGTTAGATCGCTGCAACAATCCGTCGCTAATAGGCGGATGTTATTAGACGTCCCAAAGGCCAGTGTTATTCTCATCAACCCAACTCATTATTCTGTTGCCTTAGAGTATGAAGATGGTTCCGATGCACCTGTCGTTATTGCTAAAGGTGTTGACTATATGGCGTTACGTATTCGTGAGCTCGGCGCTGCAGCTAATGTTAAAATATTCAGCGCTCCACAACTGACACGAGCAATTTATCGTCATACAGATATCGGTGAAAACATTCCATCAGAACTTTATGTGGCAGTAGCGCAAATACTCGCTTACGTGTATCAGCTTAAAAACGGAAATTATCAGGAAAATAGACAGTTACAAGCGCCTGATAACTTTTATGTTCCGGAATCTATGCGGGATAACGACTAAGCTATGTTTCAGTTTTTCCAAAAAGGGCTGGGAGAAATAAGCCTAACAGGATTAGGTGCACCGTTATTGGTGCTTATGATGCTGTCGATGATGGTACTACCAATACCTGCGATGGGTCTCGATGTCTTGTTCACGTTTAACATTGCATTGTCGCTTATTGTGTTGTTGGTGTGTGTCTACTCAAGCAGGCCGCTCGAATTCTCCGCTTTTCCAACAATATTACTTGTAACAACCATGTTGCGTTTGTCGCTAAATATCGCGTCAACCAGAGTAGTACTGCTGGAAGGACATACCGGCACCGCGTCTGCCGGCCAGGTTATAGAATCATTTGGTGATTTCGTCATTGGCGGCAATTACGCTGTCGGTTTAGTTGTGTTTGCGATACTGGTTATCATCAATTTTGTAGTGGTAACAAAGGGTGCTGGGCGTGTATCAGAAGTTAGCGCCCGATTCGTTTTAGATGCGATGCCCGGAAAGCAGATGGCTATCGACGCTGATCTCAATGCTGGTGTGCTGGATCAAGAACAGGCGAAAATCAGACGCGAAGAAATCATCAGGGAAGCGGATTTTTACGGTTCGATGGATGGTGCCAGTAAGTTTGTAAAAGGTGATGCGATTGCCGGATTACTAATACTGCTCATCAACATTGTTGGTGGTTTGGCTGTCGGTATGGGACAGCACGATCTAACATTCTCAGAAGCATCGAAGAACTACACCTTGCTGACCATTGGTGATGGTTTGGTAGCACAAATACCGTCATTGCTGTTATCCATGGCCACCGCAATTATCGTAACGCGCGTGTCAGCTGCAGAGGATATGGGCGATCAAATTTCCTTACAACTTTTTAAAGACCCAAGATCTCTGACCATAACCGCTATTTTAATTAGCGCGTTAGGCATGGTGCCCGGTATGCCGAATTTAGTGTTTCTTACATTAGGTGGCTTGCTCGGTGCATTTTCCTGGCATTTGCAGCAACGTGAAGAAGTAGAGGAAGAAGAAAGCAGCGAACCGACTGATGCAGACAAAAAAGACGCTGAATTGAGTTGGGATGATGTCAAACCCACCGATATGCTTGAACTTGAGGTCGGATTTGGATTGATACCGTTAGTCGATCCCAACCAAGACGGTAAGTTACCTGACCGAATCAAAGCGCTGCGCCGAAAGTTAACTGAACAGCTGGGTTTCTTAATTCATTCTGTGCATATCCGAGACAATTTAGATCTTGCACCTAACCGTTATCGCATCAGGTTATTTGGGGTTACGGAAGGTGAGGGTGAAGTCTATCCAGATA
This sequence comes from uncultured Granulosicoccaceae bacterium, assembly GCA_964390335.1. Taxonomy (GTDB): domain Bacteria; phylum Pseudomonadota; class Gammaproteobacteria; order Granulosicoccales; family Granulosicoccaceae; genus Granulosicoccus. The sequence goes on along the minus strand of CAYMHU010000055.1, from coordinate 1,215 downwards.
AAGAGTTAGCCATTGGCACCGCCCCGCCCAGTGTCAATTTGATGGGTATAACTACAAAGGATCCCGCATACGGAATGGATGCGATTTGGATTGATGTTGCTCAGCGAGGGAGTGCTGAAGCACTAGGTTACACGGTTGTTGACGCTGGTACAGTAATCGCAACACATCTTAGCAAACTATTAATGCAGCAAGCGGGTAGCTTACTTGGTCATCAAGAGGTGCAGCAGTTGCTGGATTCTTTAGCCGAGGTAGCGCCACGATTGCTTGAAGACTTAGTACCGAAAACTATCGCGCTACCGGTTGTGGTTAAAGTGTTACAGAACCTATTAGACGAGGGTATACCTATTCGGGATATGCGAACCATCATGGAAACTATTTCAGAAAAAGCAGTTACAACGCAGGACGCTGAAGAATTAACGGCATATGTGCGCGTGGCGCTACGCAGACTCATAACGGGCCAGTTAACTAATTATGAAGAGTCGCTACCAGTCATCACACTCGATGCTGAATTGGAAAAATTATGTTTGCAATCCATTGCAAATGAGGCGAATGGCGGCCTTGGTTTAGAGCCAAGTTTAACGGAGCGCTTATATCAATCGTTAGCCGACAGTGTGCAAAATCAAGAGCTCAATGGGGAAGCTGCGGTATTGCTTGTTAACCCGAAACTACGACCGTGGTTAGCAGGATTGGTCCGGCATTCAATACCATTGCTAAAAGTATTAGCTTATAACGAAGTATCAGAAACTAAAAAATTAAAAGTCGTCGCGAACATCGGTGGCTGACCTTTCAGCTGAAAAAGGTAAAGATAACAGGAAACTAGATTTATGCAGCTTCAGAAATTTGTGGGTGATACTATGCCGGCGGTGCTAAGCACCTTAAAGGATGCATTAGGCTCGGACGCAATCATCTTGGCTAATCGTCGTGTTGGTGATCATATAGAGATTATAGCCACCGGTAATCTGGACGATGCAGCCATAGATGGCGCTGAACTGTTTCAGTCTGAAAAGGCCAGTAATGCAACGAATACCAAGCCGGAGGTTGAAACTCATACAACGCTCAATTCCCCTGAAGCTACAGTGTTAGATAAAAAATCTACCACAAATGACGCTCAGGAAACTCGCATAGAGACAGTAAAATTTGAAGTCATTGACCCAGTGGAGGGTAATGACTCCAATACACTCACCAAAGCCAATGAAGTGTCTATTGCCGAAGCAG
>CAYMHU010000054.1:22878-24914 GCA_964390335.1 uncultured Granulosicoccaceae bacterium | reverse complement strand
AACGGAAATCAATATAGCGTTGACATTAGCGATGCCAACAGCACATTGAGCTCATCGGCTGCCACACTAACCGTTAATGAAATTGTATTGCCCGTTACCACGACTAATATCGGGCAAGGCATATTAGACTCCGATAAGGCTTTAGGTCCGCGATGGGTTCGTGTGGATTTCAATGCGCTATCAGATTCGTCGCACACCATAACAGTCTCCTGGGATTCAACGGCAGACGTCAAATACAGAGTTTTCAATACGGACGGGACGCTTTTAAGCCCTCTTGTGCAGGGAGCTAACCCTGGTGTTTGGACGGGCGACTTGAACACGGCAAGCAATTATTATTTGGCTCTATGGTCATCATCCGGTGTTGCGAACTACACTGCAACGATCGAAGCTTATGTACCTATCAGCATAGAAAATCAACCCATTGACCGAGTCGTTACAGAGAACGATGATGTAACCTTTTATGTTGACGCCGCTGGAAGTGGAAATCTCAGTTATCAGTGGTTCGCCAACGGCTTACCGCTCACTGGCGAAACGGGTGACTCATTAACCATATTCGCCGCGTCTTTGTTTGAAGATGGCACCTTATATAATGTTGAGGTCAGTAACTCAGTTGAGACGGTTGCATCCGATTTTGCAACCCTGACAGTCAATGAGCCTTTGGTTCTTGGCCTTTTCTCACAAGAAGCCGACACAACGGCTTGGATGCTTGACGGCCCTGCACCAACGCTTGACTTCAATGCTGGCGCAGATACCGATGCGTGGGGACGCTCATTGCTGCGAGTCGGCGATCTGTTATTAGTCGGTGGTGACTTTACTGGCATCAAACCGCTTCGATGGGCTACACCAACCGCTCGACCTTTTCTGGCAGCGTTCGATGCTGTTACGGGTCAACCAGTAACAACGTTCCAAGTACCGAGTGAAGTGGACGCAGTGGTTAGATCATTAACCCTTTCACCCGATGGCAATCATGTGTACATCGGTGGCGATTTTGGTTTTATGGCAGTCGATGCAACAACCGGTACCGTTATCTGGAGCGTCAATGTAACCAATGGCGCTAATCCTGGACGTGTATTCGATGTTGCGGTTAGCGACACACAAATTTATATTGGCGGGCAATTCCAGCAAATTAATAACGTTTTTCGAGCCAACATTGCGCGACTTTCTCTGAATGGACAATTGGATACCAGTTGGAGTCCACAAGTCACTAGTGGCTTTAATAACGGACGTTCGGCGCCAGTACAATCAATAGCTGTTTCCACTGACAACGATACTGTTTATATCGGTGGCAACTTCAAGTTCATTGACGGCACACCTATTTGGTACACACCACAAAACGGTCGAATTTCATTGTTGCCTGTTAGTGCGTTAGACGGCTCAGTCAAGCCGGAAAGATTCTTTCCGGATGTTGAAGGCAACTCAAAAGGACTCACGCCGCACGATATCTTAGTGACTGATTTCTATGTCATCGTAGCCTGGGGTGGTCCAAATTATTTATCATTCCATGCACTCGATGGAACACGCTTAAAACAATACCGCGGCAAAGGTGACATTCAGTCTCTGCAGGTAGTGGGTGATCATGTTTTCGTAGGACATCATGGTGAATTTTTCCAAACAGTGGCCAACCCCATTCCACAAGAAGCGGTTGTTAGCCTTTCTCCAAGAGTGATTGTTCCGTATAAGTTTCATAGCTTCAGAATTGATGATCCGAGTTTTCTACCTGAACAGGCGTGGACCTTGAATGGCGCATTCGGCGTATGGGGCATCGCAGCTGCAGCAGACTCTATCTGGATTGCAGGACAAATCACATCGGCTGGTACTAACGGTCGATGGGTAGAAGGTTTGGTGAAATTTCCAGCGCTGCCGTAACACAAGCCTCAAAAATCTGGCCTCAAAGGCGGTGCCTGTACCAACACGGGCACTGCCTAATTAACAATTGAGTACTTCCCGAGTACTTCTTGCCTACTTCTTGCTTAATTCAGTGCAGATGTCAGGGTCTTCGTAAGGGAATCAACCGGCACTGCGGTTCCTGAGTACCC
>CAYMHU010000054.1:15312-22778 GCA_964390335.1 uncultured Granulosicoccaceae bacterium | reverse complement strand
TGAGTACCCAGTTATTAGCTAACCCGTAGTCGTATTTATGCACTCACTACCTTCATTTTGTAGCTTTCTACTACTGCTGATACCTACGCTTCTGGCGGCACAGACTTATTCAATCAAAGTCGAAGATACTGCTGTCAGTGGCGGTGGCTTCCAAAGCGATGTAACCATCTCAGACGACGGCCAGACTGTGTATTCATCTGCCGATGTATCCGGCGTGCTTAAATCCATCGATGGCGGCTTACGGTTTGAAACGCGCAATAATGGCCTTACAAGCTATAAAGTGGCCTCGTTAGCTATCACACCAGACAATGCACAGATAATTTATGCAGGCATTGGCGACAAAGGAAAGTCCGGCGGTTTGTTCCGATCAAGTGATGGAGGCAACTCTTGGACTATGACAAGAGGCGGCGCAAAAGCCTTGTTTGCAGGCAATCATTCCAACAAGGGTGACCCGGTCCCTAAAGGACATCCAAGACCTAATGGTGATTTGATCGTCGTTGATGAAGGCAACAACATAACCAGTTATACCGATGACATTGTCATTGCTGGCACTTATAGCAACGGTGTTCGTATTCTTATAAGCGGTGGAGACAAAGAAGCATCCGCTGTTAACACGTCAGGATTTGTACGCTCCGTAGCTCGAAGCCCGGCAGTACCAAACATTGCCTATGCAGCCATACAATTTGCCAACAGCGATAAAAACGGCATCTATAGAATCAACTACGCCAATGTAAATGCACCAAGTTCAACTTTGGTTTATTCGGCATTACGTCCAGAAGGACTAACCGTACTAAGCAATGGTCATGTGTACGGCGCTCTTGGCGCTCAAGGCATAGTCAAATTCGACGGCCAACGCTGGCAACTACAGAACACAGGCTTATCCACAGACAACCCTTACCGACAATGGACCGCAGTAACAGGCTACACAGCCAACAAGCAAGACGTTGTGTACGCGGGAACCACAAACCTTGGTGGCAGAGCTAAAGGTCGCAACTATTCCAACTTGTGGCGAACGGATAATGGCGGTGCCAGCTGGGTAGCGTTGATCAACGCTAACGATAATGTAAGCGATACCATTTATGGGCAAAACAGCGATTGGTGGTTTCGAACCAATGCGTTCCAACAAGCTGGTATCGGTCGCACTAATAGTGTTGTCAGTTCCATCGCAGTATCCCGCGGCAGCCTCGCCAATGATGTGTCCGACGATATTATTTATATCTCTGGCAGAGGCGGTATCTGGAAAAGCGACACCGGCGGACGTCAATGGGCGCCTGCGGTCAACAACATGCAGGTTACAGCCAACAATGGCGTAGCTGTGAATCCCAATAACCACAAACAGGTTGTCATCGCAAACACAGACTTCGTTGTGCTGGCAAGCCAATCGCGGTTTGAAAACAACAATATCGTCCGCGATAAACCGCAAGGCGCAGAATCAAAAGGCTATGACATCCTATTTGATAAAACATCGAATCAAATCATTCTGGGTGTAGGCGATAGAGATACCAACAGCCCTGGCGGTGGCGAGGTGTACATTAAGTCTGCTGATAAGCTTGCTACAGCTTCAGCAGCGATTTGGACAAACACTAAATTGAGTGCAGTAACCTCGGCTAACAACGGCCGGGTGCGCGCAGTGGCGTCCGGTTACCACAATGGTAAAGCAACCACTTCGCAAACTGTACTGGCGGCAGTAGAAGGCGAAGGTGTGTTTCGATTTCACAATGGCCGTTGGATTAAAAGTACCGGTGTGAAAATTGGCGCCACCAAACGCAGTAAATTTGTCTGGCCTGACAATACCCGCTCTGGTGTAGTGTATTTGCTTGATCTGTCAGCTGGTTTATACCGCTCTTCCGATGGCGGTCAAAGCTGGAGCAACATGTGGCCAAGCATGAAACTCAGAAACAAAGCATTCTTTAATACCGGCTTCATCGCAGCAGACGATAAAAACCCTACCACACTGTATATCTCCATCCAGGGCGATCGTGGTTCGCCAATTCGAACCGGCTTCAAGGTTTATCGTTTAAACAATGCCGATACTGAAATTTTTGATCGCATAACGAACCCGAACATTACTGATATTACAAAACACTCTGGTCAATCACTGATAAAGCGCCCCGGCCCATTGCAGATTAGTCCCGATGGTTCATTATGGTTAGCACAACAACAGGATGCAAAAAATGCCGTTGATGCTGCGCTGTTTGTTATGCGAAACCCCGCTACCGACAAGTCGTTTACGAATGTAACGACCGATAAGTACAGCCAAATAACGGCATCACCTAACGGAATTGCTATCTCCAGAGACGGATATATTTACATTTCCCAAAACGGAAGTGGTCTGGTTAAATTATCCTACTGAATAAATGCAAAGGCAGCTGCCTACTCCCATTCGATAGTCGCAGGTGGCTTACTTGAAATATCGTAAGTCACGCGAGAAATCGAGGGAATTGAATTACAAATACTGCGCGACACTTCATCGAGAAAATCGTATGGCAGATGTGCCGCACGCGCGGTCATAAAATCAATGGTTTCTACCGCGCGCAGTGATACCACATAGTTATAACGACGGCCGTCACCCGTGACGCCAACCGACTTCACTGGTAAGAATACTGTGAACGCTTGCGACACCGTTGAATATAAATCGTGTTTAACAAGGGCTTTAATAAAAATGTCGTCTGCCTGCCGCAGGATATCGGCATAGGGTTTGGTAACCTCCCCCAGAATGCGCACGCCCAACCCAGGCCCTGGGAAAGGATGCCTGTATACCATAGACTCTGGCAAGCCCAGATCAACACCAACTCGCCGAACTTCGTCTTTGAACAGCTCACGCAGTGGCTCGACTAACTTCAAGCGCATATGCGATGGCAAGCCACCTACATTATGATGCGACTTAATGAGATGCGCGGAGCCCGTGCTGGACGCTGCAGACTCAATAACATCAGGATAAATAGTACCCTGCGCCAACCATTTTACGTTGGTGAGCTTGTCGGCTTCTTCTTCGAATATTTCAACAAACAAATTACCAATAATTTTACGCTTGGCCTCGGGATCAGTAACGCCTTTTAACTTTTCAAGAAAACGATCTTCGGCGTTTACACGAATAACCTTAACGCCCATATTCTCAGCGAAGGTTTGCATGACTTGATCGCCTTCATTCAAACGTAGCAAGCCGTTATCGACAAACACACACGTTAACTGTTTACCCACCGCTTTATGCAGCATTGCAGCAACCACTGATGAATCCACACCGCCAGACAGTCCCAGTAACACATCGTCTTCTCCGACCTGCTTACGTAGGGTCTCAACTGCGTTATCGATGATATTGCCCGGAGTCCACAACGCATCGCACCCACAAATGTTTATAACAAAACGCTCTATCATGGCAGCGCCTTGCAGCGTATGAGTTACTTCGGGATGGAATTGAATTCCAAAACAGCTTTTAGTGGCGTGTGCAATAGCGGCGATCGGCGCATTCTCGCTGGTACCGACTATGTCAAAACCTTCTGGTACGGATTCAACACGATCACCATGGCTCATCCACACATCAAGTTCAGCAGAAACATTGCCACCTGCTTTATCAACCGTTGCATCGGCATGATCGTTTAATCCATCAAGCAACGCACACGGCGCCGTTAGCGCAACCGATGCGTATCCGAACTCACTGTGTGAAGCTTGCGCTTTTACTTCACCACCCAACTGATTGACCAAGGCTTGCATGCCATAACAAATGCCTAGTACCGGTACCTTCAAAGACAGAATGTCTTGCGGTATTGTTGGCGCATTGTCGGCTATTGTTGATTCAGGCCCCCCAGATAATATGACGCCAGTTGCGTTGAATTCCGTTAAGGCGTCATCGCTAATATCCCACGGGTGAATTTCACAATAGACTCCGCATTCCCGAACACGACGTGCAATAAGTTGAGTTGTTTGTCCACCGAAATCAAGAATGAGAATTCGTTGGGAATGAATATCTGCCATTTAACTTATCCGATAGTTCGGTGCTTCTTTTGTCATTTGCACATCATGCACATGGCTTTCACGCATGCCCGCACCTGTGATACGCACAAATTGAGAATCTTTACGCATTGCTTCGATATTAGCTGCACCGCAATAGCCCATGCTGGAGCGCACACCACCTAGTAGTTGATGCACGATTGCACCAACCGGGCCTTTATAAGGCACTCGTCCTTCAATGCCCTCTGGTACTAATTTATCTTCAGCGTCTTCGTCATCCTGAAAATATCGATCGCTGGAACCTGCACGCATCGCGCCCACTGAACCCATGCCACGATACGACTTATACGAACGGCCTTGATATAACTCGACTTCACCCGGTGCTTCTTCGGTACCTGCCAGCATGCTGCCAACCATGACAGAACTCGCGCCTGCCGCTATGGCTTTTGCCATATCGCCGGAAAAGCGAATACCACCATCAGCAATGAGAGGAATGTCGGTATCGCTGAGTGCACTTGCCACGTTATCGATCGCAGTTATTTGTGGCACGCCAACACCTGCAACCACACGCGTTGTGCAAATTGAGCCTGGGCCAATGCCTACTTTGACACCACTGGCACCGCGGGCAACTAAATCGAGCGCTGCTTGACCGGTAGCTATATTGCCGCCAATCACTTCTATATGTGGATATTGATTCACAATCCATTCGACACGATCCAGCACACCCTGCGAATGACCATGGGCGGTATCAACAATTAACACATCAACACCCGCAGCAATAAGTTCAGCAACGCGTTCTTCAGTATCGCCACCTGTACCAACCGCCGCGCCAGCAATTAATCGCTGCTGCTCGTCTTTACACGCATTAGGAAAGTCTTTGGCTTTTTGGATATCTTTTACGGTTATCATGCCGCGCAATTCAAAGGCATCGTTCACGACCAGCACTTTTTCAATACGGTGCTCATGGAGTTTGTCGATTGCATCTGCGCGTGTTGCGTTCTCGGGCACGGTCACCAATCTTTCTTGCGGTGTCATAATGCTTGATACCGGTTCGTCCAAGCGTTTTTCAAAACGTAGATCGCGTTGGGTAACGATGCCAACGAGCTTGTCGTTCTCAACCACTGGCAATCCAGATATCCCGTGTGTACGAGTTAATTCAAGTACTTCGCTAATACTGTTATTGGGGTTAATGGTGATGGGCTCGGTCACAACACCACTTTCAAACTTCTTAACCCGACTCACTTCTCTGGCTTGCTGTTCGATAGTCAGGTTTTTATGAATGATGCCAATCCCGCCTTCCTGGGCTAGCGCAATTGCCAGACGCGACTCAGTCACTGTATCCATAGCTGCAGACAGCAACGGAATATTAAGCGTTATGTTTCGAGTGAGCTTGGTTTTAAGTTCGACATCGCGTGGTAAAACCACCGAATGTTGCGGAGTGAGCAGTACGTCATCGAAGGTAAGTGCTTCCTGGTAAACCGACATTTCGGTTGACTCCAAAGGTTAGTCAGGATGCGGCTCAAGTATACAGTGATGCGAGCTTTAACTGTTTAATTTTCGAAACAATTGAGGTGCATTTTAGTCTTGAATGAACGAATAACTTCCACCAGCCAAGGTCAGCGACAGGGAAACAAACAGGTTATGCTTACATTTATGGAGATGAGTGGCAAAAAACGCAAAATATTTACGGTTTCGCGGCTGAATCAAGAGGTGCAGACAGCGCTGGAATCGAGCTTCGGTATGATCTGGTTGCAGGGCGAGCTGTCAAATTTTAGTAAGCCAGCCAGCGGTCACTTTTATTTCTCTTTAAAAGACAGCCAATCGCAAATTCGTTGCGCCATGTTTCGCGCAAAGAACCGATACGTGGATTTTGACCCACAAGTCGGTGATGAAGTGTTAGTTCGCGGAAAACTGGGTTTGTACGCAGCGCGAGGCGACTTCCAGCTAATTGTTGAACACATGGAACCGGCCGGCGAAGGCAAACTGCAACTTGCGTTTGAAGCCACCAAACGCAAACTGGACGAACTCGGCTGGTTCGATATCGATGCCAAGCAAGAACTACCCGAGATGCCCAACCGTATAGGCGTTGTAACGTCGGCAACCGGCGCCGCCATTCGTGATGTTCTACAGGTACTGAAACGCCGGTGTCCACAAGCGCAAATCATTATCTACCCTACTCTGGTCCAAGGTGCGCAGGCAGCACCCGACATTGTAAAAGCTATCGATACCGCGAACCGGCGTAAGGAAGTCGACGTTCTGTTATTGGTGCGCGGAGGTGGATCAATGGAAGATCTTTGGGCATTTAACGATGAAAAAGTTGCGCAAGCCATTTACAAAAGCAGACTGCCCATTGTCAGTGGAGTGGGTCATGAAGTGGATATAACCATCGCCGATCTTGTGGCAGATCTGCGTGCCCCCACACCCAGTGCAGCCGCTGAACTGGCTACACCAGATGCTGCAGCGCTGGTACAAGGAGTCTCTGATGCCGGTAAAGCCTTGGTCCGGATAATCCATTCACGCCTTGAACAACGTCAAACAGCCCTTACTTCGCTAAACGAACGATTACAGAAACGCCATCCGGCGAGGCTACTGCAAGACCGGGTGCAACGGATCGATGAATTGGAATCACGCCTGCAACAATCTGCAACCAGACAACTAAATGTTCACATGCTGCGACTCACTAGTTTGCACGAGAGGCTCAACTCTAATACCCCGTTATTAAAACTGGCTGGCATGAACGGTCAACTCAGCAATGCCAGCACGCGCCTTAACAGTGCAATGCTACGTCTATTATCGAACGCGAAATCGCGCTTTCAATTATCTGCCAGAGCACTCGATACGGTTAGCCCATTAGCCACACTCGATCGTGGATTTGCGGTGGTCAAACACAAGGAAAAACTGATAACAGATGCAGCACAATTAAATCCTGGAGATCAAATTCTCACGCAGCTAGCCCATGGCAGCGTATCGAGCACAGTTGACTCCACCGCTCAAAATAACCAGTTGGACAAAAAAACTGCAAAACGCTGAGAGCCGCATAAAATATAGGTCTAAGCCAATTCTCGCGGTTAATGCACCAAAATAATCTCATCAAAATATTGCAATGTACTCCTGATTTTGATAAAACACCGCGCTGCAATACATACCGTCCTTTTCAGGAGGTCATGATGGCCAAGGTTACAAGCAAGAAGAAAGCTGCGGCTTCAGCCAAAGCATCCGGAGCCGCTAGCAAGAAGGCAGCCGGTACCAAAAAGGTTGCTAAGAAAAAGGCGGCCGGAAAATCAGTGTCCGACAAAGACAAGGTGACGACGAAACCAGTGGCAAGCAAAACTAGCGCTAAAAAAGTAGCCAAGAAGGCAACTTCAAAAACGACAGCCAAGAAAGCGACTGCGAAAAAAACCACAGCCAAGAAAACGGCGGCCAAAAAAGCGACCGCTAAAAAAGCAACGGCTAAAAAAGCAGCTGCTAAAAAAGTGGCCGAGAAAAAGCCGACTGCAAAAAAAGTAGCCGCAAAGAAA
>CAYMHU010000054.1:1588-15212 GCA_964390335.1 uncultured Granulosicoccaceae bacterium | reverse complement strand
GACACTGCGAAGAAGGCAGACGCAGCAACTCCTGCAAAAGCAAAGAAAAAAGCGGTGCCTGTGATTGAAATTGGTGAGGCAATGGACACCACTGTCATACCATACGAGCGAGATAAGCACAGCCACTACATGGACGATGCTCAGCTTGCTCATTTCAGTAAGAAGCTGGCAGAGTGGAAACAGCAGCTCATGGAAGAAGTTGATAGAACGGTTGGCCACATGAAAGACGACGCGACCAACTTCCCTGATCCAAATGATCGTGCCACGCAAGAAGAAGAGTTCAGCCTCGAGCTCCGTACTCGCGATCGTGAACGCAAACTGATTAAGAAAATCAATGAAGCCCAAAAGCGCATCGAGGAACTGGAATACGGTTACTGCGAAACCTGTGGTGTAGAGATAGGCGTTGGCCGATTAGAAGCACGGCCCACCGCAGAACTGTGTATCGATTGCAAAACTCTGGAAGAAATTCGCGAGAAGCAGATCGCCTAAATGAGCGCATCGGCTGAATACATCGGCCGGTTTGCTCCTTCACCTACCGGTGATCTACATTTCGGGTCCCTACTCGCGGCACTTGCCAGTTACTGCGATGCAAAACAAGCTCAGGGTTTGTGGCAACTGCGCATAGACGATATAGACCCCCCACGCGAAAACCCGGGTGCCGCAGATCGCATTCAAACGACACTAACCCAGTACGGATTTCGTTGGGACGGTCCAACCCAGTTCCAAAGCCAACGACTGGGTTACTACACACAAAAACTGCACGAGCTGAACTCAGCACATCTGCTTTATGCTTGTACCTGCAGTCGTAAACAGTTGCAAGGCGCAAGGATCTATCCGGGAAACTGCGCTCCAGCTTTAGCCGATGCTGCTAACACTGCAGCTCAAGTTGCGCAGAAGATTAATCACACAGACGCTGATGTCGCACTACGGCTAAAAGTTAACTCGAATGTCAGCTTTAACGACTTAATACAAAACCATCAAACGTTTCACGTCGGCATGGATATTGGCGACACTATCGTGCTGCGTCGAGATGGTCTCTTTGCTTATGCATTGTGTTGCGCAATAGACGATGCGGACCAAGTCACTCATGTGGTCCGGGGTGCTGATTTACTGGCGACGACAGGTGCGCAATTGCAGGTTATACACAGCCTGGGGCTTAATGCTCCAAACTATGCGCATATACCAGTGGCAAGCAATGTTCAAGGTCAGAAGCTGAGTAAGCAAACGATGGCTCAAGCCATACAAACAATGAACGCTTTGGACACGCTCAAAGCAGCTTGGCATTTTTTGGGGCAGTCCGACGTGCAGGCCAACACTGTCAAAGACTTTTGGGACTCAGCTATAAGCTTGTGGAATCTTGCCAGGGTGCCAAAATGCTCACAGGTTCAAACTGAGATCAACTAAATTTACCGACTTCACTTGAACATCAGCCGTGTCAAGCGCATCATGTAGCACACCTGTATGACTTGTATTGAGCACCATGAGTGACTTCCCGCGTCACGACCATACGCTGCTAATTTTTTTTGCAGCCATTTTTATCTTTAATTCGCCACTAACCAGTTGGTGGTCGCGGCTTGGTTTGCCGTGGTATGCCATTTTTATCGTTTGGGCTGTATTCATTTTACTGGCCGCTATGAACCACAAGCGAGACACTTAAGATGGGCGTTGAGCTTTGGTGGTTGTTCGCGGTTGCCGTTGTCTATTTATTCATTCTTTTCTTAGTTGCCTACGCCGCCGACAGCGGACGCCTGCCAACAAAACTGGTGTCGCATCCACTTATCTATTCTTTGTCGCTCGGCGTGTATGCAACGTCGTGGACTTACTACGGAAGTGTTGGCTTGGCCGACACCAGCGGCTATGCGTTTTTAACGATTTATTTAGGCGTAACTGGCGCGTTCTTGCTAGGACCCTATCTTCTAAAACCCCTATTAACTCTGTGTAGGGAATACCAACTCACATCCATCGCAGACCTATTGGCCTTCCGCTATGGCGGTCGAGGTACTGGGTTTGTGGTAACTGTGTTTATGCTATTTGGGATTCTGCCTTACATCTCTTTGCAGATACGCGCTGTAACCGAATCAGTGCAAGTCTTAAGTCAGCAAGTACCACCTGATATTCTGGCCTTGGTGTTTTGCGTCATGATCACCGTGTTCGCTATTTTGTTCGGAGCAAGGCATTTATCTCCAAGAGAAAAACACCATGGTTTGGTGGTAGCAATAGCGTTTGAGTCCGCGATAAAGTTAGTTGCCCTTTTAGTGGCGGGTGTATTTGTACTCACCATGGTATTCGATTCACCGGCAGCCATGAGCGACTGGATTACACAAAACCCTGAATCGGTACCCAGCTTATACGAGCCGACAAACTCAGGCTTATGGTCAACGCTACTGTTGTTAGCGTTTTGCGCAGCGTTTTTGCTTCCGCGCCAATACCATATGACATTCGTTGAAAACGAAAACCCACAGCATTTAAAAACCGCCTACTGGCTGTTCCCGCTGTATTTACTGCTACTAAACCTACCCATTATTCCGATCTTGTTTGCCGGGCGATTTTTAGAACTCAATATTGCTCCGGACTTTTACGTGCTAGGAATGACCCTCAGCTTAGGAAAAGAATGGTTGGCAGTGCTGGTTTTTGTTGGGGGCTTATCTGCCGCAAGCGCGATGATGATCGTAACTTCATTGGCGCTTTCGTATATGTGCCTGAACCACCTACTGTTACCGGCTTCACTGTCAGGTGCGCAACCCACCGATTTTTATCGCCGTTTGCTGTGGAGTAAACGCATTATTATCGCGCTGATCATTGCTGCAGGTTACGGATTTTATATTGTCATTGAACTCAACGAAGGGCTTGCAAGCCTTGGGTTAATCTCGTTTGTTGCTGCCGCACAATTACTACCCGGCGTATTCGGTGTACTGTATTGGTCACGCGCTACACAGGTGGGTTTTTTAAGTGGCTTAATGGGGGGTGCTATTGTTTGGTTCGCGCTATTAATATTGCCTTTGTTAATGCCTGAATCGCGCTTAATCGAAACTATTCCGGTCAAAACAGATATCTGGACTTTATCCACGTTCTGCTCCTTGTCGATTAATGGGTTACTGTTTGTTATCGGTTCATTACTGAGTAAACCCACACTCGACGAAGTTGCCGCAGTTCAGGCTTCAACAGAAGAAGAAAGTTTTGCATTAAGTGCTCCCTACACTGCACGTTCGGCTCTGCCTTATTTATATTCAATGCAGCAAGTTCTCGGTAATAAAGTAGCCGAGCAAGAAATGTCGCGCGCACTGGAAGAGACCGGACTGGACATAAATGAAATCAGACCGTCGGAATTGCGACTGCTGCATGAAAGATTGGAACGGAATATGAGTGGACTTATTGGCCCAACACTCGCGCGTTCCATTGTGCGTCACAACCGCCCTGACACCAGCATGGACGCAGCAAATTCTGCCGATACACATCTGTTGGAAATGCGCCTGGAAGCATCACGCGAACAGATGCGTGGTATGACTAAACAACTGGATGACTTGCGCCGTTATTTACGCGATGTACTGCACCAATTGCCACTGGGTGCTTGTTCCATATCAGCCGAAGGCAATATCTATTTGTGGAATTCGGCAATGCAATCCTTAACCGGTATTAGCGAGCGAAGCGCACAAGAGCGCAAACTTTCTGAATTGCCAGCTCCTTGGAATACCCTGCTCGGACAATTTGCCGATTCACCGGAAAATCATCGATTCCGATGCCCGGTTCAGGTTGCCAATAATCATGTGTCAGTCAATTTACACAAAGCTGATATTGGCACGCCATCAAATTCGGATGATGCGCTAGCGGGACAAGTCATCTTGATGGAGGATCGTACCGATTTCGACACACTTGAGGCTGAGCTTGCGCATAGCGAACGCCTGGCGTCCGTGGGACGCTTGGCTGCAGGTGTTGCTCATGAGATTGGCAATCCACTAACCGGCATCGCCAGCCTCGCACAAAATCTTGCGTATGAAGCCGCCGATACCGCCGAAACTGAAACAAGCCTGTCCGATGCTGAATCTGTTGGTGATCAAGCCGGCGATATTCTAAGTCAGGTTAATCGTATTAATGAAATTGTTAGGTCATTATTAACGTTTTCGCATGCTGGAGACATAACCGGCAACCCACATGAACCTGTTCGCATCAAACAAAGTGTGCAGGAAGCCATACGCTTGGTTAAGCTCGCGCTGGATTCAAAGCAGTTCAAGTTTGTGGTTTCTATTCCGGACTCAACCACCGTGCTGGGCGATACGAATCAATTAGTGCAGGTATTTGTCAACTTAATCAACAATGCTTGCGATGCATCACCAGCTAACAGTGAAATAAAAATTCTTGGAGAACAATCTAACAATCAAATTGTGATTGCCATAGAAGACAGCGGTACCGGCATTGATAAAACGGTAAGAGAACAAATCTTTGAGCCGTTTTTTACAACGAAATCGGTTGGCAAAGGCACTGGGCTGGGTCTGTCTCTGGTTTACAGCATTGTGTCTAATCATGGTGGGCGCGTTCGGATCGATGACATCTACACCCCCGGCACGCGCATAATAGTCACATTACCAACCACTGAAGCATGAATAGAATTCTACTAATTGAAGATGAAGAAGTTATCCTAAAAGCGCTGACCCGGCTGCTGGAAAGAAACCACTTCGATGTTACAGCGGCGGTTACAGTAGAAGAAGCCATTGAAGCGCAGCCGCAATCGTTTGATTTAGTGCTTGCGGATTTGCGCTTGCCTGGTGCTGAAGGCACCGCCATTATTCCAGTAGCGGATCCCGTTCCGGTGGTTATCATGACCAGCCATGCCAGCGTCCGCTCAGCGGTTACCGCTATGCGCGCAGGAGCCATCGATTACATCGCGAAACCGTTCGACCACGATGAACTGCTGCTTATTATTGAACGATCATTAAAGCAAAATCGGCTGCGCGCGCAAAACCAATCGTTAAAGCAAGACTTACGACGCTTGGTACCAGAAGAGAATTTAAAACAATGCCGCAGCATGGATGCCCTGTTAAAACAGCTGCAAGAGACCGATGACAACATACGCTTTCTTGCTTTATACGGCGAGCACGGTACCGGTAAGGAATTACTCGCACGCGTTATGCATAAAAACAGTGTGCGTCACGATGCGCCGTTTGTTGTCGCAGACCTTGCTGCCATAGACCCCGATCGCATGCACGTAAGCTTACTTGGAGGCGCTGTACCCAAACCCGATGAAACATTCTTACCTGGTGGTTTACTGCATTCCGCTCACAATGGCACACTCGTACTAAGGCACCCCAGCTACTTATCAATGGATATTCAACACGCGTTGCATGAAGCCTTAGACACGCAAGGCTTACCAGGCAGTAGCGGACTTCGTGCAATAAACGTTCGAACGGTACTTATATCTGACCTAACCTTGGATGAACAAATTGCTAATGGAGATTTATCATCTGATTTGGCGAGCTTGTTCGCTGATCAAGAATATAAAGTACCGGCACTGCGCGACATGCAGGAGGACATTGCCGTTTTAGCCAATCACTTTCTGAAATATTTTAAACAACACCACAACCGAGCAAACACAGAGTTTTCACACAGAGCGATCGCTGCGATGAAGGCTTATAGCTGGTCAGGAAATACGGATGAACTAAAGTCGGTTATAGAACGCGCTATCTTAATCTCCAACGATAACCAAATTACACCGGCCGACATGTGCCTGAGTAGCCTCAATCAGGATGATCAAGCCGCAGATCTGAGCCTGGATGAATACTTCAGATACTTTGTGCTGCGGCACCAAGGCAAGCTCTCCGAAACAGAATTGGCGGCAAAGCTTGGCATAAGCCGAAAGGCACTTTGGGAGCGGCGTCAAAAAATGAACCTCACACGTGACTAATTCGACGCCAGCGCAGTATTATATATTCATATATTTCAATAAGTTAGCTATTAATCCCCAATGCGATTGACTATAACAATAACGAAGGTAAACTGCGCACATCGAGTTTAGAGATTGTTAAACCTTATGTCCGACGGCAAAACCTATCCGGTTTCAGAAGAGCTTGCTGGCTCTGCACTAATCAATAAAGAAAAATACGACGAAATGTATGCCCGCTCCGTGGAGCAACCCGATGAATTCTGGGCAGAGCAAGCAGAAGAATTCATTGACTGGTTCAAGCCATGGGATGCGGTTCAAAAATGGGATTTTCACAAAGCCGACATCGAATGGTTCAGCGGCGCAAAATTAAACGTTTCCTACAATTGCCTTGATCGCCACTTAGAGTCTCGCGCCGATCAAACCGCAATCATTTGGGAAGGCGACAATCCAGAAGAAGATCGCCATATCTCATACAAAGAATTACACGACGAAGTCTGCCGATTTGCGAATGCCCTAAAAGGGATTGGTGTTAAGAAAGGCGATCGCGTCTGCATTTACATGCCGATGATTCCAGAAGCCGCTGTTGCGATGCTAGCCTGCACGCGCATCGGTGCAGTGCATTCAATCGTATTTGGTGGCTTCTCACCCGATGCATTGAAAGATCGTATCAACGATTCTGAATGCTCTATTGTTATTACCGCCGATCAAGGCTTACGCGGTGGCCGAACAGTGCCACTAAAAACCAATGCTGATACAGCGTGCGAGAAAACAGAATCTGTCAAGCGCATGGTGGTTGTTAAGCGTGGTGGCGAACCGGTTGAATGGAAAGACGGTCGGGACTTGTGGTACCACGAGTTAGTTGAAGCAGCATCTAACGACTGCCCGGCAGTTGAAATGGATGCAGAAGATCCACTATTTATCCTGTACACCTCTGGTTCTACCGGCAAGCCCAAAGGTGTGTTGCATTCAAGCGGCGGTTACATCCTGCACGCAGCAATGACGCACAAGTATATATTCGACTATAAAGATGGCGATATTTATTGGTGTACCGCTGATGTTGGTTGGGTCACTGGTCATTCCTACATTGTGTATGGCCCATTAGCTAATGGCGCAACCACCATGATGTTTGAAGGTATCCCTACCTACCCATCAGTAAGTCGGTTTTGGGAAATCATCGATAAACACAAGGTGAATACGTTCTATACCGCCCCTACCGCTATTCGAGCGTTAATGGCACAAGGTGAAGAACCGGTTAAATCCACTGATCGCAGTTCGCTTAAATTACTGGGAACAGTGGGCGAACCCATCAATCCTGAGGCATGGGAGTGGTACCACAAAGTGGTCGGTGATGAGCGCTGCCCTATAGTAGACACTTGGTGGCAAACAGAGACCGGCGGCATTCTGATTTCACCGCTACCGGGCGCAACCGATTTAAAACCGGGATCAGCCACTAAGCCGTTCTTTGGTGTTGTACCTGCACTGGTTGACGAGCAAGGCAACATTCTTGAGGGCGCAACCTCGGGCAACTTGGTTATCACGCGTCCATGGCCTGGCATGATGCGTAGCGTTTATGGCGATCATCAGCGTTTCTATGAAACGTACTTTCAAATGTACCCTGGTTATTACTTCACTGGCGACGGTGCACGTCGTGATGAAGATGGCTACTACTGGATTACCGGTCGCGTGGATGACGTGTTAAATGTGTCCGGTCATCGTTTAGGCACAGCAGAAATTGAAAGCGCGTTGGTATTACACGATGCCGTTGCAGAAGCTGCCGTGGTAGGTTACCCGCACGATATCAAGGGCCAAGGCATTTACGCATACGTAACGTTAATGAGCGACTTGGAACCTACCGAAGAACTGCGCGCCGAGTTGGTTAAACACGTGCGCGGCGAAATCGGACCCATTGCCACACCCGATGTTATTCAATGGGCTCCGGGGTTACCGAAAACACGTTCAGGCAAAATCATGCGCCGAATTTTGCGCAAGATTGCCGAAAACGATGTGAGTAATCTTGGCGATACATCAACACTTGCTGATCCTGGCGTGGTTGATGGTCTTGTTGAGAACAGAGCCAATACGTAAGCAGCTAGGCCGCTTCAACAGCGGCCCGTTAACTTTCTACATGAAAAAGCCTGGACACTTTTGTGACCGGGCTTTTTTTATGACCGAAACTCTAGGGAGACACAACCAGGTCAGTAATGGGTTTTAAAATGACGTCCTCATCCCACTCGCGCGGACCAATTGCTTCGTAAACTAAATTTCCGTTTACATCGATTATGATACTGGCCGGTAAATTAGCCACGGACCAATTGCCTAAGGTTTTGGTTTTATCGCCAATAACAACCGGGAAGTCGATCGTTAAATTATGCTCGGTTAGAAAATCCTGTATGCCTTGCGCATCTTCACCAATGTTAATAGCCAGCATACCTACGCCTTTATCGGATACTTTCTGCCAAGCCCGATTCATAGATGGAATTTCTTTAATACAAGGCGCACACCACACCGCCCAAAAATTAACTATCCACGGCTTACCTTTAAGCGCTTCGTTATTCCATAGCGTTCCATCGGCACCTAGCAATTCAAATGTTGGCGTATCGCGCGTAACCGGAGATAACAAGGCGTTAAACTTAGTGGATATGATTGGTCGTCCTGTCGCATCTGTGACCTCTTCGGTTGCCCCAGCTGCAACAACGCTATCAGAGGCATCAGTTGTGGACTCGGCACCGGCAAGCGGCGCAACTGCACTCGCTGCATTGGTATCGTTGGCTCTATTAGTCACAAAGTGGGCGGCAACGCCAGCGCTCATCGCTACTACAACCAGTAAACCAATATATTTAGTTTGTGTCTTCGTTTTGTTCACGCGTCTTTTTCATGCTCAACGGTAGCGCTTTCAACCTTATCGCGTTCAACAAAGTCTAATGACGCCGAATTAATGCAGTAGCGCAACCCCGTCGGTTTAGGGCCATCAGGAAACACATGCCCTAAATGAGCACCGCACGATTGGCACAACACTTCAGTGCGTACCATACCTAAGGTGGTATCAGATTCCTCTGCAACGTTTTCTTTGATAGCTGGTTCGTAAAAGCTGGGCCAACCACTGCCGGAATCGTACTTCGAGCCAGAATCAAACAGTACGTCGCTGCAGCACACACACACATACTGCCCATCACCCTTGTGATCATTGTACTTACCGGTGAACGGAGCCTCAGTGCCTTTGTTTCGCGTAATGGCGTACTGTTCTGCACTAAGTTTGCGCGCCCAATTCTGATCGTCTTTTTTGTTTTGCTGACTCATTTATGCCTCGCAGTGTGTTCCGTGGTGTACTGATAACTTACGAAGTGAATAACACGATTCGATCACCTTTGCGATATTTGACCACAACTGCAGCTGGAGTTCCTGACAATCCTTCGTATAATGACCTGTGAGCGATAAAAAGACAGTCAGTGACGACGATATGGCGTTATTCAGAGACGCCGTAGGCGACGTGCGTGCGGTCAATAATGATAAGGCACCTAACACCACCCGACCGCCCAAACCCACGGTGAAATCGGCTGAAGCGGACAATCGTCACGTGATGGAGTCCCTGCTCAGCGAGCTCAGCGAGTCCGACATGCTCGAAACAGGTGAGCACCTCTCATACACCGCACCCGGTGTTCAACGAGCCGTATTACGCAAACTCAAAGCCGGAAAATACGCGATTCAAGGAGAAATCGACTTACACGGTATGACCTTAAACATTGCCAAACAAGAGTTGTCGGCATTTTTAGGTGAATGTCAGCACCGGCGCTTGTTATGCGTTCGCATCATTCATGGCAAGGGTCGCAAACAGGTTGATAAAGCACCCAAGCTCAAACCGGCTGTTAACCAATGGCTGCAAAGTAATAAAAATATTTTGGCGTTTTGTTCGGCCCGGGCAAATGATGGTGGCACAGGTGCCGTTTACGCATTGCTACGGCGCATACAAGATTAATGTCCTAATCAAGATCCGCATACTGGCAGAACACTTTCATATCAATCCAGGAGGTTAAGTATTCATCTGTCGTGCTGCCATTTAGCGTTGTCACTACATGCCAGTATTCATCGCCTACATTCTTGGTCAGCGTTGTCGATCTTGTCTCACCCTCTGATGAATTTCCCCAAGTGACGTTATAGGTACCTCGGTCCGGCAGACATTGCTTAGGATCAGGAGATGCTATGACAACCAAGTTGTAAACAGTATTCTGATAATCGCCGGCTCGTGATTCGTTTAAGAAGTCCAATTCAAATGTGGCTTCAACTCTCATACTTTGCGAGTCAACCCGTGACGCTTCCACTGCGAAGTGTATGTCTCTTGAATACTCGCTATTCACATTAAATAAATAATCCGATCCTTCCCATACCACTGAGCTACCAGAAAACGTTCTGGTCGCGTTTTGCTCTTCGTGATAGCGCGCGATATTCGAGCTATTCATGTACTGGACCTTATTAAATCGGCTACCATTGCCGAATTCGTCAATTGCAATGCTGGTACTGGACACCAAGGTAGGTGCCAATGCATAGCTACCCAGTGGAACGACTTCATCAAACGAATACGGCCGCGGTCCACGAGCTGACGCTTCGTACTTTGGCAATAAAATCCCGTGGGCCTCACCTCTGTAATTGAATCTTATTGGCAGAATTTTTGGCTCAACCACTAAGGGATCGCTGCCAGCTAAAAGCTCGTCTAGATTATTAGTCCCATCAGCGTCGTTATCAAATGGAGTGCGATCAAACTGATCTGCAATGACTTGTACCGTCTCGCCTGCGTTAATCCCAGTATGGAATGTCTTTTTGAACACAGCAAGTTCCAACGCACCATTTTTATCATAAAAAGTGATGCTTAAAGGACCTTCTGTTGCTGTTGGGAATTCGCCCGTTGCTTGCCAATGTTCGTCACCCACCCACTGAGCCACCAAACTTATTTCCTGCCAAAGTACCTCAATTTTGAGTTCATTCGATTGATACGCTGGAACGGTAATATCGAAGGTGATGGTTGTCGTATTTTGAATTAACGGATCGGTACCTTGCTGGCTTGTGTTGTCCTGGCCGTTAGCATCATCGGACGGAACATTGTCTGCACCGTCAATGACGAGCTCGTCGGCATCCTGCGTAGAAGAATCTCCTGAGCCACAGCCCGCCAGAAACCAAACGGTTAAAAATAAGATCAAGGAGAATTTCATAGGAGCACAGGTGTTTGACTTACCTAGATTTTACCCAACCTTGCAGTAATCTAATGTAAAACATAATGGATAACCAAGGTAAAACTACCGCAATACACCTTACGATAGTTAAACCACCGCAGTTGTTTCGATTAATTAGCGTTAAAACACGCGTTTTCAGAATCTCTTAAAATGGCGCTTTCCACGTAACGCTGCACATACCGAAATATGCGCTGACCACTCGCGTAGTCTTCTGCTGGAAACCGAACCTTAAGCCGCAGCGAGTCATCAATAAATTTTTCTATATGGCAATAAGACGAATTGGGTCTTTCAAAGTGATGGCATTCCGCAATGAAACGGTCCAAAGCATTCAGCTCACGTGAAGTTGTTTTAAGCAAGGGGTTATGTTCAAACACAAATCGTGTGTCATGCGGTGTTGATGTCTGGAAAATAACTCTATCGTCTTCCCAACTTATTGAATACTGCTCAAAAGCCGAATTGCTGGATACGATATTTTCAAGCCTCACTTCGGCACGGCGTTTTACTTCAGCAGCATCAACTGGTAGGTGTTCAATCAGTAATTTGAAACCACTGGGTCTGGATAGCAAACCCAAATCGGAAATCATGTTGTGTACGCGATAATCTTTAATGCCAAAGAAAACTGATAATGCGGATGAAAATGCCTCGTTGCTATTCCACGGTAAGCTTGCATAACGATCATAAAATTTGGAATGTCCTATCGGACGACAAACGAATTTTTCACCCAGTTTTTCTTGTGCAAACAAAGGTGCAATGAGCAACATACTTGTGCAAAGCAAAACAAATCTCATAGGCGTAAACCCAGATCGGACAAGTTTTGATGTTTCAATAATCGTTCCGAAACGCTACTCTAATCGTAGAACGTGGATTACGTAATTGCGAATTTATCGCCGGTTAATGCTTAAATAACGCTGAATTAGTGCATCGATGGCAGTAAACCCAACGTAGTTGGGCTAACTGCATCATTTGGTGAATAAATTAACCAACCACAGCAGTGGCTTCAATCTCTATTAGAAACTCAGGTAACGCTAAGGAGTGCACACCAATCCAGGTATTAGCGGCCGGTAAACTGTCTCCATAAAATTCTGCAAAGGCTTTTCCGATCGGCTCAAGTACCGAAGGGTTATTATTCACAACGTAAGTTCTTAGCGAGACGATATCGCCGACCTGCGCCCCAGCTTCTTGCAACACTGATTTCAAGTTGGCTAACGCTTGTTGAGCCTGTGCGCCTACATCCCCGTCTCCCACTAAATTATTGTTTTTGTCCCAAGCTATTTGCCCCGAACAATGAATGGTGACCGCACCGTCTGATTTCACTGCCTGCGAATAGCCCATTGGCACAGATGCATACACCGATTCGGGATTAATTTTAACGTTAGCCATGTACTTATCTCCTGTAACTTGATTGTTGAAACTGAGCTTTAACAGCTGGAAAACATCATCACATCAATTAGTGCCATTTTCTGTCACCATTAAATGCTAAGATCAAGCTCATGAATTCTCGTTCCAGACAAGATGAATTGCTAAGACTGCTAAGACGCCGGGGCACTACCCTAGTAGAAGAGCTGCAAGAACAACTTGAGGTGTCGCGGCGCACCGTATTGCGCGACATTGCCGCCTTACGCGCCCAAGGCTACATTATTCACTCGTCCCCTGGCGCAGGCGGTGGTCTGCTTTTAGATCCAAGCTCAGTACTGGTTACGCCAAAGCTTACAAGCTCCGAAGTTTTTGCATTGCTTATATCCTTTGCGGTACTTAAGCAAACTCACGATATACCGTTTGCTAATTTAGCGGATGCCGGGTTACGAAAAATAGAACAATCTCTACCACGTGACCGAGTGGCGGAAATGCGCAGAATACTCAGAAGTTTTTACATTGGTCATTCGCGACCCGGTATTCCACTGCCAACCGTGCAGGAAATCAATAAGTCGGTACTGGGCACTTTCGAAACGTGTTTTTTAGATACATTACGCATGCGCTTCCGCTACACCGACCAACATGGCAAGAAAACCAGTCGCCATGCGGAACCACACGCTATGCTTGTACTATCGCCAGCATGGTACATGATTGGCTTCGACTCCGATAAGCAAGCATTCCGGCATTTTCGCATGGACAGAATAAGCAGCGCCACAGCAACGGAAGATGCGTTCCTGCGTAGATCTTTCACAGTTGAAGAAGGCGAATGCCCTTTCACAACAACCTTTATATAAGCCGTACTCGCTTGCGCTAGTGAAGGCGCACAGCCAAGCCAAATAACTAACGTGTGTTAGCTTGCAATATCAACACATTCTGGATGAGCTTTAACAAATCGCTCGGTCGATGCTGGAAATTTTTCAAGCATGGCTTTGGTGCGAACGGGTCTGCGTACTAATTCTCCATTGCAGTTCGGGCATATCCCATTAAACCGGCTAGTCGAACACTCCGAGCAAAACGTGCATTCGAAAGTGCAAATATTCGCATCAGTCGCTTCTGGCGGTAAATCTTTATCACAGCACTCGCAATTTGGTTTTAGCTTCATCATAAAAATCTG
>CAYMHU010000054.1:0-1488 GCA_964390335.1 uncultured Granulosicoccaceae bacterium | reverse complement strand
ACTCTTCAGCAGATGCATCATACGAGAATACAGTTTCAATACTTTCCCCAGACACGCCAGCTATTTTAAATGCCAACTCTAAAGTCGGTGAATATTTCGCATTCTCTATAGCAACAATCGTTTGCCTTGTTACCCCGACTTTAGTAGCCAATGCTTTCTGCGTCATTTCTCCATGTTCGAAACGCAGTCGCCTAATCTCATTAGTTATAGGTGTGCTTTTCAATTCAAGTTCCCGCTTCAAGCAAAGTCAATTTAGTGGTGAGCTCTGCCACTACTGACAACAAATAGGCGAAGACTATCGCATTAAACACCAAAAACGGTTTGACTCCAATAGCCAAAGCAAACATCGAAAATTGAGCGCTATATCGCAGGTTTTGCAGTACACCTCTGAACACGGCGTTTATCTATCGGATGGATGATTGACGCCGTCATTCGTCGGAATGCCATCGAGCTTCAGCGGGTTAATCCCTTCAAGACAAGCCACGTTAAATCCATACTGTTCCGGATTAGATCTGCGTTGGTGATGTGTGTAGATACCGCAAACCTTACAAAAGTAGTGTTTAGCGGTATTGGTATTGAATTGATAGTTACCTAGGCTTTCCTCGCCTTTGACTATTGTTATTCCTGATAAGGGAACGGAGGCGACAATAGCGCCTCTTCTCCTGCACAATGAACAATCGCACCTGCGTAAGTTCTCTAAGCCATTCGGTAAACGCAATTGAATTTCCACGCTACCGCAATGACAGGTCGCAGTGTGCGTAATGTGAATCGGAACGCCGTCAACTTCGGTTACATCAACACTCATAGGCTGCGTATCCTCCTAGTGACTAGATCAGTTCAGATGAAACGTGAGTTTCTACTCAGCTGAGGTTTAAACGGATCGTTAAGACCAGCGTACAAGTCCTATAACGGCAGAGGCCGCGTAAAAGAACTGTAAGGCAAAAAATGCCCAGCGCTTATCAATGAATCCCCAGGCTCCGAAGAGCAATGCAGACAACAGCAACAAACTAAAGCCAAGAATCTCGTTACCGGTATTTGACGCAATAAGTAACGCATAAGCCATCGCCAGAATGGAACCGGTCCATTCAAAAAAAGTGATCGCTTTTTGCTTGTTCATTGGAATTGTTTAAAGTTGGCAACAACGAAGAGCTTAGCGGCCCCTCAACCATCTAATTGGGAACTTAATAATCTTAGCGGCCACCTCTTTCGCCGCCTTCCACCATCTGTAAAAACGGCCCTGAACCGGAGAAGCAGTTGTTGAGTTTATTGGGCTGTAACCATCAGTATATTCATCGTCCAGATCAATTTCGGTGGACGCATAGGGAGCCGGCACCGACGAGTCCTGCTTGATGTTGTAAACCGGGCTGTTTTTAACCGCATCCTCGTTACCAACTTCTGTCAGTAGCGGAACATGCACAACTGTCGCACTTGATTTTGTATGCTTTTTATCTGCTTCAGCTCGTTCTGATTCAGCTCGTTCTGATTCAG
>CAYMHU010000053.1:0-25087 GCA_964390335.1 uncultured Granulosicoccaceae bacterium | reverse complement strand
TTAACCCCGCGCCCCCAACGTCTCATGCAACTCCAACATCAAACTCTCAGTAGTATCCCAATCCACACAAGCATCCGTAATTGAAACGCCCGGGAGAAGCTGATCGGGTGTGGTGAGCTTTTGATTACCCGCATGTAAATGTGACTCCAGCATGATGCCAATAATGGATTCATTGCCATTAGCTAACTGCTCACACACATTGCGCGCTACCAAGGGCTGGCGCTCATGATCTTTATTGGCATTGGCGTGCGAGCAATCGATCATGATGCGTTTGGGCAGCCCGGCAGATTCGAGTGCTTGCTCTGCTAAGGCCACATTCACTGAATCGTAATTTGGGTTTTTACCGCCGCGCAAAATAATATGCCCGTATTGGTTGCCGCGCGTTTCTAGCACAGTCACTTTGCCTTCAGTATCGATGCCCAAAAAGCGATGCGCTTGTGCTGCTGACTTCATCGCATTGGTTGCCACGGCTAAATTGCCGTCGGTACCGTTTTTAAAACCCACTGCAGTTGATAGACCGCTAGACATTTCTCTGTGGGTTTGCGATTCGGTGGTGCGCGCACCGATAGCTGACCAGGTGAACAGATCTGACAAATACTGCGGGCTGATTGGGTCAAGCGCTTCGGTGCCGGTTGGCATGCCGTTATCCGCCATCCAGACCAGCAGCTCCCGCGCCATTGCAATGCCTTCATGAATATCGAACGAGTCGTCCAGATGAGGGTCGTTGATTAGACCCTTCCAACCGACGGTGGTGCGAGGTTTTTCAAAATACACCCGCATAATCAAATTGATTTGGTCGCTGACTTGCTCTCTGAGCTTGAGTAGCTTTGTCGCGTAGGCTTTTGCTTCATCCACATTGTGTACTGAGCATGGGCCCACCACAGCCAACAAACGTTTGTCCTTGCCATCCAGAATAGCCTCAACATCGGCGCGGCCTTGCTCGATGGTTTGGGTCGCGGTTTCTGTGCGTGGATACTTAGCTTTTAACGCAGCGGGTGAAATAAGTTGGGTTTCAGCAATAATATTGGTGTTCGACAAAGGTTGGTTCAGTCGAACAGCGTTGGATGTATCGTTCATGTTTGGGCTCGGTAAAAACTGTTAGTTTGCGCGGATACTAATCCGACGCTGATTGATTATTAATAATACAGAATTACACGGCCGAGGGTGTTAGCGCAACCAGTAATTGCACCCAGTAGTTACTGCCAGCAAACGCAGCCCGAATTGGGCCTGATTAAGCCGCATAGCAAGATCACAGCTCAACCAGCTGCAACCCCCCGTCTGTAACCCTGATGGCATGGTTGCCGCGAATAATCGCGTTGAAGTCTTGGAGCAGCAGCGGCTTGCGCCAACCTTGTAATGCATCTTGCGCGAATCCGGTGGCACATTGTTCGATGAGCTTCGGTGGCGCCAGAATGCCCGGATTGATTTTCAGCTCTGCGGCTTTTTGAACCGTCCATGCGTTTAACATCGCGACTCGGGTCAGGGCAATCGCTGTCATTTTTTTCTTCTTAACGAATTCTGGAGCGGGTAGGGGTGTTTGTACTCTGGCATCTGCGATCAGTGCTACCAGTTCTTTGCCATAGCGATCTTTAGATTTTTTATCAAGGCCACGAATATGTGAAAGCTCATCGATGCTATCCGGAAGCTGCTGTGCCAGTGAGCACAGCACATCATCTTTCATGAGCCAGTTTCGGGGTTTGTTGGTTTCGCGCGCTTTGATTTCGCGCCATTCGGCCAGTGCCTGGATGCAGGCAAGGGTTTGCCCCTTATAGCGTTGGATGTTTTTTATTTTCAACCACCGCTCGCCAGCGGGTTGGTCGTATTTTTTGGGATTTTCCCACGGCTCGAACTCTGCACGTAACCAGTCGAGGCGGCCAAGCTCGCGCAGTTTTTTGGTCATGCTGGTATACAGTTGCTCCAGATACACCACATCATCCAGTGCATAGTCGATCTGTTTTTCCGGTAACGGGCGTCGTGTCCAGTCTGCTCGGGTGTGCGCTTTGGTAAGCTCGATTTTTAAATGTTCTTTAACTAAATTGCCATACCCGATTTGCTCGTTATACCCCAGCAGTGGCGCCGCCAGTTGTGTGTCGAACAACGGAGTAGGCACTTTGCCCTTGGACAGTAAATAGAAAATTTCGTAGTCTTGCGAAGCTGCGTGCAACACCTTAACAATATTCGGATTGTGCAGCAGGGTTATTAAAGGGGTCAGGTCTTTGATTGTGAGCGCGTCGATGAGTGCCAGAATGTCTTCGCACTTAACCTGCACTAGACACAGTTGGGGGCGATAGGTGCGTTCGCGCAAAAACTCTGTGTCGATGGCAATATAGGGCTTGTTACTGAGCCTGTCGCACAGTTGTTGGAGTTGTTCATCGTTCTCGATGTACTCGTACGGCGCGTTGTCTGTGCTCATGAGGCTGGTGCAAGGTTGCGTAAAGCGCCAATTGTATCCGTTTTCGTTAGATGTATGTTCGCGCTAAAAGGAGAATGAGTAAAACAAATCCACAGCTTGTTCAGCGCCACCTACCGCTTCTAGGTACAGCTGCTTTGTGAGGTCGTATCGCAAATACAGGTTTATTGTTTCATCAAATACGCTGCGACCGTATCGCAGCAACAGTCGATCATTAACGCGTCCACTAACCACAACTTCAGTACTGTCACCACGACCACGAGCGTCCACCGATATCTCTTGCAAACCTAATGATTCGGCTAGTTTTTTAGTAACCGGTTGTCCACCTTTAATGGCCAGGGCCAATACCGCCGATGCCATCAGATTGCTCTCTTGATCAGAGCTTTCGGATAGATCACGCCCAAGAATGATATAGGACAAGATTTGCTCCTGTGTTTTATCCGCAGGCTCGGTGAACAGCGTGACGGCCGGATCCGATAACTGGCCATCTAAATGTAAACCCGCAATCCGCTCTCCGTTTTCTACCTCGCGGACGGCGTCAATATCCAAAAGAGTTTGATCCAATGGCCCGACAAACAATATTTGACCATCGGATACGGTCAGGTTTTGTCCGTACTGTTTGTAGGTACCTTTCACGATACGAATTTCGCCACCCAGTTGCAATGGGTTTGGTGTTCGCTGCGTAATCTCCATATCGCCGGTTAAGGATGCGTTTAAGCCGTACCCGCTTAAATTGACTTTGTTTCCCAAATTCACTGTTAATACAACATCGATTGCTGTGTCGGCGTTTTGTCTGGCTTGGTTCGCCTGCGTTTGCGAAAACACATCTTCAATGATGATAACGTCATCGGAGGGTGCTGTTGCGCCGCTTGGAATTTCCTTGATATTAATATCGGCTAAGGGCACATTGATGTCACCGCGCACTTTAATATTGTTGGGTGTGGCTGAGATATCCACCGACGCACTGACAATGGAATTAGTGA
The DNA here is from genome assembly GCA_964390335.1 of uncultured Granulosicoccaceae bacterium. GTDB lineage: Bacteria > Pseudomonadota > Gammaproteobacteria > Granulosicoccales > Granulosicoccaceae > Granulosicoccus. The sequence goes on along the minus strand of CAYMHU010000053.1, from coordinate 21,694 downwards.
TAGGGTCTTGCACTATTGTGAGGTTATCAGCCTCTATCTGAATATCTGATCGCCAATTGGCGTTATTCCAATCAGCATTCCCGTTGAGTTTTAGTTGTCCGGTGCCACTTTGCAGCTGACCCTTTAAGGAGGCTTGTTTGCCGGTTATCTTTGCACTGATGTCACCACCATCAACTGATAATGGCAGCGATTCATCTTGTAGCACCAAGGAATCTATGTTGACTGTGCCGTCGTACAGAGGGTCTTTAAGTTCACCGCTGATGACACCGTCGGTGCTCAACACGCCGGCTATGTTTTCGTATTCTGGTAAAAACGCCTTTAGGAAATCCAGTTTAAATCCATCGATTTGCAAATTGCCACTAATGGGTTTGTTACTGGCTGAAGGATCTAAGGACACATCCAAATTGGCTTGTCCCATACTGTTCGAATCAATGATGAGCTTCGAACTAACCGAGTCACCATCGGCTTTTGCCTCTAAACTTAAGTTGTCGTATTGGAATGTGATGATTTGACGTGTGGGCTCATCAACTTTTAAAGCGCCCCCATTGACCTTGGTATCCATTGACGCGTTAAAACCGCCAGCGTATTGCTGACCCCAGTTAACGATAAGCGAGGTGTTAAGTATGCCCGCCATAGTGGAATCAGCGAGTAGGAACGGATTAAGCTGGGCAAGAGCATAGTTGCTAAGTTCAATGTTGGCCGTGCCTTCAGGCTCGGCAAGAATCTTATTCTTAAGACACAGCTGCGCGTCTTGCACATTCCAACAATGCGCATCCACGCTAAATTTCTTGATGTCATTGTTCCACTGTAGTGGTGTGGCACGATCCAGCACCAATTTGTGTGCAGGTACCTCTATGGCGACTGCATCCAGTACGCCATTCCAATCGAAATTTTCTGAAAGCGAACCTTTTGATACCAGATCGATACTGGTTTTTTCCGGCCCATCGGTAAATAATTTAATGGCGTGCTCAGCTCGCGTGCCGTCTAAGGCGAGCCTCGAATTCAGTAGCTGTTGCTCGCCAAAACGTATGCTGCTTGCCGAGAGTTTTAGCTCACTTGGTTCAAGCCCGCCACGCTGAATGTTAGCGTTTAATGCCAAGGCATTGATAGCCGTGTCTTGAAAGCTCACTTGATCGGCATTGGCTGTTACAACAGCGTTAGGTGTTTTAAGTTCGCCGTCCATTTTGATATTAGCGTTTATGCTGCCGTTAAGATCGGGCAAAAGGTTGTTAAGTTGAGGCAGCTCAATTTGCGCATCAAGATCCCACCGATCGGTTAGTTCCCCTGCTGCAGCAATATTGTTCGCGCCGTTGTTTAGCGTGAAGGTATTCAGCTCCCATGTATCGTCGACCTTTTTTTGCAGAATCGCGTTTAAGTCGATGGGTTGGCCGCGTAGTTCACCATCAAGATTGGCCTGAGAGAGTTGTACCGTCCATTGCTCATCAACTACGGTACCGTTGGCGCGCAGTAATGCATTCAGGTTTGCATCCACACCTGAATATTTCACCCCCGGATTAATGCCTTTGGCAATCAAGTCGGTTACCCAGGTAACTCCATTGTTCCAGGAGACGGCCGCATTACCGGTCGCAAATCCATCCAGTGTTAAAACGGTGATGTCGGTTAACAATGCCCGTTCGGTGTTTGCCAGTCCGCTTAACTTGAGTGTTGATTGCGGTATCTGTTCTCCACTGAGTTTGGTGTCGAGCGCTATTGAAAAATCATCGAGATCGCCAGCAACCTGCAACGCCGTTGTGTCGGCTTTTATTACGTTATGCGTGTCCAGAGGCCACCCAAGCTCTGATGCGCTCAGGCTCAGCGTTACCGGCAGCGTTTTATCAAGCGGGCTAACGCGTCCTTGCAATTGCGCTGTAATCGCGCCGGAAACGGATACATTGATGTCAAGCTTTTCCAGCGAATTGTTGAGTCTTATGACAGCGCTGATATCGTGTTCGTCCAACAGCTTCTCTACATCGATGTCAATGTTCATCGACAAAGGGTAATCACCTTCGGGTGTAATCTTGCCATTGGCATTTACCGTGATATTTTCATATTGTGTGTGTAGCTGATCGATGTGGATGGTCGAACCGGCAGAGTAGGCTGATAGCTTGACATTTTTTAGGGTTTGAATTGGCGCATCGCCAGGCGGCTTGAAGCTCAGTGAACGTACAATGACGTCCTTCGCGCTGAAGCTAACCGGTAAATTAACGTCAGGCAGTAGAATATCAGCAGGGGTCGTCTGCTTAGGTGCTGCATTGTTGGCAAACGTTTCAATGTTCATTTCATTGATGATGACATTATCAATACACACTTCGCGATCAAGCAGGCAACCGCTTCGCCAACTGGATTCAATGCCGCTGGCCCGCATGGACAATTGGTCGTTTTTATAGTTTACGAAATCGGTGTTAATACCGCTTTCAAGATCCCCGCTGACAGGACCAATTTCCAAGCCTTCCACGCGAGCGTTCAATTCGTTACTGGTGATGTTGAAGCCGCGCTCGGTCGCCAGTAAAAAATACGCGAGCGATAGTACACACAGGATGAGCAGAATCAGGATTAACAGTGCAATCGCAATCCACTTTAGAATTCGACGCTTTGTCACAAGTCCGGCCCTAAAGACAAGTGCAACTGAATGTCGTTGTTGTCATCATCGTTTACGGGCGTGGCGAGATCCAGTCGGAAAGGCCCGACAGGTGATTGCCAACGAATACCCACGCCTGCTCCAATTTTTTGTGAGGTGCTGAAGTTATTGAAGGCTCGACCGATGTCGGCAAACACAGCAACTCCCCAGCGGCCACCGATACGTCTGTTGTATTCAATGGAACCGGCTTCAAGAAAACGACCGCCTCTGGGTTTGCCTTCCGCGTCTAGCGGAGAAACCGTGCGATATTTATAACCGCGCACGCTACGATCACCGCCTGCGAAAAAGCGTTGTGACGTGGGTATTTTGCCGTAGTCGTTGCTGTTGATAGCACCATACTGCAACGAGAAAATAAAGGTATTTTTTGGTGATACTTCTCGAAGGTACTTAAAGTTCACCAACACTTTAGCAATATCGATAGTGGATAGTAATTCCCGATTACCGAACATAAACTGAAAACTGCTGCTTTGTCCCCATGTAGGGAAGGGCGCGCCTTTACTGCGGGTTCGTGTGTATCGAATGCCCGGTAGTATCAGGTCTGTGGTGTCTTCAACACCTTGCACTGTGTATCGCTCACGTTCCCAGCGGATAAAGACAGACTCCTGCCAATCAGATCGGAACCGGCGCACACGCTGGAAGTTGAAGGTGCTGAGCAGGCTCTTTAACCCATCATCATCTTCGTTTTTAAGCCCGTATTCGAGCCCCCAGAAATTGTATAGCGGTTGATTATCGCGTGGGATGCGATACGCGAAGCTGACTTCCTGTGAGATGCGTGAAGCGCTGAAAAGCATATCGGCTGAATGGCCACGCGAATTTAACAGTGGTTTAGACCATGAGATTTTGCCACGGATCCCTTCGTCTGAGTCTATCCCGACACCTAATCCGACTTGATTCGGATCCTTTCTCTGTAGCACCACTTTCAGTGGCACAACAGGCCCGTATTCAACATCGAGCTGTGGTGACACCCGTACGGAATCGAAATAGCCGCTACTTTGTAAGTTTGTTGTGAGTTCAGCAATTTTCTGAGCATCATACGGATCACCCGGCTCGAACGGGACCCACCGGTTCAGAAAAACATTGCTGAATACGTCTTGCTCGAAAAGCACCTCTCCAAAATTAAATCGTGTGCCCGTGTCCGCAACCAGATTGACAAGTGCTGTGTTGGTTGCTTTGCTGATCAGTACTTTGTTGGTCACAAACTTGAAATTGAAAAAGCCGCGCGCTTGCGCTGCTTCTATGAGTGCGCTCTTTGTGGATTCGTATTCGTCTGAGCGAAACACGCTGTCTTTTTTTATGGCGCTGTCTGCGAGCACATCTAAAAACACCGGGTCATCTTTGCCTTGGCCAGTGACTTCCAAACTGATGTTGGTAACGCGCACCGGTTCGCCCAACTCAACATTGACGTTAATGATGGGCTCGCCATCGACTTCGCGTCGTTTAACCTCAATTTTTGGTTTGTAGTAGCCGTAGGCGGCAAGCGCATCCGCTGCTTGCTTTGGTAGTAAATCGAAGTAGATATCAACCAGTCTTTCGTTGGTGGGGAATTCACCGGCAACGAGTCGCACGTTTTGCTCAAGCTCTTCGGTGAGGCCCTCGATCACCAGTTGCCCAGCCCGTGCTGGCGATGTGAGAATGACACCAATTAGCAACGCTTTTACGGTTACAGCCAACAGTCGATTGTGAAACAGCTTGTTCAAGATTAAAACCGCAGGTGTATCTGGTTGTTTGGTCGCATTGGGATCATAGGGTCAGCCACGTCGCTTAAAAGCCTGAATTGAGGCCGATTTGAACTCAATTCGTTCGCTGTAGCCGTGTTAACTCTATGCAATAGATATACGCGAAAGGTCCGGCGCTCCAACATTACCAGTGCAGAGCCTGATTTTTGTGATCCAGAGCGCTATAACGCGACCTATTACGCAATCATTTACCGTATCCGGCGTTTCGTGAGGCTTTTGTCATTATACGAGGAACTTTTGGCACGGGCTTCGCTCTGAACTGTCGAGTTTTTGCCCGTAATACCAGAATATCTCCAGCCGAGCGATCAGTGAATAATTTGGCGCAGGAGAGCGTATCTAAGCCACGAGATTTAAGAATGAAGCACTTTGTAAATTATAGTGTCGCACTAAAAGCAGTTTTGCTCAGCCTTGTGCTATTTGCAGGTCAGGCGCATGCCAATGCACCGTTTCCTGATCTGGTCACCGTTGATGGAGTTGCTGTCACTGACGAGGCGGATGTCGGTAACGGCAAGTGGACGTTGGTTATGATTTGGCAAGTACAATGTCCTGTCTGCAAAACCATGAAACCGTTGCTGTCTGACTTTCATGATCGTCATAAAGACACAGACGCCGAAGTGTATGGGGTCGCATTGGATGGCGTGGAAAAATTGGACGAAGTCAAGCAGTATATGATCGATAATGATGTGTCGTTCCCAACTTATGTTGGTGAATTGGCATTAATCGGACTCAATTTTGCAGCGAATGCGCAAGAGCCTTTTAAAGGCACGCCAACCTACATGTTATTTGATCCAAATGGAAATTTTCGTGCCGTTGATGAAAGTTATCTGGACATTGATAGTCTCGAACGCTTCATCAGTACTAAGCCTATTCTACAGAGTCAAACGCGGCAGCCTTAAGGTCTTACTGATAGCCGCTTTAGTCTCACTGCTGTCTGCGTGTAATACGAACAACGAATTAACCTCAACCGATTCAGGCACAACTGACTCAGGCACAACCGACTCAGGCACAACCGACTCAGGCACGACCGATTCAGGCATGACTGATTCAGGCACGACTGATTCAGGCACGACTGATTCAGGCACGACTGATTCAGGCACGACTGATTCAGGCAATACTGAAATTGAGCTGAGTTGTAGTGCGGTAACCGTTGAAGATTTAATCAATACAGGCGGCTCAGTTAATCTGACTCTACCCGCCGATTTAACGCAAACCGCTTCCCAGCTAATTCTCCAAACCGATATATCGAACCTGATGACGCAGTTCGATCCAACTTCGGGTGCCATAACGCTGGTGCCTGGTGCATCGCGCCTGCCCATCGATATTGATTACACGGTGGAATCCACTGATAACAGTGTGATCGGGAATTATCGGCATACGTTGCTGATTAACCCACTCAGAATTATGCCGCTTGGCGATTCCATCACTCAAGGTATTGAGTACTTTGAAACCACCGATTTGCCACCACCGCCAATGCGAGTCGGGTATCGGAAGTTCTTGTATGATCGATTGACCAATGACGGGTTCGAGATTGACTTTCTGGGTCAGGGCGGGCAAAGCGCAGGTGAAGCCGCCGGTTTACTCGATCCTGAAAATAATGGTTATCCCGGTGTGGAGGTCAGTTTTCTGGTTGCCAAGTTAGAAGAACAATTAGCAGAGGATCCTGTCGATGTGATTTTGCTGCACATTGGTACCAACAACACGCCATCTGATGCTGCGGGAATTGATGAGTGGTTGGATGGGCTGGATACCTGGGAAGCTGCGAATTATCCGGTACAGGTGTTTATCGCGACGATTGTTCCGAAACGCGATCCTGCTTTAAACGCCGTTGTGGATCAGTTTAACGCTGATTTACGCACGCGCATAGCTGCCAGAGCGGGGGATATGGTTCAACTGGTGGAGCAGAATCTGGCTGTGTCAGTCAATGAAATCAGTGATGAACCGATTGGGATACATCCCAACATTGATGGTTATGAGCTGATGGCCAATGCATGGTACGAAGCACTAATCGGCTCAGCCGCATTGCGTCAGTGTGATCAGTAAGTCAAAGCAATTACGAGCTATTCTTTCTCACACAGCTCAGGATACGTTTTAGACCATTCCTCAAAACCACCATCGAGGCTGTACACTTGCTCAAACCCTTGCTGGGCCAAATAAGCTCCAGCTGATTGACTGGAGTTTCCGTGATAACAGCACACAATGAGTGGTTCATCGTGTTCCGTGTCATTGATAAAGGCCGCAACTGAGTGGTTATCTAAGTGCTCTGCATCTGTGATGTGGCCTGCATTGAAGCTTTTACCATCGCGTATATCAACAATATTGACGTGACCGGCTTGCATCAGGGCCTGCGCATCGGTGCAAGAGATTCGAGAGTAGTTGGACATAATACCGGTTAAAATAAAGTCTTTAGATAATGCTTAGTTTAACAGTTACTAAAACGATCGTGGCGCCGGATGAACAACAGGGTTTGCAACAACCGTGACTTATGACCTTGTCGTCGATGGTCTTCCTACTGCGTGGGGCGAGCCACCAATTTGCGCGCGTTTCAAAGTTGAGCCGGCCGATTTCATTGTGCGTGAGCACTTGGGGTTTGATCTTGATGGTCAAGGCGAGCATCTGTTTTTGCTGATTCGAAAATGTGCCCTGAATACCCACGATGTTGTGGATACTTTGCAACGTCAGTTTAAGTGCCGATCGGTGGATATCGGAATTTGTGGATTAAAAGATAAACACGCTATTACCGATCAGTGGGTAAGTATCCGAACACCGCTCAATTTATCTGACACCGACCTTGAACTTAATGACGAATCGTTACAGCCACACGATAAGATGGAAGCAGGTCAGCTGCAGATACTGACGGCGACTCGGCATAGTCGTAAGTTACGTCGCGGCGCGCATCAGGAAAATCAATTCATTGTGCGGTTACAAGATGTGCATGCAGCTCAGCAAACGGATATAGAGGAGCATGCTGATATTCAGGAAAAAGTGTCTGCAAGACTTAACACCATCAGTTCACTGGGATTTCCCAACTATTTTGGACGACAACGATTTGGATTTAATCAACAGAATTTAGCGCAAGCGCAACGCTACTTTTCGAATCCACGACAAAAAATTACCCGAACTAAGCGAGGCTTGTATCTATCAGCAGCACGCAGTGCGATCTTTAATCGTGTGTGTGCTCACAGAGTGCAAACACATAGCTGGAATACACCGTTAAACGGTGAGCCCATGATATTGGATGGCGCGCAGAGTTTCTTTGTGCACACCGAGCGTGATACCGAAACGATCGCTCGCTGTAAGTCGTTTGATATTCAAACCAGTGGTCCAATGTGGGGTAAAGGCGAGGCTATCGCCACAGCTGATTGCGCGGAATTCGAACGTGACGCAATGGCCTCACTTTCATCGTTTTGTTCAGGATTAGCCACTAACAATTTGAAGCAGCAGCGCCGCGCATTACGGGTACGACCAAGCAATTTAGAGTGGCAGTGGATAACGAGAGATTGTCTGGTGCTACGTTTTGGTTTACCTGTGGGCTCGTATGCAACGAGCTTGCTTGCTGAACTGGTATCGATAGAACAGCATGAGCATCGCATACAGGACAAGCGCAGTTAACGACGGGTCTACCGTTTGCAACGTTGTGACTGTGCAGCCAAAACCATTGAACGAACCTACCGAGACAGGCGAAGACTGGGCTGCAGCCAACGAGGGTGAATCCAAGTAGGTTCCGGGTTGATGGTTTGCAGTGGCAATAATAGCTGCTCCGGCATTCAAGATGCCTGATCCGCAGAGTTCAGGCGTGCAGGCCTGCTGATCGTTATCACTGGCAAGGGCCGCTTCGGTGAATGTGCTGATGTTATCCAGTAACAGGGCCTGCAATTCTTGATTTGTCAGAGTTGGTTTAAGCGATAATATGAGGGCAAGTACACCCGAAACATGTGGTGTGGCAACGCTGGTGCCTGTTGACTGTCGGTAACTGTGTAGTGCAGTTGATTCTGCATATCCCTGGTTTGTTGCCACCTTAATGCCGAACTTTGGATCGGTAGCATCGCCTCCAGGCGCGGCAATATCCGCATCGCGACCAACGTTACTGTACTCGGCCCGAAAGCCGTGCCGATCGACGGCCATCACACCGATAACATCTCGGCAATGCGATGGCGAGCTGGGTTGGGCATCGGTGTTTCTACCATTGTTGCCAACCGCTGCAACAATCACAGCGCCTGCTGCAGTTGCTTCGTTAATTGCGTGTTGGTCTGCGGCGGTACACAAATCATCGATACCTAAACTTAGATTGATGATGCGGGCAGGATGAGGGTTTTCAGGTAGTGCAGGGTCCTTAACGCCCGCGGCCCAGCGAATAGCGTCCAGTAAATCGGAACGTCGCCCGCCGCATTTACCAATGGCTCGCACGGGCAGTATCTTCGCATGCCAATCGATACCCGTCATACCGATACCATCGTTGGCATTCGCTGCAACAATGGAGGCCATCGCTGTGCCATGCCAGCTGCTATTCGACAGTAAGCAATCCACACCCAAGCTCGCAAACCGTTCCATCGTGTGTTGATCAACGGCATCGCCCGGGTCAGTTGCATCAGCATCCCGGCCATTGCCATCGTTTGCACGTAAAAATTCTAATTCGCTCGGAACGTGAATACCGTCCTCTACTGAATCGCTCATCGGCGACACAAAATCGTAGCCCGGTAATACACGACCCAACAGGTCAGGGTGATCATAGTGGATTCCGGTATCGATAATGGCAACCACCACATCAGGTGAACCTTGCGTTAAATCCCACGCAGGCTGCATATTCAAGGCACTCTTATGCTCAAGGTTGGAAGTCAGCTGCCATTGTTCATACAAGACTGAGGACTCGTCCATTTTGGCACTGGGTTTGACCACAGCATCCAGACTCACCGATTTCACATGTGCGGACGATTCTAGTTTGCTCATTAACACTGAGCGGGAAATTTCATTGGGCAGTTGCGTGCTAACGACAACGGCAGCGCCAGACATCACGCGGTGAACTTGCAGTTCTAAGCTTGAAAATGCTGACAAGTGTTGTACGAACTCATCGATTGAAGTTTGGGAGTTCAGCACCGTCGAGTCAGAAACGCTAACGATGAGCCTGATGTGCTTACTGAGGGCAGGTTTCGGTGTGTCGTACGCAAACGCGTTCTGGTGGATGCTCGGCATGACAACCGACAATACCAGCAGCGACATCATGCGCATGATGCGTTGAGCCTGTTCGTACACCGCTTACATCTTTCTCGATCTGGAGTTGATCGATCGGTTGCAAGAACTGTGTCATAGTCAGGCTATGTGACTGAAAAGCGGCAATTTTGTCCTGATTTTGACGGTAAAGCCGCTTGGTGATCAGGGTTCGATGAAACTGGGGCGGTTTAGGATTCGTTGAGGCGGGGCATCAGCATCACCAGATTGCACGGTCGAGTCCGATTGTCCAGCTGTGCCGAAATCAGCTTTTCCCAGGCGAGTCGGCATGCTCCTGATGAGCCAGGTAGTACGAACACGAAGGTTGAATTTGCCACGCCTGCCAATGCGCGAGACTGTAAAGACGAGGTTTTAATTTCTTCGTACGAAAGGCCTCGAAACAGCTCGCCAAATCCATCGATAACTTTTGATAAGAGCACGGATACCGCTTCGGGGGTGCCGTCGCGGCCTGTGATGCCTGTTCCGCCTGTGGTCAGCACGGCGTCGACTTCCGGGTCTGCAATCCAGCGGGACACGATGGCGCGAATGGCGAATAGGTCATCTTTGACAATGGCCTTTTCATAATTGTGATGTCCCGCTTCGGTTAAGGCGTTAACCAAAAGCTTGCCGGACACATCTTCGGCTTCACCGCGGGTATCGGATACGGTTAATACGGCAATATTGAGCGATTTGAATTCGGCGTCTGACATGGTGCTGAAACCCGTTTAGTAATCCAAAGGATACGCACAGTTTACTGGTAGAATTAGCTATGGGCGAGCGTCTGCAAAAAATATTAGCGAACACGGGTTTTGGTTCACGTCGGGAACTGGAGCGATGGATCAGTGACGGGCTTATTCGGATTAATGGTCGTGAAGCAAAATTAGGTGATCGGGCCACGTTAAACGACGATCTGGTCATAAAGGGCCGTTTCTACAAAGTGGTAGACGACGATCAGCGTGAGGCTCGGCAGGTGCTGCGCTATCACAAGCCTCTAGGAGAACTCACCACACGCGACGATCCAGAAGGCCGGCGCACCGTGTTTGATCGCTTACCGCGGCTTGCAAAAGGGCGGTGGATATCGGTGGGTCGTCTGGATATCAACACCCTGGGTCTATTGCTGCTAACCAACGATGGTCAGCTGGCCAATGCATTAATGCACCCGTCATCAGAAATTGAGCGTGAATACGCGGTTCGGGTGAATGGACGTGTGTCACCTGAAATTATCGAGCGCTTGCGCACGGGGGTTGAGCTTGAAGACGGTCTGGCTAAATTTGATCGAATTAAAGCGGAAGATCACGGTGAGGGTATAAACCAGTGGTTTAACGTCACCGTAAAGCAAGGTAAGAACCGGGTGGTTCGGCGCTTGTGGGAATCGCAAGATCTGCAGGTCAGTCGCCTTATTCGCACGCGGTATGGGTCAGTGTCTTTGCCAAAATGGTTAAGCCGCGGAAAAATGGAATTATTGGGTAAGAGCGATGTAGATACGTTGGTAAAGCTAGCCGGTATTGACGCGAAGCCCAGCGATAACTTACGCATCATTCCAGTTCATCCACGACACAAACGCAAAGCGCAAAAACGACGACGGTAATCAACAGGTTTAGTATTTATAAATGAGCACGGAAAATTTATACCGCGTCCGCTTTTTTAGCGGCGATAAAATCTACGAAATCTATGCACGCGATGTATTGCAGGGCGAATTATATGGCTTCGTGGTGTTGTCCGAGCTGGTGTTCGATACTAACACCACCATCGTAGTAGACCCATCAGAAGAGAAACTCAAAACTGAGTTCAGTGGTGTGCAACAAACCATCATCCCCATGCATTCTATTATTCGTATTGATGAGGTTGAAAAGCGTGGCACCGCTAAAATCAGTGATATTAAGGGAAATGTTACGCAGTTTCCGTCGCCGGTTTATACGCCGGGTCAGCCGGAGTCCTGATTCTTAAGCGCAATCCCCTCGAGTCGCGCTATAATAAGACGCTGCGGGAAACTAAAGGTACCGCACACAGAGTTTGATTAAGGAAATTAGGAGAGGTGGCCGAGTGGTCGAAGGCGCCAGCCTGGAAAGTTGGTATACGGGGTAACTCGTATCGAGGGTTCGAATCCCTCTCTCTCCGCCATTTTGCTTTCACCGATTGAAATACCCTGTAACACCTTGAACGGTAAAGCCAAATCTGGGGTTCGAAGTCCTGTTTTTCGGCTGTATGCCAAGCGTTCGATAAACGCCAATCTAAGCACTGTTCTTTGCCAGTGAATCTGCCCTGAATCCCATAGTTTTCGCGGGTTTGCGAGAAAAGCGGTGGCGAGTTCGAACATTTCATCGAAGCGACCTGCTGGAGGCGTGTTTTTTGTGAGTTTTTCTTCCAAAATTCGTTTTTCCTTTTCTAGTTTTTCGATACGGGTCTCGTACGCAGCGATCACTTTGTCGTTGTTAGTTTCAACAATGCGGTCGAGCAATTGATTGATGTCTGCATCCGTTTTAGCAATGGCTTGCTTAAGGCCACCAGTCTGAGCTTTGGCTTGTGAGAGGCGCTGCTCCCACGCGTTTATAAACATGGCTTTGGCCAGCGTCAGAAGCTCGGCTTTGGGCTGTAGCTTTTCCAATAGTGTTGTGAAAGCTCCTTCCAGATCGCTCTTGCGGATGGATTTACGGTAGCTTTCGCAGCCTTTGTGAAAGCACAGATAATACGGGTGCTTCTTACCGGTCTTGCTTTTGGACCAATTCGCGGTCAGAGGATTATTGCAATCACCGCACAGGATAAAACCGCGCAATGGAAAATCTTCGCTGACATCTTTTCTGGCGGGTGCTTTGCTTGCACCATTCAACCGATCTTGTACTTTTGAGAAGGTTTCATAACTGATCAGCCCTTCGTGCTTGCCTTTGCGAAGTGGCACGTCCCACTCGGGCACTTCTAAATACCCTGCATAGTGCGGGCGACGCATCAAACGGCTAACCTCTTCAAAGCGCACCTCCCCTGAGCGCTTGTCTTTGGGGAAAGCAGATTGATTGTCTAAAAAGCGCTTTACTTCACTTTGGGTCTCAAACCTACCGGTAGCAAACCCTTCCAGTGCCTCTTGTACGATACTGGCGACAGGTTCATCCCTAACCAATAAATTACCGTGACGTGGCGTCTTTTGGTAGCGAAGGCCAATCGGGGCGCGAAACACCCAATAGCCGTTTAAGGCGCGGGCACGCATTCTATTCTTGGTTTGCTCTCCGTTCTTTTGTCGTTGATGCTGAGACACGGAGGCCAGCAAGTTTTCTACTAAAACGGAATCAGAATCTTCACCAAACTTGATCTGCGGGCTTTCTAACTTCCCGCCAATGTCTTTTAACGCATGACGCAATGCCCAATGACCTTCAATGTCTCTTGCAAAGCGGCTGATGTCATCAATGATGATCACCACACCGTTTAGTTTGCTATCACGAATATAATTGAGCATCGCTGTGAACGATGGACGTTGTTGCACCCCACCGGAGACAGCCTTTTCAAAGAAAGTCTCTACGACTTTATACCCTTTACGACGTGCATACTCGCGGCAGCGAGTTTCTTGTGATTCTAATCCATGCCCGTCTTCAACTTGGGCCACGGAAGACACACGGCAATAAATCACGGCGTTCGTTTCTGTTTCTAATTTCCCTGCATTATCTGACATGATTAGGTGCTCCCATCCTGAGTGTTTTTAGTTTCTGCATTCATTTTGGCTCCATACTGTCTTAGCAAATTATGGGTGTCTTGTGAATCCTTATCATGGCTGACGGTGCACTTGTCAGAGGAGTTGTTTTCAATGACCGGTTGGAGCTGTTCCTGTGCTTGTTGCAGCGGGTGGACTTCAAACCCCAGATCAACAAAGCTGACAATGATATTCCACAATGTTTGCAAGAATTCTTGCTTTTGTTCTTCACTGAGGTCGGATTCATCGAGATAGCGTTCATACAGCGCATGATCTAAGGTTACGGACAGCATGGCTTTGTCAGTTGCATCATCTGGTTGTGTGTTGTTTGTGTTCGTCATAGTGTTCATGATGCTTTCTTTTCTTGTTTCATGTTTTAGGGTTTATGCCTTTCGCCCTTTGTTGTCCTCCTGTTTTAAACGACCAATTAGGGACGTTAGTTATAGGGATTTATTCCTACAAAGGCAACTAAAAAGCGCGTAATAAAATTTCTTTTTTTTGAACAGTTGAGTTCGAACTTTGTCTCTAATTAACGTGTCTCTTATTTACCGTGATCGATCAAAGCTCATTTGGTTTTGTTCAACCGTTTTGTCGGCTTGAATTTCTTCGGATGCGTTCTTATCGTCGCTTCGCGTTGTGGAAGGTTTTTGACGAGCTTGTTTTTCCGCTTCAATCTGTGGCTTGTAATAAGTGTCTTCGAGCTGCTTTCCCCAGTCCATCAGCTCTTGACCTTCGACGGCTTTAAATTCTTCACGCATCAAGCGTCGTGCACCCATTTCAGTGACACCAAATTCTTGTGCTAATTGGCTGGCTTGGTGGGTGTAGGCGCGAAAGAAGCTGATCTTGTCGCCTTGTTCAATCATATCGCCAATGGCAGCGGCTGCCTGATAGGCGCTATTCTTACCGCGTTCAGAAAGACTGGGTTCTATGGCGTCTTGGGCCTGTTCACCGTTACCGCTTCGCGCATAAGGCAGACCCATTAGCTTTTCTTCTTGAGCAATCAGGGTTTCGCGCATTTGATTCATGGTTTTGCCGGTGCGGATTTTGAACAAATCGCGCAAGATGGTTTCAGCTTGTATCATGTTAAATTTTTCTGAGCGTGCAAACGCATTGGCGTAGTCACCCAGCTTGTCTTTAAATGTACCGGTCTTTTGAATCTGCTTTTCAACAATGCCGGTAATAGCAATCGCTTCATCAAACTGATCATTAGAGAGCAATCTGCCGGAATAGCTCTCACGGGCTTGTACGATGCGCTGATTTTCTGCGCCTTCAAAAATATGGTTCATACCATTCTCCTTTTAAATATACTGGTTAAGTGATTTATCGGTGCCGTTGAAACGGCGGATTGACGACTTCCGCCCCGTGATGAATGACCTGATAGGCCTCGACATCGCGGGCTTTATTAAATTCGTGTTTTGGTTTTTCTAGCGCGGTATCACGTTGTTTTACTTGGCTAACCAGTTCTTCCAATGCCGCAGCTTCGCGCTCATTGATCTTCATCACGCGCCTTTGATGATCCTGCTGCACCAACCGATGTGCTTGGGTGGTAATCATGGAGGCGCTAAAGGCATCTTCACCAAACCAACGTTTTTTAAAATCCTTGTTGACCTCAGCTTTGCGATCAATCAATGTCTTGGTGATAGAGGCCACGCGGGCGTCGTAGCTTGCGTAATAGTGCTTTTCTTGTGTGTTGCGCTCTTGCTCAAATTCTTCGCGTATGAAGCGGCTTTTCTCCCAATCAGCTGGTTTACGAAGGTGGTTGGCCTCATGACGTAAGCTCGCCAGATCAAACGTGGTTTTTAAATCAGCTGTGATGCTACGTTGATTGCTCATGACATCATTCCTCGTTTTTAAACAGCTGAACAAAAGGACAATCACCGTTTACCGGATGAAATTGAATAACACCGCTAAAGCCAACGTAAGTGCAGTGCGTGTAATAACGATTGGTCATGGATGCTCCGTTATCGACATAACGGTATGACCAGCGCATATGCGGCGTTCCTTGTGTTTGCGATACGGCGTATAGGCCCAGAGGAACAATCAGCCAGATAAAATAACGCATCCGAATTAATCTCGGTTTTAAGACCGGGTTACTCATGTTGACCACCGTTTACGCTTGAAGATTTGCCCAGAAGACAGATCGACGATGGGTTCTGGCGGCAGACGCGTTCCTTCCAGCGGGTTATCAGCCAGTTCAAAGCACGTAGGCGCAATTTGGTTTTGTTGAATTTTTTTCGCGTGAATAAACCCGACATCTTTGACATGAATAATCTGTTCATCGCGTGGCAAGCGCATCAACATATCGGGCGTGTAGAGCCGCTCCTTACCCGTGGAGTAATTGCCAGAGAATTCGCTTTTATCTGAGCTAAGTCCGATGCTAGTGGACAAGTGCAGCGTTTCACCCATAGCGCGGCTGACACGCTCAGCCTCCTCAAAAGATGAAAACCCAAACCATTGCTTTACCACCGCGTTTTCTTCGATGGTGTTGGTTTCACGCTTGCCGTATTTTCGTTCGATCTCTGAGCGGCTTGCGACGTCATGAACAAGATGGGTAGTGATCAGCGTTTCAGCTACATCGCTGGCGTGGTTGGTGGATTGGCCTATGCGCGGTTCTTGACCGAGCGCCCTGACGAAACTGGTATGCAGTGTATCCAAGACTGGTTGTACGGCGACAGCAAAGCAAAAAATCTGCGCCGTACGTATGAGTGGTTGGAAAAACACCCCGAAAAGACAGTTGAGCCACTGCTTTATGTGCTGATAAGAAAAGAGTGTGGTGACTAATGGCTAATCTGGTACACGACTTTGCTAATGTTATTCAGAACAACTCCGAGTTGGCCAGACAACATGTCTGGTTTATCAAAGCCAAACACGATCAGCAAAAACGGGACGATGCGCTTGAGCAGAAAGAGCAGAATACTTTCTCACTTGCCAATGAGGTGGTATTAGCAACAGAAGTTCAGCTTCGTGCATTTAATGTAAAGCTGTATGAGTATGAAGCCGCAACCACTGCCGCCTTGATGGAGAATCAAAAACAACTTGATGCTGTGACCGAACAAATCAACTTGATGCTAGCCCAAGCCTATGTGATGCCCGATGGCCGCCGCGTATTCAAGACTGAAGATGGTACGCAGGTATTTGACGAGTTTGGAGTCGCGGTACTCTCGGATGAATTAGAGCCAACTGATATTCCCGACTCCGCGCCAACTTGGGAGGCGTTTTCTTCGGCAATGAGTGACGCTAATCGCTTAGATATTGAGCGAGGCCAACTCATCGCCTATCAACAAAAACTTGATGACGCGAGAGAGCTTGTGTCTGAGGGCGATATTTCTGACGTTGAATTATCGGAGCTGGAATCTGATCTGGACAAAATGATGCCACTCTCAGTTCGTAGTCAGTTACCACCAATCGAAAACGCAGATAAGGCGCCAGCAATAAAAGAAGAATTTACAGCTGGCGCTACCGGAATAGATGCCGAATTCCAGGCTATGGAGTTAGAACTTGAAGCACTCTTGCCGAAGTAAGAGCGTTATATTATTTAAAAGGTCTCTGTATTTCGACCTTGGCATATTTCATTCAAAAATATTAATAGCGGTTGTGCTGTCCGGGCGTGCTGTCATCGCTTAGCGACCGAGATTGTCGTCTCGGCCATCCGGTTTCCATCACTGACAGAAAAATTAATAAATGTGGTATCGCAGAGCGACGCCGCTTGTATGTCTGACGCGCGTGCCTCACGCGCTTGAACCCAAATACCAGCTTACATCAAATCCGACGACGCCTACCGGCTGTTTGTCCATCATTTTTTCCCGTAAGAGCGATAAACCATTTGTTCCCGCAAATGGGTCGCTCTAAACGGTCCCACACAAAAACAATGGACAAATCCTCTGATTTGATCGAACGCCCCAATTGGTGCGGACTAAAGTCGGCGCATGTTTGTTGTTGATTTAATTGGGGTCGCTCGCCGCTTGGCAAGGGTTCAGGCGCGGGGTAATAGGATAACAAACCTTCCTCGCTCTCCTTGAAACCAAGTCATTACGAAAGTGAGAACGATTATGAGCATAACGTTATACGCACAGCCCTATGATATATCTGCGAAGGGATTTTATTTCCGCAATGTGGAAGAATTTGACAATAAGGTATCTAGCCTTGTGAACGCCTACGGCAATCTTGTTGAGGAATTTGAAATTCAATTTATTGATGGTGAGACCATAGATTATGAATTAGCCAATGCCATTGATTTGAGTCAAGGCAACTTCTCCCAGTTCTTTGAGCTTGTGGATGATCTCGAAGAGTATGAAAAAATCAACCTAATCATTGCCGTGGGTGAATGCGGATATGATTTAAAAACAGTTATTGACGATATCAACGCCATAGATATTGACCTTTATGAAGAAAACTCATTTTCAGATTTAGCAAGACAATTTGTCGATGAGGGTTTGTACGGTGAGATACCCGAAAGCGTGCAGTTATATATCGATTATGACGCCATCGGTCGAGACCTTGCCATTGACTATGGGATGGTAAGCATTAACCGAAAGTCTTTCATTTATAGATGTGGGTAAGACTTCATGCGAAAGCCCCCGCATTGCAAATACCTTTGGGGGCTTCGCGGAGCAATCTCCTGCCTCTTAGTGCATCTTCTGGCAATCCATCATGCGACTCTCCAAATTTAACGGAGAGAGCCCTGCAGTCAAACTTGGTGCTCAAGAAAGCTATTCAGCGGTGCGCAATTTGGAACGAAAATCGGTAAGGACCATATCTTGAGTATGCGGCCAAAGGTTACTGCACTATTGATTTAGAAAATTCGTCTGTTTTTGTAGCAAAAAAACCCTGACCATCGTCCGAAAGTACACTTATTTTATTGTCACCAATGATCTCCACTATAAACATTTTTTCTCGCTGTAAGTAAGAGTGAAATATAGTTCTCAACCCTGGTGTAACCGATACAGGTGGGCCCTCTGCGCAATCTTCTTCATCGTAAGCTATAGTGCCATCAAAGGTTAGTACTGAGTCTGTATATGCATATTCAGCAAAGAAATAGGCACAAGGGTAAACCAGCTCGAATGTTTCATTGAAATTATCGGTCGATGAATTAAACCGCAATTGCCATAGAGCCTCCATAGGGATGCTGTTTTCAAAGGGAATTTCAGTTGACAATCCTTGAACAGCATCGGTATTCACGAAAACCTCGGTCAACCTCCAGAACGAGTTATTTAACAACTCTTCTTGGCCGAGTTCATTAGGTAGTTGATTTTCGTCCGTTTTAGTATAGTTGTCATGAGTACATGAAAACAAAATTGTCGACAGAAATAAATAAAATGACACTCTATTTGTTACAGATTGCATTGCCGTTACTTATCCCCTACAACCGGTTGTTATGGCGGCGCATGGCTACGGAACGACTCTATGCGGACGGCGCAACGACACCCAGTTGTCGTCATTATCTGATTCAATAGCTCCACCCGGCAGAAACGGCTGACTTACTTGATATCCTATCAACCAATTCGAATTGTTTGGAAAGGTAGCGGCATCATTGGGTACAACGAAGTAGATTTGACCTTCTCGCGTTGAGCTTTGGGGCTCATTGACTGGGTTTCCTGGAATCCTGCCAAGATTATTCATGGTATATAAATGAAACAGTGGGGCACCACCATTTGTCAGTTGAATATCCGTTCCTTGTCCGTCTAGCAATCCGTCTCTCGTCATCCACACATCAATTCTTACATCCTGTGTTGTTGTTCCCAGATTCATTATTGTGTAGGGAAGGAAATAACCGCTTCCTCTTCTAATACGGAGATTATTCACTACACGGTCATTCTGCGTGAGCGATCCGTCTCTATCTGATCTGAAACGTGAACCGGCCGCATCGTACCAATTTCCATTGCCCGGATATAACAACCGCAATGCAGCAGCATCATCTGCGTGGAGTTTACTACGAAATGTACCAAGATTGTTTTGTTGCCCATTTCCACCAAGTATGCTGCCAAATTGCGCGATTGAATTCATCGTTGCAACCAATGCATTCTCGTGACTGTTGGCTTGGCCTGAATCCGCTCCTGTTGAAGTTAAACTTCTGCCACTCAACCCTAATGAATGACCCACTTCGTGCATAACAGTACGCCCAATATGTACGCCGTTTGTCGAACCAGAAACCAAAAATGGCTGATTACTTGTGGACCAGTTTGTATTTCCGTTCATCCACACATCAGCTTCTATTAAAAAACCAGGCGCGGAAACATTGCTACAGTCGTTTCCAAAACCCATCATTGCTGTGTACTTTGCGCGTGCTACTGTGTTGCCACTCGCGGCCGTATTGTTAACATATATGCTGTTGCGACCGTCGCCATAAAAATAAGATGGAAAATTGGAGGACGTAACATTCACCGCAATACTAGAACCACCGACAAAGGCAAACTGGTTTCCAGCTTGCGTCATTCGGTTTCTTTGAACCGCATTGAAATCATTTTCGTTTACATCGAATTCTACAAACGAATTCTGCCATCGAAAAAATACTGTACCACCTAGTTCGGGACAATCTCTGTATATATTGTATGAGTATGCCTGTTGAGGTACGCAAAACATACCAAGTGAAATTGCTATTACTCCAGCACCAACTTTGAAATTAAAGAACTTAATCATTTCACTGCTCCGAACGATGGGTTTTCGACGGATGGGTTTCTAAGCGCTTCATGTAATCCCATTATGTCCCGATTTTTCATTGTGTATTTTCCAATGTATTTAACTAATTCATTGAAAGATAATGGTTCGGCTTTTTTGTCTTTAGTTAATATATCGTCCGGCGGATTGGGCCCTTCGGCATAGTCTGGACGTGCAAAATTATTAGATCGAATCATACGGAAATCGTCGTTACTTATTTTTGCTAAAGAGCCTCCTGCATTCGATAGAACTTGCCCATCGTCACGAACTATTAGAACGGAATGAGAAATGCTTGCGAATGGCACATCATTTTGTCCATTGCCTGAAATGAAGAAAATACGGGTTGTATCGGGGCTTATCGGAAGTGATGGCATTGAGGTGTCGCCTTGTACGACATAGTTAGCTTGGTATTTACTCTTTAGCACTTCAGGCATCGGTATTACACCACCGCTAACGATCAATTTGACCATCCCATCGATTGGTGCAATTCCAAACGACTCTATTGTGGATGCATTTTCTATAGTTACTACGCTGTAAATGTTGATATCTTCTAGTGCCGTCACACTTTTGTAAGTATTGTATGATTCAACCGAAGATATGCTTCCAACGACAATAGCATCCGAAGCTTTAACTCTCTCGGAAAGCGGGCGATAGATCTCAGACCCAGCAAATGTGCTTGCGGTAATTAAAAGATTAAAGGCCGCGAAAATGAGCAGCGAAATTCTGATAGTTGTCTTTGGTTTAGTTGACATGGTTGCATACCTCCTAGTATCAGCAACAACATAACTTTGAAGCTACACCGACGATAAATGAAGATCTATTACCCAGATAGGGTACCTCGCGAAGGGTTTTACATTGTCTGACGTTTATCTAATTCCAAATTAAACTGCAAAAACACCTTGAAGTCTTTCAGCGATTGAGCAGCCGGTGGTTTTGTCAATACATGCTGGACATCAAAAAATGTAAATATTCGAACAAGCAAAATAATTAATTGAACTCAAGGTAAAGTAGGTTATTCAATTGGCACGTTAGGCTTTAACCCGTCTAGTAATTCCTTAGCTTCAATAATCTGAGAGTCATAGAGTAATTGCTGAAGTTTAATGTTCTGATCAATTGCCGCTTGTCTGAGAAGATAATCTTCACTCGTAAGAAAATCCTCCCTTAGATGCCTAGCAGCACTACCGAAGTGTATTCCAATGAAAAACGTAAGTGCGAATGCTGTAAGCGCCCCTGAAGCTGCACGTTGATGGTTTGGCTCTTTTGCTGACACTATGTAAACCATTAGCGCAGAAGCCAATGAAAGAATGGCTGGAACCACAGCGCCTACTGATGGCGCTCGGCTTTGACCAGTTACGACACCTGAGACCACCCCCAGTAATGCAAGCGAAAGTAAAATTAGAAATGGGGTGGTACTACCACTACTAACTCTACCTAAAATGGTCATTCCGCCAGCAATTAAAATTGCCGCCAAGATAGGCGGGACCATCCGCAACCAAAGTACGCTGTCAAAAACGTAAGCTATGGGTTCTAACAAGACTATTGCCCTCCAATTAGAAGTTCTTGAGATTTCACGGTGTCGGCGGAAGTCATACCTCGCTTAGAAAAAACAACACCACCATTCCCAGCTACTGGAGCCCCTGCACGGTTTTTCTCTTGAAAGCACTTAATTATTTCTAAGTCAGACAACGCGTTTTCACATTTCTTCGCTGCATTATTTTCAGCTAAGACTGTGGTGATCCTCCCCAGCTGAAACGGACACCTAATTAAGCGATAATGTCAATAAATTAG